>CAZJHX010000146.1:0-26545 GCA_964545715.1 uncultured Myxococcales bacterium
TCACCTCAGGCTCGAAGTATCCCGGATGGTCCTGCGTGTTCGGCGCAGGCGCACCCCTGCACCGCGCGGAGGCGCTCGTCGCTGCGGCGAGGGTTGGGGAAGGCGCGCGGCGGGGCGGGGGGCGGGGGCGGGGCCCGGGGGCGTGGGGGGGGGGGCGGGGGGGGGCGGGGGCGTGGGGGGGGGGCGGGCCGGGCGGGGCGCTGTGGGGGGCGGGCGACGACAGCACTTTCACCTATGTCGAGCCGCTCGCCAACGAGGAGGCCTGCTTTCGATGCCACTCTCCAGACGCCCCGATGCGCGGCGCCGTCGCGGTGGTGCTTGATACCGGCGCCGAGGCCCGTCGCCGGCAGGATCTGGTGGCGCACAGCACGTGGTACGGGGTCTTTCTGGTGCTGATCGTGCTGTGTGTGCTGTATCTGGGCCTCAGAATGACGGTGCTGCGGCCTGTGCGAATGTTGGAGCGCGCCGCTGAGCGGGTCGGACGAGGCGAGCTGGACGCCCGAGTCCATCTGAACTCGCGAGACGAGATAGGCCGTCTCAGTCGCCGCTTCAACGACATGACACAAGGCCTGCAGGAGCGCCTGACGCTGAGCAAGTTCGTGTCCCAGGACACGATGCGAACCGTCGCCGGCCAGACCGACGTGACGCGTGGCGGCAGCCGCACCGATGTCGCCGTACTCTTCTCGGACATTCGCGGCTTCACGGCCTACTCGGATGGCCGGCAACCCGAGGAGGTCCTGGACATGCTGAATCACTACCTGCAGATCCAGGCCCACGTCGTGACCGCCAACGGCGGCGACATCGACAAGTTTGTGGGAGACGGTCTCATGGCCGTGTTCTCCGGGCCCGATCGCGAGCGGCGCGCCGTCCGGTGCGGGGTCGACCTGGTTCGGGCGGTCGCCACCGACCAGGCGGCGTCGCGGTCCGAGGACGACACGATCACGGTGGGGGTGGGAATCAGCACCGGTCCGGTCGTCGCGGGCGCCATGGGCGCAGAAGAGCGAATGGACTACACCGTCGTCGGCTCGACCGTGAACCTGGCGGCCCGGCTCTGCGCCGTCGCCCGCGCCGGGCAGGTGCTGGTCTCGGATGACGTCGCGCGCGGTGGCGGCGACGGCGTCGAGCTGGCTCGCCTCGACGCGGTGAATGTCAAAGGCTTCGCCGCGCCAATCGTTGTCTTTGAGGCTTCGCACCGCGGGAAGGGCGTGTAGAGTACGGCCGTGCATATAAGACTTGCGAAAGCTCTGGTAGTCGTGTCGGTGCTCACGACGGCCCCGCAGGCCCACGGTGAGGAGGTCGGCGTGCTGGTCAGTCGCCTTCGCGCCGAGGTCGACCTGGTCCGCCAGGAGATGGGGCGCGCGAAGGTCGCGCCGATCGGGTTCCAGGTCATCCAGGCCAGCGAAGCGGCCGTGTATGAATCGGGCTTGACCCTTCATCGCAAGGCGGACCTGCTGACCGCTGAGACGACACGGCAACGGGGTATCCCGATATCGCTTGTGACCGGCGCCCCCGGGCGGGCCGATTGCATCTCCGTTGTGAGCGCTGCCCTGGCCCGCGTGCGCGTACTGAAGTCGGCGCTTGGGATCACCGAGCGGTCCGTGATGCCATCCAATCCTCCGGTCTCCACCGGCGACGTGCTGCGAGACATCATCCGCGCCAACCGCGAGCTGAACGGGCTGATGGACCGCCGGTTTGCCCCTAGCGACGTGTACGCTGAGGTGACGGTGGGCATCTCCTACGCCGCCAGGCTGCTGAGCCGGCATCCGGGAGCGCGGCAGATCCCGACGGCGCCGGAATTTGAGCGGCGGAAGAGGCCTCTGGACGTGTTGCGGCGCCTGCTGCGCTGCCTGGAGATCGTGGCGCCGCTCGTTCGGGACGCGGGTGCTGAGCTGGTCGCGTTGAAGCTGCCGGACCAGATGGACGTGGTCGTGGCCCCCAGCGACGTGTTTGATGTGGCGGTGATCGTCACCGGCGCCTTGCGGGCTACGTACGTGCACTCGAGCGATAACGCCGTCGTCCGACGCGTCTTCCACCCGGGCCGGAAGCTGCCGGCTCACGTATTTCAGCGCGTTGGCCTGCTGGAGCGCCAGCTCGTGGAGCTGCAGCGCCTCCGCGCGGCACAGGATTCCGAGGGTCCGTGACAGTCGGTCGGGCATCGATCAGGTCCAAGCTGCTTCGCTCCCACGGGGTGCTGGCGGCGGTGGCCGTGCTTGCCATGGTGACGGCCGTGGTGCTCGCCCTGGGACTGACGATGCGCCTCCATCGCTTGTCTGAGGTGCGCGCTCCCACGGCGCTCGCATCTTTGGACGTGTTGGCGGGGGTCGAGCGATCTCAAGCGGCCGTTCGCGGCATCATCGTATTGGGCGATGACCAGTTGACGACCGCCTGGTCTGCCGCCTGGGACGAGCAGATTGGGCCGACCATGATCAAACTGGCGAAGCTCGCTGAGCTCGAAGACCAGGCGGCGTTGCAAGCTGCGTTGGACGACGTCGAGCGCGTGCTGTCGGATCTGCGGGCGTCCCAGTGGTGGATTGTTGACGTGTCCTCAGCGGTCGGCAACGAGCCGGCGCGGGCGATGTACGAGCTGCAATGTCAGCCGCACGCCGACCGGATCCTGGGTGGCTTTACCACGATGCTTGAGCGCGCACAGGAGGGGGATGCAACGCCGGCAAGAGTCGAGCTTCTGGCCGCGTTGGCAGACGCTCGCTTTGCCTTCGCGGGCTCGCAGGCGGCGCTGCTGGGGTACCTGGCAGGCGGCCGAGCCGAGCAGCGCAGTCTGGAGTCTCGTGAGCTGGTCACGGTGGCCGAGAAGCTGCAGCGGGTGGCCGCCGCGAGCGCCGAATTCGATGATGTTCAAACGCAGGTGATGGCCTGGCTGCCTGCGCATCTTGCGACATACCGGCAGCTGTCCGCGGAGGCCGTGGCGCTGCGCGGGGGGCCCGGTTGGAACCTGGCCAGGCAGTGGCTCGCGGAAGACGCCGTCCCGCTCGCGGTGCGTGCCACTGAGCTGTTGCGCACGCTGTCCGAGAAAGAGCTGACCTCGATGCATCGGACCGGGGCTTCGGTCACCTCCTCTGCCGACCGCATGATCGTCGCTCTGGTGTGCATGACTTTGCTGCTTGCGATCGGCGCGTTTGTGCTGGGCCGGCGCGCCTCGACGCGCCTGGCGGAGCCGCTCATCACACTGTCGGCGGCGACTCGGGAGCTGGCATCCGGCGCCGTCATCGACGACCTGCCCGAGCGTGGGGACGCCGAGATTGTCGATCTTACGCGGTCCTTCAACCGGATGCGCCGCTCTCTGCAGGAGAGTGCCGACGCGCTGATGGACAGCGAGGCCCGGACCCGGGCCATCTTGGACACCGCGGTCGACGCGATCGTGACCATCGGCGGGGGAGGCGTCATCCAGGCGGTGAACCCGGCGATGACGGTGCTGTTCGGGTACGAGGCCGACGAGCTGGTCGGGGCCAATATCTCCATGCTCATGCCGTCGCCGGATCGCGAGCAGCACGACGGCTACCTGGATCGGTATCGGCGAACCGGAGAGCGCCGCATCATCGGGTTTGGGCGGGAGCTGGTCGGTCAGCGCAAGGACGGATCTCTGGTGCCGTTGCACCTGTCCGTCGGTGAAATGGAGCTCGGCGGCCGGCGTGTGTACACGGGGATCCTGCGCGACATCACCGCCCAGCGAGAAGCCTCGACGGCGCTGGAGCGGGCGCGCGACGACGCGGAAGAGGCCAATCGCGCCAAGAGCCGGTTTCTGGCCAACATGAGCCACGAGCTGCGCACGCCGCTGAACGCGATCATCGGGTACAGCGAGCTGCTGAGCGAGGACGCGGAAGAGGAGGGGCGTGAGGACAGCGTGCAGGATCTCGGGCGGATTCATCGCTCCGGCAAGCACCTTTTGGGGCTGATCAACGACGTGCTCGACCTGTCGAAGGTTGAAGCGGGGCAGATGGAGCTGCACATCGAGGACGCTGACATTCGCGTGCTGATCACCGAGACGGCGGGGACCGTGCGGCCGCTGATCGACCAGAACGACAATGAGTTGGTAATGGCGCTGGGGGGGGATGTCGGACAGTTCCAGACGGACGTCACACGTATCCGACAGATCCTTCTCAACCTGCTCTCCAACGCAGCCAAATTCACCAAGTCGGGCGTCATCACGCTGTCGGCTGACATCACGTCCAGCGATGACCAGCGGTGGCTGGAGATCAGCGTCCGCGACTCGGGGATCGGCATGACGGCCGAGCAGACCGCGCGCATCTTTGACGCGTTCGCGCAGGCCGACAGCTCTACGACGCGCACATACGGCGGCACCGGCCTCGGGCTGGCGATCGTCAAGCGGTTCTGCACGCTGATGGGCGGCGACATCACGGTCACCAGCGCGCTCGGCGAGGGGACCACCTTCAATGTTCGGCTGCCGGAGGACACCGCGACTGCCGTGGATGTGTCGTTTGCTGAGAGCCTCTCAACGGCCCAGGCGATCCCTGCTGACGATGGCGTGCGGGTCCTTGTGATCGATGACGATCCGGCTGCCCGCAATCTGCTGACGCGAATGCTGGGCCGGGCGGGCTACTCTGTAAGCGCGGCGTCCAATGGTGCCGATGGGCTTGCGATGGCGCTCGAGACCCGCCCTGATTTGATTACGCTGGACGTCATGATGCCCTCGATGGATGGATGGAGCGTGCTGACCGCACTCAAGCGGGACCGCCGGCTCGCCGGAATTCCCGTTGTGATGGTGACCATGGCGCCCAACGACGAGCTTGGGCATGCCCTGGGCGCCGCGGACTTCCTCACAAAACCGGTAGCGGCGGAGCAGCTGCTGGAGACGGTGCGACTGCACACTCAGGATGCCGGCGAGTGGGTGCTGGTGGTTGAGGACGAGGCCGACACGCGCGAGCTGTTGAGGCGGATGTTGACGGGCGCCGGCATCGAAGCCGAGGTTGCGGTTGACGGGCAGGACGCGTTGAAGGTCCTGGCGGATCGCGGTGCGCCGGCTGCCATCCTGTTGGATCTTCAGATGCCGCGCATGGACGGCTTTGAGTTCCTCGAAACGATCCGAGCCGACCCGGCGCAGATCGATATCCCGGTCATCGTCGTGACCGCCTCCGAGCTGTCTGGTCAGGAGATCGAGGTCCTACGGCAGTCGACGCAACGCGTGATGAAGAAGCATGGTGCGTTTCGGCAAGAGCTTCTGGACGAGATACAACGGGTGCTGCCCGCCCCGCATTAGGCCGGTAGTGAAAACGTGAACGTCGAGCCCACGCCGGGCGTCGCGTCTACGGAGATCCGGCCTCCATTCCACTGAACAAGCCGCCGGCATATGGCCAGCCCCAGTCCGTCGCCGGGCTGCTCGGTGGCATCGCCGCGCCAGAAGATGTCGAACACTCGCCTGCGGGCGTCAGCGCGCAAACCGGGCCCGTTGTCGGAGACGGAGATCGTCACCGTGTGCTCGTCGCAATGTGCCTGGATGCGGATCACACAGGAGCGCGCCCGGTCGCGATATCGGATGGCGTTCTCGATCAGATGCTGGAAGACCCGCTGTATGTGGGCGCCGTCCGCCATCGCGACGCCCAGCGGCTGGTGAATTATCTCGGTGCCGCTGCCGACGATTTGTGGCGACAACCTCATCAATGCGCCGTCGACCTGAGCGTCGAGGTCGATTTCGGCCGCGATTGGCTGCTTGCTGGTCTCGCTGCTGTACTTGAGCAGGGCATTGATGAGGCGGCGCATACCACCGGCTCCGTTGTGGATCTGCCGCAGCCACAATAATTCGCGATCGGTCAGGCGACCGGCTAGCTGCTCGCTCAGAAGCTGCGCAAAGCTGGTGACGCCGCGCACGGAGGGGCGCAGGTCGTGGGCCACCATCTCGGCAAGCTGGGATAGCTGCTCATTGGCGTGTTGGAGTTCAACGGCCTTCTCGGCTAGCTGCTTCTGGGCTGCCTGGAGCTGCAAATCGGCGCGTCGCCGGTCGGTCAGGTCGCACATGGTGACCATCAGATGGGACGGGTGCTCGGGCGCCAGCGGGACGACATCCGTGAGATACCACACGCGCCCGTCGGCTGAACTAAAGCCTCGGATCTCAACGCTGGTCGGCTGCCCGCTCTCGATGGCCTGCAGAAACGCCGCTCGCACGCGTTGAACCGCGTCAGGCTCGACGAGACGTGAAAACGAGCGCCCGATGAGCTCCTTGTGCGGCATGTCTTGAGGCACGCGATTGGCCCACAACACGGTGCCGTCCGGGGCGATGATGGTGAGAAAGCCCGGCAGGGCGCTCAGCAGATTCAGATCAGGTGTCCATTGTGTGTCGGTCACGGGTCATGTCTCCATCAGTCCAAGGGTTTGAGCGCACCCTACGAGCTGGAGCAAGGGGTAGGCCAGTTGCAGAAACGCTGCGCTGCCATCCAGTGATGCATGAGCGGCGCCGCGCCGCGTAACATGGTGATGCACTGGGACGTATCTTGGCTGTCTCGGTGTAACGCCTAGTGTCGTTCAGTTTTGAGCTGATGAGGACGATTGTGGTGCAGTGGTGCGATTGGGGCGATGGCACATGCGGTGCAACCAATCCAGGCATGAGCCCTCTCACACCAGCCCGCGTGTTATTGGTCGACGATCAGCCCATAGTGCTGCGTGGCCTGTCCGCCCTGATGGAGACGTGCACGGACCTCGACGTGGTCTCCGCCGTCTCGGATCGCCGGGAGGCGATTCGGTTGATCTCGGCGCTGGGCGTCGACCTGGTCGTCACCGAGCTGTGCATCGACCACACGGTGGCCTTTGATCTGATCGGGCACGCCGCCGCGGCCGGCGCGCGAGTCCTCGTGCTGTCGCATCAGTCGGAGTGGCTGTTTGCCGAGCACGCCGTGCGCGCAGGGGCGCGAGGCTATGTGGAGAAGACGGCGGAGGCGCCCGACATTGTCGCGGCCTGCCGTCGTGTCATTGACGGTCATATGGAGCTGAGCGACGACCTGTCGCAGCGCCTGCTCGAGCGGCAGCCCGTGATGCGCCATGGACTGCAGGCGCTGACGCCGCGCGAGCTTCAGGTGCTCCGTCTTCTGGGGGCCGGACGGTCGACCGCAGAGATCGGTGAGGCGCTGTGCATCAGCGAGAAGACCGTGTCCAGCCACCATGCCACCCTGCGCCGAAAACTGGGGGCACGGAGTCGCAGTGAGCTGTTTCGCTGGGCCGTTGGATATGTCTTGTGCGGAGGCGTCGTCGCGGAAGTCGCTGCTGCCTATAGGGGAAACACTTAGGCGAGAAACCTCGCTGCCCCGATTTTGCATTGTTCGTGGCCGTGATCTCATTTGAGACGGCAGAAGGAGTCTGTGGTTGGAACGTCTGAAGACAGAAGGGTGCCGCGTATTGGTCGTCGATGGCCATCCCGTGGCTGCGCGCGGGATGCTTGGTGCCTTGGAAGGTTCTGGAACCGTGAGCACCGGCGTTGAGGCGGTCACCGCCGCCGACGCGATCGCCATGGCGGCGTCGGAGTCGCCCGACCTGATCGTCTCCGAGTTGGTGCTCGACGGCGTCGTGGAGCTGCCCGTGATCACGCGGCTGGCGACGCACGCACCTGTCCTGGTCTTCAGCGCGTTTGACGAGCGCGTGTTCGCGTCACGAGCGATCAGGGCTGGGGCGCGCGGCTACCTGATGAAGAGCGCGCCTCTCGACGAGCTGTCTGAAGCGGCCCAGGCTGTTATCGCCGGCCGGCTGTACGTCAGCACGAGGATGACGGCCAAGATGGTCGCGCAGGCGGCCGGGCGTCCGCAGCATCAGCCCTCCGTCAGCGAGGTCGAGAAGCTGACCGATCGCGAGCTGCAGGTCATGTTGCTTATCGGGCAGGCCCAACGCACCGGCCGCATCGCGGAGCTGCTGGGTGTCAGCGTCAAGACCGTGGAGACCCATCGCTCCGCCATCAAACGCAAGCTTGGTCTGGATAGCGGGCCTGAGCTGATGCGCTACGCCGTTTCGTGGAACCTGACCGGGGTCGGCGACACCGGCTCCTGACCCGCACGCGCGCGTCCTGCCGCCGCGCTTTCCCCGCAGCCTGCCGGTTTGAGATGGTAGGCTTGCGCCATGGCAAGACATTTTCAGTTCGGTGTTGTGGCGCTCGTTTTTGCGGCCCTGGCGGCCGCTGGTTGCGGTGATCCCGGCGCTCGGGTCGTGGATGACCCGTTCAAGGCGCCGGGGGGCGGCTGGTGGCGGTGACCCCGGCGCGCGGGGCGGGCAGCCCCCGCTCACGGCGCCGGCGGACGTGGCCACGTACACGCCCGGTCCGGGCCCCGATACGAGCACGAACACGGACAACCCACCGCCGACGGGCGACAGCTGCGCGGGGGTGTGTGGCGTGGCTTCGGCGACGGCGGGCTGTGGGTGCGACAACGCGTGTCACGAGCGCGGTGACTGCTGCACCGACAAGATTCAGCTGTGTGGGCCGTACAAGCCGCCGGCGCCTACCGCCAAAGACAGCTGCAAGGGATGGTGCGGTCACAAGGCGCCGTCCGGAAACTGCGCCTGCAGCAACAAGTGCCACGAGGAGGGCAACTGCTGCGCGGACAAAGAGCAGTGGTGCGGGCCGTACGAGCCGCCCAACAGCGACGTCAAGAACACGTGCAAGGGATACTGCGGCGGCGAGGCGCCGGGGGGCTGCTGGTGCCACAACGCGTGCCACGAGAACGGGACCTGCTGCCCGGACAAGACCGACTTCTGCGGCGACTACAAGCCGCCGCCCCCGCCGGCGTCTGAGAGCTGCAATGGCAAGTGCGGTGGGACCGCGGCGAGCGGATGCGGCTGCGACAACGCATGTCACGACGCCGGCTCCTGCTGTGGAGACAAGGAGCTGTTCTGCGGGCCGTACAAGCCGCCGCCACCGCCGCCGACCGAGACGTGCAAAGGCATCTGCGGCGGGCAGGCGATCAGCGGCTGCTGGTGCAACAACGAGTGCCACAACAACGGCAACTGCTGCCAGGACAAGGAGCTGTTCTGTGGGCCGTACAAGCCGCCGCCTGCGGCCGACAGCTGTCAGGGCATCTGCGGGCAGGCGGCGCCGTCCGGGTGCTGGTGCAACAACGATTGCCACGTTGACGACAACTGCTGCCCCGACAAGGTCGCCAAATGCGGGCCGTACAAGCCGCCGGAGGAGCCGGCAGCCGACAGCTGCGTAGGCATCTGCGGGCAGCAGGCGGATAGCGGGTGCTGGTGTCACAACGACTGCACGCCGGAGGGCAACTGCTGTGCGGACAAGCTGCTGGTGTGCGGGCCGTACAAGCCGCCGCCGCCGGATGAGTCGCTGAGCTGCGTGGGCATCTGCGGGCAGGAGGCGCCGGGCGGGTGCGCATGCAACGACGCGTGCCACGCGGCGGGCAACTGCTGCGAGGACAAGGAGGCCCAGTGTGGCGCCGCGCCGGACAGCTGCAAGGATAGGTGCGGTGAGGAGGCGCCGAGTGGGTGCTCGTGTGTCGACGGTTGCGAGGCGGACGGCTCCTGCTGCGCGGACAAGGCGGACCTGTGCGGGACCCCCGGCGACCTGGAAGAGGGCACCTGCGAGGGCAACTGTGACAAGCAGACGCCGCAGGGGTGCTGGTGCGACGCCACGTGCGAGCAGTACGACGACTGCTGCGCCGACAAGGGGACGTTCTGCGGTGACGAGCCGCCGCCGCCCGCGGGGAGCTGCGAGGGCCTGTGTGGTCTGCAGACGCCGGAGGGCTGCTGGTGCGGCGAGAACTGCGAGCAATACGACGACTGCTGCCCGGACAAGGTGGAGAAATGCGGCGCGGGGGATCCCGTGGACGAGGCCAGCTGCGCCGGGATCTGTGGCGAGCAGGCGGCCAGCGGGTGCTGGTGTGACGACACGTGCGAGGACAGCGGTGACTGCTGCCAGGACAAGGCGGCGACGTGCGGCGAGACGACGTGCGAGAAGCTGGGACATGCCCAGGGCGAGTGCTCGGGCTTCTTGAACGGCAGCATGTGCGGCGAAGACGGCAACCCGTACGACTGTCAGACGCTGGAGGGATACGGCCTGAAGTGCTGGGTGCAGACGGCGACCTGCGCGGAGTCCGAGAAGTGCTCGGATCCGCTGGGCCCGACAGGGGCGCACTGCGAGTCGGATCCGGCCAGCCCGCTGAACAGCTGCGTGGACAAGTGCGGGGGCCAGGCGCCCGGTGGCTGCTGGTGCGACAACAACTGTGAGCAGGCCGGCGACTGTTGCCCGGACAAGGAGAGCGCGTGCGGGGAGACGACGTGCGCGGACCTGGGCTACCCGCTGGGCTCGTGCAGCGGCTTCCTGAACGGCAGCAAATGCGAGGAGTGCCATCCTTACGAGTGCCAGACCAAGGCCGGCCTGAAGTGCTGGGTGCAGACCGACACCTGCGGCGAGGCGGAGAAGTGCGTGGACCCCTTCGGGCCGACGGGTGCGCACTGCGAGACCGACCCTGACAACGATCTCAACAGCTGCGCGGGCAAGTGCGGTGAGCAGGCCGCCGGTGGATGCTGGTGCGACAAATCGTGCGCCCAGAACGGGGACTGCTGCCCGGACAAGGTCGAGGCGTGCGGGGAGACCACGTGCGAGGACCTGGGTTACACCCTGGGCAGCTGCGGGCTGTTCAGCGGCAGCAAGTGCGAGGACAACCAGCCGTATGCCTGCCAGGAGGTCGCCGGGATGGACTGCTGGGTGCAGACCGAGGTGTGCGGCGAAGGTCAGACATGCAAGGACCCGTTCGGACCGAGCAGCGCCAAGTGCGAGACGGACCCGGACAACGAGCTGAACAGCTGCGCGGGCAAGTGCGGCGGCCAGGCGGCCGGGGGCTGCTGGTGCGACGATCAGTGTGATCAGAACGGGGACTGCTGCCCGGACAAGGAAGACCAATGCGGCAAGACGACCTGTGAGGACCTGAGCTACGCGCTGGGCAGCTGTGGCTTCTTGAGCGGCAGCAAATGCGAGGGCGGACAGCCCTATGAGTGTCAGGACGTGGGCAGCCTCGATTGCTGGGTGCAGACCGCCACCTGCGCCGATGGTGAGAAGTGCGAGGACCCGTTCGGACCCAGCGGCGCAAAGTGCGTGCAGGATGACGAGTCACCGGTGAACAGCTGCGCGGGCAACTGCGGTGGCCAGGCGCCCGGCGGCTGCTGGTGCGACCCCAAATGCGAGGGCAACGGGGACTGCTGCGCCGACAAGAAGTCCGAATGCGGCGCCACCACTTGCGAGTCGCTCGGGTTCAACAACGGCGGCTGCAACAGCTTCTTGAACGGCAGCAAATGCGACGGCGGCAACCCCTGGGAGTGCCAGGACAAGGGCCCGGTGGAGTGCTGGGTCAAGGTGGCGACGTGCACGTCCGCGCAGAAGTGCGAGGACCCGCTCGGCCCGGCGGGCGCGAAGTGCGTCGAGGACAACTCAGCCCCGGCGAACAGCTGCGCGGGCAGCTGCGGCGGCAAGGCGCCCGGCGGGTGTTGGTGCGACCATCAGTGCGTCGTCAACGGCGACTGCTGCAGCGACAAGAAGGACAAATGCGGCGACAGCACGTGCGAGGACGTGGGCTACAGCCTGGGGAGCTGCGGCGCCTTCAGCGGCAGCAAATGTGAGGGCGGCAACCCGTACGAGTGCACCGAGAAAGGCGCGCTGGACTGCTGGGTGCAGACCGACACCTGCGGCCCGGGCGAGAAGTGCGTGGACCCGTTCGGCCCCGCCGGCGCTCAGTGCAAGCCTGAGTGACCCGCCTCGCAGTAGGTCTTGAGCGCGGCGACGTGCTTGACCATGCCGCTGCGAAACAGCCGCTGCAGCAGAAAGTTCATCATCCGCTTGAGCGCAGTACTGCCGATGCAAGCCATAGCGAACGTCACATTCGACGCATCGCCGTCCTCGTGCACGGAGACCGTCGTGTCCCAGACCGTGCCGTGTGAGTCCGTGACGAACCGCATGGTCCTGGCTGCCGGGTCGTAGCCGGCCACCTCGAGATCAAAGGTCATCTCTTTGCCGCCGGCCGAGCGGGTCTCTCGGAAGCGGGTTCCAACGCCGCTACGCTGGTCGCCGAGAAACTCCACGGAGACCACGTCAGGCATGGTTGTGGGGATGTTCTCGATGTTGGACACCGCCTCGAACACAGCGTCGGCAGGGGCTTTGATGTGCGTCTCGACGGTCACGGTGGTCATGCACGCTAGTCGAGCGCGGCGACCTGCCCCAAGTCAACCCAGGCCTGGTCGTTCATGATGACGAACGGGCGGTGCTCCACGTCGATGCCGCCGTCGCCGTCGTGGCGGATGACCTGCACGCGGCCCATCCCGTAGCCCATCGGACCGCGGCTGTAGTAGTGGGCAAAAAGGCGATAGGGGTGCGCCTTGGGCCGGTGGATGGCGAAGCACTCGGGGCCGTAGCCGCGGGTGACGTCGGCGTAGAGCTCGCCGCCGCCGCCCCGCAGGCGCTTGCTGGAGTAGTACGCGTGGCGCTTCTGGGCGTCGAAGATGTGGAAGTCGACGTCGTTGGCGTCGGTCTCCCAGGTCAGGACGAAGCGGAGGCCGACGCCGTCAGTGGGTTGGACGCCCAGCGCGTGAAGTCTGGCGTCGACCTCGCCGCGCTGTCCGGGCTTGCGGGCGAGGTGCGCCCCCGCGATGATCGCCATGTCCTCGCGCAGGATCCGCTCCACAGCGGGGAAGTTGCCGGTCCGCCGGCGCGCCTTGATGCCTTTGGCCAGCACGTCCAGCGCCTCCAGATGCTTGTTGCCTGCGACCAGGGCCATGGCCAGCATATGGTAGACGGCGGGGTGGTCGGGACGCTGCTCCATGGCCGCGCGATAGGTGTCGGTGGCCAGGTCCATTTGGTGCGTCTCCTCCAGCAGGTTGCCGGCAAAGCGGCGGAGATCGGCGCGGGACGGATAGAGGTCGATGATCGATCCGTAGGCGCGTGCGGCCTGGCTTGTCTCGCCCGTGGCTTGCAGGGCGCGGCCCAGCGCGACGACGGCCAGCACCTCTGTGGGGTGTTTGAGGCGCCAGGCCCATGCTTGCTCGAGCGCTGCCTTCGCCTTGCCGCCGTCAAGCGCGGTCTGGATTTCGGCAAAGTCGCCCGAGTGGGGAGGCTTGCCGGCGGCTGAGGCCTGGATCGCCTTGAACTCTTTGGCGCCCTGGCGGTCTTCGGGACGCGGCGGTGCGTCGTTGCGCGGTCCGGGGGCTCGGGATCCCGGTGTGAAGACCAACGGCAGCACCGCGGTGCAGGAGGTCGCTGACCGGGGGAAGCGGATGGCCTTGACCACGCGCAGCAGGCACGCCGTCACGCCGGCGTCCATCGCGTTGGCGCGGACAGGTCGCGCCTGGCTGACCTTGCCGTCCGCACCGATGGTGAAGCGCAGCGTGACCCGGCTCGCCAGCGTTGGATTGGGCGCGACGTGGCTCTGGAAGCAGGCCTGCACGGCGCGCGCGTGACGGCGCATGACCCGGTCGACCTTGGCGCTGTCACACGTGGCCTGCGCTGCCTGACCCGGGGTTGTTGGGGTCGGTGCGCGCTTGGGGGCGCGGCGGGCACGCGGCTTCATCGCGACCGCGGGTGGGGGCGCCGCTGCGACCGGCTCGGGCTCCGCCATCGGCTGCCCGGCGGCGGCGGAAGGCGCCTCGTCGAAGTCGAAGCCGCTGCGGGGATCGCGCTCGTCTTCCTTGCCGCGCGCGAACGAGCCGGTGCGGTCCTCATCGGCCGCCTTCTCGCTGAGGCCCTTGCGCGGCATCAGGGTCTTCAACCCCTCCACGTTGGGCTCGCGCGGCTTGCGCTCGATGTGGGCGAACGTGTCGGCTCGAGGACTGCGCACCGCGACGCCCTGGTCAGAGACGGTCAGCACATCGGCCAGCGCCTTGCGGTCGATGGCGTAGCGGCGGTAGTCGTTTTCGGTCTCCAGCACCAGCAGCGCGGTCCACGGGGACAATACGCGGTGCGCGATCGACAGCTTGATCGCCTGCGTCTTGAAGGCCTGGCGCAGGTCGGGATCGCCCTCGGAGGTGCGCTTCTCCAACAGCTTGATGCGGGCGGCCATCCAGGCGCGCTCCACCAGGGGGCCGGGCGCTGTGCGGGTGTTGGGCTTATTGGTCGCGGTTGCGCCGCCCGACAGGTGAACCTCAAAAGGCTTGTCCTCCGCGAGGTCGGCGTACACGACCACCGACCGGCCGGCCTGCAGGCCGCGCACCGTGTCCGGCCACACCCACTTCGCGCCCGGCACCTCCACCTTGATCGGCTTGAAGGTCGCCAGCGCCAGAGGTCCGAAGCCGGCGTTGTCACCCAAGGTGATCGCAACGCCGTGCGCAGGTAGATCGGACGTGACCAGCGTGGCCAACGCGCCGTCGTCACGTGCGGAGGTCGTCGTGACTGTGTCGATGCGCTGCACGCCTGCGACAGCGAGCTTGGTCGCGGCCTCGCCCAGCGCGTCCGGACCGCGCGCGCCGGCGGTGGCGACGCCGTCCGTGAACAGGATCACGCGCGAGGGGCCCGAAAGCATCTTGCCCGCCGCGGTCAGCGCGCTCGCGACATCCGACGCCCCCAGTGCCCCACGCTTTTGCAGCGCACGGGTGTGGGCTGACGAGAAGCCGCTGGGCGCGCCCCGGTAGATCTCGGCCGTATCCTGGTCAAACGCCAGCACGACGACCTCGGTGGCCCCGGCGCGGTCTAGAAATCGGACCAGCTTGAAGAGCTCTTTGACCTTGCCGTCGAAGCCAATCGCGGCGGACGCGGACGTGTCGAACAGCACGGCCACGGTGTCGAAGGGCGCGGCCGGCGCGGTCGTGTCCACCCGGACGCGGGCCATCGCCACGCTGCCCGAGCGCAGTCCGTCATGCTCGGACTTCAGAAACTGCGGATAGACCTCAAAGTCCGTGGTCGGCTGATAGTCGGTCTTGCGAACCTCCACGGTCTCGCCGTCCCCGTCGTGCACAAACGCGGAGATGCTCAGGTCGTCCAGCGTGGGCAGTCCGGTCAGCGGCAGCGTGTACGCGGAAGCCGCGTCCGTGAGCTCCTGCGACCAGCTGACGATCAGCTCTTTGTCGGCCTTGGCCTCGATGGGAAAGACGCGCGCCCGAAACGTGTTGCCCGCGTCCTGCTCCAGGATGGCCGGGTCCTGCTTGCGGTGCAGAAAGTCCTCGTAGATGCGCCGCGCGCGCTGCTTCTCGACGACCTCCCCCTCCATCCATTCGCCGTTGATCTTCATCGCAAACCGGCTGATCCCGGCGCCGCTGGGCAGGGTGATTGCAAAGCGGCCTTCACGTCGCCTGTTCTCGGGGTTGTGAAAGCGCAGCCGAAGCTCCGTGAAGGCCACCGGCCCGTCGACCACGGCGCGGGCGTCCAGGGACTTCAGCACCAACCCGGTGCCGTCACTGCCTGTCAGCTGAATCGGCGCCTGGACTGTCTCCGGAATCGGCGCCGGCACCGCGGCGGCTCCACCGGGACCCGGCGCTACGAAGGCCTCTACGTTGGACAGCTTCTTGGGCAGCGGCTTGGCCGTCGCAGCTGCAACCGCTGCGCGCAAAGCGGGCTGGTCTGCCGGCTGCTGTTTGACGTTGTGAGAGGGAGAAGCGGGGCGGTCACACCCGGCAGCGGCCAGAAGGGCGGCCAGGGCGAACAGGGAAGGGCGACACGACACGTGGGATCCTCCGGTTGGTTTTCCGTTCCGATGCGTCCTTAGAACGCACGAGGACCCAAAGTGGTTTGTCGCGGTGGGAAATCAGCCCGGGATCAGGTGAGCGTGTGCGGATCAGCCATCTGCCAGCCGCCGAAGTCCTCCTCCAGGGCGCCGGCCGCGGCGATCGTCAGGTGGTCATTGCCCGGCAGCGCGCCGATCTGCACGGCCACCGGCAGGCGGCGATGGTCAAAGCCGACCGGCACCACCGTGACCGGCAGCTCCAAGACGTTGAACGTGCACGTGCACGCACCGTCAAACGGCGTCAGCATCGGCGAGAAGTGGCGCGGCGCCGGTCGCGTGTACGGCGGGTACAAGAAGATCCCGCGGTCGCCCAGCACCTGCAGCTTGCTGCGCATGGTCTCCGCCAGCGCCAGCATCTGATGAGTGCGCCCCGGGGCAAAGCGCGTCAGGCCCTCGGCGGCGACCATGATCATCGCCGGCAGCGTGTGCCGTGAGCGCCCCAGCGGCATCTTGAGCAGCTCTTTGAGCACTGACAGCTTTCGGTCCGGGCTCAGGATGTCCGCGTAGCCCGAGTCCGGCGTGCCCTCTTCAAGCACGGCGGCCCAGATCTCCACGCCAAAGCGCAGCTCCTTGATCTCCAGCGTCTCGATGCGCGCGCCACGGTCGGCCAGCGCGCGGGCCGAGCGGTCGATCCCGTCCAGCATGCTCTGGCGCATGAGGGGCCAGCGGCCGGTGTCCAGCTTGTAGACTGTCAGGTCGGACAGATCGACCTTCGCCGGGTCCCCGATGTCGAAGTCGCGCGTGACCGGGCACACGCCGTCCGGGCCCGCCAGCACCCGCAGCAGCGGCATCAGATCCTCCACGTGACGCGTCAGCGGACCCAGGCACAGCGCGGGCTTGATCGGGTCCTCGCTCATCGGAAAGTGCCCGGTCGACGGCACCAGCCTGCCGCTCGGTTTATGCCCCACGGTGCCGCAGAACGCGGAGGGATACCGGATGGAGCCGCCCACGTCCGCGCCCAGGCCAAACGGGGAGCCGCCCGCGCCGATGATCGCGCCCTCGCCGCCGCTGGAGCCACCGCACGTCCGGTTCAGGCCCCAGGGGTTGTTCGTGCGTCCGTAGACCTTGCTGTCGGCCTCCATCCACAGGCCGCCCTCGGGCACATTGGTCAGGCCCAACACGATGGCGCCGGCCTCCCGTACGCGCCGCACCACGGTCGCCTCGGCCGCGCCGCGCCGGTGCTTGTGCGCCATGATCCCGCCGCTGTTGGGCAGCCCCTCCATCTCGAGGTACTCCTTGATGGTGCAGGGCACACCGTGCAGCGCCGGCAGCTCATCGCCGCGCATCACCGCCTCTTCGGCGGCCCGGGCCTCCGCGCGCGCCAGGTCGTAGCGCTTGTACACGACCGCGTTGATGGCCGGGTTGACCGTCTCGATGCGGCGGATGTGCGCGTCGACCACCTCTACGGGCGAGACCTCTTTGTTGCGGATCATGGCTGCCAGCGCCGTTGCGGATCGGTGAATCACGGTTGACCTTCTTTCAGCAGCGCCTCTAGCACCGTCTTGTTGGCTTTGGGAAACGCAAACCGCTCCAGCTCGTCCAGCGGCACCCATCGCAGCTCGGTGGCCGCGCGCACGGTCGGCGTGCCGGAGACCAGCCGGCAGTGGTACGAGTGCAGCGTGATCTTGAAGTGCGAGTAGGTGTGCTTGACCTGGCGAATCGCCGCGCCCACCTCCACCTCCACGCCGAGCTCCTCGCGGATCTCCCGGCGCACGGTCTCTTCGATGGTCTCGCCGGCCTCCTGCTTGCCGCCGGGAAACTCCCACAGCCCGCCCAGCAGCCCCTGGGGCGGGCGCAGCTGAATCAGCACACGCTCGCCGTTCCAGATGACCCCCACGCCGATGTGCTTGTGCGGCAGCGGCTTGCGCTTGACCTTGACCGGTCGCTCGGCCTGCGTCCCGGCCGCTTTTGCCGCGCAGCTGTCGGCCACCGGACAGCGCCCACAGCCGGGGTCGCGCGGCGTGCACACACGGGCGCCCAGCTCCATGATCGCCTGGTTGTGGGTCCACGCATCCGACGCCTCGGCCAGCAGCGCCTCCGACAGCGCCCACAGTCGCTTCTCCACCGCGCTGCGCGCAACGATCTCCGCCTCGTCGCTGAAGCGTGAGAGTACCCGCTTTACGTTGCCGTCCAGCAGCGCATGTCGCTGCCCGTGTCCAAACGTGAGAATCGCGCCGGCCGTACTGCGCCCGATCCCGGGCAGCGCGCGCACCGCGTCCATCGTTTGGGGCACCTGGCCGTCATGCTGCTCGACCATCTGCACGGCCGCCCGATGCAGGTTTCTACACCGCGCGTAATAGCCCAGCCCCTCCCACATCTTCATCACGTCGTCGATCGGCGCCGCGGCCAGGTCCGCGACGGCGGGCCAGCGGGCCAAGAAGCGCTCGTAATAGGGCAGCACCGTCTCGACCTGGGTCTGCTGCAGCATGATCTCCGAGATCCAGATCCGATACGGATCGGACGTGTCGCGCCATGGCAGCGATCGGTGGTCGCCGGCGTACCAGCGGCACAGCGCCTCGGAGAAGGTCACTGCTCGTCGGTGTCGTACGGCAGGTTCAGGTCCAGCCCGGCTTCGGTCGCGGCGGCCACCACCTTCACGACCATGTTGTACGGCACATCGGCCCCGGCATAGACGCCCAGCCGGATGCCCGGATACTTTTCAGCCAGCTTCTTGAACTGCTCCACCAGCTTCTTCTGGTTGGCGGGCGACGTGCACTTCAGCGCGTCTGTCCCCTCCTTGGAGTCCTCGTTGGGGCACAGGTACATGCCGCCCTCCGTATCCAGGCGAATCTGATGCTCTCGCCCCGAGACGCGAAATTCGGTTTTGCCCGCCTTGGGCAGGTTCAGCTCCAGCGCCAGCTGCTTCTTTTTGAACGTCGTGGAGATCAGCAAAAAGATCAGCAGCAGAAACACGACGTCGATCAGCGGCGTCATGTCCAACGCGGCCTCGATCAGCCGCGACTTTCGGCGTCGCCGGAAGCTCACGCCAGGCCCTCTTGCTGGGCGTGGTCCATTGCATCCACGATGTCGATGGTTGTCTCTTCAAGCTGCAGCGCCATCAGGTCCACGCGGCCGGTCAGATAGCGATACGCCACGTAGCACGGGATGGCGACGCACAGGCCGGCGCCCGTCGAGATCAGCGCCTCCCAGATCCCGCCGGCCAGGACGTCGATCTGCGGGTCCGACTCCTCCGCGATCTTCATGAAGACCTGAATCATGCCGGTCACCGTGCCCAGCAGGCCCAGCAGCGGCGCGATCGTCGCCATCGTCGCCACCACGCTCACGCCGCGCTCCAGTCGCGCCACCTCGATCGCGCCCTGCTCGTCGGCGACCTCTTTCAGCAGCGAACGCGGCTTACCCCGATGCTTGAGAATGGTGTACGCGATCTGCGAGATCGACGACCCCGAGTTCAGGCAGGCCGTCTCCGCCTGATCGTACTTGGTCTCCGTGATCAGGTTCTTCAGGGTGCGCGTGAAGTCGGGCGGCAACACCCGGGTCTTGGCCAACCCCATGATGACGCGCTCCAAGAACACGAGCAGCGCGACGGCGCCAATCGCCCCCAGCAGGATGATCCAGGGGCCGCCTTTTTCCAGGAAGTCGTAGAAGCTCAATCGCTACTCACTTTTTCAGGTTTCTGGGCAGCCTTACTCTGAAGGTGGTGCCCTCTCCGGTCTCCGAGGTGAAATCGATACTACCTTTGTGAAGTTCAACGATCTTCTTCACGATCGCCAAACCAAGGCCGGTTCCGTCCTTCTTCCCGCTGGTCACGAACGACTCGAACAGTCGCCCCCGGATCGCTTCGGGGATGCCCGGCCCATTGTCTTCAAACTCAAAGGTCACCATGTCGTCCGCCTCGCTCAGGCTCGTGCGGATCGTGAAGTCGCCGCCCGCCGGCATGGCCTGCCGTGAGTTGCGCGCCAGGTTGAAGAAGACGCGCTCCATCTTGCCGATGTCCATCCGAATCGCGTCGACATAGTCCATCTGCACCGTCAGGTTGACGTTGCGGCCAGAGAACTCCTGCTTCAGCCCCTCTTCGAGGTGCGGCATGAACGTGTGCAAGAAGACCTTTCGAACCAGCAGACTGGCCTCGCCGCGCGCGAACTGCAGGATCTCCTCGGTCATGCGCTTCAACAGGCTCAGCTGCCGGCTGATCGTGTCCGAGAACGCCTTGCGCTCCTCCTCCTCCGGCTCGTCCACCATCAGCTGTGCGTAGCCGCCGATAATGGTCATGGGCGTCTTGAGGTCGTGCAGCACGCCGGACAGCGCCTGGCCGATCGCGGCAAGGCGATTGGCGTTGAGCTCCTCGTCGCGCTGGTTGGACAGCACAAGCGCCGACTCCACCCGGCCTGCGATCAGCGTCAGGATCTTGATGTCCGCGTCGCCGTATCGCGCCCGGTTGCTGGAGCGCCGATCGACCAGCTGAATCGACCCGAACCGCTCACCGTCCAGCTCCAGCGGCACACATAGAGCGCGCCGAATCGGCGCATCGGGCCCCAGCGCCTCGGCCATCGCCGCGTGGTAGGCCGCGCCGTCCTCGATGTTGTTGTCGACGTAGTCCTCGCCGCTGTTGGCCACCTCGACGGGCACGCCCGTGTGCTCCTCCCCAAAGACCGCGACCGGAATCGGCCCCCGGCTGGCGTCCTCAACGCGCACCAGAAACCGAAAGCCCTTGGCCTCTCGCAGCAGGATCGCCGCGCCGAAGCTGGGTACCGCCTGTGTCGTCTCCGCCAGCAGCCGAAGTAGAAACGGCTCCAAGCCAAACGCGCGGTTCAGCTCCTGCTCCAGTCTGAAGAGCAGGTCGATCTCTTTCATGCGCGCCTGGATCTGGTCGTGCGCGTGGCGCAGCTCGATGTTTTTGCCGACGACGCTCACGTACAGCTTGGAGTTCTCCAGCCACAGCGCCGCCTGGCTGCCCAGCGCCGCCAGCAGCGCCTCGTCGTCCGTTGTGAAGTAGCCGTCCTTGCGGTTGAGCGTCTGCACGACCCCGATGATCTCGCGCCGGTGATTGCGCATCGGCACGCACAAAATGCTGCGCGTTCGGTAGCCCGTCTCCTTGTCGACGTCCTGGTTGAAGCGGTTGTCCTTGTAGGCGTCCTTGATGTTGATCGACTCGCCGGTCTTGGCAACGTGCCCGGCGATGCCCTGGCCGATGTCGATTCGGATCTCCTTGGTGATCCCGCCCTGCGCGATGCGCGACCAAAGCTGGTTGTTGTCCTCGTCGATCAGGAAGAGCGTGGACCGCTCCGCGTTCATCAGCTCGGTGATCTTCTCCATGATCAGCGCGAGCAGCGGCTCCGTCTTGAGCGTGGAGCCCAGCGCGCGGCCGATCTCCTCGACCGCCGCCATGCGCTCCTTCTGGAACTGCAGCTCACGCTCGAGTTGCGCGATCCGCTCTTTCAGTTGGCTCATCAGTGTGCCTCGTTCCAGTTATGGCCGACCGCGACTCCGACAGTGAGCGGCACCTTCAGCTCGTACACCTGCTCCATGCACTGCACGACCAGCGCCTGCGCTGCGTCGATCTCCGCCTCGGGCACGTCGAACACCAACTCATCGTGCACCTGCAGCACCATCCTGGTGGCCATCCCGCGCGCCTTCAGTTGCTTGTCCACCGACAGCATCGCCAGCTTGATCAGGTCGGCCGCGCTGCCTTGCACCGGCGTGTTGATCGCCGCGCGCTCGGCCCCCGCCCGCCGCTGGAAGTTTCGGCTGCGCAGCTCCGGCACGTAGCGCCGCCGTCCCAGAATCGTCTGGACCCATCCGTGCTTTCGCCCGAACTCGATCGTGCCGTCCATGTACGCTTTGACCGACGCGTATCGCGCAAAGTAGCGGGCGATGTAGTCCTCCGCTTCGGCTCGCGTGATGTGCAGATCGCGCGCGAGCCGAAAGGCGCCCATGCCGTACATCAGCCCGAAGTTGATCGCCTTGGCCGCACTGCGCTGCTCAAACGTGACCTCCTGGGTCGGCACGCCGAACACCTCACCGGCCGTCTTCTGATGGATGTCGGTGTTTTCGCGAAACGCCTCGACCAGCCCCTCGTCCGCGCTCAGATGCGCCAGCACCCGCAGCTCGATCTGGCTGTAGTCCGCGCTCATCAGCAGGCAGCCGGGCGCCGGCACAAACGCGTCGCGGATCCGCCGGCCCTCCTCCGTGCGAATCGGGATGTTCTGCAGGTTGGGCTCAAAGCTGGAGAGCCGCCCGGTCGCCGCCACCGACTGCCGGAAGTTCGTGTGGATCCTGCCCGTCTCCGGATTGATCAGCGTTGGCAGCACGTCGGTGTAGGTGCCTTTCAGTTTGGAGATGCTGCGCCAGGCCAGCACGCTGTTGACGATCGGATGCTTGTCGGCCAGCTGATCCAGCACCGACGCGTCCGTGGACGCCCCCGTCTTGGTCTTTTTGATGACCGGCAGCCCCAGCCGGTTGAACAGCACGTCCGCCAGCTGTTTGGGCGACCCCAGGTTGAACGGGGCGCCCGCGTGCTCGTGGCACTCCCGCTCCAGCGCCGTGGCTTTGTTGCCGAACTCGGTGCTCAGCTCTCGCAATACCGTCGGGTCGACGCGGACACCGGCCACCTCCATGTCCGCCAGCAGGCGCGCCAGCGGCAGCTCCAGGCCGCTGTTCAGCTTTGTGAGCTCCGCCTCTTCCATGTCGGTGCGCAGCTGTCCGGCGATCGCTTGCACCGCCTCCACCCGGGACTGGGTGTAATCCGCCGCGATATCGACCGGGGTCTGCGCCCAGCTCTCGCGCCCTTTCGCCACCGCCGGCGGCGGCTCGGGCAGCTTCGTCTCCAGCTCGTTCAGCGCGATGTTCTCCAGCGAGTGCTCGTACTTGGTCGCGTCGACCAGATAGCTGGCCAGCTCTGTGTCCAGGCCCACGCTGTTCATCTTCACGCCGGCGCGCGCAAGCACCACCGACAGCTCTTTGTGTCCATGGGCCTGCCGCCTATCAGGGGCGGACGTCAGGTACGGCGACAGCTCGCCCAGCACCGAGTCGATCGGCAGCTGGTCAGGCGCCCCCAGGTAGCGGTGATTAAGCGGCACGTACCAGGATTTGTCGTCGTCGGTCGCAAACGCCAGCCCCACGACGGCGGCCTGCACGTACTCCGAGCGGTCTCGGATCAGGTCGATCGAGAAGCGCTCGGACTTGCTCAGCGACGCGGTCAGCGCTCGCAGATCCGCCCAGCTGCTGACCAGGTGGCGCTCGATCTCGCGCTTGGGGCGGCTCGCGGTCTGGTACTCCCGCACAAGCGCCTTGAACTCCAGCTCGTGGAAGATCGGCAGCAGCGTCTCCAGGTTCGGCTCGCGGATCGCCCACGCGTCGAAGTCGCACGAAACGTCCACGTTCTCACGCAGGTGCGCGAGGTCCCGGCTGAGAAAGGCCCCCTCCCGGTTGTCGATCAGGCGCTCTTTCAGCTTGCCCTTGACCGCCTCGATGTTGGCGTAGATCCCCTCCAGGTCCCCGTATTGGTCGACCAGCTTGGCCGCGGTCTTGGGCCCGACGCCGGGCACGCCCGGGATGTTGTCGATGGAGTCGCCGATCAGCGCTTGCACCTGCAGCACCTTGTCGGGGTCCACGCCAAACTTCTTGTGGACCATCGCCAGGTCGATCCAGCGGTCCTTCATGCCGTCGTACATGCGCACGCCGTCGCGCAGGATCTGGTAGAGGTCCTTGTCGCTGGAGACGATCACGGTGTCCCAGCCGTCGGCCGCCGACTTTGCGGCCAGGGTCGCGATCACGTCGTCCGCTTCAAAGCCGCCCTTCTCGATGACGGTCAGCCCCAGCCCCTCGCAAACAGGCCGAAAGTAAGGGAACTGCACCAGCAGGTCCTCGGGGGTCGGTTTGCGGTTGGCCTTGTACTCGGAGAAGGTCTCGTACCTGAAGTTTTTGGGGCCGCCCTTCGGCGGGTCGAAGACGGCCGCGAAGTGCGTCGGCGCGTGCTCGCGGACCAGCTTCTTGAGCATGTTCGTGAACACCAGAATGGCGTTGGTCGGCATGCCGGAAGACGTCGACAGACTCTGCGCGAAGCCGCCCCGCTTCGGGTTCGTGGAGTGGAACGCCCTGAATATGTAGGTCGAGGCGTCAAGCAGGTACAGTCGGCGTTGCGTCACGGACATGCGCCGTACTATGGCGGGAGGTAGGCTTGAAGACAAACCGCAGACCAATTCGCTGGCGTGCGCTGGTGCGGATGCTTCACCGTGACTGCGGATATCTGGTGGTCGGCTTCACGGTCATCTATGCGGTCAGCGGGCTGGCCGTGAACCATATCGGCGAGGACTGGAACCCGAACTTTGTCGAGTTTGAGCGCACCCACCAACTGGACGCGTCGCTGCCGGACGACACCGCGGCTGCGGCGCAGGCTGTGGCTGCCGCGCTGAAGATCGACGACAAGCCCACCGACGTGTATCGCGCCGCCTCCGATCAGCTGGAGGTGACGTACGCGGACCGCTCCCTGAGCATCAACCCGCAGACGGGCAAGGTGTTCGAGCAGGGGCAGAAGCCGCGCTTCTTTCTGCGGGTGGCCAACTGGCTGCACCTCAATCGCGGCAAGAAGTCGTGGACGTATTTTGCGGACGGCTACGCGGTGCTGCTTTTGTTTCTGGCGTTTTCGGGCCTGTTCATGTTTCCGCTGCGCAAGGGCCTGATGGGCCGCGGCGGTGTGCTGGTGATCATCGGCATCGCGGTGCCCGTGCTGTTTGTCACGCTGTCGGGCGGGCCGTAAGCGTCTAGCGACCCCATCGCAGCCGGCTGCGCCGACGCCTCTTGCGGACCTTTGACCAGACATCCCATCGGCCTGCGGCCCAGGCCCCGCCGGCCTTGATCGCGTTGAGCGCGGCCATGAACTGAGCGTCCGTGCCGCGGCAGGGCAGGGCGTGCGGCGTCGGAGTGGCGATGACCCGCCAGCGCTCCAGCCCGACCGGCTCCACGATGATGTTGCGCGGGTCCACCTTGTGGTTGCGCTGCGCTTCGACCTTCAGATTTGAAAACGGGATGAACACCGACCCTTCGGGCCCGACCCAGAACATCGTGACGTAGGCGTCCCGGTTGGAGCGCAGGAAGTAGTGGATGCTGTCGTGCACGTAGAAGACGCGGCGGTTGCCCCACACTTCCACGTTGAAGCGGTCGTCGGGGTTGGGGATCGTGAGGAGGGCTTTGCGAAAGCGCGGGGCGTTGCGGGCGGCGCACCGTGGCGGGGTGATCAGGTTGATCGTCTTGGTGGTCTCTTTGCGTTTTTGTTCTTCCAGGGTCGGCTTGGCTTTTGCGCCGCCGCCTTCGATGCCTCGGCGTCCCGTGCGGTCGCCGTCGATCCCGCGCCGCCTGGCCTGGCCGTCTTCTTCGCCGCGCCGGACCGGGCTGCGGTCGGCCAAAGCTTCAGACCCCATCGAGAGGGTGAGCGCAAAGACCAGGACGGTGTAAGAAAGTCGCATCGGCGTTCTGACAACAGCGGGTTGTAGCGGATGATTCCAACAGCAAAAAAGGCCGGTTGGTCGGACCCGCTTTCGTTTGAGTTTCTACCAGATCGCCCTTCGGATAGGTAATCTTATGATCAGTGTCGAATCTGCACCCAGCCGAGATGCTCCAGTCGACCGTGCGCCGGTATCTGGATGCGCTCGGCAGCGCCTCGATGGCAGTGCGTCGTCGAGAGCGCGCAAACTGCCAGAATCTATTGAAGTTTATCGATCAGGAGGGGCTCGTCGATCTGAGCCCCGACGCCATTGAGACCTGGGTTCAGGCCGCCGGCGACACGGGCGATGCGCGCCGCCGCAGGGTCACCACGTTGAGGCGCTTGTTTGCACTGACGCCCGGCGCGGAGGCGGATAATCTGGCCGCCTGGATCGACGCAAATCGCAAGCGTCTGATCGGCAGCCGCATCAACGGCAAAGTCGTCTCGCTGCACGGTCCCAGCCCGGACCCCGACCGAGACGCGGCCGAGGACTACGCAACGCAGGGCCGAAAATACTACGAAGACGGCGACTTCCAGCGCGCTCGGGCCCTGGCTCGGCGCGCGCTGAAGCTGGATCCCTGCTGCCTGCACGCGCACGCGCTGTATGGACTGCTTGAGCTGATCGAAGATCGCCCGGACGCCGCGCTGCGACAGTTTCGCCAGGCACTGGTCCTTGGCGGTGACCCCGGCGAGCGTCGCAGCACCGAGGGCATCGCCCGTGTTCTGGACGGGCTGGGCCAGACGCTGCTGGCTGTGGGCTGCTTCGAAGAGGCCTACGAGGTCTATCGCCGCCTGCGTCACGCCAGCGAAGAGTGGTCGGAGCATTGTGCGCCCGTGCTGGGACGCACCGCGCTGATGGTGGATCGACCCGAGGACGCGGCGGAGTGGTTTGCCACCACGGGCCCGCTGGGGCAGTTCAACGTGTTGATGGCGCGCCTGGCCTGCGGTGATCCGTTCCGGGCGTCGATCGCGTTCTGCCGCGGCATCTTGGAGAACCCATTTGTGCCGCCCGAGCTGCTCAGCGGCGCCGAGCGACGCTTTGAAGACTCGTTTGACGACGATGAGACCGCCCGCCTGCGCGAGCAAGCCGAGGGCTACCTGTTGGAGTGGGGCCCGATCTGGGAGCAGGACACCACGCAGCTGCCGCAGCTGGCCCGCTTGTGGGACCACCCGGCCACGCGCTCATTTCTGATGCGTGCGCTGCCGATCTCCACGCGCAACCCGGCGTCTACGCGCCTTGCCGTGTTCATTCACGCGGCGGCATCGGCTCTGAAGAAGGACCTGTAGGGGACGCCAACAGGGCGCAGGAGCGCCCGCATGAGGCCCCCGAGGGGCCGCGAACAGGATGTTCGTGGGGGTAACGTACTAAGCAGGGCGCAGGAGCGCCCGCATGAGGCCCCCGAGCAACCGTGTATTTCCAGGACAGATCGCGGCGGCCCGAACAGGCGGG
>CAZJHX010000147.1:0-26176 GCA_964545715.1 uncultured Myxococcales bacterium
CGGGCTCGGGCTCGGGCTCGGGCTCGGGCTCGGGCTCGGGCTCGGGCTCCGGCTCCGGCTCCGGCGCTTCATTCTTCGGCGCCGGTATGACCGGCTGCTCGGGCGCCGGTTGGGGCTGTGCAGCCACCGGCGTCGGCTCCGCGATTGGGTCCTCGACTACCACGGCCTCTTCGGCGACTGGGGCGTCGGCGGGTTCGACCGCCGTGCATCCCGAAACCAGACCGGCAAAAACGACTAATGCACACACTTGTTTGCTCATGGGCTCCTCCTGACTCTCCTCTCCGCGCGCCATCCCCGCCGCAATGGGTATGCCAACCCAAAAACGCCGTACTGCGCTTCGGTGCTGCCAGCTTGTGTGGCGTATTGGCAACAGGTCGTGCGGTGGCGTTATGCTTGACCGGTGATTCAACACACCCCTTGTCTTCTCGCCCTGGCGCTGTCCCTGACGCTCGGCTGCTCGGCCGCCTCAGACTCCGGTCGGACCGGCTCCAGCGCGGATGTGCCGGCTCCCGTGGACGTCGCGCAGTCCTCCGACGATGGGCCCGAGCTTGACCTGGGCCCGGCTGAAGACGTCCCCGTGCCGGTTGAGGACGTGCCCGACGTCACGCAGCCCGACCTCCCCGCATGCGTGGAGGGGGTCGCACCCGACGATCCGTGTTTGGTCTGCACGTGCGACGAGGCCGGCGTTCAGACGTGCGCCCCCGCCGCGGCCGGCGATGCGTGCCTGCCTGACGAGGCCGCCGACTGCTGTTTCGAGGCGCCTGTCTGTACCGCGTGCCCCGCCGACGCGCCCTGCGCCGACTCCGGCATGGTCTGCCAGGCCGCGCCCAAGTTGGACTGCTTGGGTGGCGGCCAGTGCGTCGTGCGCTCGGCCGTGTGCTCCGACGGGACATGCGCCTGCCAGGACGCGCCCGTCGACGACGGCGCCGCATGCACCCTGGACCCGCCGCAATGTTCGGTAGGCGACTACTGCCTGTCGGGCGTCTGCACTGCCGGGACTCCGGCCGACCTGGAGGACGGCGATCCCTGCACCACGGGCAAGTGCGTTGACGGCGCAGTCGCTCAATACCCCAACTCGGGCAGCTGCGACGACGGCGATCCCTGCACTATCGGTGAATCCTGCTCCGACGGCGTTTGCGGCGGCGGCGCCCAAGACAGCTGTGACGACGCCGACGACTGCACCACCGACAGCTGCGAGGCCGGCGTCGGCTGCGCTCACGAGCCCATCGAGGACTGTCCGGCGCTGGACACCTTTCAGCTCGTGCCCGGCGAAGCGACCTCCACCGACAAGGTGACGGCCGCCCAGTGCCCCGGCGGCGGTGATGTGACGCACGCGTGTCCCGACGGCGCCGTCGCGGTTGGCTACGAGGGCAAGAGCGGCGCCTTCATGGATCATTTTGTGTTGAAGTGCCGCACGCTGCAGCCGGACGGGACGTTGGGCGAAGAGCTCTTCACGACCTCGTCATTGGGCTCCAGTCTCGGCGGCAGCTCGTTCGGCCCGATTTACTGCCCGGACGGGATGGCGCTGGTCGGCAGCGACACCTACATGGGTGACAAGCTGGACGGCATCGCGGGTCACTGCCAGACCATCGCCGCCGTCGCGTCGGGCACCCCGGGGTGGGCCCAGCTGGCGGCGAAGGGCGGTGGCTCGGGCGGCAGTCTGACGGTGCAGCCGTGCCCCACAGGCTCGGTCGTGGTCGGCATGAGCGGTGACGGCGGACAGTACCCGTGCTCGCTGCAGTGGACCTGCCACCCGGTGACCCAGTAGGTTGGAGCGGTGACCCTCGAAGAGACGATCCTCGAGTCGTGCGCCCGTCTGGGGCTGCCGCCGGAGCACCCGTGCGATCAGACGCTGCGCCCCACGCCGGAGACAGGGCCGCCCGCGCATCTGCCGCGTCTGACGCTGACGCCGTCCGAGGTGGCGGGCGCCGACGCGGACCTGGTGCTGCTGGGCAAGCTGGCGGAGGGTGGCCAGGGGTTGATTCGCGTGGCGGAGCAGCGGTCGTTGGGTCGCAAAGTGGCGATCAAATGCCTGCATCCGGGCGAGAAGGCGCCGGCCGAGGCCGATACGCTGCTGCGCGAGGGGTACGTGACCGGCCACCTGGAGCACCCCAACATCGTGCCGGTGCATCAGGTCGGCTGGACCGACTCGCAGGGGCCCGTCATCGTCATGAAGCGCATCGACGGTGTGGCCTGGAAGCAGCTGATCCGCGACCCGCAGTCGCCCGGCTGGGACGGCTACGAGGGCGACCGATTGGAGCGCCATCTGCGCATTCTGGTCGATGTCTGCCACGCGCTCAGCTACGCGCACGACCACGATATCGTGCATCGCGACATCAAGCCGGCCAACATCATGATCGGCGGCTACGGCGAGGTCTATCTGCTGGACTGGGGCGTGGCCTTTGCGTTGGCGGACGGTCCCGAGGGCGGCGAGCTGGTCGGCACACCGTCCTACATGGCGCCCGAGATGGTCGTCGAAGGCGGCGTCCACCTGGACAAGCGCACGGATGTGTACCAGCTGGGCGCGGTGCTGCACGACATCATCACGGGCACGCCGCGCCATACCGGCGACACGGTCTACATGGTGCTGACGGCCGCCGCGCGCTCGGAGCCGTTCGACTTCGGGCCCGACGTGTCGCCGCAGCTGGCCGCCATCTGTAATAAGGCGTGCAGTCGCCGCCCGGACGATCGCTACTCGGAGGTCGCCGAGCTCCGGGTGGCCATCGAAGAGTTCTTGCGACACCGCAGCTCGGAGGCGGCGGCGCAGCGCGCGACGATCTCGCTGACAGAGCTTCAAGAGCTCGCCGTGTCCACGGACGCGTACGCGCAGCCGGTCATGCTGAAGGTGCATCGCCGATACAGCGCGTGTCGCTTCGGCTTTGAGCAGGCGCTGCAAGAGTGGCCGGAGAATCCGACCGCGCGAGAGGGCCTGCGAGCGGTGCTGCGGTCCATGTTCGAGTACGAGCTGGCCGCGCGAAACGTGGGGGCGTGCGATCTGCTGCTGGCCGACATGCCCGATGCGGAGCCTGAGCTGCTGCAGCGCCTGGAGACAATGCGCGCCGAGATCGCTGAACAGGCGACTGCGGGCGAAGAGCTGCGTGAGATTCGGCGCCAGCAGCGCTTTCACGGCGCGGACTGGGGCCGCACGCTCTTCGCCATCGGGGACGGGGTGGTCAGCATGTTTGTGCTGGCGTTGCTGGGCCAGATCGTACGCGCCCGCAACATGCACATCTCGCCGCTGGAGAACGCCGCCTGGGTCGGGCTGCTGCTGGCTGCCAAGGCCGCCCCGCTCTACCTCTTTCGAAAGAGCCTGTTCGACACCCGCATTTTTCGGCAGATGATCGTGTTGCTGATCATGGGCTCCGCCATTTTGATGCTCAACCGGGCGATCGCGGGCATCCGGGGCATGAGCTTCGTCGAGACGATCATGGCGGATTGCGTGGTTATGACGGCGCTGGGGGCTACCGCGGCGGTCACACTGTCACCCGTGCTGTGGTTTACAGCGCTCATCGGCGCCCTGATGACGCTGGCGGCCGCGATCCACGTGGAGTATGCGGCCGAGATCCTGGGGATGGCCTATCTGATCCACTGCCTGTACCTGGCGGTCTTGATACGCCCGCGTGGACCGAAGAAATTGTCCCAATAGTTTCAGCCCATTGAGACGTGCGGCTTGAACGAAAGTGAAACGTGTTCTAGCTTGCTGTAATGACCTCCGCCGCGCTTCTCGCAGCCAGCTTTATCGGCCTGTTTTCGCCCTCGCTCGACGGGGACGTGGACGCGCTGCTCGCCCAGGCCGACGAGAAGCTCGCGCACACCAGCAAGCGGCTGCAGCGCGAGGGCGTTCAGCTGCTGCGCGCGGCTCACAAGCAGGCGCCCCAGCGGCTGGAGACGATCGCCGGTCTGTGCCGCTCGTACTTCGTGCGCTACTGGTGGTCTGATGACGCCGCGCGGCAGGGCAAGCTCGCCCGCAAGGGCTTGAGATGGGCGCGTCGGCTGGCCCGTCGCTGGCCGCAGAAAGCGGAGGGCCACTATTGGGTCTCGGTGATGACCGGCCTGGTTGCGCGGGTGGCGACCATCGCGGAGGCGCTGGAGCAGGGCATGGCCGAGAAGATCGAGCGCAGCGCCCTGCGTGCGATGAAGCGCGACCCCACGCTCTATGGCGGCGGACCTCCAAGGCTGCTCGGGCGCTATTACTTCGAGGTGCCGTGGCCGCTGCGCCGGGTGGAGAAGTCGCGCCGTCTGCTCGAGCACGCGTATCGCATCAACCCGGCGGACGCTACCGGGCAGCTGTATCTGGGCGAGGTGCTGGCCGAGGTCGGCGAGTCGGATCGCGCGCGCACCCTGTTTGCGTCATGCGCCAGTGCCAAGGCGGCCGATCCGCGCACCGTCCAGACGTGTCGGGCCCGCCTCGCCTCGCGATAACAACCACGCCCAAACGTGATACTCAATGGGCATGAGACTGAGCTACGACCAGCTGTATGCGACCGCCGTCGCCCGTAAAGGCGCGGACGTTCTGGAAGAGCGGCTTCCAACCTGCAAGACCAGCGATGAGCTGGCGGCCCTGGCGGACGACCGTGTTTTGTCGCGCATGGCCAAGGGCGTGTTCGCCGCGGGCTTTGTGTGGCGCGTGGTCGAGGCCAAGTGGCCGGGCTTCGAAGAGGCCTTTCAAGGCTTCGACCCGCTGAAGGTCGCTGCTATCGCGGAGGCCAGGCCGGGCGAGCTGGCCACCGACACGCGGATCATTCGCAACCCGCAGAAGATCAACGCGACGTACGAGAACGCGCGGTTTGTGTTGGATATCGCAGAGGAGCACGGCAGCTTCGGGCGGTTTGTGGCCGGGTGGCCCGACGACGATATCGTCGGGTTGTGGGCGCTGCTGAAGAAGCGCGGCGCACGTCTTGGCGGTGACACAGGGCCGCGCTTTCTCCGAGGTATCGGCAAGGACACGTTCATCCTGACACCCGATGTGGTTCAGTCTCTCACCGACCAGGGCATTTTGCAGGGCAAGGGCACGTCCAAAAAGGCGCAAAAAGCAGCGCAGGAGGCCTTTTGCAGCTGGAAGGAGGAGAGCGGACGCCCCTTCTGCGAGATCAGCATGGTTATCGCTTGCACGACGGGCGCTGATCGGTGAGCTCCGCGCTGGCGAGAGTGCTGCTGGTGGGCCTGCTGTTCGCGGGCTGCGGCATCGAGCCCAACCCGTCGCCCGCGGCGTTTGGCGGTGGGGTGGCCGGAGATGGAGGCGCCGGCGATGTGGTCGACACCGGCGGCAGCGACGGGACGGATCCCGAGCCCATCGATGTCACCGGCAGTGGCGAGATCACGGACGGGACCAGCGACACCGGGGGCGACACCACGGGCGACACGGGCGACACGGGCGATATCGAGCCGGAGGATTGTCTGAGCTCGGAGGACACAGACGTGCTGGCGTCTACCGACATGGCCCCGACATTTCACGCGTGCATGTCCGGCTGTATGGGTGAGCCCGCCGACTGCGCCGGCCAGTGTGTGGCAGAGGCGACGGGTCTCAGCGCCGGCTGCTCGCTGTGCTGGGGGGCCGCGGTCACATGCGCCGCAACCGAATGTACGGACCCGTGTGCTGACTCCGAAGAGACCGCCGCCTGCGCCGGCTGCGTGGCCGACAGCTGTGAACTGGAGTTTCAACAATGCTCCGGGCTGGAGGTCGGGCCGCTCGGTCCGGTCGAGGATCCCCCGGACGGCGCCGAGTGCCAGGCGCTGGTCGACTGTACGCTGGAGTGCAAAGACGGCTTGACCGCGTGCGCCGCGACGTGCTCGGCAGAGGCCACGCCCGCGGCTGTCGAGGCGCTGGAGACGGTCGTGCAGTGCTTTGCTTACTACTGTGGCGATTCGCCGAACGGCGCGTGCCTGCAGTCCGCCACCAGTGGCGCCTGCGCGGGTGTGCTGACCGCCTGTCTGGCCGGGGCCGAAGCGGCCGGCGCGCTCGCCTGCGTGAACCCGTCGGACCTGGCTGCACACGCGGCCTGTGGCGACGCGGGCGACTGTCCGGCCACCGATGCGCTGACGCCGCAGTGCGCGGCCTGTTATGAAAGTGAGCTGCCGTTTACGCCCTGCGCGGGGCTGCCGGAGCCCAGCTGGATCCCGCCCTTATGCGATGTGGTGTTGGAGTCGCCCGAGAGCCCGGAGTTGGTGACGTGGTGCGAGTCGATGCTGGCGGGCGTGCCGGATCACTGCGCGGCGTTTTCCGCCGACGGCTATGACCCGGTGTCGTTGTGGGCGGGCTGCTGTGTCGCGGCCCTGGCGGGGTTCGAGCCACCGGCCGATGTGACGCCACAGGCGGAGGTCGCGTGCCTTGCGGCGACTCCCTGCTTCGACCTGGTGACGGACTTTGGTGGCGCGCTCAGCACGTGCCTGGCGTCAGTCCCCGAAAGCGAAGAACAGGACTGACACCCGCCAGCTGCCCCCTTCCGCGTGGGCCGGGATCTCATAGCCAAAGGTGTGCTCGCCCGGCTGCAGAAGCGCCGGGACATCCCACAAGTAGGGCGGGGTCAGGCTGCCGGGGCACCAGTTGGCGCGCGGGGCCTGCACGCTCTGGATGGCGCCGCACGGGTTCTGCTCGCAGTACTGGCCGAAGGGCGGGCCCTGAACCAGCGTGCAGAAGTCGGCGCAGTCGGTGCGCCACGGCTCGAACTTATCGAACGCGCTGCCGTCCACCGTCACGATGTGCTCGCGCTTGCAGAACTCTTCGGCGGGACCGATGCAGGCGCCGCCGAACGTCTGCGCGCCGCCGTGGCCGGTGACGCGGTACTCGATGCGGGTGGACGTGGTCCCTGCCGGGACCGTGATGGTGGCCTGAGCGGGCTCGGCGAGCGGGCCGTGGGACCAGTTGAAGAGCCGCTGCATCGCCAGCACCTTGCGCGGCGGTGGGCCGGGATCGACTTCGAAGCGCGCGCTGATGTTCCAGCCGCCGGCGGATCCGCTGACCTTTCCGGCGCCGTCCGACCACGTGGTGATGTGTCCGCGCAGTTGGTGCTCGCCCGGCATCGCGTTGGCCACGTCGGTGACGTCCACCTCGAAGTGCATGGGCCCGCCAAACGGGGTGATCGCGCGCACCAACTCGACGGCCGGTGGGTCGTCGTCGGCGACGGGATCGTCCAGCGTGAACTCAAAGTTGCGGTCAAAGGCGTCGCAGTCCTCGGGCCAGTTCATGCCGGCGGGCGGCGTCCAGTCGAACGGGAAGCAGGTGGTGCCCAGGTCCACGATGAGCGTGACCTTCTCAAACGGCCCGTCACGAAAGTCGACGGTGGCCACGGCGTTTTGGAAGTTGACGTCGCCGAAGCTGTTGATGCGCTCGTCGTCCAGCGCCTGGATCGTGTATGGATCCGCGGGAGGCGGCGGCGGTCCGGCGTCGACAGGCCCGGTGTCCGGTTCAGCGGTGTCCGGCTCCACGACGTCGGCCACGTCTTCGACGGGATCGGCGACGTCGGGCTCGGGCGCGGTGGGCGGATCGGTCGTGCTGCTGCCGCATCCGAGGGCCAGGCCCAGGGCAAAGAGCGCGGCTGCTCTCAAGAGCCGCCTCCGGGTCCACCGCCCGGCGGCTTGCAGCTGTTCTTGTCGCAGATCAGGTCCATCGGGCAGTCGTTGTCAGAGTCGCAGGAGGGCACGCAGTTTTTGCCCATCGGGGTCTGTTTGCAGGTGCAGCCCTTCGCCGCTTCGGGCGGGCACGCGGTCTCCGCCTCGCAGTCCTCGTCGGTGTCGCATGCCACAGGGCCGCCGGGGCCGCCGCCCGTATCGCCGGTGTCGTCCGGACCGCCGCCCGTGTCGCCGGTGTCGTCGCCCGGTCCCGTGTCGCCGCCGGTGGCCTTGATGCAGAACCCCTCCTGGCCGCAGACAAGCGCCTCGCCGTCGGGCTCGGGGCAGTCTTTGTCGTCGTCGCAGGCGGGCAGGCACTTGCCGCCGTCCGGCGTCTTGGCGCAGACGCACCCCTTGGACGCGGCTGCCGAGCACCCGCCGTCAGCGTCGCAGTCGGCCTGAGACTGACAGGATACGGGCTCGTCAGGTCCGCCGGTGTCGCCGGTGTCTTCGGTGTCTTCGGTGGCGGCGTGTGCGGTTGTGGATTCGGCGTCGGTCGTGGCGGCGTCGTCGGTGGTGTCTTTGTCGTCTGTGGTTGCGGTGTCGCCCGTCGCGCTGGTGTCGCCTGTTGTGTCGGTGTCGTCCGTCGTGTCGGCATCGCTCGTCGTGTCGGTGTCCTCGGCCCCGGTGTCTTCGGTGCCCGTATCGGCGATGTCACACTGGCAGCTCAGCCAGGAAGAGCCGTCGTGCGCGCAGGATTGCACGCCCTCAGAGCCGTCAGTGCAATCGCATTTCTGCGTGGACCCGGCGTCGCAGACCAGCCCCACCTGGCCTGGCGTGTCCGAGTCGCTGCAACACAAGGCCAGCGCGCACAGCGCGGCCGTCACCACTTTGTTCGTCCGATGCATTTGGGTCGCCTCCAAGCGTGACGATAACCGCCTCAGGGGGCGAGATCGAGGCGACCCATCAAATCATCACCCAGCAGCACGTCGCTGCCCGCCCGCCGAATGACGCGAGTGGCGGTCACGGTGCGCATGCCCATGCCACGCTCGGTGACGGTGAGTACCTCTTTGACAAGAATTCCGTCGCGCGCCGGCGACAGGCTGGCGTCGTACTGCCAGCGGTCTGCGTCGCTGACCTCTTCCGGCTCCTCAGTCGCGTAATGCAGGTCGACGGACCCCCGATGCAGCAGCGAGCGCCCAACCTTGATAAACAGGTGCACGCGCTGCTGAGTCACGCCGTTGTGCACGCGCGTATGAAAGACGGGGATAAGCCCCAGCGCCCGGTCAAAGCGGACGTTGCGCGCGGATGACGGCGGGGTCAGGCTCAGCCAGTCGCCGTCCTCGGTCAGTCGCTCAGGGACCAGCCCGGAGACGGAGCTGGAGACGACCATGCCGGGCCGTCGCGGATCCAACAGCAGCAGGTGTTTGACGGTGTTTCCACTCTTGGCCAGCACGGCGACGTACGCCTGGTCCGGCAGCTCGATCACCCGATGCTCAGCGTCGGCCCCACCGCCGCTCAAAACGGTCGCCGGTATCGTTGCTGCACACCCGGTCAGTACCCCGAATGTCAATGCGATCGAAACCTGTGGAAAACGCATCAGCCGATGTTAGGGCCGGTCCGCCGCTCCAGCCAGAAAACCGATCAGTTGTCGCCGCGCCGCGTCTTCTGATCCATGCGCAGCTCGCACGCAGGCTCGCATCCACATGCAACCGGCACCCACCGCCATCCCAGCTGGCGCCAGGCTTTGGACGGCGTCACTCTGGAGGGGCCGTGGGTCTGCTCCCACTGGGACTTCGTCAGTCCGGAGATCTCTCGCCCGGTCGCGTGCTTGTCGCTCATCCTGGTTCGCGTCAGTTCGGCCGGCTGCACGGGCCTTGAGGGTTGTCGCAGCGCCCGCATCCCGGCGGTAGCGCAGTCGATCGCGACGGCGCAGCCGCCCCCACCACATGGGCGCTGAACAGCTTGGTCACCGTCCCGACCCCATCGCCCCCGCACGGCTCACAGTCGGTCTTGGGCGGGTCCGAGAACTTTTGCAGCTCGTCGGTCACCTCGCCGCAGCGCTCACATCGGTATTCGTAGATCGGCATAGCACCGACACTTTACCACGCATATTGCGGCCACAAGCAGTGGCGATACACTCTCGCTGATGCGCTTCAGTTGCTCGGACGTTCCATGACCGCCACGCCCCGCCCCGACCCGATGCCCGGCACCCTGCTCCAAAGCCAGGTCCGCCAGGGCAAACCCCGAGGTCGCTTCGGCCTCTTCCAGCGTCGCGTGCGCGCCAGAGTCTTCGGCGAGCCGGCCTTCGAAGAAGAGCTCGTACCCGAACACATCCACCCAAAACGCCCCCACGTGATCGCCCACGCCGCCTGGCAGAAGCTACGCGCCGCGGCCCAGGCCGACGGCCTCCCAACAACCCATCTGGAAATCCACTCGGCATACCGCTCGGTCGCCTTCCAGCAACAGGTCTGGGACTATCGCCTGAACGAGCGCCGCGAAAACCGCCGCGCCGAAGGTCTCCCGCCTCTCCCGGACCGTGAACTGCACCGCATCCAACAAAAATGGACCGCCAAGCCCGGCTCCAGCGCCCACCACACGGGCTTCGCCCTGGACCTGACCCTGTACGCCCTGGGCACGGCCAGCAAACGCACGGACACCTACGAATGGCTGGCCCACAACGCCGCCCGCTTCGGCTTCTACCCCTACTTCCCCGAGGGCTGGCACTGGGAGTACAACCCCCCGGGGTTGGTGGAGCAGGTGAAGGAGCTGCGCGAGGCGTTGGCCTGTGGCGCGCCTTCTTTGCATCTCCTTGCACCACCAGACGATATTCCGATCGCCGGCGTCTAGCCGTCAGCCGCAGTGGGTCGCGTAGCCGTCCATCCGCGCCGAGAGGCGGGTGGACAGCAGCTCGGATGCTGCTCCCAGCGCGGTCAGTATCGTGCCGGCCTCTGCGTGGTAGGCCGTGCACTTCTGTGGGGTCCAATAGTGCGGCGGCTCTTGCAGGTTCGTGATGCGATCGGCCAGCTTCACACACCAGACCTCCCTCGGCTGTTCGCGGATGCGCGCCAGGGAGTCCGCCATCGCCTCGGCTTTCGGCAGGTCGTCTCGCTTCGTGAGCGCGTCTACGCCCGCCGCGACGCGTGGTCCAAAGGCCGCCTTCACGTCGGCGAAAGTGACGTCGGTGTCCTCGATGGTGTCGTGCAGCAGTGCACAGGCCACGACGAGATCGACGTCGTATCCACCGGTTTCAACCGTCGCAGCGGCGGCCTCCTGTGCGACCTGGGTCACATGCAGCAGATAGGGCAGCTCGGTGCCGGGGAACGTCTGGCCATGGTGCGCCGTCGCCGCAAAGCGCAGTGTGCGTCTGTAGAGGTTTGGGTCCCAACTCATCGTTCTGTCTTGTCTCTTTCGTTATCGGTTATCGTCAGTCGATCAGCGACTGCGCCGGACCCGTCGGGAGGCGGGCGAAGCGTTCGCTGACGTCGGCGAGCAGGGCCAGGCAGCCTCTGCGGCCGCTCTCCAGGATGACCTCCCGGGCGGCGAAGTCCACCGAGAAGCTCAGGCCGTTGGCCGACGTGTAGCGGATGGCCATCGTGCGGTCGTCCTCGAAGAGGTCGCCGCCGTCGGTCTCCTGGAGGTCCTCGAAGAGGTCGACCAGATCGTCGAACGGGGGCATTTTGGGGCGCTTGATGACCACCTGGTCGGGGGGCTCCACAAAGATGGTGTCGAAGGTGGCCGGGAGCTCGCTTGGGGCGACCCGCAGACGGATGCTGCGGATCAGCTGAGCGCGCGCGGGGTCCGCGGGATCCTGGCCGCTCTCGATGGCGTAGCGAAAGGCCTCGGTGTCGATGGTTCCCGAGCCCTGGCCCACGGTCTTGGTGATGTTGCGGCGGCGGAGCTTCATCACGGTCTTGGTCGCCTGGTAGACACGCTGCAGCTCGGACGCCACCTCCTCTGTGAGAAAGCCCGCTACGAAGTCGTGGGCGGAGTCGCTGTGGCGGTCCGGCTCGTAGTGGCGACCCCTGGTGAAGCCGGGCAGGGTGCGGACCTGCTGACCCGTGATTCGTCTGAAGACGAGCTGGTCTGGGCTCACGGCGCCCGGGCCCAGAGCCGCAGTGTCTTTTCCGGCCGCCGGCCTTTCGGTGGCGCCAACGAGCTCAAAGGCGCCGTCGCCGGACAACAACGCGCTGGGCGTCTGCGTCTCGATACGGTCGGTGTGCTCGCGCAGGTAGCGCGGGACGGCGTCAGCCAGGTCGTCGCGCAGGCCGGCGGTGGTGACCGCTTTGCCGGCGGCGAGCGACTGCAACAGGGCGTGGGTCCAGATGCCATGGCCCAACTCCGGGCTTGCATACGATGTCTGACCTGGAGCGTGGGAGAGAAACACCGCTTGCGGCTTGAAGCCCGTGAAGTCCTCCACCGCCAGGTCCTGCCAGTCCGGGGCGGGGGTGGCGGCGTCGATGAACAGCAGCGCACGGCGGCATTCGGCCTGCGCCAGCGGCTGCAGAATGCACTCATCCACCAGGATGGCGGTCCGGTCCAGCTTGTCAGGGTGGCTGTCCGCCGCGACCAGGCACGGGCGGCCGTCATCCGAGAAGCCATGGCCCGCAAAGAACAGGACAAACAGCTCATTGGGCTCCAGCCGGCTGATCAGGTACGGCACATCGTCCTCGAAGAACGAGCGCTGGGCGGCGTCGTCCACCACCACATGCACGCGCTCATCCGGGATGCCGAGCCGTTCTCTGGCGACCTCCGCAAACGCCTCTGCGTCGCCGCGCGCCTGGTCCACGTCGCTGAACTGGCGGCCCGACGCGTGCCGCCGATGCTCTTGAACGCCGATGACCAGGGCCAGCATGCTCAGCCTGCGATCAGATGGACTGCAGAGCGGATGGCCACATCGATGAGGCGCGTCTCCGCCAGCGCTGCGACCTCGGGGGCCGCGAAAGGCTCGCTGTCTCCCACAACGGCCAACACCGAGCCGGCCTTGATGCCGGGCGCCAACCCCGCGCCGCCGTCCAGCGGGCGGATGTCCGGAGCGTGCGCCGCCGCCAGCGTAAACAGGTGCGAGGACTCCATCTCCGTCGCCATCACGCCCAGGTCCGTCAGTAGCTTCAGGTACGCCGCGTTCTGCTCTTTCATGGGGCCCAGACCAAACTCCCGGCCGTAAAGCGAGTCCTTGGAGTGCACGGTCCCCGCCCACGTGCAGTCGCCCAGGCCGAGGCCCAGCGCCGCCTTTTTCAGCGCCGCGTTCCAGTCCGGGTGGGCGACCGCGGGCACCTCTCGCGGGGCATACGAGTCCGACGCGCCTTCGTCGCAAACCGCCGCCGTCGCGATCACCAGATGGCCCGCTCTGACTCGATCCACCTGCAGCGACCCGGAGGTCCCGACCCGGCAAAACAGCTTGGCGCCCAGCATGATCAGCTCGGTCACGATGATGCCCACCGACGGACAGCCCATGCCGGTCGCTACCACGCCCACGTCCGCCGTCACGCCGTCCAGCGTCGTGTGGCCCAGGTGCACGTCCAGCCCGCGCGGGCTCTCGATCGTCTCCACATCGCTCAGCTTGCCGGCCAGTCGCCGGGCGCGCTGGTGTGAGCCGGGCAGCAAAAAGACGCGCCCTGCGCCGCCGTTGCCCGTCGTGTGCTGCTCGCCGATGGTCAGGTGGTGTGGTTTCAGCATCTCAGCGCCTCCAGTCGCTGTGCACACAGCGTCGCCAGGTCCGGTACCGCCTCAAACGGCCGCGGCGCCTCCGGCCAGCGGTCGGTCAGCGCCTCTTGTGTGGTCCAGCCGCCGGCCGCCAGCGCCGCCATCTCCTCCCAGTACTCGATGACGTCGGCCAGGTACGTGCCCGTGTCAAACGCACGCGAGCCGGCGTCATAGATGGCGCAGCGCTCCAGCGGATACGCCACGGACTCATACTGCGACTCTACAAACTCGGGCGCTGACTGCGCGTCGCGTCGGACCAGATCGGTGCCGGCGATGCCGATTCGCATCGGACAGTCCTCGCCCACCAGCGCAAAGCGCGCCTCCAGGTAGACGACGATCACGCGGCCGCCGGTGATGCTGTGCCAGTGGTCCAGCACCTCTTCGGCGCGTGGGCCCCCGATCGTGAACAGCACCAGGCCGCGCGGCGCCAGGTCATTGCGTCGCAGGTGCTCTGCGACGGTCTCAAACCCATGGCTCAGCGTGACCCCGGTCGCTACGACGTCCCCAACCACCAGCGCGGCCTGTGCCGGGATGTCCAGCTTGCGGTAGGAGTCCTCCCGCACGTGCCATGTGCCGCCCGAGTTCGACCGCTGCGAGCTCAAAAACGCAGACGTATGGCGGTTGAAGCCGTATGCGCCGCTAAGCGCCCGCCGCAGTTCGAAGTTGAGCCCGCCGCGCAGGAAGTTGAGCACGCACGCCTGCTCCTGAGGGGCATCGGCCAACAGGTCGCGAAACGGCGCCGTGGACAGCGCCGCAACCATCGCGTCGTGCAGCAGCTCCGTGTACTCCACGCCCACGATCTCGGGGCGATTGCAGATCGCCCGGCCGGCCGCGGTCGACACCACATAGCGCTCGACAGCGCCGTCGTAGCCGCCTTCCACCCTGTACCAGGCCGCCTCGGGTGAGGCGCTCAAACCGCGCAGTACCGTCATGGCGCCAGAGGATATGCGATCGGGGCGGGTTGTGCACAGCCTCCGTCCAGGGGGTCGCGTCACTGATATGGATCACGCCGCCCGGGCGTCGGCGGCCTGATAGGGTGGCCGTGGAGGTTTGATCTGAGTCGGACGCCTGAGCTGCTCGCGCAGTTGGACGCAGTCCCGCGTCTGGGGTGGGGGTCCGCGCCAACCCCGGTCGAGCCGCTGGAGCCGCTGCGTGACGATGTCGGCGCCGCCTGGCTCGGGGTCAAGCGCGACGATCTGTGCGACGCGCTGTTCGGCAGCACGAAGGTGCGCAAGCTGGACTACGTGCTGGCGGCCCAGCCCTGGGCGGAGGCGACAGGGTGGGTCTCGACCGGCGGCATCGGCTCGGGTCATCTCGTTGCGATGACGGCGGCCGCGCGTCAGCTCGAGCGGCGGTTCGAGGCGACGTGCTTTTGGACGCCGGCGTCGGAGCGCGCGCTGGACAACCTGGCCTTTGTCGCCTCGTTTGCGGACACCCTCCGATATCGCCATACACGACCCGGCATGGTGCTGCGGTACGGCGGTCTGGTCTTTGGCGACGGTCACGACGGCGCCCGCGTTGTGCCACCGGGCGGCAGCAACGGAGTCGGCGCTTTGGGCGGCGTGCGCGCCGGGATGGAGCTTGCGGCGCAGATCGACGCCGGGGCGCTTCCTCTCCCGGATCGCGTGTACGTCCCTCTGGGCAGCGGCGGGACCGTGGCCGGCATCGCGCTGGGCCTCGGGATGGCGCTTGGCTCACGGGCGCCGACCGTACACGCCGTCGCCTGCGTGGAGTGGCCGCTGATCACCCGCCGCCGTGTTTACGATCTCATCGGGCAGGCTCAACGCGTGCTCGCGCGGGCGGGCGCGTTGGAGCTGGCCGCGATGTCCCCAGCGCCGCTGGTCACCGATCACCGCTGGATTGGGCCGCGATACGCGGTGGCGACCCCCGCCGGCCTCAGCGCCTGCGATCGGCTGCAAAATGTCGGGGTCCCGCTGGAGCCGGTCTACTCCGGCAAGACCATGGCGTCGCTGCTGAGCGACGACCAGAAGGGGCGCAACGTGCTGTTCTGGTTCACGGCGCGGCGCCCACAGACGCTGCCGTCCGAGCCAGGCTGGCGCGAGCGGCTGCCACCCGCGCTGGCTCGGCGTCTCGGTGATCCCGCCGGCTTCACCCGTCGCCGGTTTGTTCTCGGTGGCGCCGCGTTGGTGGCCGGGGCGGTCGGCACGGCGCGCTTCACCGGCTATCCCGGCTGGCCGGACTGGCCGGGCCACGTCCTCGCGCCCTGGGAGGGTCACGTGATCCGCGCATGCGCCGAGGCGCTGCTGCCCCCCGCGCTGGACGACGGCGCCTACGCCCAGGTGGCCGTCAACGTGGACCGCTACGTCCAATCGATGCCGTCACACGGCCGGCTGGAGCTGCACGCGGCGCTTGCGTCCGTCGAGCACGCCACCACGCCGCTGGCCTTCAAGTTGTCGCGCCTGACCGCGCTCTCGCCCCAGTCGCGCCTCGACTACCTGGAGACGCTGGCCGCCCGCGGTGGTCTGCAGCGCCAGCTTTATCGAGCCGTCCGTGACCTGTGTATGGTGGGCTACTACCAGCAGCCGGCCACGTGGGAGTCCATCAACTACGGTGGCCCGCTGGCCCTGCCGACCGGACCGGATCCGTACGCCGCGCTGGTGGCTCCGGCAGGCGCTGCGCCGCCGGGGTGGCAGGCATGATCCACGACGCTTCAACCCTGGCGCAGCCCGCGCGCATCCGCGCCGATCTGTGTGTCGTCGGTTCAGGGCCCGGCGGCGCAACGGTCGCGGGGATCGCCGCCGAGGCCGGCCTGAACGTGGTGGTACTGGAGGCGGGCGGCCTGATCACGCCACGCCAGATGAACCAGCGCGAGGAGGACATGCTGCCCCGCCTATTGTGGCACGCCGGCGCCCGCACCAGCACCAATCGCGCCGTGCACGTCCACCAGGGGCGGGGTGTCGGCGGGTCGTCGCTGCACAACCTCAACCTGTGCAAGCGCATCCCGCCCGAGATCCTGCGCCGCTGGGTGCGCGATCGCGGTCTGGACGACCTGGACGAGCACGTCTGGAGTGCCCTGTACGACGAGGTCGAAGCGCTGCTCTCTGTGACCGAGGTCCCGCGACGCCTGTGGAACACCCACAACCAGCTGCTGGAGGCGGGCTGTCGCGAGCTCGGCTGGCGACACGGTCCGCTCTCTCACAACCGCACCGGCTGCATCGGCAGCGGCTTTTGCGAGGTCGGCTGCGCATACGACGCCAAAAACAACGCGCTCAAGGTCTGGGTGCCCCGGGTCGTGAAGGCCGGCGGCACCATCCTTACGCACTGCCAGGCCACGATCGTGCGCCACCGCATGGGCGAGGTCCGCGGCGTCGAGGCGGTGATCGTGGATCCGGTCACGGGTGCTCCAACCGGCCGCCTCACCGTCGAGGCGTCTGTGGTGTGCCTGTCCGCGTCGGCGACCGGCACCGCGGCCATCCTGCAGCGCTCCGACGTGCGTGACCCCGGGCGCGAGACCGGCAACGGCCTGCGTATCCACCCCGGCGTGGTCGCTGCCGGCGAGTTTGCCGATCCGGTCAACGCATGGGACGGCATCCCGCAGACCGTGGAGTGCACCCAATGGCTCGACCTCGATCGGGAGGACGGGCACCGCTCCTGGATCATCCCGGCCTTTGCCCACCCGATGGGCTTTGCCGCCACTTTGCCCGGTCACGGCCGCCAGCACCGCATGCTGATGGACCGCTATGACCGGCTCGCCGCCTTTTCAGCGATGCTGCACGATCACACCGCCGGCACCGTGCGCCCCCGAGGTGATCTGGACGTCTCCATCGACTACTGGTCGGACGCGGAAGACCGACGTGAGCTTGCCCTGGGGCTGCACGCCTGCGCGGAGATCCTGTTCGCCGCCGGCGCCGAGCGCGTGTTTGTGCCTGCGGACCCGCTCATCGTGCTGGAGCGGGGGGACTCCACGGCTGCGCTCAAAGATCTGGAGCTGACGCCCGACACCATGGATTTGGTCGCGGTGCACCCGATGGCCTCTGTCCCCATGGGCGCTGATCCGGCGGTCGCGGCCGTCTCATCCACCGGCCGGCATCACCACCTGGATGGTCTGTGGGTGGCGGACGGCTCGCTGTTTCCGACGTCCATCGGCGTGCCCCCCCAGCTGTCGATCTATGCGCTGGGGTTACGCGTGGGTCGCGCGATCGCCGCCGCCGGGGTATAGACACCCGCATGTATCGCTTCGCCATCTTCGCGGTGACGTTGTGTGTGTCGTTTACGGCCCTCGCCGACGACGCCGCCGAGCGCGCCGCTTATATCCGCGCCAACTACACCAAGTTCGAGTACCGCGTGCCAATGCGGGACGGCGTGAAGCTGTTTACGTCCGTGTACATGCCCAACGTGCGCAGCGCCAAGATGCCGCTGCTGCTCGCGCGCACGCCCTACAGCTGCCGGCCGTACGGCGCTGACAAATACGCCAAGCGGCTGGGCCCGTACGCCGAGTTCGAGAAAGAGGGCTTCATCTTTGTCTATCAGGACGTCCGCGGGCGCTTCATGTCCGAGGGCAAGTTCGTCAACATGCGGCCGCACATCGACAACAAGCGGACGCGCACACAGATCGACGAGAGCACCGACACCTACGACACGATCCGCTGGCTGCTGAAGAACGTGCCCGGCCACAACGGCAAGGTCGGTATGCGCGGGATCTCCTACCTGGGCTTTTACTCTGCGGCCGGCGCCATCGACTCCCACCCGGCGCTGAAGGCGGTGTCTCCGCAGGCGCCGATCGCCGACTGGTACTGGGATGACATGCACCACCACGGCGCGTTCATCCTGCCGCTGAACTTTCGGTTTTTTCACATCTTCGGGCAGGAGCAGAAGCCGGCCGCCACGATGACCTGGCCGGAGCGTTTCGACTTTCCGACCCAGGACATGTACGCGTTTTACAAGGACCTGGGGCCGCTCTCCAACGTCGAGAAGCTGCACTTCAAAGGCAAGATCAAGTTCTGGACCGCCATGATGGAGCACCCGAACTACGACGAGTTCTGGCAGAGCCGAAACATCGTGCCGCACCTCAAGAACATCCGCGCGGCCATGCTCACCGTCGGCGGCTGGTACGACGCGGAGGACCTGTACGGGCCGCTGGCGATCTACAAGTCGATCGAGAAGCTCAACCCCAAAGCTGACAACAAGCTGGTGATGGGCCCGTGGTCGCACGGTGGCTGGGTACGGGGAGACGGGGCCACCCTGGGCGACGCCAGCTTCGGCTTTCCGACGTCCACGTACTACCAAAAGCACATCGAGCTCGACTTCTTCAAACATCACCTGAAAGGCGCCAAGAGGCCGCCGCTGCCCGAGGCCCTGGTCTTTGAGACAGGCGCCAACCGCTGGCGGGAGTTCGATGCGTGGCCCCCCAAAGCCGCCAAGCCGCGGGCCATCCATCTGCGCGCGGGCGGCAGGCTCTCCTGGGATACGCCGGGCACGGCGGATGGCGCCGACAGCTTCGTCAGCGACCCGGAGCGACCCGTGCCCTACACGATGTCCGACGGCATCCGCATGAACAAAGGCTACCCCACCGAGGACCAGCGCTTTGCGTCGCGGCGGCCTGACGTGCTGGTCTACGAGACCGAGGTGCTGAAGGACGATCTGACGATCGCGGGCGAGCTGCGCGCCGAGCTGTTCGTGTCCACGTCGCAGTCGAGCGCCGATTGGATCGTCAAGGTCATCGACGTGCAGCCCGGCAGGCCGCTGGAGACCGACAACAAGCGCGTGCGCGAGGGCGTCTCCGGTCAGCACATGCTGGTGCGTGGCGAGGTCTTTCGCGGCCGCTTCCGAGACAGCTATGAGCACCCCAAGCCATTCGTCCCGGGCGAGGTCGCCAAGATCTCGTTTCCACTGTGGGACGTGCTGCACACCTTCAAGCGCGGCCACAAGCTGATGATTCACGTGCAGAGCACCTGGTTTCCGCTGGTCGATCGCAACCCACAGAAGTACGTGCCCAACATCTTCAAGGCCAAAGCCTCCGATTTCGTGAAGGCCACGCACACCGTGCATCGCTCCAAGGCGCACGCCAGCAAAGTGACGTTCGGCGTGCTGCCCTGAGACGTTGTTCAGACGTCTGACGATGACCGCGAGTTGTTGTTTTGTTGTCTAACTGGTTGAAATTACTCATGGCATGATGTGGTACGGGGACTGCAACTTCCGTCGGTCATGCCCGAGCCGACACTCAAGACGAAAGAGCAGCCCGCCGCCCGCCCGGCGCCGGGTCCCCACTACCGCCCCGGTCACCCGCAGGCCCGCCCCGGCCAGCGTCGCGAGCTGCGCGGGATGGGCTACGAGAAGGGCGCCCAGCATCTGTCGGAGCACGTGCGACTGGACCGCCTGGCCGAGGCTTTTCGGCAGGCCAAGGCGTCCGGCGATACGGCGGGCATGGAGGCGGCGCTGGCGGGGCTGCGCGCTGAGGCCGCCCGAGGCAGCATGTCCGCGACCGTCATGCTTCAGCACTTCTCGGGCGCGCCGGACAAGGCGCCTCCGGCCGATCCCCTGGCGCCTGATTTGACCGCGGCTCGGGCAGGCATGAGCGCGGCGTGCAACACCCCGGCCGGCCAGACCGTTCAGGGCGCCCTGGCGCGTTTGACGACTCAAGCGGGCGCGGGCAACCGGTACGCGACCCTGGCTCTGCGTGCGCTGCGTCGCAGCCGAGCGGTGCCCGAGACGCTGTGGGAGCAGCAGGCGCAGGTGTGGGACGGCGGCCCGATCGACACGTCGGCTCCGGACCCCGCCGACATTCAGGCGCCGCCGGTGAGCGTGCTGGGCGACCTGCAGATCAAGCTGGAGATGATTCGGACGCTGCCCGCCGAGATCGGGCGCGACGAGTATTTCGACATCGCGTGTGCGCTTGGGCAGGCGACGACTACGCCGCCGACCAGCCCCGAGATCGCCGACGTCGCCGGGACGCTGCGCCAGGAGACGACTCGCCGTCTCAGCACCCCCGAGGCGCTGGCCAGCACCGGCCGGAATCGGGCTATGGCCGAGGCGCTGCGCTTGAACGCGCGGGGGTCGGACGCGATCATCGACAGCTACCTGGCGGCCGCGTAGTACAGCGCTTTCTCGCGCTCTCTGACCTGGATCGAGAGCGGCGCCACCGACGGAAGCGCCGGCTGCTTGACCGTGCTCGCCCGCCTGACGGGTGGGGCAGGGCGGCCGGCGGACGGCCGGCGCGCGGCTCGCAAGCTGCAGCGGCTGATCTCGGACAATGGGACCCAGGTGCTGCGCGCCCTGGTCGACGCGTACAACGCGCACTCGGACAGCCTGTGCCTGCTCGAGACGCTGGGCGCCTGTCAGACGGCGTCCGGCGATAGGATACCGGAGGGGCTCGCGGGCGAGGTGCGTGCGGCTTTGCTGGCCGGGGCGACCGCCGGTGATGCTGCTCAGCGCACCAGCGGCGCGAGCGGAATGGCGGCGACGGCTGCGCAATGGACCAACGCCGACGTCGACCGCCTGACCACGACGCTGACCGACCAGCTGGTCGCGACGCTCGCGGGTGCGGCTCAGATTCCGGCCGGACCGCGCCGCCGCTTGATCGACCGGCTGGTCCAGAAGCTGGCCGGCGGTGAGCGCGTGCTGGCGCTGCGTGGCCTGGCAGCGTTGGCCGCGCACATGATCGACGCGGACATCACCGCCATCCGCGCCTGCGCAACTCAGACGCCGGACATGGCCGCGGCGGCGGCGCTGATCGCAGTGGTCGGGCTTTCAACCGCGGCGAGTCCGGCCGCTGCTCGCGCGCTTGTCCAGGTGACGTGGCCGCAGGCCGTGAGCGCCGAGCAGGCGGCGATTTTGCAGCGTTACGCCGACACGACCACCGACGTGGACACCGCCGCGCGCCTGCCGATGTTGGCGTACGGGACGCCGTTCAAGACGCCTGTGGCGGCGATCTTTCATCGCTGGGGTGTGGAGCTGTCAAACGAGTCGCTCATCGCGTGGGCGTCGGCTGCGGTGCGAACGTACGGCGAGGCGACTGTTCGCCGGGTGGCGGGTAATGTTGCCACGTACAACGCCATGCCGGACCCGCTCAAGGTGGCGTTTGGTCACGGTGTCCAGGTCGATCCCCGCCAGGTCGCGGCGCAGCTGGCCAACGGGCGCCTGCGGACGTCCAACAACCGCTTTCTGCTGCGCGATTTCAAGGCGCAGACCCAGGCGATTTGGCTGGCGTCGTACACCCGCTGGCGGGAGGCCACGCGCAGCTTCGAGACGCTGCAGACGGACTACCAGCGGCGTTTGGGGGGGCTCGAGCGCCTCACGCGCCGCGGGGTGAAGTGGCATGACCACCTCGAGGACCTGCTGACCATCGGCGGGCACACCGATCTGGAGGCGTTTGAGATCCGGCAGTCGTCCAGCGTTCGGCTGCTGCGCGGCATGCGCGCCGAGCTTGGAGAGCGCGCCCAGACGATGCGTCAGGCGTACGCCGAGCAGGCGGTGCTGGAGTCGTCGTTTATCCGCAGCCTGCACTCAGAGGCGCTGGTGGACGGTGATCAGCGGCGCGCGGATCGGATCGCGCTGGCCCGCTACACCAATCTTGGCGCTCAGGATCTGCAGAGCCTCGATGCGCAGATGTGGCGCGACCTGACCGTCAGCGATGGCGGACTGGCCCGCCTGCAGAAGAACGGTGACGTCGACAACGCCACGGTGGTGCAGTACGAGGGCGACCCGGCCGACCGCTTCACGGCGGCGCTGAACCGCCTGTCGCCGCCGCGCGGAACGACGGCTCCGGCGGCGGCGCCCGGCGCGACCGAGGACGCGCTGCGCACCATCGATCGGGACCCGGCGCTCAGCGGCCTGCTGTCGGTGGCCGACCAGCTTGCCCAGGGGCTGCCCACACTGAAGTCCATGTTGGAGAGCGGGCGACAGGGCACCCAATTGGAGGACTTTGTCGAGGACGCGCGGGACCTGGCCGGAGCGCTGCACGAGCACATGACCAGCGCGCAGTGCGTGGCCAACATCGCGACTGCCAAGCTGCGTCGTACGGCGCTGCAGAACGCCACCTTCCGTGCCAGTGGCGAGGCCAAGCGGCAGCTGGGTGACCGGCTGTTGGCGTTGAATCGGCTGATCGCGACGTTTGAGTCAGGAAACGTGCAGAGCCTGCTCAACTCGATCCGGGAGGAGAGCCAGTTCAATGAGGACACCATCGGCTCGTGGTTCGCGCACGACGGCTGGAAGGCCGCGCTCACGCTGGTGGTGGCGGTAGCGGTCTTTGTGTTGGCCATTCCGACGGGCGGCATGAGCCTGGTCGTGGGCGTGAAGGCCGCGGCCCTGGCGGCGGGGGCGGCGATCGTCACCTACGACCTGGCGTCCGAGGCGCAGTATCAGGTCAACCAGCGCTGCAATGACAGCGTGCGCGACGGTCGCACCACCTACAACCAGCGCCCGCTCTTCATGCGGTGGGCGGCCGGCGGTCAGGTGCGCGATCCGGTCACCGGCACCCGCCGAGAGGCCGAGTTCTTTCGCGATGTGGCGCCGGCTTATGCCACGCGCTTTGTGCAGGACTTTGCGCTGAACCTGGCGGCGATGGGCTGCGGCGCGCTGGCGGCCCGCTTCTTGGCGCCCCGACTCGGTGCGGCGGCCGCCGGGCTGCTCTCGCGGTTCGGCCCGCGGATGCGCATGTTCATCCAGGGCGTGCAGCGCCTTCCGGCGGGTGGTGCCGGCGGCCAGGCGGTCAAGGACAGCTTTGGTCGGGCGCTGGCAAAAGAGGTGCTGGACGAGGTCGGCGACGAGGTCCGTGAAGAGGCCGCGGAGCAGCTGCTGAGCCGGATTCTGGGCAAGGCGGATCGGCGCCTGTCGATTCTCGCGACGCTGCTGGTGGCGACGGCGAGCGGTTCGCGGATCCGGGCAGGACGGCTGGCCGCACACGGCTACGACGCGACGGACCCCGGTGCGTGTGCGCAGCTGACCGAGCTCTTTAGAAACGAGGGACACCAGGTCGAGCAGGTGCGCCCCGGCGTGTTGGCTGTGACGACGTTTGACGGCTACTGCTTCGTCCTGGCGCCTGAGGGCGACGCGATTCTGGGCGAGGCCGAGACGCAGGCGACCGCGCCTCCGACCGCGGCTGACATCAACGCGGCTCAGGGTAAGGCGCTGGTGCTCAAGTGCATGCTGACCAACGTGCTGCGCAGCGATCCCGAGGGCGCCCAGACCTTCGGCCTCAGCCACCTGGCCGACGTGGTGGACGATGTGACCGTGCGCTTTGAAGAGCGCCCCGGCGAGATCCCGGCCGACTCGGCGGCGGTGTACAGCCCGCGCTCCAACACCGTGATCTTCAACCTGTCTTGTCGCGACGTGCCCAGCGAGATTCTGATCAACACGCTGTGCCATGAGGTGCAGCACGCGTACGACCAGGCGCAGATGCCGGGCGGCCAGGTGCTGCCGGCGAACCTGCCCAGCGAGATCCGGGCCCACATTGCGCAGGTGAAGATGGGCGCGCTGGTCACCCGCCACTACGCCCGGCGCGGCAAGGACATAGCGGCCGTTCAGCGCATGCGCGGGTACGATCCGGCTGACCTCGGCATCCCCGCGGGGTCGCCCGCCGGCCGGTACCTGAGCACGTTGAACCGGGTGGCTGAGTCCTATCGGCGGGGCGGTCGCGAAGGGCTGACCACAACCGTTAGGCGCCTGTACGGCGGCGATCCGGATTTCAACATGGATTTGGCGGGTGTGGTCCGCGGGGCGACCGGCGATCTGGTCAACATCGATCGGCTGCGCGCGGACGCCGAGCTGAGCGAGGCCCGCCAACGGACCCTGCGCGGCATGCTGCGACGGTACGACTGGCTCGCGACGCGCTATCCGAACATGGCGACGGACGCCGCCCAGCGCGCCCAGGGCCTGGCGGATCTGGAGGCCCATCTCAACGGTCTGATCGACGCGGTGCGTTTGGAGGTTCGCGGCGACCTGACCGCGCCCGAGGGTACCGTCGGCGGCGGCGCCCCGACGACGGATGGGCCGGCGCGGCACTCGACCTCGGGCCCTACGCACGGCTTGATTCCGTTGCCCGCAATTCGGCCGGACTCGTCCGGCGCCCCGGTGTCGTTGGAGAGCCTGCGACTGGCCCCGCTGGAGGTCGTGACCTGGGCCGACGGACTGCGCATCGTGGTCGACGCCCGCTACGCCCAGGTGATGGCGCTGGGCCTGACCAACGTGCCGATGGTGCTGCGCAGCCCGATGGATCCGCTGCCCGCCGCCCTCGCCGCGCGCTGTGAGCCGCTGCGCCACCGGGTCGGTGTTATGGCAAACGGCAGTCGCGCCGAGAGCAGCTATCTGGGCGACACCCTGTTCGAGCCGGGTCAGCTGCCGACGACCTTTGAGCAGCTGGTCGAGTTTGCGGAGATCAACGCCAACAACCCCGGCTCGATGATCCCGACGGGCCCGACCCGCGGCGCTGAGCTGGCGCTGGACTGCGAGGGCTTCGACGGCCTGGACACCGCCCGCGGCCGTTTCTTTGCCGAGCAGATGCGCGGCGGCGTGGACACCGCGGTGGCCGGGATGCGCAGTGGGGACCTGGGAACGGCGGCCGGTGTGCTGGCCCAGCTGGCCGCTTCGCGCCGACAGACGGCGGAGCTGATGGGCGACCCGAGGGCCGGGGAGTTCGGTGTACGCCGCCGCGACGACGAGCCCGATGGTTTCACGACGACCGGCACCGGCGGCCGCTACGTCGGCTACCAGCCGCGGCTGGCCCAGCGCGTCCAGGAGGCGGAGGGCCAGGACTACGGCGAGTTCACGATGCAGGGCCAGATCGGCAACCAGACGCTGGACCTGACCACCGGCTCGTACCTGAACGGGCGCAGCCCCGCCGACACCTGGGTCCACACGCCGGGCCGCAACATCGCGCCGATCATGGCGCATGTCGAGACGCTGTATCAGCGGGCGATGAACCCCAACCTCCCGTTGGAGCAGACCATCGAGACGGTGGCCGAGATCCACTGGTGGCTGGCCCACGCCATGCCTTACAAGCGCGGCAGCGCGGCGATCACGGACGCGTTTACCAAGGCCATCTTCGAGTGCCGCGGCATGGACACCGGCCGCTGGTCGCGCGGTGTGCTGCCGGATCTGGAGGCCTTCGTCATGCCGCTGGACCAGTTCAAGGCACGCTACAGCGCGCTGCTGACGCGGGCGCCGGGGCTCACCACCACGGGGGATCGCGCCTCCCGCAGCGCTCCCGGCGGCGCTCCGGCGCAGGCCTATCGCTCGCTGACGCCCCAGGACGTGGTCAGCCTGCTGCGCGGCGAGGGTCTCAGTCCGCGCGGCGAGGGCACCGGCCGAGCTGCGATGGAGGGAACGGTTCTGGGGCGCGACCACGGTTACATCTGCGCCACGGAGGTGGCCCCATCAGGCCTGCGCAAGGGCGACCCGGGCACGTACGTCGTGTTCCGTACGGCGGGCTGCAGCTACATCAGCAAGGCCCAGCTCCTGCGCGAGATCAGCGACGTGCGCGCCACCCGTTGGGCCGACCAACAGGAGCACGGCTTGATCGCGGGCGACCTGCCCCAGGCCGCGGTGGTCGAGCTTGTGGTCGCGGGCCGCCGCATCGACCCCACAAAGTGGTCCGAGATGCAGCTCATCGAGCGCGACGGCGCCGAGGTAGTCTTCATGGACACCGCGAGCTTCGATCTGGTTCGCGTCGACGCGGCCGCGATCACCGAGCAGCTGCAGGGCGTCGACCCCGGCGAGACCGTCTGGGTCAACCCGACGGATGCCCAGGTCCTCAATCTCCCCTGACCCCCGGCATCCAGCTCGCCCCTGACACCTCAGACTGCCAAATACGCCGTAGATAAAGTATCCGGGACGTCTTTGGCAGCTGAGACTGCCAATGCTGCCGTAGATAAAGTATCCGGGACGTCTTTGGCAGCTGAGACTGCCAATGCTGCCGTAGATAAAGTATCCGGGACGTCTTTGGCAGCTGAGACTGCCAATGCTGCCG
>CAZJHX010000148.1:0-25880 GCA_964545715.1 uncultured Myxococcales bacterium
TGTAAGCTGCTGATGTCTTTGAAGTTCGATGTCGTTCCAACGGATCTGCACCCAAATGATATGGACCGGCGCTGTCCAGGTTGGCGGCGGGATGGCGATCGACCCGGTCGGCAAGCGAATCTACTGGGAGCTGCCGGGAAGCATCCCGACGCTGTTCAAATCGGTCGTCAGCAGCAAGCTGGACGGGACCGATATGACACCGCTGTTGGCCGATCTCACCGCGCTCGGCCCAAACGAGATCGCGGTCGACACCGTCAACGGCTTCCTCTTCGTGACGGGCACAGCGGTGCTCAGCCCGTTCGGGCTCACGCGGACCGCGCTTGACGGCAGCGCGCCGACGACCCTGTTCACCGGTGTTCCAGTGGGCGACATGGCCCCTCACGGCCCCAGCAACACGCTGTACGTGATCACCGGCACCGGACTTGTCCGCAGCGACCTGGCCGGTCAGGGGCCCGTGCCGCTTGCGCCGGGCACCTTGTCTGGGATCGACGTGCCCGTCGCTGTGCCCGCCGGCTGCGTGGCCGACAGCGACTGCGACGATACCGACCCGTGCACCGACGACGTGTGCGACGGCGCCAACGGCTGCCTGAATACGCCGACCGACTGCGACGACGACTCGGCCTGCACGACGGACTCCTGTGACAGCGGCACCGGCTGCGTGTACGTGCCCTCCGCGGTCGGAACCGCCTGCGACGACGGGCTGTTCTGCACCGAGAACGACAAGTGCCAGACCGGCGCGGAGTGCCTGGGTACGGCGGTCGACTGCGATGACGGCGAGCCCTGCACCAAGGACGGCTGCGACGCGCTGGACGGCTTGTGCGTGCACGCTCCGCAGTCGGGACCGTGCGACGACGGAGACAGCTGCACCGAGAACGATGACTGCGGCACGGGCACCTGCACAGGCTCCGACATCGACTGCAGCGACGGCAACGCGTGCACGGACGACTCCTGCGGTGCGGGCGGCTGCACATCCAGCAACAACAGCGCCGGGTGCGACGACGACAACGAGTGCACGACAGCTGACACGTGCAACGCCGGCAGCTGCGTCGGGGGTGCGGCGCCTGACTGCGACGACGGCAACAGCTGTACCGACGACAGCTGCCAGAAGGGCGTGGGCTGCGTGTCGACCCCCAACTCGGCGGCGTGCGACGACGGGCTGAACTGCACGATCAACGACACCTGCACGACGGGTGACTGCATCGGCGCGCCCCAGGAGTGCGACGATAACGAGCCGTGCACCAAGGACGGCTGCGACTCCTCCGATGGGCTGTGCGTACACGCGCCGATCAAGGGGCCCTGCAACGACGACAACGCCTGCACCGAGAACACGACGTGCGCCACCGGCCAGTGCGAGGGCGACGTGGTCGACTGCAACGACAGCGACCCGTGCACGGCGGACAGCTGCAACCCCTCCAGCGGCTGCGTCAACGCCCAGGCGGCCACCGGGGCCGACTGCGATGACGGCGACGCGTGCACCGAGGACGACGTCTGCACCACAGGCGGCGCGTGTGAGGGCGACGCGGTCGACTGCGATGACAACAACCCGTGCTCCGCGGACAGCTGCGACTCGGCCACCGGCTGCGTGTCGGTCAACGTAGCATCCGGAACCAGCTGCTCGGACGGCGACGTGTGCGACGGCGCCGAGACCTGCCTGGACGGCGTCTGCACCGCCGGCACACCGCTGGACTGCAACGACCTCAACCCGTGCACCAACGACTCCTGCCACCCGACCGACGGCTGCGCCTCGGTCAACAACACGCTGCCCTGCACAGACGGCGACGTCTGCAACGGCGACGAAGAGTGCGCGGACGGCGTCTGCGAGGACGGCACGCCGCTGGACTGCGACGACGGCAACCAGTGCACTGCGGACACCTGCGACGCGATAGACGGCTGCGCCAACGCCAACCTGACCAACGGGGACGCATGCGACGACGGCAACGCGTGCACGGACGCCGACACCTGTGTGGACGGCGGCTGCACGGCCGGCGACGACGTCAACTGCAACGACAAGGACGCCTGCACAAACGACGCGTGTGACCCGGCGTCGGGCTGCACGTACGAGTTCAACACCAACCCCTGCAACGACTTTGACGAGTGCAACGGCGCCGAGCAGTGCGACGGCGCCGGCAACTGTGCGGCCGGCACCCCGATCGACTGCGACGACGGCAATCCGTGCACCGATGACTCCTGCGACCCGTCTGCCGGCTGCCAGTACGCGGATACAGCGGCCGGCACTTCCTGCGCCGATGGCGACGCGTGCAATGGGGACGAGCTGTGCGCCGAGGGGGCGTGTGCTCCCGGGACGGCGCCGGACTGCGATGACGGCAACACGTGCACGGACGACTCTTGCGACTCGAGCTCGGGCTGCGTCACGGCCAACGTGGCGTCGGGCACGGACTGCGGCGACGGGGACACGTGCAACGGTGACGAGACGTGCCTGGACGGGGTGTGCACCGGGGGCACGGCGCTGGACTGCGACGACGACGATGTCTGCACCGCCGACACCTGCGACGCGGCGGCGGGCTGCCAGAACGACGCCATCGAAGACTGCTGCGCGGAGGACGCGGACTGCCCCGAGCGCGGCGCCTGCGTCGAGATCTTCTGTGACCTGGACGCCAACGAGTGCGCCAGCAGCCCCATCGCGGACTGCTGCACCGAGGACTCGGAGTGCGACGACGGCTCGGACGGCACGGACGACGCCTGTGACCTGACCACGAACACGTGCACCAACACGCCGAAGGGCTGCCTGGCCGACGCTGCGCTGTGCGACGACTCGGATGCCTGCACGGACGACATCTGCGGCAGCGACGGCACGTGCTCCAACGAGGCGATCGAGGGCTGCTGTGCGCTGGACGAGGACTGCGGCGACGCGGAGCTGTGCGACGAGAACAAGCAGTGCGTCCCGGACGGCAGCACACCGCCCGAGACCGACACCGGCGGCGGCGAAGACCCGCCGGAGCTGGACTGGGGCCCTGATTGCGCAGCGGGTGGTTCCTCGGGCGGCTCCCAGCTACCGGTGCTGCTGCTGCTCTTTGCACCGCTGGTGATCCTGCGCCTGAGACGGCGCAGCGTGGCGGTGATCGCGCCCTTTCTGGCCGTGATGTTGCTGGCACCCCAACCCGCCGCGGCGGACTGGCCTGACAAGTCGATCTACCTGGACATCTACGGCGGTGGAAACCTCGTCGTGGACAAGTGGGACCTGCACAAGGTGGGCAACGCGGGCATCGACATCGATCACGGGCTGGTGTTCGGCGCCAAGCTGGGCGGCTACCCGCTGTGGTGGCTGGGCCTGGAGGGCGGCCTGGGCGTACTGCCGCTGAGCACGGACGGGGCCGGGGACAACACGGCGCTGGACATGCACGTAGGCGCGCTGTTTCACCTGATGAAGACCAGCTGGTCGCCGTACCTGACCGCGGGCGGCGGGTTCTATCGCAACGTGAGCGGCGATCTGGGGAAAGACGTCGACTACAACGCCTTTTACGGCGTGGGCGTGGTCGGGAGGCTGAACAGCTGGCTGGGCTTGCGGCTGCAGGCGCGGCACGTGCTGACGGACGGCTACGAGGGTGAGCCCGGGCTGGGCGGCAACGTGGAGATCATCGCGGCGCTGCGCTTCAACCTGTGGCAGACCGAGGCCGATCGCGACAAAGACGGCATCATGGACATGGACGATGACTGTCCGGACACGCCCGGCCACAAGACCGCGCGCGGCTGTCCGGATCGCGACGGCGACGGCATTCGCTACAAGGACGAAAAATGCCCCGACACACCCGGCCCCGCCAAGCACGACGGCTGCCCGGACGAGGACGGCGACGGCATCATCGACAAAAACGACAAGTGCCCCGACAACGCCGGCGTCCCCGAGCTGCAGGGCTGCAAGGACACCGACAAGGACGGCCTGATGGACCACGTCGACAAGTGCCCGCTCAAGCCTGAGGACAAGGACGGCTTCGAGGACGCGGACGGCTGCCCGGACCCGGATAACGACAAAGACGGCATCCTGGACGTGGACGATAAGTGTCCGCTGAAGCCTGAGACCAAGAACGGGTACAAGGACGCGGACGGCTGCCCGGACACGGTGCCCACCGTGATCAAGGAGAAGGAGATCGTCATCCTGGAGAAGGTGTACTTCGACTTCAACAAGGCCACGATCAAGCCGGAGAGCCACGATCTGCTCGGCGCGGTCGCCAAGGCCCTCAAAGAGCACCCGGAGATCCTCAAAATCGAGGTCGGCGGTCACACCGATGACGTCGGGACCACGCCCAAGAATCAGCGGCTGTCGGAGCGCCGAGCCAAGGCCGTTGTGGCCTACCTGGTCGGCAAGGGCGTCGCCAAGTCGCGGCTGAAGTTCCGCGGCTACGGCGAGGCCAAGCCGCTGGTGCGCAGCAAGACGGATGAAGCGCGCGCCAAGAACCGCCGCGTGGAATTCAAGATCACCAAGCGCGCACCCAAAAAGTAGTCAGGTCGGGGTCGCGTCGCTCTCACGGCGCGACCACACCGACGCCGGCAGCTTGTTGACGTGCGCGATGTAGCGCACAACCGGCGCGTCGATGGGCAGCAGGCGCTCGGAGTTGAAGCGCATGTTGTCGTACACCTTGCCGTCCTCGTCGCGTAGCAAATACGCGGACAGCTGCATCCCCAACAGCATCACGCGCTGCAGCACCCGGCCGAAGACTCAGACCTGCTTCACGAGCACGATGAGGCGCTGCGCTGGGTCGCCACGGGCGCCAACCACCGGCCGGAGATCCGGCGCAAGCTGATGAGCCACGACCACATCCTGCCGGGCTTCACCGACGCGGGCGCGCACTGCCGGCACCTGGCCTTCTTCGACGGCGCGCTGTCGCTGCTGCGCCAAGCGGTCTCCACCGGCTTCATGACGCCTCAGCGCGCCATCGAGCGTGTCACGGGTGAGCCGGCGCGCTGGTTCAACCTGAAGACCGGTACGCTCAAGGTCGGCGCGCCGGCGGACGTGGTGCTGTTGAATCCCGACGCACTGCGAGCCCCGATCCCGGAGCCGATCGAGGTGGAGGACCGCACGATCCAGGACGCTCTGCGCATGGTGAAGCGGGGCTCCGAAGAGGCGGTGGCGGCGGTCTTCATTCGGGGCGCGCAGGTCGTCGCAGACGGGGTCCCGCTGGCCACCCTCGGTGCTCAGCCGCTGGGGACGACCATGACCCCGACTACGAGCGCCGATGACGTGCTGGCCCGGCATCGCAACCGCATCGACGATCGCACCGTCGACCACCCGTTCAGCTCCTATTGGGACGTCTTTGTCCTGAAGCATCGCAACGCGCTGAACGTGGCGCTGCACTGCGTCGGTGTCGTCCTTTTGTGGGCCATCCCGGCGTGGGCTTTGCTGGCGGGCAACCCCTGGCTGCTGCTGGCGCTGCCGATCTCTCAGGGCCTGGGTCTCGCGGGGCACCGCCTGTTCGAACAGTCGTACGTGGACACGCGCGACGCGATCTTCTCGTGGAGGGCGGTCCTGGCCCTACATAGACTGTTTCTCGAGGTCGTGACCGGGCGCTACCCGGCTCACGTGCGCCGGTTGACCGCTCAGCTCGAAGCCTGGCAGCGCCGGTGAGGCTGCCCCGCGTTCCCCACGCGCGCCGTCTGCAGTGGATGGGCGCGGGCTACCTGGTCTTCTGCGCGTTGTACCTTTTCGCGGGATACGTGCACCTGGTCAGCCCGACCGAGCTGGCGCCGACGGCGGCCGACCGGGCGATCGCCTATCTGCCGGAGGCGATCTGGGTCTATCTGTCTCAGTTCGCCTTCTTGTTTGTCGCGCTTTACTTCTTCGGCGACGACGACGGCCGCACCTACGCCTTCTGGGGCTATTTGGCGGCGACGGCGATGGCCTTCGTGATCTTCATGGCGTGGCCGACCTCATTGCCGCGCCCGGCGATCGAGTCCACCGGCATCACAGCGTTCTTGTGGCGCGGACTGTACGCCACTGACACCGCGGCCAACTGCTTCCCGTCGCTACACGTGGCGCTGGCCGGGCTGGCGGCGGCGCGAATGGCGGCGTCGGGGGGCGCGGCCCGAGTCGTGGGACCTCTGTGGGCGCTGGCGATCACCGCCTCGACGCTGCTGACCAGGCAGCACGTGCTGTTGGACGTGGCCGGCGGCGCTGCGATCGGCGCGGCGTCGTGGGTGCTGGTCCGCCGACTCGACGTGCGTTAGCGGGCAGCGCTACCATGGCAGGCCCATGAACGAGCTCGACCCCACAGCGCTGGCGACCCGATATGGACGTCCGCCGCCACCCCGCGCCGACGTGCTGGACGCAGCCCAGGTCCTGGACGACGCACAAGAAGGTGAGCTGATCGGTCGCATCGCCACGCTTCGAGCCACCCATGGCGCCGACTGCGCCGTCGTGGTGCTCAAACGGACCGCGCCTTTGACACCGGCCGAGATGGCGTTCTGGCTGCTGAATCACTGGGGCATCGGCGGCCGCCAAAACCGGGGGCTGTTGGTGTTGTTGGCGCTGGAAGAGCGGCGCATCGAGGTCGAGGTCGGATACGGCCTGGAGCCTATCGTGTCCGACGCGGCCGCCGACGCGATTCTGGACGAGCACATCGTACCGCTGCTCTCGGCGGGTGACCTGGCGAAAGCGCTGGACGAGTCGGTCGCGCGACTGGTGGCGGCCATAGGAGAACACGCGTGACCACACCACTTCAGGCGCCTGTAGAAGACCTGGCGTACGCGCTCGCAGACCCGGAGACGGGCCTTATCGCCGTGCTGACCGTCGCATGCCACGTCCCAGCCCCCGTGCAGGCCGTCATCGAGGCTCTGGAGGCCCTGGTCGCCGGTGGCGGCGGGACCGTCATGCGCGACGAGCTTGACGGAATGCGCGCCGTGCGCTTTCGGGATCCACCGGGGCGCGGCAAGCCGATACCGGCGGTGCACTGGCCAACGGTGCTGGCCGAGATCGACCCGGACGACGCGTGGCTGACCCAGGCGCGGCTGGATCACGACGTGCTGGCGGCGTCGGCCGGGGCAGCGTCGCCCCTGGATCCGGCGCAGGTCGCCGGGGTCACGGCGCGGACGCTGGCGGAGGTGCTGGAGCGGCTGGGAGCCTGGGCGGCTCAAGAGCTGATCGTGTCGGCTTTTGACGGCGCCGCGGGCAAGCAGCGCTTTCGACTGCCCACGGTCTCCCCGCTGCCTCGCGACGCCGCGTCAGCCATCGCCCCGAAGCCGGTCAACCGCAAGCCGCTGTACATCGCGCTGGGGGTCGTGGGCCTGGTCGTCGTGATCGTGCTCGGGCTCCGCAGCAGCGCCGCGGGCGACCTGCAGGACGCCGCGGCCGTCTGTCGCAAGAAGCAGAGCCAGCTCACCAATGTCGAGGAGCGCCGCGCTCAGCTGGAGCGTGACCTCAAGCCGATCATGAGCGCGCCCGGCGTGACGCCGGAGGAGAGGACGCGGCTGATGGACGAGCTGACCGGCGCCACAAACCGCGTGACGGTGGAGCGCAAGCGGCTTCAGGAGGCCGCGGCAGCGTACGAGAAAGAGCGAGGCGGCTGGATCGCCGGGCTGGCGGCGTCATCGGACGACGACACCACGTGCGGGTACGGCCAATGATCGCCGCCCTCGCCACGCTGCTGCTGACGGTCACGGTGCCGCCGCCGACCAGCCGGATCGTCGACCAGGCCGGCCTGCTGTCCGCCGAACAGCGCACGCAGGTGCAGGCCATCATCGATCGGGTGGAAGAGAAGACCGGCACGGAGCTGGCCGTCTTGACCGTCGCCTCCGTACCCGGCGGCACCCCCAAGGAGTTCGCAACGGAGGTCTTCAACAGCTGGGGCATCGGCAAAAAGGGCGCCGACAACGGCGTACTCGTGATGGTCTCCATCGGGGATCGTCGCGTGGAGATAGAGACCGGCTACGGCGTCGAGTCGATTCTGACGGACGGGCGAATCGGCCAGGTCCTGGACAACCACGTGGTGCCGCACTTCAAGGGCCGGCGGTTTGGGGACGGCATCGTGGCGGGGGTGGGCGCGCTGGCCGGACTGCTCACAGGCGACACGCGCACCGTCGCGCTGATGGAACACGCGACGGACGATGCCGGCGCTGTCGCCGGTCGCCCGGGGTCCAGCAGTCCAATCACCATGGGGATGCTGCTCATCTTCACGGCGATTCTGCTGCTGCTGATGTTCACAGGCAGCCGCAATGCGCGCTGGGTACCGTGGGTGATGTGGCTCTCGCTGTTTGTCGGGCTGGGAGCGCCCACGATCTGGTTGATGGAGTCGGGCCCGCACTGGCTGATGTTCCTGTGCGCATTGGCGCTGATCGGGTGGGCGTTTCTGGCGGTCAAGTTCAAAATCGGCACACGCCGCTGCCCCATGTGCGAGCTGCGCGCGATCAACCGCACCACCAAGACCCAGCAAGCGGCGACCTACTCGGCGGGTGGGCTGGAGCTGGTGACGGACAAATGCACCACGCGCGGCTGCGACTACAAAAACAGCTTTGACCGCTTCACGGCCCGGCTGGTCCGGTCCTCCACAAGCTCCGGCAGCTCCAGTTGGAGCTCATCCTCCAGCTCCAGCAGCTGGAGCTCCAGCTCGAGCTCGAGCTCGTCGTCCTACTCGTCCAGCTCATCCAGCTTCGGCGGCGGCTCCAGCGGTGGCGGGGGCTCCGGCCGTAGCTGGTAGGTCTCTAATCCACGAATTAAGTCGCGGACAGCAGCTGGTCGTAAACCTTGCGGGATGCGTCCAGCACCTGGTCGTGCAGGGACGTACCGTGGGAGTCCATGGTCACCACGGCCTGGAAGTCGGAGACCTCGATGACCCACATGGCCTCGGGGATCCCAAACTCCTCCAGCTTGAAGACCTCCAGCACGCGCGTCACGGACTTAGCGAGCACCGTGCCCAGGCCACCGATCGCGGACAGGTAGACAGCGCCATGCTCGCTGCAGGCGGCCAGCGTGCGGTCGGCCATGCCGCCTTTCCCGATCACGGCGCGCACACCGTATTTCTTCATCACCGTGCCCTGATAGGGCTCCTCGCGAATGCTGGTGGTCGGTCCGGCCGCCACAAAGACGTACTCGTCGCCGTCTTTGCGGATAACCGGCCCGCAGTGGTAGATCACGCCGTCACGCAAGATGTCGGCGACTTCGGCCGCGGGCTCCTCCACCATGTACTTGTGAGCCGCGTCACGGGCCGTCATCATCACGCCGCTCAGGCTCACGACGTCGCCGGCCTTCAGCGAGCGGGCGATCTCTTCAGAGATGGGCAGCTGCAGCTCAATCATAGATCACCTCCCCCTGGCGCAAGGTCATGGCCGCGCGCCGATATGCCCAGCACATGTACGTCACAGCCACGAAGAAGCTGGCCGGCACCCGGTGGCGTGCGCCGATCTTGACGCCCAGCACGGTCGTCTTGCCCCCAAAGCCCATGGGACCGATGCCCAGCGAGTTCAGCTCGTCATAGAGCCTGACCTCGAGCGCCGCCAGCTCCGGATCGGGGTTGGTGTCGCCCACGGCGCGAAACAGCTGCTCCTTGGACTCCATAAACGACGTCGCTCGATCGCCGCCGACGCCAACGCCGACGGTGCCGGGCGCGCAGCCCTTGCCTTGCGCGTTGAACACGGCGTCGATGACGCACTTGCGAACCCCCGCGAGGTCGCGCCCCGCCTTCAGCCGACTGTCCGGCAGGCGATACTGGTGCCCGACGTTTTCTGAGCCGCCTCCCTTCAACATCAACCGAACGCGCAAGCCCGGCTCATCCACCTCGTGGAAGTGCAGGTAGGGGAAGCCCTGACCGGTGTTATCGCCCGAGTTGCGTCCACGGATCGAGTCCACGGCGTTGGGACGCAGATAGTACTTCTGCGTGGCCTGCACCGAGGCCTGGCGAATCGCGGTCTCCAGCTGCTTCTGCCGATAATCCGGCCCGTAATCGACGTAGAAGATCGGCAGGCCGGTGTCCTGGCAGATCGGCGTGGACGCCTCCGCCGCCTTGTTGGCGTTGATGATCATCGACCGCAGAGTCGTCCCCGCCGGCGTGTCACCCTCGCGCTCCGCCGCGTCCTTCAACTGGCCCTCGATGGCCGTTGGCAGCTGCGTCGCTGCGCGCCGAATCAACTCTTCGAAATGGTCCGCTAATGCCGGCATATAACCTCCTCGCCCGGGAGCGATCCCCGCGCTCACTGTGGTTGGTATCCGATTACGCCCTTCACTCGTTATCGACCGAGTCAACAATCGGGTCGAATAGCCGATGAGGTTGGACTTAAGCAGCTCAGTCGCGGACGCGCAGATCCAGGAACTGCTCGGCTTCAGCGGCCCAGCCGGCCGGCGTGGCGCCATCGGACAGGCGCTCGGCGGCGACCCGCCCCATCGTGATGCAGTGGTCGATGTTGCAGTGAAGGAAGAGGCCCTGGCGGCCGGTCAGGTGGAGGCCGCGGGCGCTCGCCAGGCCGCCGATCGTGCGGCGCCACGCCGGAAGCCAGCCGCGGCGGTACATCGGGTAGACGCTGGGCAGGTAGCGCTGCCGTGACTCCAGGATCCGCACCCGCCCGCGCAGGATGCCGGCGTGCTGCAGCTGGTCACCGAGCGCACCGAGGCGGGCCGTAAAGTCCTGGTGGCGCCCCCAGCGGCCCTCAGGGATCTCCACGCAGATGACGGTCTCGCCATTACGGCGAGCGGCCGGCGAGAAGTTGCCGACCTCGCTGACGCGCCCAAACCAGTAGCAGCTTTCGGGCGTGTACCAGGTGTCGACGTCGGCGACGCGGTCGACGGGCAGCGCCAAAAAGAGCAGGTACAAGCCCCTGTGGCTGAGCGGCGGGTCACCGGGCAGCAGGTGGTTCAGGTGGCCCGTGTACACGGTGGCGTCAGCGTCGGCGTTGGACCAGGCGTCAGGCGCCACGCCGTATTTCAGCTGGACGCCTGCTTTGCGTGCCATGCGGAGCAGGGCCTGGATGAGGGCGCCCATGCCGCCATGCGGGTAGAGGAAGGTGCCGCCGTCTCGGCGCGTCAGCATGCGCCGCACGTGGCTCAGCGGGCGGGTGGACGACACGCGCTTCTTGGCGATTGACTGGCTCAGCTCACGGGGATCGATGCCCCAGACCTTCTCCGCGTACGGCCGGTAGAAGTGCTCGTAGGCGGCGCGGCCTGCGCGACTGATCACAAACCGCTCATAGCCGGCGTCGGTATGCACGTCGCAGCGATCGCGCTCCCACAGGCGCAGCGGCGGACGGCTGAGCGCGCCCATACAAAAGGACGCCGCCCGGCGCGCACCCAGACCGCGCAGCAAGCCGGAGACCGTCATCGGATAGGGAATGTGGCGCCGTCCGAGCACGATGCGGCCGTGGCGTGGCCGGCTTTGGATTCGGGCCGCCCCGCAGGCTTCGCGCAGGATCGGCTCAGCGAGGGCTTCGGGATGCAAGCGGTGGGAGCCGAGGTCGCAGTCCACGCCGCGAAAGCGGACGGCCCGCACCATACCGCCGGGCTGAGCCGCAGTCTCGTGAACGTAGACCTCCAGGCCGTGCCGTCTCAGCGTTATCGCCGCCGCCAGGCCGGTCACTCCGGCTCCGACAACCACGGCGCGCCGGGTCACCGGTGAACCCACAGCGAGACGAAGGTGATGACGATCATTAGCGTCCAGGTGATGCCCATCGCGGCGCCGCTCACCGGCATCAGCCACAGGAAGCCGCCCGTCTTCCAGATGATCGGGGGAGCCAGCACATGGCCCAGCGACGAGACGCCGGAGACGGCGATCACCGCGCTCTTGGCGCCCGGGCCCAGCCCGCAGAGCATGAAAAGATGCGCCAGGATCAGCCAGACGACGCCGATGCTGAAGACGTGCTGGTGGAACACCTCCATGACCCACGGGCCCTTGAGGTCTTCGGGCGCCTCGGCGGCGGCCACCGGCTCATCCCCCTCGAGGTCCAGGACGGGCCCTCCGACCGGCTCCTCGGGGGCGGGCGGAGGCGCCGGCACGTAGCGCTCTTTGACGGCGTCCTCAGTGGCGACGCGTTCGGCGTAGAGGTCCCAGGACGTCCAGGTGCCAATGGCGATAAAGACGAGAAACCCGCTGTAAACGAGCTTGGCGGGCAGGGGCAGCGCCGCGAGACGGCCGCCTCTCTGAATGAACAACTTCACGGGTCAGGGCTTTGCGTTACTGCCGACGCGGCATGGTGGCTGCAGCCTGGTCGCGAGCCGGCCGCACAACCAGCTCGTGGACGACAGCGACAGCGCGGCGGGCGCCGGAGGCGATAGCCTTGGACGAGATGGTGGCGCCCGAGATGGCGATAATGTCGGCGCCGTGGCGCAGCGGATCGCTGACGGACTTGCCTTTGAACTGCCGGCGGAAGCGGGCCTGGCGTACTTCTTCGCCGTGGCCTTCGCGGTAGACCATAATCTCCACCCGCTTCAGTGTGCCATGCGGGTCGATCAGCACGGCGAACGTGATCGGCTCGTGCTGGCCCATCTCGTTATCGATAATGGCATAACCGTCCACGCGCCCGGCCGTGGTGCCGTGGTAGAGGGTCCATTTGGCGGCAGGCGTGTAACCCAGGTGCTGCTTCAGTGTCCGCTGCTGCGCTGCGGTCAGGACGTGGCGCTTGTAGCCGACACGCTCGGAGCGCGCGAAGAAGCTCTTGAGGACGTTGGCCTTGGTGAAGAACACGCCCTGCGCGGACGCCTCGCTGGGAGTCAAAACGACGAGTGAGAGGCCGAGCGCCATTACCGCGAGGCGGCTCACGCGTGAGAGAGGGGCGGTACCCTGTCGTTTCGGCTGCTTATTGCTATTGATAATCATAATCAATATCGTTGAATATTACAGTCCATGCCGCGATGTCGCAAGGGCCGAACCACCCGTTAAGCGGCCTGGGCCCGCTCAAGACGGGAAACTCTGTCCCGGATCAGCCCTGCCAATGGCTGTACACCGTTACGGCATGTGGCGAAGCAGCCGATCGACGGCGGCCGTCACAAGCGCTCGGTAATCCTGGCGCGCCCGGTAGCCGGTGGTCGTGACGACCGGCCGCTGGGTGCGAGCGGACCACAGCTCTTTGCCGTCGCGGCGCACGAGACGCACCGCCATGTTCAAGAGCAGCCTGCCCTGTCCGCGCACGTGCGTTGTGTCCCAGCCGTCAACGCGGCTGAGCAGCACAGCATCCACGCCCAGCCGCTTGGCCAGCGCTGCGGGCACGCCCCTCTTGAGCAGGCGCGCCTTGTGGTCGGTGACACCCCGCGCCTGCACGCTGAAGCCGGCGCCTTGAAGTCCGTGGATCAGTGTGTCGCGCAGGACGCCGCGTGCACTCTCGGCACCGCGAATCATCCGCAGCGTGCCGCCCGAGGGCGTGTTCATGACGATGCCCGGTGTGACCTCCACCTGCAGCACCGCCACATGCCGGGCCTGCTGCCGCAGCGACGATCCGGCAGCGGCCCCGCACCCCGCAATCAGGAGCGCGGCAAGCGCCGTCGGGATAGCGATGCGCGTCAAAAGAGGAAAGCCATCGACGCGACGTACTTCCAGGTCGGATCGAACTCGCCGGTGAAGAGGTGGCGCGACTCCCCGCCCTCAGACCGGGTGACCAGCTGCACCTCGTTTTTGAGCACGTAGGCCTCGACCGGGCGATAGTTCAGGCCGAAGGTGAGCTTCTGGATGTCGAACTGGTTGTCCTCGTCCATGTTGGTATCGGCCATCTCGTACCGCAGCACGCCCGTCAGCTGGGAGTCGGACAGGTCATCCGGCAGCAGATCCCACAAGCCGGGGATCTGAAAGTGGATGTTGGTCTGCACATAGAACCCCTGCATGTCCGTCGGGACCGGCGTGCGCGTGTTGGCTGGACTGGACGGCGAGAACCCCTCAACGAACCCCTCGTCGATAAACGCGCGCACGTACTCCGCCAGCAGTTCGAACCGGCCGAACCGCCAGGTCAGGTCACCTCCGACCATGTGCACCCGATTACCGGAGTCGTCGTACTCGCCGGTGTACCCGCTGGCGGCGATCTCCAAACCCAGCATCGGGCTGTAGGCCAGGCGCGCCGCCACGGCCTTGTCGTCGTTGTTGTCCTCGCCCTTGGAGCCGACGGCGCCTTTCATACCGTGCTCCTGGGTGATCTTGGCATCCAGCCCGTTGATCACGTACAGCTCATACGACAGGCTCTGAGTGTCCCCCAGCGGGATCTCGCCCAGGAAGCCGGCGCCCACCTCGAACCACGTCGTGGGCGTGATGGTGGTCAGCGGCTTGGGGCGCTCCGTCAGATCCCGGGTCGGTGAGTCGTGACGGATATTGAAGGCGCCGAACGGCACCAGCAGCACCCCCCCGCGCAGAATCAGCCAATCGGTGAGCTTGAAGTCCACCACGCTGAACTCCAAGATGGCCTCTCCGGCTTTCTGGACGCCGTCGCGCTTGGCCGGTGACCCGCCGAACTCCAGCTCCAGCTCGGTGGACGTGGAGATGCGATCGCTGATCTGGCTGTAGAAGAACAGCACGTAGCGATGCGACACAAAGAAGGAGTCCTTGCCCTGCTCCTTGTGAAACTCCACCTCGCCGTATCCGCCCACGGTCGTGCTGTGCACCATCCGCGAGGTCTTCTCGGCGAGGTTGGCCGTGAGATCGGTGCGCGAAGACTCGTCGTCCTCGTTGGGCAGGTCCAGGACCGGCCCGGAGTCCTTCTTGTCCTGAGCTGCGACAGGCGCGGCCAGGGTCAAGCCAACGACGACGACGAGCAGGTGACGCATCAATTGCACAGCGTCCGGACGTCCAGGCCCCACACAGCGTCGAGCATCGCGTAGCCGGCAGCCGTATCCACGGCGTCGGGGTCCGTGCCCTCGTAGGTGGGCTCCAAATCAGCCACGAAGGTCGTGCTGTTCTTCGCGTCATGGTCCGCGATGGCGGGCTTCAGGATGCGAAAGAAAGAGCGCGCCTCGATCAGCTTGATGACCGGCTTGTCGCCCGCGTCGATGCCCATCAGCTCGCGACCAAACGACAGCGCAAACACCTCCAGCAGCTGGCTGTCGATGTCCGCCACCACGTCCTTCAGCTCTTGAGGCACGTTGTCCGGCGCGTCCTCGTTGCCCGTTTTGCCCTCGGCGTCCAGGGCCGCCGCCAGCAGCACTTTGCCCTCGGCGAACTTGTTGAAGATGTCCGTGGAGTAGGTGGTGCCGCAGTTGCCGTCCCGGCTCTTGGCGGTCGCCGCGATGCCGCCCGCGTCGGAGCCGTCCGTGGTCATCCCGTAGTAGCCGAACGCCTCGTCCCAGTACTTGGGACCGTAGCGCACCATCTCGTGGTAGACGCTGAGGTAGAAGAAGTGCTGCAGGGTCTTGTCGACGACCTGCGCCTGCCAGCCGATGCCCTCGACAGCGTTCTTTTCAGTGGCCGCGTCGACTTGGCTGCCCGCCTCGATCGCGCCGCAGATCCAAGCGTGCAGATCTTTGCCGACCTCGGCGCCGTCGTTGTAGGCGTGGTCGTCTTTGCGCCCCTCGACCTTGCCCGAAAGACCCGCGGACTCGACGTAGTTGCTGGCGATAACGGACGGATCCGACGGCGCCTTGACGTCGGGGCTGAACGTATCGCAGCTGCCGCCGAAGCTGTCCGCCGTGAAGGTGTCGCCCTTGCGGATGGCGTAAATCGCGTCGTACGCGCCCACCCTCACCTGCTGGCTCTCGAAGTTGCTGGCCTTGAAGGGCTCGTACACGCCCTCTTCCGGCGTCGGGTTGTCCGTCGGCGTGGTCTCGGTCCCATCATCGCCACCACAGGCGGCAACGGCACCCATCAGGAAAATCACGAGTAGGTTCTTCATCGCTAAGCTCCTCTTATTCGCAAACGCGATGCTCGGGCTCGCAGACGAGTCCCTCACAGTCGTTGTCGCTGAAACAGTCAAACTCTCGGAAAGCGGGCTTCTTGCCGATGCAGAGCGCCGGCGTCTCCGGCGACGCGAGCACGCATCGGCGGTTTGTGAGATCGCAGCACTGCGTGCTCGGGCAGTCGCCAACCGCCTTGACACAGCACACGTTGTCGCACTCCGAGCCGCCCTTGGACTTCACGCAGATCGCGCCGGTCTGGATGTCCTCGCTGAGTCCGACGAAGGTGACCGTGCCGTAGTACGGGTCCACGACCTTACGCCCGGGATCGCCGCTGGTGCTGTCGTAGTACTCAAACACGCCCAGGGTATTGAAGGTGTGGCGCCAGGTCGTGGGACCGGGGCTGATCAGGTTGGGCGAGTAGAGCTCGGTCGGGCTGCCAAGGCTCGTGATATCGCCGGGCCGGTCGGCCAGGTTACGAAACTCCACGGTCTGGCCCACGGTGATGACCAGACACGGGGGGCTGATGGTGCCCTCAGGCGTCAGCTCTACGATGCGGCCGCCGGGATTGCCGGAGGCTGTCGGCTGCACCAACGGCAGGTCCGGCGTGGTGGTGCAGCCGGCGATGACGAGAGCGCAGAAGAAGGAAGCGAGCTTCACGGGCGATCCTCCGTGAGGGTGTAGACGGTAAGCTGGGGCGACCCGGCCCGGTCAAAGCGCGCCACCTCGACCAGGCGAGGCCGCAGCGCGGACAGGTCCCCGGCGGTGGAGGTCACCAGAACGGTGTTGGGGCGGCCCCCCCGCTCGCGTAGATCGCGCATCACGTCGTGCGCGGTCGTCACGCGGGTGGCGCGATAGGCCGGGGCGTAGTGCATGAAGAGGCGCGCCTCGGAGCCGGTGTACAGTTGAAGCTGATCGGGGCTGTGGTGCGCCGCTACCCACTGCATCGCCTGCAGAGACGGCGGGAGCTCCGCGGCGCGCTCCACATGGACAGGCGCCGCCACCACCAGCGCCGCCACCGCCACGGCCAGTACGCTGAAGCGACGCACGACCGGCGCGATCCCCAGGACCGCCAGCGGGACAAGCGGCAGCAGGTGCCGCGCGTGATCCGGGTTCTGGCCCAGCAGCACCCAGCCGATGTAGATGACCGCGACAACGCCCAGACTGGTGCCCCGTCGAGGGAGAGCGAAGCGTCCCAACGAAGCCAGGCGCGAAAGCGACCCGCAAATGGGTTGGTCTTTCTGGCGGCGAGGTCTAGCGCTGCCCTCGCCGGATGGCAGAATGGAACTCGGCCGGCGAAGGCCTATACAGATCGCGTACAAGACGATCGCGGTGAGAAGTACCGGGCCAAACGTCGCCAGCAGGCCTGCGCCGAGCGCGGCGAGGCGATGGCTGGAGCCGTCCGAGACGGCCGTGTTGCCCCAGGTGGTGAAGTGTCCCTGCGTAAACTCGGCGCCCAGCGCCCACAGCTCAGCAGGTCCGCCGGCCAGCACGGTCAGCGGCACGGCCCAGGCCAGCCCACCGGCCAGCGCGCCGGCGAAGGCTGTGCGCGGGTGTCGCCACGCCAGCGCCAACCAGACGACGAGCGCCGCAGGAGCGTAGGAGGCGCGCACGCCAAGTAGCAGACCCAGCCCGATCGCGGTCGCCGGCGCTATCCACCGCGAGGCGCCGGAGCGGCGGGCGGCCAGCAGCCCGCACAAGCACAGCGTCAGCAGATGCAGGCCCAGCGCGTCGCTCATGGCGGTGACGTCCGCCAGCCAGATGCCGGGGGCGGCAATGTACGCCCCGGCGCCTACCAGCGCGGCGGGTAGCCCGTGGGGCTTGAGCGTGCGAAACACCGCCAGCACGGCCAGCAGCCCAACCAGGATTCCCGGCAGCGTCAGCGCCGAGGGCGCGTCAAAACCCAGGGCGGAGAAGGCGCGCCCGGCTGCGATGAACACGGGGTACCCGGGAAAGTGCGGCTGTTGGATCGTCAGGTCGAACGACGTCAGCGCCCGGGCGAAGTTGACCGCATCGTGATTCTCAAGATGGTTCGGCACGAAGGGCAGTCGGGTGGCCAACCAGGCCACTGCAACGCCGAACGACCATCTTTTGATATTGATAACCGTTATCATTAAGCCCGAGATTGCCCGAAGTGCCGGGCCGTCGTCAACAGACCTCCGTCAACTTTTGTTCAGACAGGGTTGCAGCGTTGCGGTCGCAGCCGTGCGGTCAGGCTCCCCGTGCCCGCGCGGCGAAAAGCTCCCTGGACAGCCTGTCCAGAAGCACGTCCTCGGAGACCGGCTTGCTCACGTATCCGCTGCAGCCGGCGCGCAGGCACCTCTCTTCGTCCTCTTTCATCGCATAGGCGGTCAGCGCGATGATGGGCACGTTGATCCCGGACCGGCGCAGCCTCGCCGTGGCGGCATAGCCGTCCATGACCGGCATTTGAATGTCCATCAGGATCATCTCGTACGGTGTCCCGGCCTCCTCGTTCTTCAGAGCGTCCTCAACGCCCTGGAGACCGTTGCTCGCCACACCGACGCGCGCACCCGCCCGCTCCAGGAAATGCCGGATGATGCGCTGGGTGGCCGGGGTGTCCTCCACTACGAGCACGTGGACGTCGTCAAGTGGGCTGGCGGCTCCTTCGGCGGCGTGCGAGGTCGGGCTCGCCGCGAGGCCCTCGCTGGCGGGGAGGACGACCTGTTGTCGATACGTGAAGGTGCTTCCACTACCGACCTCCGACCGAACGGAGATCTCGCCACCGATGAGGGCAGCCAGGCGTTGCGAGATGCACAACCCCAGGCCCGTGCCGCGCGAGGCGGAGGTCTTGGACTCGATCTGGCTGAACGGGTCAAAGATGTCGGCCAGCCGGTCAGGGGCTATTCCAATGCCCGTGTCCTTGACCGTGATCGCGAGCTCGCCATGCTCGGAAGGCGCACACGGCTCGACACCGATGTGAATGCTCACGCCCCCCTCAAGCGTGTATTTGATCGCGTTGCCGACGAGGTTGATCAGGATCTGCCGCAGGCGCAGGGGGTCGGTCATAATCGCCGCCGGTACGTTGCCGTCAACGCTGACGCTGAAGTTCAATCGTCTCTTCCTGGCGCCGGCCTTGAGTGTCGAAGCGACCGAGTCCATCACCTCCGTCACCGACGACGGACATATGTCCGTTGTGATCTCGCCGGCCTCGATCTTTGAGAGATCGAGGACGTTGTTGACCAGAGAGAGCAGGTGAGTCGAGCTCTCCTTGAGGTCCCGCAGCCAATCCGCACGCACGGCGGGTTGCAGCCTGGACTGGGCCAGGATGTCCGCGATCCCCACAATCGCGGTGAGTGGGGTTCGAATCTCGTGCGACATCGACGCGAGGAACGCGCTCTTCGCCTTGCTGCCGGCCTCAGCCGCTTGCTTGGCGATGGCGAGGTCTTCGGCTCGACGTCGCTGCGCCTCGGCAGCCTCGGCTTCCGCCGCCATCAGGCGATAGACACCCCGCATGTCACGAGCGACCAGCACGCTGACGCGATCGTCGACGCCCGAAGCGGCGAGGGCGCGGCCGTGAAGGGCCACCGGGAGGGCAGCGCCGTCACCATCGGAGAACTCGACATCCAGCCTGCCGGGAAGCTCTCGAAGCTTCAGAGCCGCCATCATCGCTACCAGCGGCGGCTGGTCCGCTTCCCTGGCGAGCAGAGCGCCAAGTGGAAGCCCAAGAAGGGACTTTGCCGGTCTGCCCAGCAGCCCACAGGCAGCCGGATTCACCGTTTCGATGCAGTCATTGGCGTCGAGGACGAGAATGCAGTCCGGGACGGACTCGAGAATCGCCTGTACGAAGTCGCGCTGCCGCGCCACCTCGTGAAACAGGCACCTCACCTCCTCCGCCGTGTTGTTTACGAGGAACGCGATGGCGTCCAGCTGGTCTCGGTTGCCCGACCGGGTCATGCGGGCGCCGAAGTCGCCCCGAGCGACGTCGATCAGGACCGCTGCCAGCTCGTCCGACCACTCATCGGGCGTCGGCATCTTCCAACAAACGCTGCTGTGACCACGCGACGGCGCGGTCCAGCGTTGGGAACATCCTCGTCGGCACGACCGGCTTTCGAATGCCCATGAAGAAGGCCCCGACCGCACGGGCAAAGAAAGAGCTGCACACCAGGGCCGTGGCACACAGCACATCCGGCTGCATGATCTTGGCCCAGAACTCGCGTACCTCCGGCGTCTGGTCCCCGAGGTGGTCGACAAAGACGACGATCGCGATGGGGCGGCCAAAGACCTGAGAGCAGCGACGATACCCTTCGTAAACGACCCGCGCCAGCTCCGGCGTTTCGATCACGCCGTCGTCGGGAACAGCGGCGACCAGCCCGGGCTCCAGCCAGAAGAGCTTGCCGTGTGGCAACTGCTCAGCCAGCTCCCATCCTGTGGTGTCCAGATCCACGCGGCCCCCCATGATGCGGCCAGGCACGTAATTTACACCCCTGGCGTTGGCCGCGAAATTGACGTGCAACAATTGGGCGTCACAAGTTGACAGCAGCCGCCGGGAGGTCTTGAGCGCCCCACTGGAGTACCCTTAGCAGGTGGAGCGGTACTACCGGATCGTGTGCCCTGCCTGTGAGCACGCGCACTACACCCGCGAGGGTCTGATGCCTCGCAGCGGGCTCTTCTCCCTGCTCTGCCAGGGGTGCCGGCAGCGCTTCGACGGCGACGCTGGGGAGCTCCAGCGGGTAGATGAGCCGCCGCAGGTCGCCCCGACACCCGTCGCGCCTGAGCCGCCGCCCGAGTCGAAAGCCAAGCCGGCCGCTGCGCCACGTCCAGCGCCGCCGACCACTGCACCGCGGGACGCGCGCTTCATCTTTGCGGCGCGGCTGTGGTGGGCTCAGGTGGCGCTTTGTGGGCTGGCGGTCGTGTTTGCAGGTTGGGCCGCGGCGCACGGGCGATCGGGCATGGGCATCACCGGGGTCGTGGTGGGCGCCACGTGGACGCTGGCCAGCGCGCTGGGGACCTGGGCGTTTTGGCGCGGACAGACCTGGGCGCGCGGGTTTGGCGTGATCCTGGCGCGCATCCAGCTGCTCTTCGGTGTGTTGGGCCTGCTGGCGTGCGGGTGGGCGGTGTGGGCCCTGCTCGACGGCGAGCGCGTGCCGTGGCGGTTGCGCGGCGTCTTTGGGGCCCGCCGGGTTGGCGCCGTGTTGTTGTCGGGGCTGATGGCGATCGCGCTGTTGAGCCTTTCGGACCGCTTCAAAAAGGCTGTGCGCGCGCTGCCGAAGATCGACGCCTCGCCACCTCGGGGCCGGCTGGGTTGGGCGGCCGTCGGGCTTCTGGGGCTGTGCGGAGTGCTGATCATGGCCGCCGGTTACGGGGCGGACTTCCGTGGTTGGCCCCGCATCTGGGGGCTGCGCGGTCTTGGCTGGGTCCCCGGCATCTTCGGTCTGGTCATCCTGCTTCGCGCCCTGCTCACCGCCGCCGGAGAGGGACGCCGCGGTCTCAAGCTGGCGTCGAGCCTGGCGCTGGTAGCGCTGATCGGTGGGAGCTGGGCGTGGGCGCACACCACTCGTGCAGAGCAGATCGAGGTCGCGATGGCCGGGCTGGCGGACATGAGGACCGCCTGCCGCGCGGCGTGGCACCGCCCACATCGCAAACACCGCCACCGGCGGCGGTGGCGCTCGGGGCACGGCGCCACGCTGGCCGACGTGAGGGAGAAGCGGCGGCCGGCCGTCACGCAGGCGTCCGCCATCGGAGCCGCGTTGTACGCTTCAAATCCGCCGTTTCGCCTGCTGGTCGACAGCTTCTGGCGTCACCGGATACGGTCGCCTATGCCACCCGCCGACGAGATCAACTTCTGCTACTGGCGGCTGCGCAAGACGGTCCGAAACCGCCTCAGCCACTACTGAGCGCGCTGCTACCAGAGGATGCGGTTGCCGTAGAGCGCAGCGGGAGGATCCTTGCCGGTCAGCTTCATCAGGTTGGCCGACAGCAGCACATCGCCCGCGAGGTCCCAGCCGATGGGGGTGCCCTGCTCGTTGGACGGCAGCGTCGTGGCCAGCCAAGGTGTGACGGCGCCGGCCCCCAGACGCGTGGACATGCCCTGATAGAGCAGGGTGTCGCGATACACGATCAGGCGGCGCGAGGACGTGCACGGCGGCAGGACGCCCGTGATGTCCACCATGGTCCACAGGCCCACGGTCGCGTCGGTGTTTGGGTCGTACGGCGCGTAATGCAGCTGCCGCTTGGGCTCGTCGCCGCATTCGGCGCCGGTGATCACAGCAAACCAATCAGAGGACGCGGCGGCGCTCCAGGAGCGGGTACCCAGCGGGCTGTGCCCCACGGACGACTCGTACTGGTCCAACGCCGCGATCAGCTCGCCGGGCGCCCCCAGAAGGCTGTGTTTGATGGCCACCGATCCTCCGGTGACCGGGAAACACGTGAGGCGCAGGTCGGTGTCGGTCCGGCCAAGCAAGCAGCCGTGCTCGGTACCGGGAACGGTGGCGCCCTGGTCCTTGTCCAGCTCCACGGTCAGACCGGACGACTCCAGGGTCAGGGCGCCGTCCTCGCCGGGCTCGCCCCAGAGCAGCTCGTTGGCCACAACGCCGTCGGGCAGACCGGGGGTCTCGGGCACCGGGCTGCGCAGGATCAGCAGGCGCCCGCCCGAGCTGCGCATGCGGGTCCAGGCGCCGGTGTCGTCCGTCTCCTCGAGCAGGGTCAAGGCAGGGGCGCCGGGTGTCGCAAAGGGCAGGACCTGTAGGCGGCGCATGGCCACCAGCGCGCCTTTTGAGTCCGTGGTCATGTCCCAGTGCAGCCAGTAGATCCAGTCCCCCACCCGTGTCACGTGCATGCCGCTGTTCTTGCCCGGGACCTCGATCACCTTTGTCCAGCAGCCCAGCCCGCCCTCGCTGGGATGCGGTCCGGTGCCGGTGTACTGCGGCCACGTCTGCGGGCTGTCGGCGCCCAGGCAAGCCGGGAACGGCAGCACCACGTCGCAGTCCTGCAGCGTCAGGTCCTTGCACTCGCCGCCCGCCGGGCACTCACCGCAGGGGCGATAGCACTTCAGTGAGCCGACCTTCTCCTCGGGGCTCTCCGGGAAGGGGCAGCTGTTGGCGCCGTGGCACCGCTCCCAGGGCAGGCACGCGCCGGGGAAGCAGTCCTTTTCGCTGGACGGGCGCTCCGCCCACGGCAGGACCTGATCAGTGAAGTCCGACGGACACGGATCCAGGACGAACGGCGCAGTGGCCGGATCCAGGTAGGGTGGCGGCTCAACGACGTCGGGATCCGCCGGCCCGGAGTCCTCGGAGACCGCGACGTCGTCCGGCGGCGGCGGCTCGGAGACGTCCGGCGCCGACGGCAAGCTCGTGTCCGCGGGGCCCGCCGATGCAGCGTCCGAAAACTGCTCGGCCGGATCGTCGGGCTTGCCGAATGGATCGTCGCCGCCAAACGGCGAGGGGTTGGGCTCGATGATGCACGCCGACGCCAGCGCCGAGACCAGCAGCACGATCAGCGGTGGACGTACCTGCACCATGGCGACAGTCTAACCGACTTCGGCCGACGCGCGCCCGCCGCGCCACCAGACGACGGCCAGACCGAGGCCCATCAGCGTCAAGCCCAGCCCGATGGACAGCGCCATGGGCCGGTAGAAGAAGACGACCTCGCCGGGCCCCTGCGCCGTCACCGACAGCAGGCCTTGATAGCTCTCGGCGTCGCCGGTGATCGCGCCCTCGGCATGCCAGCCGGTCTTGAAGTTCTGATTGACGACGACCCGGCCGGCACCGTCCCCGGTGACGCGATAGGTCAGCTTGTTGGGCGTCCACTCAACCAGCTCCACGGCGCCCGAGTCGCCCAGCCAATACTCCTCGGCCAGGTAGTTGGGGTCCGACTCGACCCGCAGCGCCTCGGCGGGCGTATGGAACGGCAGGATGGGGCCGCGCGCCGACCCGCGCTTCAGCAGCGGGCAGTAGGCGTCGTTGACCCGACACACCTCGGCCTGCCGAAAAGGCTCGGCCGCTGCCGGCGCACGCGGGGCCTGCAGGGCGCTCATGTGACGATAGAGGTACGTCCGCGACTCCAAAAATGAGGGCACGGCGACGGCGAGGCAGATCAGCGCGACGACAGCGGCGCGGGCCTGAGCGCGCCATCGCTCAGGCACCCGAGAAGCGATCCCGGCGGCGACCTGATCCAGGCCAAGCGCGGCGACCACGGCGACGAGCATGCCCAGCGGGACGAGCGCTCGGGACGGGTTCCACAGCGCACCGAAGAGCGGCAGGTGCTCGACCAGATCGTGCAGGGACGGCCCCGCCGCGCACAGATGCATCTGGTTGGAGCCGCCGAACCAGCGCCCCGGCGACAGGTTGGAGCCGAGCGCATAGACCAGCAGCACGGCCGCACACAGCGCCAGGCCGCCCAACCCGCGGCGCCGTGTGGCAGCGCCCAAAACGCCCAGGCCGACAACCACCGGCCCGACGGCGCCGCAGCCCTCGAACAGGCTGCCGTTCAGGACCCAGGTGGTGAGCCCGACAAAGGCCCCCTCCAGCGTGAAGCAATAGCCCTCTTCGCCGCGCGGCATCCCGAGATCGCCGCTCCACAGGGCCGGCGCGACCTTGACGGCGGCGAGCAGCAGCGCCAGCACACCGACCCCACAAAAGCGCGCCAGCGGACGGCCGGAGCGTGCGGTCGCGGCCTGCCATCCGGCCAACAGCGCCAGGATGCCGATCAAGTAGGCCAGCGGATACATCCCGCCGCGCAGGAAGAAGAGCGCCAGCAGCACGCCCAGCCCCACGTCGTAACGCCGGCCCTGCCCCAGAAAGAGCCAGATCCCGAGCGGGATGAGCGCCATCGTGAGGTGCATGCCCCAGCCGCCCAGCAGGTAGACAGGCATGGTGTTGGAGAAGACGAAAGCGAGCGCGGGCAGGAGGGAGGCCGAGAGGCTGGCACCAAGACGCCGGGCCAGCAGCATCAGCCCCAATGCGCCGACCGCCGTGAAAAGAATGTAGTCGATAATGGCCGCCACGAAGACGTCGAACAGCAGGACCAGGCCGAAGGTCGGAAAAAGCGTGCCGTCCTCCATGGCGCCGATCAGGCTGAAGCCGCCCTTGGCGTACGGGTTCCACAAGGGCAGCTGCCCGTACTCCACGATGGCGTCGCGCGCGGCCGCGGGCAGGACCAGGTTGTGGCGAAAGTCGATGACGCCGGCGAAGTCGCCGACAAACGGCAGAGGGACCCAGGCCAGAAGCCCGAAGACCCCGAGCAACAGCCCGACCTGCCCACCCGAGAGCGGGGCACTCTGCTCGCGGAGCATCCGGCGATGCTAGCAGACTGCGGGGAAATGACACGACGGCGGGTGTAGACTGTCGCCGTGCGACCGCTCTTCTTCGCTTTGGCCATCTTCGGCGTCCTCGGATGCGGCGACGACGTGCAACCCGACGCACCTGTCCCCGCGGATAAGGACTCGACCACGCCCGCCACGGTGTGCGCGGTGGGAGACGCCCTGGCCGAGTGCGCGTCGCCCACCAGCGTGACACGTTGCTCGGATGACGGCACGCGCTGGCTCGAAACGCAATGCGAGGATGGGCTGCTCTGCTTCGGCGGCAAATGCGTGGACTATCCGTGCCTGCCCGGCGATCAGGGCTGCACTGACAGCCAGACGAAGTCCGCGTGCCTTCAGGACGACTCCGGCGCGTACGGCTGGGTGGCGTTGGAGGTCTGCGACGGGCTGTGCAAAGCCGGCGCATGCGTCGGAAACTGCACCTACGATGTGAAGCAGAACATCGGCAAGGCCTGCTCGCACCACATCATCGAGCTGACCGGCACCGGCACCGGCGATTGTCCTGAAACGACTCTGCTGGCGGTGCCGTCGTCGGGGAACGGGAGCCTCGCGCTGTTCGACATCAGCGCGGAGCCGCCGGTGCTCGCGCTGGGGTCGCCGTTTGCCACGTGCGACGATCCCAGCCGCATCATGGTGACGGGCGGGGACGTCGTCGCGACCTGCCGTGGAGATGGGCATGTGGTGCGACACGCCGTGGCGTCGGACGTCATCTGGGACAGGCACCTGCCGGGCTGCGAGGGCGCGCGCGGGATCGCCCGGCTGCCCGATGGCCGGCTCTTTGCGGGGTGCACATCGACCCAGAACGTGCATGAGCTGGACTGGGACAGCGGCGAGGTGAGCGATACCCAGGCGCCGGCCCTACAGGTTTAC
>CAZJHX010000149.1:0-25708 GCA_964545715.1 uncultured Myxococcales bacterium
ACATCCTCAAGGAGTACATCGCCCAGAAGGAGTGGATCAGCCCCCCCAGGCCCGCCATGAAGCTGGTCCAGGACACCATGGAGTTCTGCGCCCGGCACATGCCCCGCTGGCATCCCATCTCGATCTCGGGGTACCACATCCGGGAGGCCGGCGCGACCGCGGTCCAGGAGCTGGCCTTCACCCTGGCCGACGGCATCGGATACGCGCAGGCCGGCATCGAGCGCGGGCTGGAGATCGACGAGTTCGCGCCCAGGTTCTCGTTCTTCTTCGACGTGCACAACGACTTCTTCGAGGAGATCGCCAAGCTGCGCGCGGCCCGTCGCATGTGGGCGCGCATTATGCGCGAGCGCTTCGGCGCCAAAAACGAGCGCTCGTGGAAGCTGCGCACCCACTGCCAGACCGCCGGCGTCAGCCTGACGGCTCAGCAGCCGTACAACAACGTCGCGCGTACGGCGATCCAGGCGCTGGCCGCCGTCCTTGGCGGGACGCAGAGCCTGCACACAAACTCGCTGGATGAGACCTACGCGCTGCCGACACAGGAGGCCGCCACGATCGCCCTGCGCACCCAGCAGCTGATCGCCGACGAGACCGGCGTCGCCGACGTGGTCGATCCCCTCGGGGGCTCCTGGTACGTCGAGTCGCTCACCGATCGCATGGAGGCTGAGGCCTCTGTCTACATCGACAAGATCGACGAGATGGGCGGCATCGTGCGCGCCATCGAGCTGGGCTTTCCGCAACACGAGATCGCCGACTCGGCGTTCACGTTCCAGCGCGAGGTGGAGAAGGGCGACCGCGTGCTGGTCGGCCTGAACAAATACGCGGACTCCGACGACCCGGCCATCCCCACGCTGGTCATCGACCAGGAGGTCGAGCGCCTCCAGATCGCTGCGACGAAGCAGCTGAGAGCCGACCGCGACGCCGCGCGCGCCGAAGCCACCCTGGCCGCCGTTCGCGAGGCGTGCCGCACCGAGGCCAACCTCGTCTATCCCATCATCGACGCCGTGAAAGCCGACGTCACGCTGGGGGAGATCTGCGACATCTTCCGCGATGAGTTCGGCGTCTACACCGATCCCGCGTGGGTCTGATCAACGCACGTTTTCGCGCAGCGTGCGCCACAACGTATCCAGTGACAGGGGCTTCACCAGGTAAGCATCCATCCCGGCGTCCATGGCGCGCCGCTGGTCCTCCGGATAGGCATTGGCCGACACGCCGATGATCGTGATCTGCCGGTCGCCACGTCGAATTGCGCGGGTCGTCTCATAGCCGTCCAGCCCAGGCATGACGCAGTCCAGAAACACCACGTCGTAGTCCTGCTCGGCCACCGAGTCCAGCGCCACTTTGCCGTCGTTGGCCGTATCGACGCGCCAGCCGAGCCGCGCCAGCATCTCTGCGATCACCAGGCGATTGACCTCGTTGTCATCGACGACCAGCGCGCTGCGAGTCACCGTGCGCGATCGTGGTGCGTCGGGCGGCGGCAGCTCGGTCTGGGGAGGTGTCGCCGCATCCAGCGTGACCCGAAACGTAAAGCGCGCGCCCCCATCGGGGTTGTTCTCGGCGGTCAGGTCCCCGCCCATCATGCGGGCCAGCTGGCGCGAGATCGCAAGTCCGAGCCCGCTGCCGCCAAACTGCCGTGTCGTCGTGGAGTCCGCCTGCGCAAACGCCTCAAAGATGTGTCGCAGCTTCTCCTCGGGCACGCCGATGCCGCTGTCCTCGACCACGATCGTGAGCGCGACACGGCCGTCCGACGTGGGCCGCGTGTCGATACGCGTGTGCACACCGCCCTCCTGCGTAAACTTCAGCGCGTTGCCGATCACGTTGGTCAGGATCTGCCGCAGCCGCGCCTCATCACCCGCCACGTGGCGGCCGCCCGAGTCCGTCGTGCGCACGGTGAACGCCAGGTCCTTGTCGTTGTGCGCCGCCCGGCAAAGCTCGGCCACCTCCTCGGTGAGCAGGACCACGTCAACCGGCCCGGACCGCAGCTTTACCGCGCCGGCCTCTACCTTGGACAGGTCCAGGATGTCGTCGATCAAGGTCAGAAGGGCCTGACCGCTGTGCTGGACCACGTCGAGATAGCCGCGCTGCTCGGTGCTCAGCTCGGTGGCCTGCATCAGGCTGGCCATCCCCAGCACGCCGTTCATCGGGGTGCGCAGCTCGTGGCTCATCATCGCCAGAAACTCGCTCTTGGCGTTGCTGGCGTACTCCGCGCGCATGCGGGCCTCTACCAGCTCCTCGGCCTGTCGAGCCAGCATGTGATGGGTGGATCGGGACCGCCAGAAGTCCGTGGCGATGGTCTGTCCCAGCACCAGCAGCGCCAGGACGTAGATCGCCAACATCGTCGCCAGAACCGGCACGGGCGGTGACGCGACCAGCGCGCCGATCAGCGGCGGCAGCAAGCCGACAGCCACGTGGGCGTAGTGCAGGCGCAGGTTGATCGCCAGTCCGGGCACGCCGCCCGCGCTCAGTCCGGCCAGCGCCAGCAGCGCCAGCAGCGTCGGCGTCGTCATCCCGTAGGTCAGCAGCGCCACGACTACAAACGCCGAGTAGAGTCCGATGCTGAGTAGCGGCGCAGCCAGCGTGATCCAGCGACGCTGGCCGTCCGACCACAGCCGGGCGACCCCGACCACCGCCAGCAGACCCACCAGCAGCGGGACGAGTACGGGAAAGTCGTGTGCGTATCGCGTGCCGTAGCCGACCACAGCGGCCAGCAGCGGATAGGCGACCGGACCGCTGCGCGTGCGCTGGATCAGCTCGCGCTCGGCGTCTGTTACCAGCGCGCCGAGGGCCGCCTTGTCCAGCTCCGGAAAGCCTGCGGGTGGGCGCATACCAAGCACGCACCCAGCATAGTCGGCGTGTTCCTCAGGTCAACGAGTTGGGCTCACCGTCAGCACGGCAATCTCGGCGCCGTTCTTCACCACGACGCTCCGTCCGGCCACCAGCGACCCTTCCGTATGCGCCACGCCGTCGAACAACCTGGACGTGGACAGCGATGCGCGGCGAACACCGCTGTGCGCATCGTGCAGCTGAACCGCCGCGTTTCTGACGACCACGACGGACGACTCACCGACGGATCCGAGGGCGTGACCCAGCCCGCCGACCCGCCGCACCGCGCCCCGGCCGCCCGTGCGCGTGTCGATGGACACCAGCGTTCCGCCGCTGCTCGAGTAGGCGTGCACCGACTTACCGTCCGGTGCAAAGGCGATGCCGTACGCGGTTTTTGGCAGCTCCAGCGACCGTGCCTGCCCTGTTCTGAGGTCGATCAGATGGCCCAGTGCACGGGCGCGACGGCCCTTGCCCAGCACGTACTCGGCGACCAATGCCCGTCCGTTGCGTCGGTCGAAGTGCAGCGCATGGACCGGCCGCTCGGTCGACAAGCGCTTCACGACTCGCGGTTCGCCATATCGGTCGAAGGACATGACGGTCACACGGCGCCCATTGGCGGCGCGCGTCTTCACCGCCACTTCGGCCGCGAAGAAGCGATGCACACGCGGCCAGTAGCCGATGGGTAGGATCTCTGCGGCCCGCCCGCGCTCGGACTGCGAGATCTCGATCGGGGGCCCGGCAGGCGCCGAGTTCACCTTCCACGGTGCATAGAGATAGCTGGATCGCCCGGCGCCCCGCGCCGTCAGCAGCAGGCCGGCCTGTCGATGCACAGAGTCGTAGAACAGCAGACGGGCGCCCGCGCGGCGCTCGCCGTATTGCAGATAGGCGCTTATCGGCGTGCGCAGCAGAAACTGGCGTGAATCGGCCAGCCGAAGCAGGTGAGTCGTGAGCTCCCCACGTCGCATGCCGCCCGCTACCGCGACGCTCTGGCCCCGATTCAGCAGCAGTGGCCGCTCCAGCGTGGTCAGGCCGGTCCGCCTGGCGGCCTGGTCCAGGTTGATGCGCGTCTGCACATGCAGCGTCTCTGCGGACGCACCGATAGCACCACCCAGCATTGTGGCGATTACGAAAGCTCGTACGAGCAAGGTCTCCTCCTTTAGAGGGCACCCGGTACAGACGGGCGGATAACCGCGGATATTTAATTCGCGTGATACTCTTCGCGCAGTGCTGAACCGCTGGGCCACCGTGACCGTGCTTGCGTGTATGGCGACGCTGGCCGGCTGCGTCGCCCGGCCGTGGGCCCTGCCTGCTGCGGCGACAGACCGCTCCGTACAGGATCTCAAGAAGACCTATCCCGACACCGGCGCCGTGACCTTCGCCGACGAAGCCACGGTGGCGTTCTCTGCCCCGGGCGGCGAGCCGGTCGTCGACGTGACCCGTCACCTGAAGGGGCGCGTGCTCGCGGATGACGGCCGCGACCGGCTGATCCTGAGCGTCCACTACCGCCGCGGCTTCTCTACCGTAACCGCGCTGCGCGCCCGCTATGTGCGACCCGGCGGCGTGGAGCGCGTCTTTACGCTGGACGACGCGGTCGACGGCCCCGCGTTTCCGTCCTGGATGCTGTACTCGGACTCCCGGGTGAAGTTCCTGGATCTCACCGACGCGCCCAATGGCAGCTTCATCGAGATCCAATACACGATTCGCCACGAGGACCCCAAGCTGTTCCAGTTCGGTCACAGCTTTGGCGCATCCTGGCCGGTGGAGCGCGCCGCCCTGATCGTGACCCACCCAAAGGGCTGGGAGATCGATCACGAGGCCCGCCGCCTGGGGGCCACTATCGACTTCCAGCCTCGCGATGCGGCCCACGCCGAAACCGCCCGCTGGGTCTGGGAGAAGCGCGATCTGCAGGCGATTCACCCCGAGACCCACGGCCCGCCGCTCTTTATGGCCGTGGCCAGCGTCGCGGTACGCCTGCGCTCCTGGCAGGGGCGCAACGGCCCCGACACCGGCTTCGGCTCCGACCGCGACCTCTCCAAATGGCTGCATGGACTGACCGAGCAGAAGAAGCCGGCGGAGGCTCTGAAGACGCTGGTCGAGGAGGTCGTCGAGGGCGTGGATGACCCGCGCGATCGAGCCGCGGCCCTGTACGCCTGGGTTCGCGATCAGGTCAGCTACTGCGCGGTCATCGTCGGCTTCGGCGCCTGGCGTCCGCACGAGCCCGACGAGGTCGAGCAGCTGCGCTATGGCGACTGCAAGGACAAGGCAAACCTGCTGCGGCGCATGCTGGCGCTGGCCGGGATCGACAGCCGGTTGGCGGCCATCTACTCGCACAAGGGCTTTCCACGCCGATTCGGGCTTCCGACCGTGACGGGCAACTTCAATCACATGATCCTGATCGTGGACCTGCCGGGGGGCCCCGTCCCGGTCGACCCGACGTCGCGTACCGCCGCCTTCGGTGAGCTGCCATACAACGATCAGGGCACCGCGCTGTTACCGATCTCGGCCAAAGGCGACGCCGTGCAGCAGACGCCGGTGGCGCCCGCCGAGACCAACCGTCAGGTCAGCCGGTTCGAGTTGACCGTCGGTGAGGACGGCAACGCCAAGGGCCGCTTCGCGCTCAGCGCCACCGGCGAGCTGGGAGGGCGCCTGCGCGAGAGGTTGCTGGACTCGGGCGGTCACAACGCGGCCGCCACCGTGACCCGCTGGCTGAACGTGCGCCGTGCGGAGGCTGTGGACGTGACTGCCACGGGAGCGTCGCCGCCGGCGATGCCGGGCCCGGTCGAGGTCGAGGGTGCGCTGATCGCCCGAGAGGTCATTCCAGCGGAGGGCGCGATTCGCACGCTACGCCTCCATGACATCGTCGCGCGCTGGGCGCCACTCCTTCCGGCCAGGGCGCGGCGCAACACACCCGTCGTGCTCGGCTTTTGCCGCAGCTACGAGCAGACGCTGCGTCTCACGTTGCCCCCCGGGCTGGTTGTGGACTCGCTGCCTGAGCCAGTGCACGTCAACGCGGGGCCCATCTCCTACTCCCTGGCGTGGCGTCGCGACAACGGGGCGATCGTCGCCGACCGCAAGCTCGCGCTGACCAGCCCGCTGGTGCCACCCGCCGATTATGTGGCGCTGAAGGGTGCGCTGGACACGTTGCTGGCCGCCGAGAGCCGCCCGGTCCTGATGCACGTCGGCGCGCAGCCTTCCGCCCCATGATGCGCGTTTGTCTATCGGTCGGCCTGCTGATGCTCCTGAACGGCTGCGGGCTCTTCAGCACCGCCGCCCCCGCGCCCACGGTCGATTTCCTGGACGCCGCGAGCCTGAAGGCGCCGGCTGCGGCCGAGTATCCCGGCGCCGAGGCCGTCGTCCTGGAGCGACGCGACACCGCTGAGTTCAACCTGGACGCCGGCGGGCCGAGCTACAAGCTGACCCGGCGTGAGGTGGTCGCTATCCTCGCGGAGGGCGGTCTCGAGCATGCGGAGGTGCGCATCCCGTATGACCCCCGCCGTGGCCTGATGCTGCGCGCGCGCACGATTCTTCCGGACGGCACGATCCACGAGGTGGCGCCCGAGCGCATTATTGAGGACGAGATCCGGTCCGCTGCCGTGGACGCCAACGTGGGGTTCAAGCTGTTCCGCTTTCCGCGCGCCCGCGTCGGCGCCGTGCTGGAGTACGCCTATGTGCACGCCGGTAAGAACTTCGAGCCCGAGCTGACGCGCACGATCGCGTCCTCGCTGCCGGTACGGCGCTATTCGCTGGAGCTGTCCGGCGACAGCGCCTACCGATACGCGATCAAGGGCTACAACATCGACCAGCCCTTCAAGGAGCTGCGCGGCCCCTGGTGGACGATCACGCTGCGCCTGAAGGACGTGGCCGCCGCCGGGGACGAGGAGCTCGGGCCGCACGCCTCCAACCACCAGCCGTGGTGGGTCTTTCGGGTCAAGCAGGTAGAGCTGGCCGGCGAGGTCTTCGACGTGCGGCGCGACTGGGGCGATGTCACCACCGGCGTCTCCCGGCGCGTCTACGGCGGCGACTCGGACCTCTTCGATGACGCCGTGATCAAGGTGCCGCTGGAGGGGTGCGTTGACGCCTCCTGCCGGATTCAGCGCGCCGTCAACTGGGCCCGTGACGTGGTCGCCTTCAAGGGCTTCGACCAGCTGAGCGATGTGCGGGCCATGGACAAGGTGATCGAGTCAGGCGCCGCCTCTGCGCACGAGAAGGCGATGCTGCTGTGGAAAGGGCTGGAGACCAGCGGTGTGGAGGCCCGTCTGGCGCTGATCACCCGCCCCGCCACGCGGCGCTTCGACGCCCGCTTCCCGAGCACACTCTGGTTCAATCACGCCATCGTCATGGTGCCGTCGCAGGCGGGCCTGCCCGGCCCTGTGTGGCTTGACCCGTCGTGTGAGCACTGCCGCGTCGGGCAGCTTCCTGCGTGGAGTCACGGCAGCAAGGCGCTCGTACTCACCTCGGCCTGGGGCAACGGCCAACGCGAGTACCAGGCGGAGTTTATCGACACCACCGCTGCGCCGCTGCCGCCCTCGGGGGTGCAGACCACCTATCTGGCGCAGATCACCGATGAGGGGGCCATCGAGATCCTCAGCTCGGTCGAGGAGTCCGGCTCGTTTGCGACCGCGGCGCTGCTTCGTGAGCGCACCTGGCGAGCGCGTCAGTCCCTGACCGCCGCCGAGCGCTTTGTCAGCAAGCGCTCGGCTTCGGGGCGCTTGCTGGAGCACAGTCACACCCGGTGTGCGCGCACCGTCGGGATCTGCAAGCGCCAGCTTCGGTTCACGCTGCCGGCCCCGACCGCCGGTCCCAAGGGCGAGCTGGTCATGCCGCTGCACATGCTGCAGTCCGGCTGGGACGACGCCTTTGACACGCACGACCGCGCGCTGGCGGTGGTGCTGGGCATGCCGTGGGTCACGTCTGAGACTGTGCAGGTCACGGTACCCAAAGGTTACACGCTGGCCCATGGCCCGACGCCCGTAAGCGTGTCCAGCGGGGCATTCTCAACCAGTCTCACGTGGGACGAGACTCCGGAGAATGTAACGGTGCGCCGCACGATCACCGTCCAGCCCGGAAGCTGGTCCGCCGCAGGTTATGGCGAGCATCGCGCCGCGGTCCGCGCGTTCGCCCGCCTCCGCCGTGGCGCGCTGGTCTTTCGCCCGGCACAACCGGAGGCCGCGCCATGATTCGAGCGGTCACAGCGCTGCTTCTGCTGCTGTCGCTCAACGCGCGCGCCGGCGATCGGGTGGCCGTGCTGGCGTTGATCGAGGGTGGTTCGCAGCCGGTCAACCAATGGGCCGATGCCGTGCGCGCCGCTCTGCCCGGCCTGTCGCTGTCCGTCGCAGACTCGGCTGCGCTGCGGTCCCTGACCCGGCTGGACGAGCACGCGGCCGCCGTGGTCCGCAGCCATGGCGTGCGCCGCCTGATCTGCATCGATCTGCAGCGCCAGGGCAAGAAGGAGACGAGCATCCGAATCGCAGAGCGGCATCCGCAGACCTTCGAGATCCTGGCTGAGCGCACCACGCCACCGTTCACTGACTGGACGTCGCCGGGTCTGGGGCAGCAGGCCGTGTCGGCCACGCTGGACGTTCTCGAGCGCAGCTGGACAGCCGAATCACCCGACGTGACCGGCTCTCGCAAGTTTCCGACGCAGACGGTCTCCTCGTCCAAGCGCACCCGGCGCCCCCGAAATCCCTCGGACTTGTGGTGGGGCGTGGGCGGTGGCTTCAGCGCGGGCTTCCCGATCGGCAACGCCGAGGGCAACGGCCTGGGCTTCGACCTTCGCGCCGCGCTCGAGGTGGCGCGCGTGCGGTTTGATTTCGACATCATCGCGCAGTTCTCCTCGTTCGAGTGGACCGCCGCCGAGCTCTCCGTGCACTACTTTTACGGGCGCGGGGCCACGTCCACCTACGCGGGAATCGGGCTGGGCTACTCGAAGATGGCCGGTGAGGTCCAAAAGTTCATCGGGGAGCAGGAGACCACGCGCAGCAATGCGTCCGGCGTCGGACTGAGCGCCATCGCGGGCATCTCGATGCTGCGTGAGAGCGACCATCGGCTTCTGTTGGAGGCCCGCATTCACCTGCCGACCTACGGCGACACCACCGTCGCCGACTTCGGGCCCGTCATCGCCCTGCAGCTGCTGTACCTGTACTGATCGCGCTGCTATCGTCCCCTGATGGCCGAGAGCTCCAACACCCCGCACGTCGCCTGGCTGGCCAACGGTAAGGTCTTCGTGCGCACGCCGGACGGCACCGAAAAGCAGGTCGACAGCCGCTTTGCGGACAACGTACGAGCGCGGACAGCGAGCATGGAGCGGCGCAACGCCTGGAAAACGCAGGGGCGCGGCGCCAAGTTCGCTGCCGGCGGCGTCATGATGGCCATGGGCGAGCCCGATGCGGCGCAGATGGCGATCACGATCACGGGGCTTGGCCGCGGGCGCACACCGGGCGAGCTGATCTACGCGCTGGATACGCCGGACGTCGGTGGATTGTTCGCGGTGAGCGCTGACGACGACACCGAGACCCGCCTGTACCACGGCGAGGGCGTCAAGATCGTCGACGTGGGTGGTGCCGGCTCCGACTACATCGCCTGCTCCATGATGGACGTCGCCGGCTCGCATCTGGTGGTGGTGCGCGAGGACGGGTCCAACGTTCAAGGGGTGACCGAGGGCGACGCGATCGACTGTGCGCCGTCCTGGGTGCCCGGCTCGGGTCGCGCGCTGGTCTTTCAGTCCGCGGGCATCGGCCGCGATCACACCGGCGCTGCCATCGGCCGGGCCCCTTTTGCCGTGCAGCGTCTCGATCTCGATCACGGCAACATGGACGTTGAGGCGGAGGAGCCCGGTCAGGATCTGCTGGCTCCGCGCGTCGACGAAAACGGCGCCCTGTGGTTCATTCGCCGCCCGCACGAGTCGGTCAAGCCCACCGCCTGGTGGCGCCCCATTACCGACTTTCTGATGTTCCCAATCCGCTTGCTGGTGGCGATCTTCCACGCCTTGAACTTCTTCTCCATGCGCAACACGGGCAAGCCGCTGACCACCGCCGGTGGGCCCAAGCGCGAAGGCCCCGACGAGCGCCAGCTGATGATCTGGGGCAACATGATCGAGGCCGAGAAGGCGATGCGAGAGGCCCAGAAACGCGGCGAGGACCACCCGGCCCTGGTCCCCAAGACCTGGCAGCTGGTCTGCAAGAAGCCGTCCGGCGGCACCGAGGTCGTCGCCAAGCGGGTGCTGGCTTTCGACATCGCCCGCGATGGGTCGGTGGTATGGACCAACGGCAGCGCGATCCAGCTGCGCTCACCCGATGGCGCCACGCGTCGCATCGGTAGCGGCACCTACATTCAAGCGGTGGTGGTTCTAGACTGACATGTATGCGCTGGCGACGGTCCTCAAGGATTTGATCGACGCCGCGCGCTGGGCCGGCGAGCACGGTCTGGCTCGGCGTCCGGCGGTTCTGGCGGGACCGGGCGAAGAGAAGGCCATCGCTCCGGGCGCCGTCGGCCACGGGCGGCTGGTCGACGCGACGGTCACAGACGCGGACCGTGAGTGCCAGGAGGTCGTCCTCAGCGCGCTTGCGCAGCGTTATCCGGACGCCAACTGCCTTGTCGAGGAGACGACCGCGCCCGACGAGTGGCAGCCGGCGCAGACTCGTATGTACGCCAACGACGACTCACCGCACGCGTTTGCGGTGGACCCGCTCGACGGCACCGCAAATTACGCCATGCGCGGATTGGGCGCCCATCCAAACCACCGCGACAACTGGGCTGTGTGCATCGGCTACCTCTTTGAGCGCCGCATGCAGGTCGCCGTGATGTGGTTTCCCGAGACGCAGGAGCTCGTCTGGGCTGTGCGTGGCACCGGCGCCTACGAGGTGGTCAACGGCGTGGAGGCGCGCCTGGACCTCCGCTCACCGCATCCATGGCGCGGTCCGCTCAGCCTGCGCCACTGGCAGTCCCTGGCGGCGTTGGGCATGGACTCTGAGCTGCCGAACACCACGCTGACTTGCACCGCGCGAGAGCTGGTCGATATCGCGCGTGGCCGCGGCGGACAGTTTGTGGGTGGGGCGCGTACAAAGGTCGTGGACGCCGGCGTGGGTCGGCTGATCGTTCTGGAGGCCGGCGGCGTCAGCTGCGATCTGCTCGGCTACGATGTCGAGACGGAGCCGGCCGACGCGATTCAGCCCAATGGAGAGCGGCTGGCGTTTTACGACAACGGCCTGATCATCGCGGCGACGCGCGGAGAGATCGACGCGGTGCTGGCGCTGGTAGCGGGCGAGACTCAGTGAAGGTCGTGTAGCGCTAGAATGTAGGCGCCGGCGCCGAAGCCGCACATTGGGCTTGCGCCTTGATAGTCGCCGCCCGGGTCCTGTCCCGGCTCAAAGAGATCGTCCTCGCTGCCCGCCTGGTAGATCCCGTCGGACAGCAGCTCGCCGATGAGATCGAAGTTCGCGCGCGCCTGCGCTGTGACCCAGTCAACCAGCGTTCGGGCCCTGTTGTGCTGACCCATCCGCACCAGGGCTGATGCCGCCCGTAAGTCCATGACCACCCACTCCTGCGCGTCGTACCACGTGGGGTCATCCGTGCGGACGTAACCCGGGCTGTGCGCGCCCGCCGCCAGATGCGCGTCAAATGCGGCAAAGGTCCCAAACGCGATCGCGTCCCCGGGGGCCACGGTGCCGGTATTGATCGCCTCCACCACCGACAGGTCCAGGTAATAGACCTCAAACGGCAGCTCCTCGAGGTTGCCGCCGATCGCGGGCTGTCCTGTGCCGGGCACGTCGACGACCAGCTGGCCGATGATCGCAGTGCGCAAGGCGGCCGCCTCGTCGACGTAACCGATGCGCTCCAGCCCCGCCGCGGCAACGATGGACGAGTACGCGTGGTGCTTGCGGGTGTCGGGCTCGTCGCACTGCCCGTGCGGGCACCAGTGGCGCTCCCAGATCGACGAGTCCGGCTGCAGCAAGCCTGTCTGCGGGTCGACCAGCTCCACCAGCAGGTTGGCGACCCGCTGCGTTACGGCGGCCTGGTGCGCCTGCGCGAACTCGCCGTCACCGGAGCCCTCGACGTAGCGCGTGAACGCCCACAAAAACAGCCCCCAATTGTCCCACTCGATGTTGGGCCCCGCCGCGTTGGAGTCGCTCTCTTCGAGCCCGTTGCCGAAGTACCGCGTCACGGAGATCAGATAGTCCGCCGACAGCTCCACGCCCAGCCCCCAAACGCCCGCGCTGTCGTCCGTGCTCTCGATAAACGTCTTCTGGTAGTAGTTGCCGCCGCCCTCAGCCGGCGCCGGCTGCGCGCCCAGCATGAACTCCAGCGCCAGTCGCGCCTCTGCGTGATGACCGGACTCGACCAGCCCCAGGATCGCGTACGCCGCATCGCGCACCCACGACACGTTCCAGATGCCGGGCAGCAGGCTGGCGAGAATCTGCCCGTTCCCCGGCCCCGGCTCGCGCACCTGGCCCATCTTCAGAATGGCCGTCGACTGCCGGTACACCGCCAGCTCGTCCCCGGTCAGGTCGGGGGGCGGTGTCTCGACCGCGTGCCAGGCGGTCCACCAATCCAGCTCGCCCTGCAGGATCGCCTCCGGACCGCGACCGGCGATGAACTCCTCGACCTGCGGCCACAGAGCCTCCGCGGGCTGCCCGTCGCCCAAGGCCACGACCACGCCGAACCACTGATGCGACCCCGGCTGGATAGTGGCGGTGTTCTCAAAGCCGACGACCAGGTCGTCGCTGGTCTCCGGCTCGACGTACCCGCTGAACTCCGCGCCGTCGGTCACCAGAAGGTATGGGTTGTTGGCGTCGCCGCCGTTGTCGACGGTGTGGGCTGCCCCGGCCGCGACCAGGTTCTTGTAGACGACCGTGGTTGGGCCGCGCGTCTCGCTCAGGTAGTCAGCGCTGGGCTCGTACGCGGCTGTCTCCAAGGCGCTGTCGCCGTCCCCGCCCAGATGCAGGTTCCAGATGCTGTGCACGGCGATCGATCGGGGCTCTTCAGTTGGGTTGTCGACCCTGACCAGCGCCGCCAGCGTGCGGTCTGAGCTGCCGTGAAACGGCGTAAACCAGTGCCCGGTGAAGACCAGCGCGTCCTGCGACTGGACCACGCGCATCACGTTCGTCCCTGGCACGTACCCCGCTTCCGTCACCTCTGCGGCGTTCAGCCAGTGGCCTGCGCCGTCCACCCGATACCCGAAATACGCGTCGAACAGCAGGTCTATCGATGGCGTCTGCGGGTCCACTCGCTGGTAGATGTGCGACTGAAACCTGTCCAGCGCAACACCGCCCGCCGCGCTGAGCGAGAACGTGGCTGCCGCCAGGCCGTTGCTGGTGGTCAGCGACTCGAAGGATCGGTGTCCCTCAAACACCTGGTACTTGGAGACGTCCACCAACTGGCACGCGACGCACCAGTCGGCCTGCGCGTCACACGCCTCGCCCGGATCGATGACTGTGTTTCCGCAAAGCACGGGCCCGGCATCGGGCGCCCCTGAATCGACGGCAATGTCGGGTGCAGCGTCCGGCGGCGAGGTCGTGTCGTCGGGGGGCGTCACGTCGGGCGCCGTCGGCGTGTCCACGGCCGCATCTGCGGGCTGTGGGGTGTCTGCCGGATCGGGCGCAGTGGTCGGCTCTTCGTCGGCCGGGCAGCCGACGATCAGCAGGACACATAGGACCGTCCAAACACGCATCACGCCGTGTACAATACGCCATGCTTACAGCCGTTCGCACGCTCATCCTCTCTGGTTTGCTGTCCCTGGTGCCCGCCTGCGGCGACTCGGCTCCCACGCTGTCGGGGGAGCCGGACGTGTTTGTTCAGGACACCGTCGAGTCCCCTGTTGACGACGTGGACGAGGGTGACGTGGAGGCGCCGGATATGGCGGCGCCCGAGGACACGCCCCACCCTGAGGACCCTCTGGCCCCACCACCGGACGATGGACCGGACGTGGCGGTCGAGGAGGACACGCTGCAGCTGCCGTCCGGCACCAAAGAGCCGCCGCCGGTGCCGGGTCCGGGCTGGGCCAATGCGGTGGTATCGTCGCAGATCACGGCCTCTATCGAGGTGGATGGCGCCGATCTCCCCAACGTCGCCGCCGACCCCGAAAAGGTGCTGGGCCCGCCGGAGGGCACCACGGCCGGCATCACGGCGCTGGGCTTGATCGGAGACCACGTCGTCGTCGACCTGGGTGAGGGTGAGGAGGCCTTCGACAAGGACGGGCCGGACATCGTCGTTATGGAGTACGGGTTGGCGGCGGGCGGCTTCCCGGAGCCGTATCGCGTGTATGTGGGCGAGGCCGGTGACGGCCCGTTCATCCCAATCGGTGACGGCGCCGGCGCACGCGGCTTCGAACTGGCCGGCAGCGGGCTGGCCAGCGCGCGCTACGTCAAGGTGGAGAGCCTCTCCAGCCATCAAAACGTGACCGACGGATTGGGCTCACCGCTTTATCCGGGGGCTGAGATCGACGCGATCGGCGCCGTATATCCCGGTGGCGTGGAGCCGGGTGGCGACGAGTCGCCGGACCTGATCGTGACCGACCCCAAGACCGCTGACGCGGACGGCAACGGCGCCTGGATCGCCGGCGAAGCGCTGACGATCACGGTCACCTTGACCAACCAGGGTGACGAGTCCTTCAACTGGTATCCCGGCGTCAAGCTGACGGCGGACCACGCGGGCGTCACGGTGACAGGCTCGGAGTTCTGGTTCTACGCGATCTTCGCAGGCATGAGCCTGGAGGCGTCGTTTGAAGCGACCGCTGCCGCAGACGTGCCGGCTGGGACTACGGTTACGTTCGAGGCCTCCGTCGTCGCCCTCAACTGCGCCGACAATGACATCGTGTGTCCACAGCCCAACCCAATCACGTTTACGGCAGAGGTCGCAGCACCTTAATGTAGGGTCGGGTTGCCCGGCTTGATGCCGCTGGTCGAGGCCACGCGGGTCAGCAGGGAACCGATGCACAGCAGCAGCTCACTGCCGCGGTCGCGCTTGGCGTGTGAGCCGAGCTCCAGAAAGCCGCAGATGTCCAAGACGGCCCCGGCCATGGTGGCCCAGCGCAGCGCCTCGGAGTAGGCCAGCGCCTTGGTCCCGGGGTCCGGCTCGCAGGCCGCGGCCGCGATCTTCACAGGGATTTTGGCCGCCGCGCGCCTGATCTCCTCAGCCAGGTACTCCCGCTCGTCGGGCAGCTGCTCGACAATGTCTTCGGTCAACAAGATGAAATCCATGGACGCGGAGTACGCGTCCAGGGGCGCCTGATTCATAGCTTCGCTCATAAAGAAGTCCTCACAACTTGATGGGCAGGGTTACAAAAATGGAATTTAGCGAGCTCACAGGAGCGGTACATTCGTAGCCGCCGATCGTATTGGTGCACATCGCGTGCGCGTCGCAGTCGCTGGTGCCGAGCGCGCACTCATCGATGTCGGTGCAGGTGATGCCGTCACCCGTGAAGCCGTCCGCGCAGGCGCAGCCGCTGTCGCCACACTGGCCGTCGGCGCTGCAATAGACGCCGGCGCAGCAGTAGGCGCCGAAGGTGCACGCCTGGCCGGCAAAGGTCGGCTCAAACGGGTGCTCACACTCAAAGGTGCTGGTCTTGGCGTCGTGGTTGTCGCAGATGTCCAGCGTCGACGTGTCGGAGTCGTCGCACCACTGGTCGGGACAGCTGCCCGGACGGCTGGCGGCGCGGTCGCAATCGGCGTGATAGCGCATGTCGGCGCAGCAGTGCCGGCCGAACCCACAAGGCTGCCCCTCCAGGGTTCGATCGAAGGCGCTGGCGCACGTGAAGGAGTCGCCGTGGCCGCGCTTGCAGACGTCCGCCGTGCCCGGATCGCCGTCACCACACCAGTAGCTTGGACAGAAAACGGGCGCCGTGGAAGCGTCGTGGGTCGCGCCGACGGATGATGCGGCGGAGCCGGAGGAGGGCCGGTAGATACGGTCCCCATGAGTTGTGGGTGTTGGCGCCGGTGCGGCGTTGGGCGCCGGCACTCGAAGATCGTGACACACGGTCTGTACGCGCACGGGATAGCGCGCGTCCGCGTCCTCCACCTGCAGCTGCATGGTGTCGTCGATCGCCAAAAGTGTCGTGCGCAAGATCGCTCCGGCTGAATCTGTGACCATGACGACCGACCAACTCATGATCGGCTGGGTCTGTCGGCTGAGCGTGATCGTGTTGTCCAGCTGGCTGACGGCAGCGATGAGGTCGCTGGTCAGGGGCGCCTCGATAACCAGGTGGTGGGCGCCGGCCGGCTGTCGAGCGATGTCCCATTGTTGTGTCTGGCCGCGCGCGATTTCGTCGTAATGAACGACGACGGCAGCGGAGTTGACACGAAAGGTGACCACTTCAAGGGTAGCGGGTGTAAGGTGCTCATCGAGGTCGTCGACCGTTGATTGGGCTCCGCAACTCAGCGCGGTGCCGAAAGCAAACACGACCAGCAATGTGGCGACGCTGAAACGTCGCAGTCCGACCAAACTCATGACACTCCCCCCGACAGCGCCCCTCCAAGTCCTCACAAGAACGGGCGATCGGCTTTCCTCAACAACGTCACACTAAGGGTCTTTCGTAATAGGGATCAAGAGCCGTGTGATGTTAACAAAGTCGGGCGTGTAAAGGCTTTACCGTGTGGTATTTGTAAAGTTGTAAAGCTTGTAATTGCCTATCGGGCAATCTCGCGGCACTTGCCCGTGCACTTGAAGACAGGATCGGGCTGTACGCCGAGCAGGCGGATGACGGTGGGTGCGATGTCGCGCAGATGGATCGATACGGGGGCCGTCAGCCGATTGGCTCCGGGGCCGGCGGCGACGAAGACGGCTTTGTTACCGGGTGCGCTGGGCAGATGGCCGTGCATGCCCGCGCGCTGCAGGTCCTGCACGGTCTTCCCATTGGTCGTCTTCTTGAAGTAGGCGTGGGGCTTGGCGAGCACGATGCGATCGCCGATCTTCGGGTTCTCCTTGGGCGTCGGCAGTCCCAGCTCCGCGTATTGCGCAGGCTTGTAGACCGCCTGCACGATGTCTTTGGGATGAGCGCGCATGGCGCGGACGGCCCGGTCCAGCTGCCGCTCGCTGCGTCCGTAGAGATAAGCGATGTAGCCGTTGCCGACGGCTCGGACTCCGCGGGAGGCGCGCCGAATCAGGCGGTTGGGATCCACGCGCCAGCGCACGCGCGAGAAGCCGTGGTCGGACACGATGATGACGTTGGTGCGCTGGCGCAGTCCGGCGCGCTCGTAGGCTGACAGCAGGTCGGCGATGAAGCCGTCGATCGTCTCCAGCCCCCAGCGCATCTCGGGCGACGCCGGGCCGGCCTTGTGCCCATAGGTGTCCGCGCTTGTGAAGTGCACCATCATCAGGTGCGGACCGTGTGTCTGGATGATGTGGACGGCGGCGTCTCGTGCGGTGCGGTCCAGCAGATAGCGCTCCAGCTTGCTGTGCTTGGCCAGGTTGCGCGCGGGCACGCCGGCCTTCTCCAGCTCATCCGCAAGGCCCGGGGTTACCCACTTTTGAAACTCTTCGGGTTCGTAGATCTCGGGGATGTTCCAGTCCAGAGATGGCGAGCCCTGGGTGGACGGCCACAGCACGGCGGCGCTGGTGCGACCCGCCACGCGCGCCACGTCGTAGATGGTGCGCGCCTGAAGTCCGCTGCGCTCGATGGACCAGGTCTTGACGCGCTTGCCGGTGCGGCGATCCAGGAAGTAGTTGCCGATCACGCCATGCGTGCGAGGCATGCGACCAGTGACCACCGTGGCGTGAGCAGGCCATGTGACGCTTGGAAAGACCGTCGTAGCAGGGCCCGAGACGCCGGCCTTCATCAGGGCGCTGACCGTGGGCATGTGATCGCGCTCGCGTTGGAGCTGATCCCAGGCCAGTCCATCGATGCTGACGAGGAGAACGAGGGTGGCGGGTACCATCGGGCGAGAGTACGACCACGCAGCATGGAGTCAACCCAGGGGCGCGGGTTTGTTCGGACTGGTCCATGCTGCGCGGCCTTGTACGCTCACTTAGCAAAGCAAGTGTGATGCCAGCTTGTACTAGCCTGGAATCACAGGGGTATTGGGGGTAGGGCGGAGCATCCGTCATCCGAGGGGTGGAGTATTGCTTTTTCGACCCCTCGACTTTCGAACGATAATCTAACGGCATGTCTCTGGCGTGTTCCCTGCTGCTCGTCGTGCTGACCGGCCAGGTGCCGGCCGAGCCGCCGACTGCGCGCGAGGCCAGGCGCCTGTTCCGGCTGCCGGGCGGCTCGCTGAGCCAGGGCAAGACCAATGCCGGCAAGCTGCTGCGCGGGGTGGAGATCCCACTGAAGGGACCTGGCTATGCGTTTTTTCCCATCATCACGGAGCGCCAGACCAACTTTGCGACCGCTGAGACGGCGCGCCTGATACGGCGAGCCGCGCGCAAGGTCTCCAAGCGGTATCGCGGGTCGGTGCTGGGTATCGGCAACGTGGCCAAGGAGGAGGGCGGTAGCGTCGGCGAGAGTGTGTCGCACAAGAACGGGCGCGATGCGGACCTGGGCATGTACGCGCTGGACCGTCGCGGGCGCCGAGTGAACCTGCGCGCGTTCGTCAGCTTCAAAGAGGACGGCTGGGACAAGCGCAAGCGCTACCAGTTTGACGACGCGCGCAACCTGGCGCTGGTGCATGCGCTGATGACCGATGGGGCCGCCGAGGTGCAGTGGCTGTTTATCGCGGCGTGGCTCAAGGAGCGGCTGATCGCGCGGGCCTGGGCGGAGGGGCTGAGCGAGACGTTTATCGCACGCATGGACGAGGTGTTGCACCAGCCAGGGGACTCCAACCCGCACTCAGAGCACCTGCATCTGCGGGTGTATTGCTCTAAGCGGGACCGGCTGCACGGCTGCCTGGAGCGCGGTCCGATCCGCGAGTGGGCAGACCTGGGTGACGAGCAGTACGACCGGCGCGTGGCCAACATGGTTCGGGTCACTCAGATGAGCAGCGCGCGCTGGCGAAAGCGGGGTGCGGAGGCGCTGGGAGAGCTGATGGCCTACGACGCGGTCCCGCGGCTGCTCGCGCTGCTGGCCGACAGCGACCGGCGGGTGAGGAAAGCAGCGCTGGCGGCGCTGAAGCGACTGCGGGATCCCGATGCGCTGGCAGGGCTTGCGACGCACTTCGCGGCGGCGCAGGACTCGGCGTGGGCGGCGACGATCTTTCGCGCCATGATGCGGCTGGAGACCGACGGCGCGGCCTATCTCGCGCGCCAGCTGCTGACCCGCCCCCGGTGGATTCGTGCGGTCGTCGACACGGGTAAGCCGCTGGCCAGCATGCGCCGGGCGGCGATCCGGTTGTTGTCGCGCAGCCGAGATCCGTCCGTGGCGCCGATTCTGCTGTCCGTGCTGGCACAGCGACCGCTCAAGAAGACGGCGCACGCCGCGCTGCGGACGTTGACAAACCAGCCGCTGGGCACCGATCAGGCGGGGTGGCGCCGGTTTCTGGATCAGCATGGCGCAAAGCCGTGGTTGGAGTGGATGCGGTTGGGCCTGCGTCAGGCGGGGCATGCGTTTGAGCGGCCGCTGGGCTGGGACGACATCGACCGGCTGATCCCGATCGTGGCCGGGCCGGACAAGCTGGCGTCCTATAACGCGTCGCGCGCGCTCAGCCACATCACCGGGTACGACGTGGACCCGCGGCACCGAACGCTACGGAACAACCACAGGCTGTGGCGGAGCTGGCGCCGGGGTTTCAACCGGCACACGGGGCCGGCGGAGGAGACCCGCCAGCAGCGATACTCAGTCGAGCGGATTACACGCTGAGAAGAGGCAGGAGGGCGGTACGCAGATCGTGAGGCCCCCGGCGGCCGCCACGCCGCAGCAGATGCCGCCTTCGCCGCAGTCGGCCGACGTCTCGCAGCTGAACCCCAGGCAGATCTCCGGCCCGGAGATCTGGTCGAAGTCCTCGGTGCAGATGAAGCCGTTGGTGCACTCGTTGCCGCCCTTGGTGCAGCCTGCCCCCAGGCCCAGGTCGTTGGGCGGATCGTCGCCGCAGGTCTCCGGGATGAAGCCGCTCGCGCCGCCGGCGCCGCCGATGCAGCCGGCCAGAGGGAAGCCCGCCTCGGTGGCAAAGCCGATGAAGAAGCACATCTCGGCGTTGGAGGACTCGCCGAACGTGACGTTCTGGTCCAGCGTGTTTTCGTAACCGCAGCGCACGCGCACCGTGTCGCCCTGCTTGATCGTGACGGCGATCTCCTCCAGGCGCTGGTCGTCGAAGTCGTAGGGGTCGCGGCGGAAGATCTCGGTCAGGTTGTCCTCGTCGGGGCCGGTCTCGACAACCATGGAGCGCCCGAGCAGGTGCATGTGCGGGAAGGCGGCGAAGAGCGTCATGTCCGAGTCGGACTTGCAGGTGCCGACCACATCCGACTTCTCGCCCGGGGGCAGGTCGATGGCCATGCTGCCGAATACGACGACCTCGACGGGCTCCGGCTCCGGGGTCTCCATCCGCCGCAGGCGAATGGGCACGGTCTCGGTGAGATCCTCGGTGCCCGTGTTCAGCAAGTGCAGCTGTGTGGTGAGCTGGGTGCCTTTCTCCAAGATGTACCCGGCGCCGTCGGGCATCGGCAGGGAGGCGTCGCCAGTGCCGGCTACAAACAGCGGGATCCAGTTGTTTTTGAAGAGCACGTCGCACTCGAACATGCCGTCGGGGTCCGGCGCCGTCGTGCGCGAGAAGACGACATGGTGCACCACAGGCTTGGAGTCCAGCGCGACCTCGGAGACGACCAGATCCTCGTCCAGGGTGGTGGTGAAACACAAGAAGCGCTCGGTGCCGGCGGGCACGGTGAACGGCCCGGCCTCGACCGTGTACCACTCCTTGGGATCGATGGCCGGCGGCGGCTTTTCGGTCTCGCCTTCCAGCGGCGTCCGATCATCGACGATGGGATCCGTCGGCTCGGTCCCGGTGGGATCGGTCTTGCCCGGATCGACGTTTGTTGGGGATTGGCTCGGGGTGGAATCGTCACCACAACCGAGAGCCAGCGAGAGAACAACAGCAACAAAAACAGCCCGCATGATGGCGGATTCTGGCACATGTTCCATCGGTCAGGCCACGACTTTTCGTCAGGGCCCCGCCGTGGTGAACTAATGACGGATGACGCAGTCCCCGCACAGCAAGCTGCCATTGGGGCCTTTTGAACTGGACGCCCGAGTCGGTGCGGGCGGCATGGGCGAGGTGTGGCGGGCCGTGCATCGGCCGTCGGGGGCGCCCGTGGCGGTCAAGCTGGTGACGGCGCAGCGGGCGCGCAATGAGCTGTATCTGAGCGCCTTTCGCCGCGAGGTGCATGCCGTGGCGGCCCTGGATCATCCGGCCATCGTCACCGTATTTGACCACGGGCGCGTTGATGTCGAGGCGGCGCGGGGCTCCGGCGGGGCGCTGGTGGAGGGCGTCCCGTACCTGGTAATGGAGCTGTGCGATGGGTCGCTGGATCGCAACAGCGTTGAGGATTGGGCTGGGTTGCGGCAGGTGCTGGCGACGCTGCTGGACGCGCTGACGCACGCGCATGCCCGCGGCATCGTGCACCGCGACTTGAAGCCGGCGAACATCCTGGTTTCGAGGAGCAGCGCGGGTGATGTGCGGCTCAAGTTGACGGACTTCGGCATCGCGCATGCGCTGGCGGCCGGCGACGTCGACGATGTGCTGCACCGCGAGCTGAGCCCACGTAGCGGCACGCCGGAGACCATGGCGCCTGAGCAGTACCTTGGGCGGTGGCGGGACTTCGGACCGTGGACCGATCTGTATGCCGTGGGGTGCCTGGCGTACCTGCTGGCGTGCGGGCGCCCGCCGTTTGAGGCGGAGTCCAACGCGGCGATGGCCCATCTGCACATCAATGTGGCGCCGCCGGCGCTGAGGCCGCGGTTTGCGGTGCCCGAGCAGCTGGCCGCGTGGATTGCGCGGCTGATGGAGAAGGACCCGTCGGATCGGTATCCGTTGGCGGCGGACGCGCTGTTTGCGCTGCACCAGATGGGGCCGGCCGTCAGCTCGGGCGGTCGGCTGACCACCACGGCGGCGGACGGGCCGACGTCGCTGGCGCTGACGATGACGGCGCTGGATGTCGAGGAGGGCGCTGCTCCCCCCGATGTTTCGGTGACCGCCGGCGGCGCTTCCATGACGGGCCCGGCGCCGATCGAGCCGCCACCGCAGGCCGAGGATTGGCGCATGGACGCCGCGTCGTCTTCGGCGGGTCGTCTGCGAGGCGTCGGTCTGTCGTTGCACGGTGTGCGCGGCATTCCGCTGGCCGGGCGCGAGGTGGAGCGGGACCTGCTGTGGCAGGCGCTGGGTCGCGTGCGGGCGTGCGGTGAGCCGCACGTGGTCGTGCTCAAGGGGCCGTCGGGTTACGGAAAGAGCCGATTGGCGCAGTGGCTGTGCCGCCGCGCGCACGAGACCGGGGCAGGGCGCTCGCTGCGGGCGGTGCACGACGCGTTGAACGGGCCCGCGGATGGGCTGCTGCCGATGGCGATGCGCCACTTGCGGTGCGAGGCGATGGACTTCGATCGTGCGGTGCAGCGCGTGCGGGCCAGCCTGGGTCCCGGGCCGCAAGCGCGGTCGGTTGCCGCGCTGGTGGCGGGTGGAGACGAGGGAGGGCGCCGGTTCGACAGTCCGTCGGAGCGATATGCGGTGCTGGCGTCCATGCTGCGCTCGATGTCCTCACGGCGTCCCGTGATCGTGTGGCTCGACGACGTTCAGTGGGGGTTGGACGCACTCGGGTTTGCGCAGTTCGTGCGCCGCCGCGCGCAGGATCCGGGGGCGATCTTGTTTGTGTTGACGGCGCAGCAGGAAGCCCTGGCGCAACGCTCGGCAGAGCGCTCGCTGCTGGCTGAGATCGCGGTCGACGCGGAGGTGCTCGAGATCGGCGCGCTGGCGGACGGGCCACACGCCCGGCTGGTCGAGGAGCTGCTGGGATTGCAGCGCGATGTTGCGGTGCGGGTGGAGGAGCGAACTGCCGGTAATCCGCTGTTTGCGGTGCAGCTGGTCGGGGACTGGGTGCGTCGCGGATTGCTGGTGCCCGGGCCTGATGGCTTTCGCGTTCGCGATGGCGCGGATGTGGATCTGCCGCAGGACCTGCGCGAGGTCTGGCATGCGCGCATCGCGGAGGTGCTGAGCGGGCGCCCGGCGTCGGACGGGGTGGCGCTGGAGGTGGCGGCGGTGTTGGGCCGCGCGGTCGAGCCCGCGGAGTGGGCGGACGTCTGCGGGCGTGTGGGCGTGTCGGCGTCTGTGGCGTTGGTGCCGTCGCTGCTGTCGGGCGGGCTGGCCGGTCCGGGCGACTCGGAGGACGGCTGGGCGTTTGTGCATGGCATGCTGCGGGAGTCGCTGCTGCGGCGTGCGCGCGATGCGGGGCGGCTGTCCGATCATCATCGGGCGTGTGCGGCCATGCTGGCGGACGAGGACGCGCCTGAGCGGCTGGGCCTGCAGTTGGTGGCGGCGGGCGACTTTGAGGCGGCGCTGAATCCCCTGGCGGAGGCGGTCGCACGGTGCCTGGACGCGGGTGATTATCGCCCGGCGTCTGCGCTGCTGGCCGAGCGCGGGCGTGCGGCCGAGCGGTGCGGTTTGGCAGACAGCGACGTACGCTGGGGGCTCGGCTGGGTTTTGCAAGCGCGTCTGGCTCGAGTTCAGGGGCAGCCGGCGGACGCGGTCGAGTGGGCGTTGAAGGCAGACGCCGCCGGCCGGGCACACGGCTGGCCAGTGGTGGCGGCGCATGCGGCGTACGAGGTCGCCAACATTGGCTATCGCAGCCTGGAGTATGAGGACGCTCTGGCGCGGCTGGAGCCGGCGGTGGCGCAGCTTGCAGGGCTGGACGAGCCGTTCCTGATGGGGCGCTGTCGCGTACTTTTGGGGATGGTGCTGGGCCATCTGGGGCAGGGCGATCGGGCGGTCGCCACGCTTGAGCAGGCGTGCGAGGACTGCCGGGCGGCCGGTGACCTTGGTGGGCAGGGCAGCGCGACCCTGGCGCTGGGTTGCCTGGCGCGCGACCGGGGGCAGCTGGCGGAGGCGGAGGAGATCATGAGCCGTGCGGCGGACTGCTTTGAAGCAGCCGGTGACCGGTGGGGGCTGGGGCAGTCGCTGCTGAACCTGGGCTCGGTGCGGCTGCGCGAGGGCGATCTGTTCAAGGCCTTCAGGCATTTTCGATCCGCGCTGCGTCGCTACCGCGCGATGAGCGCTACGCGGGCCACGTTTGTGCAGGCGCAGCTGGGGCTGATCATCGGGGATTACAGCGAGGTCGAAGCCGGGCTGATGGAGATGAAGCAGAGCTACGATGAGCGCAAGAACCCGATCATGTCGGCGTGTCTGCTCATCTGCATGCTGGGGACTTCGGCGTGTCGCCGCGACTGGGCGGCCTGGGACCGCTTTGCGGCTGAGAGCATGCCGGTGCTGGAGCGCGTTGGGTTCGTCGACATCGATATCGCCACCATGGCCTGCTGTGCGGGGGATCTCGCCCGGGAGGGTGGTGAGCTGGAGCGCGCCGGCCAGGCGTATCGCTTCGGCATGGCGCAGCTGGCCGCGCTGGGACACAGGCCCGAGGCTGTGGCGGTCAAGCGCCTGATCGCCGCCGTGTCCACACAGGTACCCATGGGTACCCACACCAAAACCGGCTGAAAATACCCACAGCAGACAGTCCCGAGGGGTAGCTGTTGGATGGCAGTCCTACGATTGGCGCGCTGCGGCCCGACTCTGGCACGACCGTTGCTCAGTGGTCCGGTGCGGAGTTTGGTCGCTCCCGCATCACATCAAAAGGAAGAGAGGAGAACTCATCATGTCTATCCGAATGCGCACCTGTGCCTTCATGGCGATCCTGGCGATCGTCGCCCTCAGCACGTCGACAGCGTCTGCCAAGCCATCCAGCGCGTCCTACAAGAACGGCAAGTTCAACGCGCACATCGACTTCTGCCTGCACTTCAATCCGTGGGCCGGCAAGTTCTATATCGGGCCCTGCAAGGAGAGCAGCGGTGGCGGCGGCGGGTGCAACCCGGACAAGCGCGCGCTGGTCGTGCTGCTGGAGAACGGTGGCTTCCCGGCCTCGATGCCCGTGGATGCCACCATCACGATCAAGACGTGCGATTACAGCAACTGGAAGTGCATGTTCCCCAGCAACTGGTCCTACAAGACCTATTCGATTACCGACTACATCAGCAACTTCATCACGGGCGCCAGCGACTTTGCGCTGGAGGCCGTGGGCGTGGGCATGGTGTGGGCGTCGAACCCGCTGGCCGTGTATGACGACGTCATCATCCTGGAGGACGGCGACTTCGATCAGGACGAGATCCTCGACACGCTGGAGTCGCTGACGTGTGACTACGTGGTCGACGTGCATGTGCTCGCCCACGGCAGCAACGGCTGCGCGGGTCCCGGCTGTGCGATCAACGATGACTTCCTGGCCGAGGTCGGCGACTTGGACGATCTGCACCTGGGCGCCGTCTACCAGCAGAACTGCTTCGGCGCCTCGCTGAACAGCGACTGGATCGACGCCGGCGCCGTAGCTGTCAACGGCAGCGTGGGCATCAACTACATGCCGTCGTCCTACGCGTCCTTCATCGACCGCTGGACCGACGGCCAGACCTTCAGCCAGGCGTGCAACGGCGCGTTCAGCGACTGGGAGGACGCTTACGACTTCCTCTACGGCTTCGTCGACCTGTACTACGGCAACACGAAGCGCAACAAGCCGCTCATCAGCCTGACCGGCAGCCTGAGCGCCAACGACGAGCTGAGCGCCAGCGCCGACGACATCGACGGCGACCCCAACACGACGGTCTCCGACCTGAACTGATCGGTCGGACCTGAACTGACACCCAGCGCGCATCTGTGCCACCATTCCTGACTAGGATGGACAACCCAACCGAAACCGGCTCGCAGCTCGAGGTAGCCCTCGACCCCCCCCCCGCCCAGCCCCCCCCCCCCCCCCCCCCCCCCCCCCCCCCCCCCCCCCCCCCCCCCCC
>CAZJHX010000150.1:0-25420 GCA_964545715.1 uncultured Myxococcales bacterium
GTGCCCAACATACGGGTCGGTGACGATCTTGAATGCCAGCATGGCCACCGGAGGGTCGTCGTCCGCGGGCCGTGTGATCTCGGTGGGCTCGACGTCGTCCGCGCGCTTCCAGGTGGCCGGATCCACGCCGACGATGGCGTCGACATCCAGCGGGGAGGGCAGGTACGCGACGACCGCGTCCAGCAGGGTCTGCACGCCTTTGTTTTTGAAGGCGGAGCCACAGAGGACGGGGGTGATCTTGTTGTTGCAGGTGGCGAGGCGGAGGGAGGCGTTCAAGGCCTCGACCGTCAGCTCTTCGCCCTCGAGATAGGCTTCCAGGAGCGCGTCGTCGTGCTCGACCAGCGCTTCGATCAACTCCAAACGCGCGAGCTCGGCGTCGTCACGACGCTCGGCCGGGATCTCTTCCACGTGGTACTGCGCGCCCAGCGTCTCGTCGTCCCAGATCACCGCCTGCATGGTGATGAGGTCGATGACGCCGGTGAAGGTGTCCTCGGCGCCCACAGGCAGCTGAATGACGAGCGGGTGGGCGTTCAGCCGACCCTTGAGCTGGCTGACGACGTTCTCGAAGTCGGCGCCCGTCCGGTCCATCTTGTTGACGAACGCGATGCGGGGGACGCTGTAGCGGTCGGCCTGGCGCCAGACCGTCTCAGACTGCGGCTCGACACCACCGACCGCGCAGAACACGGCGACACAGCCATCGAGAACGCGGAGACTGCGCTCCACCTCGATAGTGAAGTCGACGTGACCGGGTGTGTCGATGATGTTGATGCGGTGGTCTTTCCAGTTGCAGGTCGTCGCGGCAGACGTAATCGTGATGCCGCGCTCCTGCTCCTGAACCATCCAGTCCATCGTGGCAGCGCCGTCATGCACCTCACCGATCTTGTAAGACACACCCGTGTAATAGAGCACGCGCTCTGTGGTGGTTGTCTTGCCGGCGTCGATGTGAGCCATGATTCCGATGTTCCGAACGTCCTTAAGTGGGTGACGGCGAGCCATGCCGCCCCCTTTTTTCTGTCTACCAGCGGTAGTGACTGAAGGCCTTGTTGGCCTCCGCCATCCGGTGGGTGTCTTCGCGTTTCTTCACTGACGAGCCGCGGTTGTTGGCAGCATCGATGAGCTCGGCGCTGAGCTTGGCAACCATGCCGCGCTCACCACGCTTGCGGGCGTAGCCGATGACCCAGCGAATCGCCAGAGCCGTACGGCGGTCCGAACGGACCTCGACCGGAACCTGGTAGGTCGAACCACCGACGCGGCGGCTCTTGACCTCGACCTGGGGCCGGACGTTGTCCATCGCGCGCTTGAAGACCTTGAGCGGATCGTCTTTCGTCCGTCGCTCGATGTCATCGAAGCACTGGTACAGCACGCCCTCGGCGACGGACTTCTTGCCGTCGACCATCATGCAGTTGATGAACTTCTGAACCAGCCAGTCCCCGAACTTGGGGTCCTTGCCGATATCTCGTTTCTGGACTTCACGTCTGCGAGGCATGGCTACTTACCCTTCTTCGTGCCGTACTTGGAACGGCCGCGGTTACGCCCGGAGACGCCGGTGGCGTCCAGGGTGCCGCGAATGATGTGATAACGAACGCCGGGCAGGTCCTTCACACGACCACCACGGATGAGCACGATGCTGTGCTCCTGGAGGCTGTGACCCTCTCCGGGGATGTAGGACGTGACCTCCATCCCGTTCGTCAAACGGACACGAGCGATCTTCCGGAGCGCCGAGTTCGGCTTCTTCGGAGTGGACGTGTACACGCGGGTGCAGACGCCGCGCCGCTGCGGGCACGCCATCAATGCTGGAGCGTCGCTCTTGCTTCGCTTCTTTTTCCGCCCCTTGCGGATGAGCTGACTAATCGTCGGCATACCTGGGCTCTCCCTGGCTCAGTTAGCGCATTCTCTGTCGCAGTAACGCGTTGCCCGGCCTGCTTCAGGGGCTATAACCTGAGGTGGTTCCGGACATACAGGTCCCCATTGGGAACCGGCGCAGTATAGGTAGGCGTTTTAGGGTGTCAACCAGAAACGGCGTTTGTGGGTAACAAAGGCGATTTTCTAGGAAGTCCTACGGTTTTAGCGCAGCGGTGAACGTGTACGGACCGTTTGAGACCTTGAATTGGCCGTCGACGATGATGAAGACGGTCTGGTTTTTGGCCAGATCGACCACCACACTCTCCTTGCCGTTGACCGGGGAGTCCACCGCCGCCTTGCAGAAGAGGCCATAGTCGCTGCAGTTGGCCACGACATACAGGTTGCTGTTGAAGTCGGTGGCAAAATCCAAGAACGAGAACAGCACGGTCTGGTTCTCGGGAGCCGTGTACACGTAGACCACGTCGTTGCCGGCCCCTCCGGTGATCGCCGCGGGCCCGTCCTCACACACCCCGTCCGGCAGGACATAATCGGGGTTGGCGCCCAGCGTGGAGCCGGAGTGCTGGAACGGCGCGTCAGCCGTCAGCGCAGGAATCGCGAGCGCCGTAGCGCAGGTGTCGTTGGGCGCCTTCTCGACGCAGAGGAAGTTCTGGGCGCACATCGCGCTCTCATCACAGGTGCCACACACGTCGCCGCACTTGTCGTCGCCGCACGTCTTGCCGGCGCATTGGGCCTCGCAGGACAGCTCCTCTACCGACAGCGTGAAGGAGCCTTTCTCGCCCGCCTCGCTGCCGTCCACGATGACCCAGACCTTCTCGCCTTTGCTCATCACGTGCTCCACTGTCTCCGGCTCGCCGGCGGGTTTGTCGGAGCCGGCTTCGCAGTCCTGGAAGCCCGCGGGGCACGCCGAGACGACGCTCAGCAGCGGATTGAAGTCGCCGATGGGCGTCACCGTGAAGCCGAACTTGCCGTGCTTGGGCGCCACAAAGCCGTAGACCAGGTCCTCGGCCTGCTCGCCGCCGTTATAGATGGCCGGTCCACCGGGGCACACCTCGGGAAAGGTGAAGTAGTCGTCGGTTGCGCCGGTCGTCTTCTGCCCCTTGGACCACGGCAGCTCGCCCGGGATCGGCAGTGCAGTCTCGCAGGTGTCGTTGAGCGCCGCCTCGATGCACGCGCCCTCCTGACAACTCAGCCCCGGCGCGCAGCTGCCGCACGTGCCGCCACAGCCGTCCACGCCGCACGCTTTGCCGGCGCAGCTGCCGGCGCACGGCCAGTTGTTGATGGTCAGTGTGTAGTCGCCCTTCTCCGCCCCCCCGAAGCCGTCCACGATCACCCAGTAGGTGACGCCCTTCTGCAGCTCGGTGATGATCTGCTCGGTCGTGGTGCCCGCTTCGTTGGATGCCGCCACGCAGCTGTCGCCGATCGCCAGGCAGTTGGTCACCAGATACACCGCCGCGTTGAAGTCGGCGTCCACAGCGATCAGGTAGTCAGCCGTCTCCAGCGGCTTGATCTTGTAGGTCGTGTCGTTGGGCCCCTGCCCCATCCCCTGGTTATTGGCGCCGGCGCACCCGCTGTCCGGCAGCAGCACGTAGTCGTCCGACGCGTTGGCGGTCGATCCGGGCACGACCGCGGGCAGCGCATCCATCGGCACAAATGTCGCTGATGAGCACTTGTCGTTCTCGGCTTTGCCGACGCATTGGCTGTTCACGCAGGTGGTGTCGCCCTCGCAGTCGCCACAGGATCCGCCGCATCCGTCAGGACCGCATACCTTATTAATGCACTTGGGCTGGCAATCCCCACAGACCACCGTCAGCTCGAGCTGCTCCGCCAGGGAATCGCCGCTGCTCTCGATGGCCACCACGTGGGTCTCGCCAGGCAGCGCATCAAACACCACCTCGGTGTTGTTGGAGTCCGTGCACTGGTCGGGCGCGCAGACCGCACCCGGCACATGCATCACACGCATCCCGTCGACCGGTGGCGCGATCGCCACCGTCGCGTTGACCGCCACGCCGCTGCTAAACGTGAAGCCGGTCTCGCTGCCCTCAAACAGCTCGCCCACGCACGACCAGACGGCCGTATTGGACGGCTCCTTCGGGTCGAAATCCAACGTGATCGTGTCACCGCAGGCCAGCGCCTTGCTGATCACGCACTCGTTGAGACACTTGGGCTCCGCCGCGCACTTGGGGTCGTCGCAGTCCACGAACCCGTCGCCGTTGTCGTCTTCGCCGTTGGTGCAGATCTCGTCGCAGTCGTTGTCGCCGGGCAGGCATGCGCCGGACAGGCACTGGTCACCGACCGTGCACGCATTGCCGTCGTCGCATGAATCTCCCGAGATACCCTCGCTGACGCAGCCGTCCAGCAGGTCGCACTCGTCGTCCGTACACGGGTTCTCGTCGTCACAATCCCGCTCCGCGCCCATGCAGGTACCCTCAGAGCACACATCGTCGACCGTGCAGAGGTTCCCGTCGTCACACGGATTGTCCGTCGTGACACCGACCTTGCACAGACACTCGACGCACTGCATCGCCTCGCACTGCCCCAGCGCCCGGTCCGGCGGCACATCGCACTCGGCAGCGGTCTCGCACTCGCACACCGGCTTTTGATCTTCCTGCTTGTGGCCCTCGTCGCGCCCCTCGTCCTCGGGCGGCGGCTCCACGTCCCCGGTTCCGCCGACCACGGTGTCAGGAACATCCTCAGTCACCGGCGGCGCGGGGCAGTCGTCATTGGCGCACGCAGCCACCAAAACCAAGGTCGCAAAACCATAGAAAATCGGGCGCAAATGCATCGCGATAGTCTACTCGCGGCGCTTGATCAGGTCCAATAACGGCCAGCGCCCGCTAGGGCTTGCGGGACCACTCAGCCGGTGTCGTGGTCGGGATCTGAATCCACTCGCCGGACTTCGTGACGCGGTCCTGCCAGAACTGCGCGTGCACGATCTCCACCTGCGCTCGGACCTCCGCCACGGCCGCCGCAGTCGCAACGGCCAGCGCCTCGTCCAGGGCCGTCTTGATGACCGTGTCCGCGATGGACTCGCAGATCTCGCCCGCCGGCAGCTCGTCGCACAGCTGCTGCACCACCTGAGCCCGCAGTTCGGGCTTCTGCTCTTCGATCTGCCGCTCGATGTCGGCCTCGTGCGTCGCCATGATCAGGTCGTAGTAGGCCGCTCGATCCGCGTTCTCGGCCTGCACCACGGCTGCCTGCGCCACGGTGTAGTCGGTGCCCTCCGCCTCGTGGACCGTCTGCACCTCGGCAAGCTCCGGCACCTCCACAAGCCCGCGCGCATTCTCCCCCAGAGTCCCGTTTGCCTTGTACCGCCGCACTTCTTGCAGTCGGTCCTTGATCGCCTGCAGCAGCTCGGTCTTCTGCAGTGATTTGGCAGAGTCGAACTTGCCGTCCTCGACCACCGGCAGCCCGGCGAGACTGTCCTCGACAGGCGCAGGAACGTCGGCCGGGTCGGATTCGGCGCACGAGACCAGGCATCCCAGACTGATAACGACAGCGGCAACACGCAACGCGAACATCATCGGACAAAAACCCCGCCGGTTTGGCTGCAGCCGGTCGTCGAGCCGTTGTAGTAGCCCGAGCGGCCGCAGCTGGTTTCCCAGTTGTTGGTGGTCTCCCAGCTTGACCAGGAGTGGTTGCCGGCACCAAAGGCCAGCATGACGGAGATGCAGTCCGCGCTGACGGTGCGGTTGCCTGAGTTGCTCATGCACGACCCGGCCTGGCCGACCACCATAAACATGGCGTCATTGGGCCCGGACGTCTGCGTCATGCGCAGGGACAATGCCGCCGTCTCGGACACGTTCTGCAGGCTGGGACTGCGGGCGGTCACGTTGATGGGCGGCGCAATGTTGTAGTCGACCCCACTGGAGCCCGAGCAGCAGTTCTTGATCTTGTTGTCCAGCGTCTGGGCGTTGTTGCCGACGCCGTGGAAAGCGGCCCAATGAGGCGTTGTGTCGTGGGGGCCCATTTTGACCAGGATGTCTTTGAAGTTCATGCCGTTGAAGGCCCTCTGAAATCCCTTGGTGTTGGCGAGAGACTTGTTGAACGAGCCGTTGTAGGTGCCGTCGAGCGTGCCCTTGATCACCAGCGTCCACCCACCTCCGTTGGTCGTCATGTCGCAATAGTGCGCGGAGCTGATGCCGCCGGCGCTCAGCGTGTAGACGCCGCTTACCGTGCCCGCTTCGTAACCCGCGCCGGGGGTCAGGTAGCTCTGGCAGGACCCAGCCACCTTGCCGTCTGCCCACTGGAAGGAGCCGTTGACCTGCTCTATCGCGATGACGCAGCCCGCGGTGCCCACGGTGCCGCACGCGTTGTCACAGTCATCCTTGATCGCGTCGCCGCACGCGATGGTGGACGGAGGCGCGCACTGCGTCAGGTTCAGCCCGGTGCCCGTGGAGCCGCACTCCTCGCCGCAGTCGTTCTTCACCGCAACCTTGCACGCGACCGTGGCAACATCGGGGCAGGTGTCCGTGCACAGCCGCACCTTGGACATCGTGGTGCCGGTGCACAGGTACAGGGCGTTCTTGGCGGTGTCGTAGAACATCTTGCCTGCGGTCCCCGCATCGCAGGCCGGCAGCACAGCGACCGGCTGGGCGCCGCCATCGTCGGTCGCGCAAGCCCAGCCGCCTGCGCCCCGCTTCCAAATCTGCCCGACCTGGCAGTCAGCGTTGGCAAACAGCCCGTCGGCACCCTTTTCGCCGGCTGGGCCGGTCGGGCCCTCAGGTCCCGTCTCGCCGGTCGGACCACCGGGCCCCGGGTCGCCCTTGGGTCCCTGGTAGACCGACCAGCCATCGGCGCGGCACACATAGACCTGATCCAGCGCAGAGTTGAAGTAGACGCGGCCGAGGTTGCCGCCAAAACAGTCTGCAGGCGGCCCCACGCTGACCGAGAAGCTCTGAGCGACAGTGGCCGAATCGGCGTGCTGCGCCCGAAACGCAAACGGTATGCTGGTGACCGGCTGCAGCGGCAGCTCGCCCTCGCCGTCGACGCCGATGCCGACCCACAGCTCGTCGAAGCTCAGCAGAATCGTCGCGTCGATCGGCGTCACAGACCCCAGGATCAGCTGCATGACCCCCGCCTTGACCGTGACCGAGGGGTGGACCTCAGTCCACAGCGGTACGGCGCCGTCGGCGCTGGGATACAGCGTCGCGACCACAACCACCTTGCCCGAATATGGCACACCGGCGCCGCTGCGCAGCGACGCCTGGACCGAGATCTGCGGCTGCAGCTGAGCCGACGCGAGGCCCGGCGCCATGATCAGGGCCGTGACCAACAACAAAACGCGGGTTTGCATGGCCCTATCCTGCCACGAACGCGCGCCGGTTAGACAGCGAAGGCTCAGGCGCGCAGAACGGCCGCGGCCGCCAGGCGCCCCGCACCGCCGGAGATCCCCCCGCCGGGATGGGTCCCACCACCGCACAGATACAGATCATCGACCGGAGTCTTATGACCGGCGCAGCTGGCCAGCGGGCGCATCGACACCAGCTGATCGAGCGCGTGCTCGCCGTGGTAGATGTGTCCCTCGGTCAGCCCGTACTCGTCCTCGAGATCCTGCGGCGTGAGCACCTGCCGGCCGACCAGCACCTCATCTAAGTTGGGCGCATATCGCTTCAGCCGCGCCAGCACCTGATCGCCGAGCGCCTGCCGACGCTCATCCGTCCAGCCGCCGTCGCGGTGATACGGCGTGAAGTGCACAATCACCGACGCCACGTGATGCCCCTGGGGCGCCAGCGACGAGTCCGAAACGGTGGGCACGCGGATGTCCAGATGCGGGATTTCAGAGGTCTGACGGTACTTCACCGCGTCGAACGCGCGCTCCACCGTGTCGACGTCATCGGCGATCCGCACCGCCTCAAACGCCTGGCCCGGCCGGCCCGCGAAGTCCAGCGCAGCCGACAGGGCGAGGTTCACCTTGGCCGTTGTGCCGCGCATCCGGTAGTTGCCCACGTCGTGTCCCAACGGCGACGGCAGATCGGCCGGATGCACCAGCGACAGCAGCGTGCGCTTGGGATCGCAGCCCGACACCACCAGGCCATCGACGTTGGTTCCGTCCTCCAGCGTGACGCCGACCGCCCGACCGGACTCGATCCGAATCCGCGACACCGGCGCGTCCGTGCGAATCACAGCGTTGGCGGCGGTACAGGCCTTCTCCAGCGCCGAGACAAGCGCGGCCGGCCCACCCTGAACCCCCGGCCCCCGCAGGCTCTCGTAGATCAGCAGGTTGGCGGTCGTACTCGGCGAGTGCGGCCCGACATATCCGGCAAAGCACGCGGGCGCGGCCAGACCGGCTACCAGCAGGTCGTTTTCAAAGCGCTCACGCAGCCAGTCAGCCACGGTCATGGTCGGCACGCGCATGATCTCGGACATGTCGTCCGCACCCAGGCGACGCAAGCCAAAGCCCAGCTTGAACAGCTGCCAGACCGTGCTCAGATCATCGCGGGTCACCTCGGGCGGCTCTGTGTCCATCACCTTGGCGAAGAAGCCGCCTATCCGCTTGAAGAACGCGCAGTACTCGGCAAAGGCCTTGGCGTCCGCTGCAGAGACCTTCGCCAGCTCGTCCGCAGCCGCCGCCGGATCCGGATGCAGCAATATCCCCGGCCCGTCCGCTTGCGGCAGGTACATCGACGGCCGCCGATCCCGCAGCGCCAGCCCGTGCCCGGTCAGTCCCAGGTCCTTGATAACCTGCGGCCGCACGCGAGACGTGTCGTGAAGCAATCCCGGCACGCTGTACCCGGGGTGAAACTCTGACGAAGAGGCCAATCCGCCCAGCGTGCTGCGACGCTCCAGAACGGTAACGCGGCGGCCGGCCCTGGCCAGATACGCGGCGCACACCAGGCTGTTGTGCCCGCCTCCGATGACGACGACATCCTGCCCGCTCAAATTGCACCGCTCCGCAAGAGTTCATTGGCTGCGTTAGCGCCCGGCCCGCCCATCACGCCGCCGCCCGGATGCGCCCCCGAACCGCACAGCCACAGGTGCGAGATCGGCGTCTGGTAGCGCGCCCACTTCGGCGCAGGACGCTGGAAAAACAGCTGCTCGACGCTCAGCTCACCGTGGAAGATGTTGCCCTCGGTCAGCCCGAAGTCGCGCTCCATATCCAGAGGCGTCACGATCTGCCGGTGCAGAATGAGATCGGACAGCCCGGGGCAGTACTGCTCCAGCGTCGCGATGCAAGAGTCCGCCCAGGCCTCGCCCTGGTTGTCCCAGTCCAGCGGCCCCTCCTTCAGGTGGTAGGGCGCGTACTGCACAAAGATGCTCATCACGTGCTTGCCCGGCGGCGCCACGCTCGGATCGACCAGCGACGGCAGCACCACGTTCATGAACGGCTCGCGCGACCACGCCCCGTACTTGGCGTCGTCGTACGCCCGCTCCAGATAGTCGATGCTGGGGCAGATCGCGATGTCGCCTTTGAGGTGCTGCGTGCCCTCCCGATGGCTGAACTTGGGCAGCGCATCCAGCGCCAGATTGATCTTCCCGGAGCTGCCGCGCAGCTTGTAGCGCTTGATCTGGCGCGTGAAGTCCTCGTCCAGGTTGCTCTCGCCGACCAACTTCAAGAACGTGCGGTTGGGGTCCAGGCTGGAGATGACCACGTTGGCCTCGATCTCATCGCCGTTCTCCAGCACCACGCCGGTCGCCTGCCCATTCTTGATGAGCACCTGCGAGATCGACGCCTCACATCGGATCTCCGCGCCATGCTCGACAGCCGCGGACGCCAGCGAGTTGCTGATAGCGCCCATCCCGCCGCGACAGAAGCCCCACGCGCGAAACGCGCCGTCGATCTCGCCCATGTAGTGATGCAGCAGTACGTACGCGGTGCCCGGGGAGCGGACCCCCAGAAAGGTGCCGATGATGCCACTGACCGACATCGGGCTCTTTAAGAAGTCGTTCTCGAAGTACTCGTCCAGCAGGTCGACCGCGCTCATCGTCATCAGCTTCATCAGGCCGACGCGCTCGTCGCCTGTGAACTGCTTGAGGCGATCCGCCAATACCTTGAAGCCGCCCAGCTTAAAAGGATTCAGGCTGGTCGGATCGGGCGGCGTCATCTCGATGATCGGCTTCACAAACCGACCCAGCTGGGCCATCGCCGGGCCGAACTCGGGGTACACCTCCGCGTCCTTGACGCTGTACCGCATGATCTCGCGCCGTGTGCGCTCCCAGTCCGACCACCTGCACAGGCCCGGACCGTCCTGCTCCGGAGTCCACGCGCACTCCAATGGGATGATGTGCAGCCCGTGCCGCGCCAGCTCCAGCTCACGAATGATGTGCGGGCGCAGCAGGCTGACCACGTAGGAGCACACCGAGTAGGTGTAGCCCGGGTAGATCTCCTCGCTGACCGCGGCGCCGCCCACCAGATGCCGGCGCTCCAGCACCAACACCTTTCGTCCGGCCTTGGCCAGATACGCCGCACAACACAGCCCGTTGTGCCCACCCCCGATCACGATGGCGTCATACCGCTTGCTCACGGGGCCGCCTCCTGTGTCGGTTCGGCCGCCTGGGCCACCTTTTTCTTCTTCTTCTTCTTGATGCCCGGGGTCGCGGTCTTGCGCGGCGGGTCGAAGAACGGTCGCGGCACGATCGTCGCCGGCACCGTCTTGCGCTCAAACTCTACGGTCGCCTCAATGTGCAGCTGCGTACCCAGATCGCCGTACGGCGCCCGGATATGCGCCATCGCCAGGTTCTTCTTCAAAATGGGAGAGAACGTGCCGCTGCTCGCATAGCCAACCTGCTTGCGGCCCCCGGCATCGGCGTACACCGGCACCGCCGTCCGCCACGCCGATCCGGAGATCTGAGGCGCCAGGTGATGGCGCTCCCACAACGTCTCCAGCTCGTCCCAGTTGATGTCCAGCCCGACAAAGCGCCACGCCGGGCCCCGCTCGGCCTCGGCTTTCATCGCCGCCTGACCGATGAACGGCTCCCGATCCAGATGCACCGTCCACTCCAGACCGAGCTCCAGCGGCGTCGACTTGCGCGACTCGATCACGCAGTGCCGGCTGCTGTAGTAATCCACGCCATTCAGCACAAACCCGGCCTCGACCCGGGCCATGTCCAGCGCGTCCAGGCCAACCGGCAGCAGCCCGTGACGCGATCCGACGCCCATAATCGAGTCATAGACCGCGCACGCCTTGTCGGCGTCTATCCACACCTCGAACCCGAGATCACCTGTATACCCGGTGCGACTGACCAATACGTCCACGCCATCCAGCCGTGCCTTTTTGGCGCGAAAGAACCGCAGCTTGCTCATGTCGATGTCGACGACCTCCGAAAGGATGTCGCGCGAGCGCGGGCCCTGGATCGCCAACGCCGCAATCCGCTGCGTGCTCTCTTCCATCTGCACATCGAACCCGCGCGCATGACGCTGAAACCACGCCAGCGACGGATCGGCGGAGGTCACCCGAAAGTGGTCCTCCTCCAGCCGTGTCACCGTGCCGTCATCGACGACCTTGCCGGCACCGTCGCACCAACACGTGTAGGTAACCCGCCCCACCCGCAGCTTGCTGACGTCGCGCGTCATCACACGCGCCAACACCGCCGCCGCGTCTGGACCGCGAACCTCGTACTTGAAGAGCGGCGTCACATCCAGAAGGCCGGCGGCGTCCCGAAATGCGTAATATTCCATCTCGTGGCACTCCCGATAGGAGGCCACGGCGTGATACCCCGCCCAATCCTTCCAGCGCAGGCTCTCGCACAGCGCGGAGGTCCGGGGGTGAAATGGTGACTTCTCTGGCATTTTGGCGACCCGGATTCTGGCATGGTTGTGCTATGGTCTCAACGTGGGTTCGGGACCGGGCTCACATCCGTCACATATCAACCTTGGGTGGGGAAAGACCGCAAATGAATTGGGTCGCAAGGTTATTCACACGTCTGGGTGGCGACGACGTCGCACATCGGCTCAGGCAGGCGTTGGTCGACGATCCGACCAACCCCGATCTTCACGTCGCGATGGCGCGCCGTGCCCGGGCTGCGGGCGACAGGGCGCGCGTCAGACATCACCTTGATCTCGCGTTCGAGCATCGAAAAGCCAGCTCAGAGGCGGCCGTCGCTCAGTAGCGGCGGCCGGGTCGCGACACTCAGCGCTCGATGTCGAGCAGCTGTGCCTTGAGGCCACCTAACAAACCGATGATTGCGGACGGGTCGTCACGGCTCAGGGCGATGTGCGTCCCGTCGATGGGCACCTCGTTCCACGTGGGATCGACCGCGAGCCATCGCCCGGAGACGTAGACCTCGACCCACGCGTCAAACGCGAAGCCCGGATCGCTGTCGCCCGCGTACGCCATGCCCGAGACCTCGCGCGCCGGCAGGCCGATCGCCCGCGCCATCGCCGTCAGCAGGCGCGCGTACTCCGTACAGTCGCCACGCCCCTCCTTCAGTATCTGGCTGGCGGTCAACGGCGCAGTGGCCAGAGTGTAGGACAGCGCCTTGTTCACCGCCTTCGTCATGGCCACGACCTTCTGCGCGTCGGTCTTGCCCTTTGTGACGCGGCCCGCCAGCGCGGCCACCTCGGCGTCGTCGTGGTCCACAAACGGCGTCGATAGCAGCCACTTCGCACGGTCCTCATCGCTGAGCGGTTGCTGGGGCAGCGCGCTGAGATCCCGGCGATGGACCTCCACCACCTCACCCTCGCGCGTCTGCCGGCTGTCCTTCAGCGAGACGCCATCCGACGGAAGCCCCGACAGGCGCACCTTCATGCGCCGCACCGACGCCGGGTCGCCCAACCGCTTGTCCAGCGGAACCACCGACAGCCGGTACAGGTCCGGCACCGAGACCGCCGGGTTCTTCGCCAGCGCCTCGTCCTCCAGCACCAGCTTCAAGCCCGGGCCCAGCGTCATCTCAAGCGTGCGCCCCTCTTTGGTAACGCGATTGGTCATCGTGATGCCACGAGTCTTATCGACGCCCTTCACCTGCAGCACGGTCACCGGAACCCCGTTGATCCGGGTCTCCTTCTCGGAGACCAGGGTCGTGACCACCGACACGTCTTTGAGCTGCTGCCGGTCGAACTGCCAGGCCGTAATCGGCTCGCTCCCAGCCTCTTTCAGGCGGCGCACCAGGAGCAGCGGCAGGGTGTCCGCGGCGCGCTCTTTGGGGCGCGGCATCGTCTTTTCAGTGCGCCCGGTCGGCGTGACGAGGGAGATATGCAGCGTGTCACCACGGACCTCACCCGACCGGACCACCCGCCCCGCGCCCGACTGCTCAGTCATCGCAAACCGTCGAATCGCGCCGTCCGGGAGCCGCGCGTACTCAACCTGGTCGCTCAGCTTCATATTCAGCACGTTGCCCATCCGCTTGATACGCAGCTGAACCAGCGTCGTCAGCCGAATGCCCCCGTCGTCCAGCTGCTCGACCCGCTCCTCCGCCCAGCCCGCCTTGTGACCGCTGAGATACACCCCGTAGAACTGATGGCTGCGCAGGTCCAGCGCGGTCTCGGACGACGGTGTCGCAGCAGCGGCGGGCGGCGTCCTGGGCGCGGTCGGCGCCGGCGGGGTCGTCGCCTTCTCTTTCACCGGAGCGGACTGCGCGGCCTTCGGCTTCTCCGCGGCCTTCTCGGCGCCCTTGCAGCCCGACGAACCCACGACAAAGACACAGACGATCAGGGTCCAGCGACCCGAATTCATGGCTTCTCCAATCTCATGACCAGCCCGCGCCGCTCGCCCGGAGCGAGCACGGAGTCCGGAGCCCAGCCCACGATGTACAGGTCAGACGTCAGCGAGTCCACCGTCACGTCGCGCACGCCGACGTGGTCAAAGGGCGGTGCGCCACAGTCCGCGACCGCAGCGCCGAAGGTCATCAGCCGATCGAAGACCCAGATCCCGTCTTGAAGCGCCCCGTGCAGATAGAAACCATGACGGCAATCCGTCGCGGCCACGCCCACCCCGTCACCGACGATGTGCACGTCCGTCGCGGTCGCGTGCACGCCATACACGTCGTACCCGGGCCCCCATGCCGCCGCGGCCGGCCAGCCCTCAGGGCTCATGTCGATCCAGTCCGATCCGTTGAAGCGATAGACCAGCCCCCCTTCGCCGCCCGCCCAGACCGAGTCCGCGCTGTGCCCATGAACGGCCTGGAAGACCTCGCGCTCGCCCGGCGGACGCACATTGACCGCCAGCACCAGCGGATTGGCGGGATCGTTCGTGTAGACCTCGCCGCTGTACACGCCTAGAGGCTCGCAGTCGTTGCCCAGGTTGCCATCCCACACCGCGATGCGAGCGACCCAATCGTCGTCCTCGATGCTGGCGCCCGCGAACAGCGCGGTCTGGGCCGACGATCCCCACACATCCCGCACGTGAAAGGGCACCTGCTTGCTGCAGGCGTCCGGCGAGTGGACGATCGGCATGGTCGAGCAGTTCCACCCCGGGCCCAGAAGCTTGCACCGGCGCGCCGTGGACTTCACCTGCGCAAACGAGCTGCCGTCCCCGGCAAAGATCCACGCCTGGCCGACTGGCGCTACCGCGTGCAGATCCAGCCCCACGCCAACCTGCCCGTTCAACGGGAGAGGCAGCGGTCCCACCGCCCCACCGACCCCGGCCACCACGTCGTCATAAATGTCGAGCCACGCCGCATGGGACGCGTCATCCGAGACCAGCGACACAGCCAGCGTGTTCTGGTCCAGCTGGAAGACCGAGGCGCTCACCTGCCCGCCCGGATCGGCCGTCCCTGCGAGGTGAATCGGCGTCGGGCCCTCTCGGGGCGCCACGGCCAGCGCGCGGGTATCCGTGGTGGGGCCCGGCGCCGCCTCGGACGCGACGATCTGCCACCCCACGCACTGACCCAGCCAGCACGTCCCAGGTGCCGGAGAGGCATCGGTGCACGGCGTCCCGAACGGCTCGGGCTCAAACTCGCAGCCGACGCCCGCCGTGCAGCCATCCTGTGTGCAGCTGTTGTAGTCCTTGCACAGGATCGCCGTGCCTCGGCACAGGCCACCCGCGCACGTGTCGCCCGCGCTGCACGGATCGGCGTCATCGCAGGGCAGCGTGTTGGGCACAAACGAGCAGCCGAGCGCAGAGTCACAGAAGTCCGTCGTGCACGGCTGGTCATCATCGCAGACCACCGGCACCGACTGGCAGTCCCCGCCCTCGCAGTGATCCGCCGATGTGCACGCGTCCCCGTCGTCGCACGGCACCTGGTTGGTCGTGTACACGCAGTTGAAGCCCAAGCACGCGTCGTCAGTGCACGGGTTGTCGTCATCGCATTGATCCGCCGACGCGCAGCCGACCTCCGCGCACGCTCCGATCACGGACACGTCGTCCACGTGGACATCCCCAGCGGCGCCCACCGCCGGATCCGACCGCAGGCGCAGCTCCAGCGCCACCACGGACCCGACCCACGGCCCCAGGGCCACCTCGACCTGAGTCCAGTCATCGACCGTCTCGCACGACAGCCACAGCAGCTCGTCGTTGAGCCACAGCTCCGTCACACCCTCCAGGCAGCTGCTGCCGGACAGCGTCTGGCGATAGCGGAAGCGCAGCACCGTGTCACCGCTACCGACCAGCAGGCGCGGCAGGCTGGCGAGGGCGGTCACAGCCGGAGCCTCGCCCACCGCGGTCTCGTACGAGCCGTGCAACGCCGTCGGTGGACCAAACGCCGACTCGGCATCCACGCCCCACTGAGCCACGCCGGCCACCGCGCCCGACGGCGCCGAGAAGTGCCAGCCCTGCGCAAACCCGTTGTCGAACCCGGCAAACCAGCAGCTCTCGTCCGCGCATCCCGCCACGCCGGCCTCAACGCACGCACCGCCGCTGCACTCAAAGGCGCTGCATGGTCCCGACGGTGTCCCACAATCCGCGGCGTCGTTGCAGCACCCCGAGATCGAGACCTGGCCACATTGATACGCCACGTCGCACGTGCCGACCGTGCACGCGTCGCCGTCGTCGCACTCGGCAGCGCTCTGGCACTCGATCGGGTGGCACGCGCCGAAGAGCCGGATGTCGTCGAGCTCGACTTTGGGCCCGCCCGCATAGACATCGAAGCGCAGCGACGCCGAGACGGGAGCTGACGCCGCGGACGGCACGGCCACGGAGACGGTCTGCCAGTCGTGATAGCCGCAGTGCACCGGCGTCTCGACGTCCCCGACGACCACGAAGAGGCGGCCCAGCTCACAGTTCTCACCGACGCTCTGTCGCAACGCAAACCGCAGGGTGAGCCCCGATTGCGATGCCAGCGCCGGCGGCAGATCCAAGAACACGCTCTGGCCCACGTCCTCAGCGCCGCCGGTTGCCGCCAGGTGGGCGGGCTGACTCAGCGATCCGACCGTCGTGGTCTCGAATACAAAGGTGGTCGACGACGACGCCAACGACCAGCCGACGCCTAAAACCCCATCGATCGTGTCCCCGATGCACGCGCCCTCGGTGCAGCCGGGGGCCGGAGCAGAGGCGCATTGCCCGTTTGGCGCGCACGTGTTCACCGTGCAGGGATCGTCGTCCGAACACGCCGCCTCGGACTGACAGCAGCCGGGCACAGGCGCCGTCGTGCACTGCCCCGCAACGCACTGGTCGGTCGTGCACGCGTTGCCGTCATCGCAGGCGCCGTCACATGTCAGTGCGCAGTCTCCACCGACCGCCACATCATCGATCAGCGCCGCGCCGAAGCTCAGACCGGCGCCGGAGTTCAACACAAAGCGGACGGTGATCGCCTGCCCCTGATAGGCCGACAGATCCACGAACACCTGCTTCCACTCGCTGGTCTGCAGGCACGTCGTCCACACCGTGTCGGACGCGCCCGTCGCCGTTAGCACCTCGATCAGAAGGGCGCCGCTGTCGCAGTCGCCGCTGAGCACGTCCAGCGTGTATCGGAAGCGCAGCGTCGCCTCGCTGCCGATCTGCAGCTTGGGCGCGTCGGCGGTGGCCAGTGTCGCGCCACCGCCGCCGGCCGCGAACTGGCCGTGCAGCGACCCCGAGCCGTAGTAAGCCGCGGCGGTAGTCGGGGCCCACCCGTCGAGCGTCCACCCAGTTGCTGTCTCGCCTTCAAAGCCGCTGAAGACGCACGCGCCCACAGCACAACCGGCCAGCGCATCGACGTCGCACGTCCCGGCGATACCCAGCCCCCCGCTGCCCTCACACACCGGAAGCACGCACGCATCGGCCGGTTTTGGGCAATCCGACGCCTGCTCGCAGCACCCGCCCACTGCGGGCCAGGAGCAGAGTCCATCGACGCAGCGCGCCTGCGTACAGGCATCGGCGTCCTCGGGGCAGTCGGCGTCCTGGGCACAACAGCCGGCCGTGGGCAGCACCTGGCACACCGACCCCAGACACACGTGCTCCGTGCAGCTGTCGCCGTCGTCGGGACAGTCCGAGTCTTGCGCGCAGCAGCCGCCCTTCGGCACGAAGGAGCATGCGCCGTCGAAGCACACCGCGTCCGTACACGCCTCGGCGCCGTCACCGATGCAGTCCGCGTCCGCCGTGCAACAACCGTCGATCGGTGTGGACGCGCACCACCCCTCGCCCACGCATGAGGTCGCCGTACACGGGTTACCGTCATCCACGCAGTCGCCGTCCTGCTCGCAGCAGCCGTCGATAGCCTCGAGCGCGCACGTCCCGGCGGTGCACAGCACCTGGGAGCAGGCCGTCGGCGCCACCGGGCAGTCGGCGGCGGAGGAGCAGCAGCCCTCGATGGCGCTGAGCACGCACACCCCGTCGCTGCAGCCGATCTGCTTACACTTCTGCTGCGCCGCGGGACAGTCCGCCACCGTCTCGCAGCAGCCCGGCAACTTGGCGCCGACCACGCACTGGTTCAGAACGCAGTCGACCACATCGCAGGCGCCCACGTCGGGCCCAGAGCAGTCCTCCACGGTCACGCAGCAGTCAGGCGTCGTGGCCGAGCTGCACGTGTTGTTGTTGCAGACCGCGTGGCTGCACGGCTCCTCCGAGCCTGGGCAATCGGCAGCCATCTCACAGCAGCCATCAATGGGCTGCGACTCGCAGGCGCCGGCGACGCAGGACGCCTCCGCGCACGGGCCGGGATCGCCACACTGATCGTCATTGGAGCAACAGCCGGGCACGCTGCCCAGGACACACTGGTTGCCGATGCACTCCACGACAGCGCACGGGGCCCCCGGCGCGACACAGCCCGCGTCCTCCGTGCAGCAGCCCGAGACCGTCTCCACCTTGCACTTGTGGTCCGCGCACACGGCCTTTTTGCACGGGTCCGCCTCAAACGGACAGTCCTGGGCGCTGTTGCACGTGCAGCCCGGAATCGCGGTGAGGTTGCACTTGCCGCCAACGCATTTACCGCTGACGCATGGATCGGAGGTGTCGCAGTCCGGCGCGTCGTTCTGGCAGCAGCCCGGGTCCGGCTCGTAGGCGCACACGCCCGCCACGCAGCTGGCCTGCAGGCACTTTCCCGCCTGGCAGTCGCCGGCCGATTGGCAGCACGCGGGAATCGGCACGAAAGAGCACGTTCCGGCGCCCGACGCCCCGGCCTTCGAGAGGTCGCAGACGTTCGTGGTGCACGTGTCGGTGTCCTGGCAGTCGCCTGAGTTCACGCAGCAGCCGGGCACGATCTGGTGGGCGCACTGGCCGTCCTTGCAGGAGTCCACGGTGCACGGGTTGCTGTCGTCACATTCGGCGGAGACGGAGCAACACCCGATCTGCGGCAGATGCACGCAGTCGCCGCCCACGCATTGGTCCAACGTGCAAGCGGCGCCGTCGGAGCAGTCGTCGTGCGAGGCGCAGCACGCGGGGATGTCCGTGTTCACACATTGATTGGCCACGCACGCAGCCGATTGGCAGGGACCCGCGGCCATACAGTCGGCGTCCTCGTAGCAGCAATTGGCGGTCTCTTTCTGAATGCAGGTCCCCGCGGCGCCGCTGTCCGCCAGGCACACAAGCGTTGTGCACGGCTCGTCTGTCGGCGGGCAGTCCAGCGTGCTGAAACAGCAGCCCGGCAGCGCCTTGTGAATGCAGGTCTGCGTGGAGATCTCGCACGCGTCGGCAGTGCATGGGTCTCCGTCACCACAGTCCGCCGCCGACGCACAACAGCCGGCCAGAGACGTGTGCTCGCAGGCGTTGTCGATGCACGAGTCCTCAGTGCATGCGGACCCGTCGTTGCAATCGGCGTCGGACGCACAGCACCCCGCCTGCTCGACAGCCAGACACTGCCCTGCGATGCACAACCCCGCCGTGCATGGGTTGTCGTCCTCGCACTGGTCGTTGGCGGTGCAGCAACCCAGCGCCGGGTCATTTGTGCACACGCCCAGCGAGCAGCCGTCCGTCGTACACGACAGCCCGTCATCGCAGTCCGCGGCGCTCTTGCAGCAGGACGGATCGGTGTTGTAGCTGCACTTACCCAACAGGCAGGTATCCGCGGTGCACAGGTCGCCGTCGTCGCAGTCGGTGAAGTCGGCGCAGCACTCCTCGATGGGCGACGAGATACACTGGCCCTCGTCACAGACGTCGCTGGTGCACGGATCGCCGTCGTTGCACGTGCCGCAGCTGCCGCCGCAGCCATCGGGGCCGCAGGTGACATCGCCGCAGGCGGGGACGCACTGGTTGGTACAGGTCACGCTCAGCACAAAGCTCGGAGTCGCGCCCAGGAAGAGCTTCTCCACAACCACGTGGTAGACCTTCTCCGGGATGGCGGTGAACGTGGCCTCGGAGCCGCTCGCCTTGCATGAGCCCGTGTCGCAGCCCCCTGACTCGCCTGCGGTTAGAACACGCAACCCGAAGCTGGACGCCCCCTGCAGCAGCGTGACGGCTACGGGACCCTGCGCGGTCGTCGTAAAGCGGTAGATTCGGTCCGCGTGCTGGCCGGAGCCGCACGGGGTATCGCCGATCTGGCTGGGTGCCGCGTCGCCCACCGCCCCGGGGGTGCCGGCCGCACCGCACTGGATGAAGGGCGCGCTGGCGCAGGCGTCGCAGACCGCTTGCGTCGCACAGTTCGGGTCCTCGCAGTCGATCAGCGTGTCGTTGTCGTCATCCAGGTCGTTGTCGCACAGCTCCAGGCAGACCGTCGCGCCCCCCGTGCACTCGCCCAGCAGACAGCTCTCGGATGTCGTACAGGCGTTGCCGTCGTTGCAGACCGCCGCGTTGTTGGTGTGCGTGCATCCGGTCGCCGGCGAGCACAGGTCGTCGGTGCAGACGTTACCGTCGTCACACGCGGAGACCCCCGCGGGGATGCACGTCCCAGCCTTGCAGCCCTCGTTGTCGGTGCACGCATCACCATCGTTGCAGCTGGCGCCGTCCGGCTTCAACACCACATTGCACTGCCCCGTCGCTGGATCGCAGGTCGACGTCAGACACGGTCCCAGGCCGTCAGCGGCGCACGTCACGATCGTGGTGGGGTCCAGCTTGCAGACGTTGTCCACGCAGCGGTTGATCCCGTCGCACGGATTTGGCGGCTCGTCCGGGCAATCGCTGTCGGCCTTGCAGTCGCAGACAGACGTCGACCCCTTGCACGCACCACCATCACAGATGTCGATCTTCGTACACGGGTCGCCGTCGTCGCAGCCCAGCCCGTTGGGCGTGTAAGTGCAGCCGACCTCGGCCACGCAGACGTCGTTTGTGCACTCATTGCCGTCGTCGCATGGAATCGCCGCTCCGCCGGCGCACTGTCCCGCCACGCAGGACTTAGCCGCAGCGCAGGCGTCATCGTCCTCGCACGCCAGCCCGTCGGGCGCGAGCTCCGATTTGCAGGTGCCCGTCGACGGATCACACGACACCGTGGAGCAGGGCGAGCCGTCGTCAGGACACCCGGTGGCCGCGGCAGTCTCGAGGACGCACTGGTTGGCGATGCAGTGCCACACCCCGTTGCAGGTACCGCTTTGGGTGCACACCGCGTCTTCGCTGCACGGACACACGTTCGCGCCCGGCTTGCATTTGCCGTCCTGCGGGTTGCACTTGTCGCCCTGGGTGCAGGGGTCGCCGTCCTCGCAGTCGTTGTTGTTCTTGAAGTTGGAGCAGCCCTTGTTTGGCTCGCAGACGTCGGTGGTGCAGGGGTTGGCGTCGTCGCAGTCCTGGATCGACTGCGGGGCGCACTGCCCGTCGGCGCACTGGTCGCCCACCGTGCACGGGTCGCTGTCGCTGCACTCCCCGTCGAAGGGCGCAAAGACGCAGCCTGCGGTCGGGTCACAGCCGTCTGCAGTGCATGGGTTGCCGTCATCGCACAGCAGGTCGGTGGTCCCGGAGGAGCAGACGCCGTCGCGGCACTCGTCCTCGATCTCGCAGGCCTGCCCGTCGTCGCACGGCACGTCCAGGTAGATCTCGGAGCACCCCAGGTCCGGCACGCACTCGTTGGCGCTCACGCAGGCTGGGTTGCACTGGGTGTCGCCGCACGTCTTGGGCACACCGCACGCCGCTTGTGCAGTCGCCTCGCAGAGGCCCTCCTGGCAGACATCGCCCAGCGTGCAGGCGTTCTCGTCGTCGCAGAACGTCCCGTTGGCCACCACCTGCAGCTGACACAACCCGGTGTCGGGCACGCAGACACGCTCGGTGCAGGGGTCGCCCGTGTCGTCGCACGTCAAGACGCTGGCGATGACGCACTTGCCGAGCTTGGGCTCGCACTTCAGCGTGCCGTTGCAGAGGTCGTTGTCGTCGAACTCCACGCACGAGCTGTCCACGTTGGGGTCGCAGTCGCATTGGATGTCATCGGTCGACTCGATACCGCACGTGCCGTCCAGGCACACGCTGTCGGTGCAGGGATTGCCGTCGTCGCACGGTGTCGCCTCGGGCAGCGGCTGCAACACGCACTCACCGTCGCTGCACACGTTCTGCTGGCAGGGTCCGGCCAGCGCGGGATCGCACACGACTCCTCCAAGCGGCACCGTGACGCACTGCCCGTCCTGACAGCTGGGCTGCCCGGCGCATTTGTCGGGCGTCGGGCAGTCTTTGTCGACGTTGCAGGGGTTGCAGCCAGGGGCGTCGGGAGCGGCCTCTCCGACGCAGACACCGTCGGCGCAAGCGTCGGCCACGGTGCAGTCGTTGCCGTCGTCGCAGCCACTTCCGTCTGATAGAGGGACAGCCAGGCATCCGCCCTGCTCCGAGTCGCAGCCCGTGTATTCGGTGCACGGATCGGGCTCAGGGCAATCCACCGCCTGATCGCGCCCGCAGATCCCCGCCTGGCACAACGCGATCAGGGTGCATGCGTCACCGTCGTCGCACGGGTCGCCATCCGCCCGGTGCTGCCGCTCACACTCGCCCAGCGCCCCGTCCCGAGGCGCAACGCACGCCGCCGCCTCGCACTGCCCCATGTTGAGAAAGACACCGTTGCAGTCGTCCTGGCTGTAACAAGGCGGACCTGTGGGAGGCCCCGGCGTGTCGGTCGCCACATCCGGTGTGCCACCGTCCCGCACGTCGTCAATCTGCTTGGGTCCCGCATCTGCAGGCTCCCCATCGTCGGCGCACGCCGCCACCAGTAACAAAGCTGCCACCGGCGCCGCGAGCACACGCTGCCGCCATCGCTCCACGCGTCGTGGATTATCCGGGCCACGATCAAGCGGGTCAACAAGCGCCCGACCACGCGGCGTTACTCGACCGCACGTCGCAATGCTGTTAGTCCTGCCATATGACCGTTCAGTTCGCTGCTGTGGAGCCCCACGGCTCCATTACTGAGTTTCTCCCCGACGTCTTCTGGGTGCGCGGCTCCGTGATGATGGGTCCGCTGATGCGCATCACGCGAAACATGGTCATCGTGCGGGACGAGGGCCGGCTGTCGCTCATCAACGCGGTCCGACTGAACGCCGCCGAGGAGCAGGCGCTGGAGGACCTCGGGACGGTCACAAACGTTGTACGGATCGGGGTCCATGGCATGGACGACGCGTATTACGTGGATAAGTACAAGGCCACGCTCTGGGCCTTGCCCGGGGTTGAGCACAAGAACGGGATCAAGACCGGGGCCGAGCTGACGGACGAGAGGCTGCCGTTTCCAGCGCGCCTGTTCTCCTTTGAGCATACGCGGGCGCCCGAAGGCGCGCTGCTATGGGAGCGTGACGGCGGCGTGCTGCTGACCTGCGACTCGGTCCAGAACTGGGAGAACACAGAGGGGTGCAGCCCACCGGCGGCGCTGCTGACGCGTGTGATGGGCTTCCTCAAGCCCGCGCAGATCGGCCCGCCGTGGCGCAAGATAATGACGCCCAAAGGTGGGTCGCTGCTACCCGACTTCCAGCGCCTTGTCGAGCTGCCCTTCAAGCACCTGATCGGCGGACACGGCGCGCCGCTCCGCGACGAGGCGCAGCAAAAACTGCAAGAGACGATCAAGAGGGTCTACGGGTGATGACGTTCAGACGGCTTCTCATTGTGACAGCGGCGCTGGCTGTGGGGCTCAGCTCATCGGCAGACGCGCGCCGGACTGCCATGAACAACGCGTACGCGGACATCCTCGGCCCCGGCGGGTGGTACTCCGCCAACTACGAGCGGATGCTGGTCGACAGCCTCGGTGTGCGGCTCGGTTTCGCGTACATGTCGCTCGGCGCGTCGGCATCGTCGGGCGGCTCCGAAGCCAGTTCCAAGGTCAGCTTCTTGATGTTCCCGGTCACGGCCAGCTTCATCGGGCTTGGCAGCGGCAGCCACTCGCTGGAGCTGGGGGGCGGCGCCACGCTGTACTATTTGACGGCGCGGGCGGCGTCGTTTGGCGGCAGCCCCGAGGCCGAGGGAGCGCACGCGTTCGGCAACTTCATGGTCGGCTATCGCCTGCACCCCGAGCACGGCGGCTTCACGTTTCGCATCGGCTTCTGCGGGCTGCTGGGCACGGGCTTCGGTCTGGACCCGGAGGACCCGACCGCGCTCGGCATGTTCCCGTCGGGGTATCTCAGCTTCGGGTACGCGTGGGGAACACGCGAACCGGCGGACCCGTCTGACAGCCTGAGCGATCCGCTGGGCGACTCGTCCAGCAGCGGCCTGGACAACCTGTCGGACGGCGACAACCTGCCGGACAACGACCTGGGCGGCTACGACGGTGACGATGCGGGTGGCGGGCTGGACTCACCTGCGCTGGATGAGCCCGATGACGCCCCGGCGGGCCTGCTGCCGCCTGCGCTGGATCCAACGGAGCCGACGCGCACGGTGCGGCCCGGTCGGACGCGCCAGGCCAAGCTGCTGCGCGCGTTCGGCAAGCCGAGCCGCGAGATGAAGAAGCCCGGCGCGGACGTGCTGGTGTATGGCAAGAAGCTGTTTCACGGTTACAGCCAGGTGCACTTCTATGTGCGAGCCGGCGGCGTGGTGAAGCACGTGGAGCTGTTTCCGTCCGACGTGATACGCCCCGCTCAGCTGCGCAAGGCATACGGCAACCAGTTCAGCTCCAAAATGGCGGGAGGTCACAAGCGCATCACTTATGAGAAGCTGGGCCTGGTCTTCTTCTTGTCCAAGGACGGCCGCCGCGTCGTGGCCGTGAGGGTAGAGTAGCGTGAGGCACGTCGGATTGGCCCTGACGATGAGCGGATTATTGTTGTGCGGCTGTCCGGCGGAGTCCCGGTCGTCCGGCGGCAAAAAGGACGCGGGCGGCGTGCAGGATACTGTGGAGCCGGCGGACGTCGAGGCGGATGCCGCGGTCACCGACAGCGTAGAGAGCGACATCGTGGAGCAGGACACGGTCGTGCCTGACGCCGCGGAGTCCGATGCCGAAACACCGGATGCTGAGCCGCCGGATGCCGAGCCGCCGGATGCTGAGCCGCCGGATGCTGAGCCGCCGGATGTTGCCCCTGACACGACCGAGCCGGACACGACCGAGCCGGACACCACCGAGCCGGACACCACCGAGCCGGATGTTGTCGAACCTCCACCCAGCTGCGGAAAGACGATCCCGGACTTCAACGTGAACGCCTGTCCGCCCGAAGAGGCCCTGTGGCCCGGGATCGACCTGGAGGACTTCGACTCGATTCCCGAGCTGAAGGACTTTGACATCACAGCGCTGCACCCCGACCCGCCGGTCACGTACTGGGAGCTGCGGTTCTCGGGGCTGGGCGGCGACACGGACGACGTCATCTGGTCGGCGGGAGACAAATGCGCGGCAGCGGCGGACACGGACGCCTGCAAAACCGCCTTTGACGCGCTGGACGCCGCCGTAGGCTTCGCGCCCGGATGCATGCCGGGCTACTGCTTCATGTACCTGGCGGTGAACAGCGGCGACGACAACTACGTCGTGGACAACGGCAAGGACCTGGCGGAGTTCCTGGCGCCTATCGACAGCGCCGCCGAGGCCGCGCTGGTCGTGCGCGGGCACGGCTACACGTGGGGTAACGACAAATCCACCGGAGGCGTCCGAGCGATCGCGGGAGGCTATGAGCTGCTGGTCGGCGGGTTGGCGTCGGGCTGCCTGCCCGTGGCCAGCGGGCGCTACCTGATGCGGGTCTACACCGACGGCACCGCCGAGGTGCTGTGCGACCAGCTGTACAGCGTGCTTTGCGGCGCGTGCATTTGATCATCCGCGCTCTCCCGATCCTGGCGGCGTCGCTGGTTTTGGCGGGCTGCCCGGGACCGGCCGAGGACGCGCACACCCCGCCTGACACGTCGCCCCCCGCCGAGGATGTAACAGTGGATGTGGCTGTGGACACCCCGCCGCCCCCGCCGCAGGACACGCCCCTGCCAGAGGACGTGCCCGCGCCGGAGGACGTGCCCGCGCCGGAGGACGTGCCCGCGCC
>CAZJHX010000151.1:0-22618 GCA_964545715.1 uncultured Myxococcales bacterium
GCGACTGGGGCTTCGGCGACCCCGGGGGGACGACCGACAGGGGGGGGACGACGGACTCGGGCGGCAGGGTCGACACTGGGGTCGACACGGGTGTCGACACCGGCGATCCCGGCACCGAGAACTGCTCCAACGGCCTGGACGACGACCAGGACGGCAAGTTCGACTGCAAGGACGAGGACTGCGCGGACGATCCCCTCTGCAATGAAGTCGGCCCCGGCAAAGAGACCAACTGCGAGGACGGCAAGGACGACGACGAGGACGGGTTCATCGACTGCGAGGACTTCGACTGCGACAACGTGCCGCCGTGCGGGGACGTGCAGCCCACCAAAGAGACCGACTGCAGCAACGCAAAGGACGACGACAACGACGGCAAGATCGACTGCGGTGACGACGACTGCGCGGGCGATCCGGCCTGTGGCGAGTCCAACGAGATCTGCGACAACGGCTCTGACGACGACGACAACGGCCTGGCCGACTGCAAGGATCCGGCGTGCGCCAACTTCCCCGACTGCCAGCAGTCCGACTCGTGCGCGGGCAAATGCGGCGACTTTGACCCGGGCGCAGAGTGCAACTGCAACTCGGCGTGTGTGGAGTTCGGCGACTGCTGCGCGGACTACTTCGAACTGTGCGACGAGGGCGGCGGCGACGGCTCGTGCGTGGGCTGGTGCGACGATCAGGCGCCCGAGGGGTGCTGGTGCGACTCCGCCTGCACGGGCAACGGCGACTGCTGTGACGACTACAGCGACATCTGCGGCGGCGACGAAGAGATGGAGACCATCTGCGACGACGACATCGACAACGACAACGACAACTTCGTGGACTGCGACGACTTCGACTGTGAGGGCGACATCGCGTGCGGTCCGACACCGTTCGAGGACGACTGCGAAGACGAGATCGACAACGACAACGATGACCTCACCGATTGTGACGATCCGGACTGCAAGATTCAGCCGGTGTGCGAGGGCGTGGGCATCGAGACGCAGTGCGACGACGAGGTAGACAACGACGATGACGGCCTGACGGACTGTGACGACATGGACTGCCAGGCCAGCCCGCTGTGCATGGCCGGCGGCGTCGAGACGCTGTGCGAGGACGAGATCGACAACGACAACGACGACCTCACCGACTGCGACGATCCGGACTGTGCGGTGCAGCCGGTCTGCTTCGAGCCGGGCTTTGAGGCGCTGTGCGACGACGAGATCGACAACGACAACGACGACCTCGTCGACTGCGACGATCCGGACTGCGCGATCACCCCGATCTGCATGGGCATGGGCAGCGAGATCTGCGACGACGACATGGACAACGACGGCGACGATCTCGTCGACTGCGACGATGATGACTGCGCCTTGGACGTCAACTGTCTGGGTGGGGGCGGCACGGAGTTCACGTGCTCGGACACGCTGGACGACGACAACGACGGCAAAGTCGACTGCAAGGACAGCGACTGCTCCGAGGCGCCGCAGTGCCTGGAGGTGCCCAACTGCGGCAACGGCACCTGCGACGCGGCCGACGCGGAGACGACAGGCAACTGCCCCGAGGACTGCGACAACGGCATGACCGGCACGTGCGTCGGCTTCTGCGGCGGCTCGAGCGACAGTCCAGACGGCTGCTGGTGTGACGATGCGTGCGCAGGAACCGGCTTTGACGACTGCTGCCCGGACTTCAAGCCCGTGTGCATCGACCTGCCTTAATACAACGGAAACATTTGTCTGGTAGGCTGCTGCGCGTGACTCGCTTCATCGCCACGACAGCGGTGCTCTTGACCGTTTCTCCGGTCCTTGCGCAAGACGCGCAGCTGACCCCGCCCAAGCTCACGAAGTATGTCGAGGCGGTGGTGCCGATCGGCACGCGGTCGCGCGATCTCGACGTAGTCGTATTAGTCACAATCGACGAGAAGGGCGCCGTCTCGGACGTGACGATCAAGACCGGCGCCGGTGAGCCATGGGACTCGGCGGCGATAGCGGCGGTCAAACAGTTTGGCTTTGAGCCGGCGCGCGAAGGCGAGAAGGCCATCGCGGTGCAGGTGCCGTACGTCTATCGCTTCTTCAGCAAACGCCGCGGGCGGTTCGTGGCGCGGCGACGCGGACGGCGGGCCCTGCACCCGACCCCCGGTTATCGACTGGCGGGCGAGATTCTGGAGAAGGGCACGCGGGCCCCGCTGGTGGCGATCCCGATCGTGATCACGGACCCGTCGACCGGGCGCAAAGTCGAGGTCACCACCGGCCCGGACGGGCGTTTTGTCGCGTACGGCCTCGCGCCCGGGCAGCTTGAGTTATCCATCGTCACCGGCGAGCACAAGGCGGTCGGCAAGGCGGTCAAAGGCGTGCCCGGCGACCCGAACGACGCCCCGATCGAGCCGTCGGTGCAGCTGTACCTGGACCCGGTCGGCTTCTCCCAGTACCGCACCGTCATCAAGGACAAGCCCAAGGCAAAAGCGGCGACCGAGATCCACCTGACCGAAGAGGAGCTGCGCAAGGTGCCGGGGACGTTTGGCGATCCCAGCCGCGTGCCGGCCACGCTGCCCGGTGTGGCGCGCTCCCCGTTTGGTCTGGGCTACTACGTCGTGCGCGGCGCCTCGTTCGAGAACACCGGCTTCTTCATCGACGGCCATCCATCGCTGTTTTTGTACCACCTGCTGGGCGGTCCCGGCGTGGTGCATCCCGAGCTGATCGGGTCGCTGACCTTCTATCCGGGCGGGTATCCGGCCAACTTCGGGCGCTTTGCGACAGGGGCCATTCTGCTGGACACGAAGGACCCACCGGACGACCGCTGGCACGGCGACGTCTCGATCGACCTGCTCAAGGCGTCGGCCCTGTTCAGCGTGCCCTTTGACGAGAAGAAGGGCATGGTCACAGCCGCTGTACGGCGGTCCTACTACGAGCTGTTTCTGCCGCTTGTGGCGGAGGGCACATCGCTCTCCTATACCGACTACCAGCTGCGCGTCACGTGGAATCCGACGCCGCAGACGCGCCTGAAGTTTTTGGCGCTGGGCGCAGAGGATCGGGTGGGCAGCGAGGGCGATCCGGAGGAGCCGGACGAAGAGCGCAACAGCGACCTGGCCCTGGGCTTTCATCGGCTGCTTTTCAGCGCGGACTTCGACGTCACGCCCAAGGTCACGCTGGAGAACAGCGTCGTGTGGGAGTACGACCACACGTCCAGCCAGCAGACGTCGGAGGAAAATGACGACATCGACGTGGGCTTTGGCGGCTACTTCTTCAGCATCCGGTCCGGGGCGGTCTACAAGCCCAACAAGCGCTTCAAGCTGCAGGGCGGCCTGGACGCACTGATCGCGGACGTTGACGCGGACCTGCAGGTGCCGTCTTTTCCGCCGCTGTCGGACCCGCGCCCGCCGATCTTCAACCCGATCATCATCAATCAGTCGCTGGCCGATCAGTTCTATTCGATCGCGCTGTACGCGGCGGCGGACTGGGACGTGGGCGGCGGCGTGCGAATCATTCCGGGCGTCCGCGGGCTCATGGACCACTACTCGGGTGAGGCGCGCTGGAACGCCGACCCGCGACTGGCGGTGCGCTGGCAGGTGCACGACCAGTGGACGCTGACCGGCATGGGCGCCATCGTGAACCAGATCCCGCCCGGTTTTCAGACCAACGAGGAGTTCGGCGACCCCAGCATCGACCCGGTGCGCGGCACCCAGGGCAGCTTTGGCGTGGAGTGGGAGCCCGGCGACGGCTGGGAGATCAAGCTGGAGGGCTTCTACAACTTCCTGGACAACATGGCGCGCCCGTCCGGCGCGGCGCTGACCGACGACGGCGGCTTCGACCGCGCGCTGTGGACGGCCGACATGAAGGGGCGCGCCTACGGAGCGGAGCTATTGGTGCGCAAGCGCTTCGGCGGGCGCGTGCACGGCTGGCTGGCGTACACGTTGTCTCGCGCGGAGCGGCTGCGACCGCCCGCGGATTGGGACACCTACGAGATCGACCAAACCCACATCCTGAACCTGGCGTGGACGGTGCAACTGGGCGCCGACTGGTCGGCCAGCGCGCGCTTTCAGCTGACCAGCGGCAACCCGTTTTACCCGGTCACAGGCAGCCGGTATGACGCGGATCGCGACCGCTATGAGCCCGTGTATGCCGAAGAGCGCGATCGGCTGCCGTTCTTCCATCGCCTGGACATCCGCATCGACAAGCGCTGGCGCTTCGACACGTGGATGCTGGAGGCCTATCTGGATATCCAAAACGTGTACAACGCCACCAACCCCGAGGTGCAGCGCTACTCGTTTGACTACAGCATTCAGTCGGCGGGCTTGAGCGTGCCGATCTTGCCCACGCTGGGCTTGCGGGCGGTGTTCTAATGAGCCGACTCTTCATCACCCTGTTGTTGTCCACGGTGGCGCTCGGGTGCCTGGACGATCTGCCGCCGGCGCATCATGTCGACAAGCTGCGCGTCCTGGCCATCGTGTCCGAGCCGCCCGAAGTAGAGGCGGGCGGTACGGTGGCTCTGAGCGCGCTGGTGGTCGACCCCCATCTGGAGGACGGCGAGACCATCACCTACAAGTGGCGCGCGTGCGTACTGCCTGAGCGATTGGCGGGCTTTGCCGGCTCGCAAGGCAACGGCGCCAGCGGCGGCTCCGGCTACTCCGTGCAGGATCCCGGCACATGCTTCGACGTGCCCGACGGTGACAAAGGCGTGGAGGATCTCGGCACAGAGCAGACCGCCTCGTTCACCGTCAAAGACGACTTTCTGGACGACACCGACGCGATTCTGGCGCTGTACGGCATTCCGCCAAACCCCGCTGCCGACTTCATCTTGAAGCAGCTGCTGCTGCCGGTGGCGGGCGTGAACATCACGATTGCGCTGGAGGTGCGTGCCGGCGACCAGGTGCTGCGCGCCTTCAAGCGCGTGAACGTGTCAACCGCCGACCCGAAGAACGCCAACCCCACCGACGTGCTGTTTCACATGGCCCGCGAGGACGCCGGCGCGACGCCACCCGAGGAGAGCAAGCCCGTGCCCGAGGATGGGGAGTGCTTTTTTGCCCAGGACAACATCGGACCGATCGAGGCCGATACCACGTATGTGCTGACCGCCATGAACATCCCTGAGCCCGCCGAGCTGTACCCGGTGCTGGTGGGCGGACCGGCGGAGAGCGGCGACCCCTGCACACCCGCGTTTCCCGGCTGCCAGATGCATGAGGAGGCGCTGTTCTACAGCTTCTTCAGCACCCAGGCGGGCTTTGGCGACAACATCATCAAGTCGAAAGGCAAGCACAAGGTCACCTGGGAGACGGGGGCCGGCCCGCTGCCCGATCCGCTGGACGTCTGGATCGTGACGCGCGACGGCCGCGGCGGCGCCTCCTGGTGCCACTCCCAGCTCGACGTGAAGAACTGATGCCGCGCTGACCTCATTTTTCTCCGGGCACCATTTTTCTCTAGCCCCCATTTTATTTACAGCGTATAGTCGAAATTGATGGAAAGGCTAATCCCCATGGCGGTGGGGGTCGTACTGGTGGGCTGTCCACAGACCCCGAAAACCGTCTCGTTTCAGCCCGGCCAAGGCCCGGCTGTTGTCCTGAGCATCCCGCACACTCCGGAGCAGGCCCAAGAGCCTGACGAGCGTCCGACCCGAGTACAGCCACCGGTCGGACCCGCACCCGCGTGGGACGATGCTGCACCTGTCGAAACCTGTACACCGCAGTCCGAGGGAGGCCTGCTAGAGGAGGCCCTGGAGGCGCGCGGCCTGACTCGAAGCTCGTTCGGCTTCGACGAAACGGACTACAGCTCGTCGGCGTATTACACGGCCGGAGACCTGGACGATCCCTTCTTGATGGGCTGGTTCCGAGCCACCCACAACAGCCCGGAGACGGCGCCCTGCTTCGCGCGGGACCGCGCCGCCGGCTTGGATGCGCTGGTCGAGGGCCATCACCCGGTGGCGGCGGCGGTCCGTCACGCGGCGGCGCTGGCCCATCGCTGGAAAAAAGGGGAGCCGCTGGACAGTCGCGGCCACACGAACCTGCGCAAGGCGCTGACGGCCGTGTGCGCGGCGGGCGGCTACGAGTACGACCCGGGCAAGCTGGATCTGCCGCTGGACCTGCAGACCGCGCTGACCCCGGTGTTTCAGGCCATCGCGCACGGCGTGGAAGAGCACCGCCTGATGGTGCAGACGCAGACCATCATGAGCGCCCAGGCATGGCTGGAGGGCGGCAACATCGGCATGGCTGTCTTCGGGCAGTACACCAAGCTGAAGGACCCGGCGGCTGTCGCCTACCTGAACGGCAAATACACGCGGCCGGCGCTGAACCTGGCGGCCGCGCGCATCGCGTTTGCCATCGAGAGCGTCGACTGGGCCCACTTCCGCGGCCTCAAAGGCGTGTCGCTGGACCTGGACACCCCGCTGGGCAAGGTCCGCATCCGCGATGCCGGCAAGCACCTCTACAAGTACGATCCAGAGCCCGTGCTCTTCCATCTGGACACCGGCGGCGACGACGCCTACCTGGATGATGTCGGCGCCAACACCCACGGCCACATCGGGGTCAACATCGCGATCGACCTGGACGGCGACGACACCTACACGTACGACGCGGTGGCCTCTGAGCACGACCGCGATGACCTGCTGCCCAGCGACGCCGACGGGCGCTACGCGGGCGACGAGCAATACGGGCCGATCACGCTGTCCACGCACGGTCGTCAGGGCTCGGCGCGCAACGGCATCGCCATGCTCTTTGATTTGGGCGTGGGAGATGACCAGTACCAGAGCCTGGCGATGAGCCAGGGGTACGCGCACTTGGGCGTCGGCGTGCTGTACGACGAGGGCGGGCACGATCAGTACCGCTCGGAGACCAGCAGCCAGGGCGCCGCGCTGTACGGGATCGGCCTGCTCATCGACGCCGGCGGGGACGACCGCTACGACTCGACCCAGCACAGCCAGGGCAGCGCCAGTGTGGCGGGCGTCGCGATTCTGCACGACGACGCCGGGGACGACGTCTATCGCGCGGACCCCGGGATGGGCGACGACGGCCCGCTCTACTTCAGCCCGCAGCAGGCGGGCGAGGCCAACTCATCGATGAGCCAGGGCTGCGGCAGCGGGATCCGCTGGGATGCGGAGCAGATCTTTGTGTCGGGCGGCATCGGCATTCTGCGCGACGCGGTAGGCGACGACTCCTACACCGCGGGCGTCTTTGCTCAGGGCGCGGGCTACTGGCAAGGCACCGGCATCCTGAGCGACGGCGACGGCGCCGACAAATATGACTCGCGCTTTTACGGCCAGGGCGCCGGCGCACACTATGCGCTGGGAGTGCTGCTCGACGGCGGCGTGGGCGACGACGCGTTCAACACGCGGCTCTCCCCCAAGAGCATGCAGCTGGGCGCCGGCAACGACTTCAGCGTCGGCGTGTACGTCAACGAGGCGGGCAACGACATCTATCGCTTCCACACGCTGTCGCTGGGCGCCGGCAGCTGCAGCGGCATCGGGCTGGCGGTCGACAACGGCGGCACCGATCGATACGCCAGCGATACAACGCACAACACGGGGCTGGGCAGCGTGAGCCCGACGTGCCTCGAGGCGCGTCCCAACGCCACCAGCATCGGCGTCATGCTGGACGTCCAGGGCCTCGATACCTACGTGTATCCGGCCGCCGCGTTTGAGCTGCCCGCCAACGATACCGTGTTCGGTCACGGGGCCCACGACCTGGCCAGCGAGTACGGCGCGGGGCTGGATACGACTTCGGGCGACTCAGGGATTCACGCAAACTGAGCTACGATCGGTCTTGCGCCCGCTGCGCCGCGGCGGCTACAACGGCATCATGAAGGGGATTGTCTTTAATTTGCTGGAGGAGGCCGTCACGGCGCACCACGGCGAAGAGACGTGGGACACCGTGCTGGACACCGCGGAGCTGGAGGGCGCCTACACGTCGCTTGGCAGCTACCCCGACGAGGAGTTCGTGGCGCTGGTCAACGCCACCGCACAGCTGCTGGACAGGGAGCCTCAACCCCTGATTCGCTGGTTCGGCCGCCAGGCGCTGCCGATGCTCGGCGCGAAGTATCCACGACTGTTTGCGGGATACAGCGACAGCTACAGCTTTGTGCTGGCGCTCAACGACATCATTCACCCCGAGGTCAAGAAGCTGTATCCCGAGGCGGACGTCCCGGAGTTTGCTTTCGACGACAGCACAGCCGGCGTCCTCGCGCTCGGCTATCGGTCCCCCCGGCGGCTGTGCGCTTTTGCGGAGGGGCTGCTGGAGGGGACCGCCGAGTGGTTCGGCGAGCGCGTGACCCTGGATCAGCCGCAGTGCATGCATCGGGGCGACCTGTCCTGCCAGATCGTGTGCCGGTTCGAGTCGGGCTGACATCCTATGGACGCTCATGATGAGATACGACGCCTGAAACGGCGCCTCGAGAGGGAACGAAAAGCGCGGCGAGAGGCCGAGACCATCGCCGAGCGGGCCACACGGCAGCTGTACGAGTCCAACGAGGAGCTGCTGCGGTTTGCGCGAGTCGTGGCGCACGACCTGAAGGGCCCGCTGCGCACCGTGACGGCCTTTACCCAGCTGCTGAGCATGCGATACGCGGACAAGCTGGACGAAAAGGGCGCGCTGTACATCGACACGATCACCGGCGGGGTGCATCGCACCATCCACTTGATCGATGAGCTGCAGCGCTACGCGCGGGCCACAACCGACACGGCGCCACGTGACATCGTGCGCTTGGGAGAGGTGCTCGGAGCCGTGGAGGCCGACCTCATGGCGCTGATCAGCGAGCAGGGCGCCACGATCGAGCGCAGCGAGCTGCCGGAGGTCCGGGGCAACGCGGTCCAGCTGGGGCTGATCTTTCAGAATCTGATCACGAACGCGATCCGCTATCGCTCGGACGCGGCGCCCGTCGTGCGGATCAGCGCGGAGCGCGACAGCGAAGCCTGGGTGATCTGTGTGGCGGACAACGGCCGCGGCATCCCCAAGCAATTTCACCAGACGATCTTCAACATCTTCGACCGCGGCGACGCGGACCGTGACGAGGAGGGGACCGGCGTGGGCCTCGCCATCGTCGAGCGCATCGCATTCCGCCACTCCGGGCGCGTCTGGGTCGAGTCCGAGCCTGGACAGGGCTCGCAGTTCTATGTGCGCCTGCCCGCCTAAGGCGTAAACACAACCGTGTGACGGATGGTAAACGGGATGGGCTTGCCGTCCTTTGTCGCTGGATCGAAGCGCATCTTACGCACGACACGCTTTGCCTCTTTGTCGAAGAAGGTGCCGGCGTTGCTCGGCTTCATCTTGATCTTGGCGCCCTTCACGCGGCCCTTGTCGTCGATGCGCAGCGACAGGGTGATCACGATGGGGCGGCCGGTGCGCGGCGCGTCGTCCGGATAGACGCCCTTGACCTTCTTCCGCACACGCGGGGGCACGATCTTCGGCTTGGCGGCGGGCGTGATCGGTCCGACGGGACCAGTGCCTTTTCGGTCGGGCGGGGCGTCGCCGCGTGGGCCGTCATCGGGGCGGGAAGACTCCGGCGTGTGCTCCACCTCCGGGTTTCCAAAGACGTCCTCGTCACCGCCATGGACGCGAGGACCGCCTGTGCCTTTGATCGCGGTGCTGATCACAACCGTCTTGGGCTTGGGCTTGCTCTTCTGCTTTGACTTTCGCGGGCGGCGCTTGCGGGTGCGTGGCGTGCGCTTGGGCGCCGGCTCGATCTTCTTCTGGGTCTCTTTGGGCTTGGCGTCGGGCTCCAGGCGCTCCAGCTCGGGGAGCGGCTCCAGCTCGAGCTTGGGGATTTCGACCGGCTCGGGCACCGGCTGCCGCTTCTGGATGTCCGGCTTTTTGAGTCGGATGTCTTTGTCGAAGGTCATCACCTCGACCCGCTCGGGCTCGTCCCACTCGTCCGGGTCGGGGACCGGGGAACAGTACACGGCCACGGCAAAGCCGAAGTGGGTTACGAGCCCCACGGCCAGCGCAAGCAGCATCCGGCGCCGATCCTCGACGCGGTCGCTTGCGAGCGGCCAGAACCGGACGGGGACGTCACTCAATCGTCTGGCGCTTGGTATTGAGAGCGATCTTGGTCACACGCTGCAGCCTCAAAAAGTCCATCAGCGTCGCCACCTCGCCGTGGGTGATGCGCTGATCGGCCGAGATCATTGCCTGCGGTTTGACCTTTTGCTTGCGCGTGAACGCTATGGCCCCCTGAAGCGCGTCGAAGTCGGCCTTCTCCCCGTTAAGATACAGATCCCCGCGCTGATCGATCACCAGATTCAGCAGGCCCTTGCTCAGCATCTCTTCGGCGCTGGCGGCTTCGGGGAGATCGACGGGGATCACGCGCGGCTTTTCGCTCTCGTGAATCACCTCGGTGGTGACCATAAAAATAATCAATAAAACCAGGATGATGTCGACCAGCGGAGTGACGTTGATGCTGGTGATGAGCTCGTCGTCACCTGTCTGGGCACCACCGGCCATTAAGACTCCGCCTTGGACTGGTCTTTGAGGTGCGCCAGGAGCACGTGGGTCAGCGCGTTGGCGCGAGCGGAGCGATCTTTGATGACCCCCTTGAACTGGTTGTAGGCGATGACGGCGGGGATGGCAACGAGGAGGCCGACCGCTGTGGCAACCAGCGCCTCAGAGATGCTGCCCATGATCGCCCGGGCGCGGTCCACACCCTCGCCGACAGACTCCAGCTGGCTGAACGCGCTGATGATGCCCAACACGGTGCCGAACAGACCGATGAACGGCGCGTTGTTGCCCAAGGTCCCGAGAAACGGCAGATAGCGGTCATACGACACGCGCTCAGTGACCAGCGCGCCCTGGACCACCTCTTCGACCGACTCGCTGCCGCGATGCATCGCCCGAATGCCTGCCGCGATGACGTGCCCCTCCATGCTGGGCTTGGACAGCACGGTTTTCAGCGCGCCGTCCTTGTCGCCCGCGCCTAGCGCCTCGTCCAACGCCCGCGCCAGCTTGTCCACGTCCACCGTGCGGCGACGATAGAAGAGCATGCGCTCGACGATGATGTAGATCGACGCGACAGACAGGCCCAACAGCAGGTACATGACCCACTCGACGCCGACGAGATCAAAGAAATGGGAGAGTTTTTCGGTTAGCATCCGGTACTGCTCAGCTCCAACTGGAACCGTGAAAGTCTATTACTGGGCCCCCGTACGTCAATGAACAACCGCCCAATCTCACTGTTTCTGAGCATCAGCCGCTTTCATATCGTGGCGATCGCATCATTGGGGACGTTCACGTTCGGCTGGCTATTCACCGGCGATTATCCGTGGGCGCTGGCCGGTATCTGCGCACTGGACTGGTTTCTGGTCAACCTGCTGAACCGCGTCGTCGATCTGCGCGAGGACCGGATCAACGCGATCACCGGCGTCGATTTTGTGGACCGCAATCGACGCGCGATCATGTGGCTCGGGTTTCTGCTGCTGTTCGGCTCGCTGGCCACTGTGCATCTGCTCTTTCCGCAGATCACGGCGCTGCGCATCGGCTACCACTGCCTGGGCCTGGCCTACAACTGGCCGCTGCTGCCGGGCGGGCGCCGCATCAAAGAGCTGTATTTCTGGAAGAACACGGCCAGCGCGATGGGGTTCATCCTCACCGTATTCTGTTATCCGCTGGCGGTGGCAGGCTGGGGTGCCGCGACCATGCCGCCGGGCATCACCATGGCCACGATCTGGGCCACGGGCGCCTTCTTCATCCTGTTTGAGCTGAGCTACGAGGTGATCTACGACCTGCGCGACGAGGAGGGCGACCGGGCGGCCAACGTGCGCACGTATCCGGTCGTGCACGGCCAGGCGGGCGCAGTGAGAATCATCGACGGGCTTATCGCGACGTCCCTGGCGGCCATCATCACGGGTTATGCCGCCGGTGTGGTCCCCTGGCGCATCTTCATCATGTGTCTGGCGCCGGTCATCAATCTGGTCTTCTACAAGCGTGCGATGAAGCGCGGCATTACCGCGGCTGACTGCATCAACGTAACCTGGCTGGGGGCGGCGCTGCTCTTCACATACCACCTGTGGATCGTCGCCGGCCTGCCCGGCGTGGGGCTGCCGACATGATCGGACTCGAGCTCGCCTGCCTGGCGATCGTCGGCACGTACGTAGTGGTCAAGCTGAGCCGGGAGGACGAGCCCGAGCGCTTCGCTGCGCGGCTGTTCTTGCTGATCATCGCGGCGTGGCTCGGCGAGAACAGCGTCATCCATACCTACGGCTTCTACGAATACAGCCCGCGCTGGAGCCTCTTCATCGATCAGGTGCCGCTGTTTATCGTGCTCATCTGGCCGGTGGTGATCCTGTCCGCATACGATCTTGCCACCTACCTCGGTGACGTCCGCCTGGCGTTTTTGATCGTGCTGGCCGACGCCTCGCTCATCGAGCCGATCGCCGTGCAGTCCGGCCTTTGGTGGTGGTCACAGCCCGGCTTCTTTGCCATCCCGCCCATCGGTGTCCTGGGCTGGGCGTTCTTTGCGGGGCTGTGTGTGGTCGTCTTCGAGCGCCTGCGGCCCGTGTGGGTGCTGGTGCTGCCGCCGCTGCTGGTTCACGGGGCCCTGCTGTGCGCCTGGTGGGGCGGTCTGCGCTGGGTCAACGCGCCGATCAGCGACGCAGCGGCGGTCGCGGTCGCCTGGGCTTGCAGCCTTCTGGCGCTCTTCTTCGTTGTGCGGGGCCGCGTACGTGAGCGCGTGCCGCTGTTCGAAATGCTGCTGCGCGTGCCCGCGGCGGGGTTCTTCTTTGTGCTGTTGGGGCTGTTTGCGGCCGACCGTTCGATGCTGATCATCTACGCCGTAGCGTTCGCGCCGCCGTACCTGGCAATGGTGAATCTTTCACCACCGCGGCTACAGCGGTGGTGAAAGATTCTACACCAGGGTGGGAGGGTGGGTCCTCAAAAACTGAGGATCGTGCCGGAGAGCGCGATGGTTGCACTCAGACTCTGGCTTTGGAGCGAGACCAGGTGATGTTCGCCTGCCGCTCGGTCCGTCCAGATCAGGAGATCGCCTTGCGGACGTGAATGCAGGATGTCTCCGGCCACCTTCAGGCCCAGTGTTTCGATGGACGCAACGCCTGCGTCGATGCGGTGCAGCTCGCCCTCATCCGAGATGAACACGCTGTTGCCGTCGCTGCTGCTGGCGCGCTGCGTGACTCTGACCGCCTGGCCGTCCAGCACGGCCATGTCGCCCGACTCGGGGTCGACACGCGCGGTGAACGCCTCGCCGTCCACGACGCTGTCCACGTAGATGCTGTCGCCCGTTTTGTCGTAGAAATAGCGGGGCCGCTCGTCGCCCACGTCGGTGATCTGCCACTTGTAGGTCTCGACGTCCACGACGATGACGCCGAAGTCTTTTTCCACGAAGTAATTCCACTCGATCATCAGCGTCTCGCGACTGGTCCAACCCAACGCAGTCTTGCCGTCAGGGCCCCACTGGGCGGGACCGAAGCCGGGCACGTTGGCCTTGTGCTCGCCGGTCTTGAGATCCACGATACTGATCGGGTCGTTCCACTCGTTCCAGTCGTCCCAATCGTCTTCCTCTTCCACGATCTCCTCGACCACCTCGGGCTGCGCCACGATGATGTCGTGCATGCTGCACTGCCGCGGCGCCAGGATGGCCAGGTCGCCCTCGGGCTGCAGCTGCAGATCGTCCGCGCAGTTGGGAAACTCGATCTCGAATTCGAGAGACGGCGAGGCTGTCGTGAAGCTCTGCAGCAGCACGTTTGGCAGCCCGAACTTGTCCCAGTAGCTCATGGTCACGATCATCTGCGTCGCTGAGAAATCGATATCTCGCGCCGCGTACGTGGTCATGAAGAGCTCGCCGGTCGCCTTGGCGATGTCGATGATGACGACACGGCGCAGGCTGAGGTCGTAGACGTCCTCCTCCCAGGCCGCCAACAGCGCGGGATCGTTAGGGAGGTTGGCGATTGCGGCGTGCGCGCCGTCGTCGGAGACTCGCAAGGAAGAGTACTCCGCGTCCGCCTGATAGATGGTGGTGGGCGCGCCGGTCGGCAGCGCGATGCCCAGGACCTGGCGGCCGTCCTCGGCCAGCAGGATGGCGCGGTCGCCGGCGCCGGGTGCGATGGCCCGCAAGCCGCAGAGATCGTTACGGTAAGTCACGTCGCTCGTCTCGATCTCGGCCACCGCCAGGCACCGGCCGCTGGTGGTCGTGGCCAGGCTTAGGATGAAGCGCCCGTCGGTGGAGATGACCACGTCCTCAGTGCCGGGCCCGCTCACGATCGGGGGCTCGGTCGGGTCGATGGGCTCGGTCGGCTCGGTCGGCTCGGTCGGCTCGGTCGGGTCCGTCGGGTCTGTCGGGTCTGTCGGGTTGTCAGGATCGGGGAACGGCACCTTGATCGGCTCCTCTGACGGGATGCACCCGATCAGCCCAGCCGCAAGCACGCCGATGATAAATTTTGTTCTGAGCCGCATGGTGTCTGCCCCCATTTTTTCGCCGTTGATCGTGGGGCTGGCTGTGCACGGGGTGTGCCAAGGGAACGTTCAAAGTTGGCACACCCTCTGCAGAGATACCCCATGGCGAAACTCCATAATCGGACTCACGGGGGACAGGGCATGCGAATCACTCAGGCAACAAACATCACAGGGCGCGACTTCTCGGTCATAGCGGTTCTGATGCTGGCGACTGTGGTGCTTATGACAGTAGCGCTGGTGATGGCCGGGTGTGGCGGCGCAAGCGGCGGGGGCGGCGCCAAGGAGAGCGCCTCCGACTGGGGTGATGGCACCGGCGGCGGCCAGGCGCAGAGCGCGGACGCGTCGGCCCCGAACGCCGAGTGGCAGGGTGAAACCGGCGATACCGGCGGCGACGACGGCGGCTGGGGCGACACCACGGACTCGGGCGGTCCCACTGGGTCTCAAAGTGGGACTGGTACTGGGAATACGGGACCGAATGGGACTGGCACCAGCGGCAACACCGGCCCCAACGGCGAGTGCATCGCCAACTGCAACGGCAAGCAATGTGGCCCCGATGGCTGCGGCGGCAGCTGCGGATGGTGCGGCGGCGGCGACAGCTGCCAGCAGGGCGCGTGCGTGGACCCGGGCGAGTGCACTCCCGAGTGCGCGGGCCAGATGGTCGGCGCCGAGGACGGGTGCGGCGGCGTCTGCTCCGGCTCGGGCTTCGGCATCGGGCTGGTCCCCGGCGGCGCGCAGGACGCGGCCTACTTCAAGTCACAGGTCATGGCGGGCAACGTACCGCAGGCCGATCACCTGCCGGTCGAGGGCTTCCTCACCGAGCACGGCACCGCGCTTCCGCCCCCGGAGTACGACCGCCTCGTCACCCTGCATGGCTTCGTCGGGCTCTTCTACGATCCGTCGGTGGGCGAGCCGACCGTCGCGCTGCAGCTGGGCATGAACTCGGGGCTGGGTCCCGAGGCCATCGAAGAGGGCAAGTTCAACCTGAGCGTTGTGGTGGACCGCAGCGGCTCCATGGACGCCGACGGCAAGATGGAGTTCGTCAAAGACGGCTTGATCAAGATGTTGGACGCGCTGGACGCCGACGACACGCTGAGCATCGTGACCTACTCCACCACGGCCAAGGTCGCGCTGGAGCCGACGCTTGTGACCGACGAGGCCAAACCGCAGATTCAGGCGCTGATCGAGAACCTGAGCACGGGCGGCAAGACCAACCTCTACGGCGGCCTGAAGCTGGGCTACGAGCAGGTGATGAAGAACGCGGCCAAAAAAGAGCTGACGCCGCGGGTCATCCTGCTGAGCGACGGCGTGGTCAACGAGGGCATCACCGATCACGACGCGATCCTGGGCGGCAGCAAGAGCTACAACGACGCGGGCATCGGCGTGACCACCATCGGCGTGGGCAACGACTTCAACTTTGACCTGATGCACCTGCTGGCAGCGCAGGGCAGCGGCAACTTCTACTTCCTGGACACGGCCGAGAAGCTTGCCGAGGTCTTTCAGGAGGAGATCAAGTACCTGCTGACGCCCGTGGCGGACAACCTGCAGGTCTGGTTCACGCTGCCCGACGGCTTCGGCGTCGAGGACATCTACGGCTTCGACTACAAGCAGACCAACGGCGAATTTCATTTGTTGGGACCGTCCGCGCAGTACACCGTGTCCGGTGATGAGGTCGTCGAAAACCCCGAGCCCAGCGACGAAGAGCCCAACGTGGCGGTCTCCACGCTGTTTGCCAGCAAGAAGAACGGCCTGCTGATGGTCAAGCTGAACAGCCCGACGGCCAACAAGCTGAAGGACTACGAGAACATGAACCTGGCCACGGTCTACTACAGCTATGACCTGGTCGACACCGGCGAGACCGAGGCGTGGGATGTGGACATCAACATCGGCTCGCTGGAGTACGACGACAGCTCCGACAGTGACGGCGGCTACCACTACTTCTCGGGCGCCATCATGCAGAAGAACTTCTGTGTGCTGCGGGCGGCGCTGGCGATGAAGGGCGCGGTCGCCGCGTTCCACGAGCAGGGCGAGGACGGCATCCAGACGGCGATCACGCTGCTGAACCAGGCCGGCACCTTCTGCAAGGGCATCAACACCATCCTGAACGACACGCAAATCGTGGAGGACGTGACGCTTATGAGCACGCTTATGGACAACATCTGCGGCGATGTCTGCCTCGATCCGGCGGGGCAGTAGCCATGTGTCGCAAGCTCACACCGATACTTGGACTGACGCTGCTGCTGGCAGCGGGGTGCAACATCGAGCCATGTCCGTCCCCGTTCAGCGGGTGCGGGGGTGGCGGCGGCGGCGGCAAGATGTCGTCACCGGAAGATCCGCTGCCCAACGTCGCGGCGGACGCCTCGATGGGCTCCGACATCGGGTCGGGCTGGGACACCGGCGGGGACGGCCCCAGCCATGAAGACATCGCCATGCCGCCGGCGGACTCGGGTCCCACTACGGGCGGCGACACCGGCCCCGGCGATCAGTGCGTGCCCCAGTGCACGGGCAAGCAGTGCGGTCCCGACGGGTGTGGCGGCAGCTGCGGCTGGTGCGGTGGCGGCGAGTCCTGTCAGGACGGCAGCTGCGTGGACGTGGGCGAGTGCGTGGTCGACTGCGCCGGCAAGATGGTCGGCGTAGAAGACGGCTGCGGCGGCCTGTGCTCGGGCTCGGGCTTTGGCATCGGACTGGTGCCCGGTGGCGCCCAGGACGCGGGGTATTTCAAGAGCCAGGTATTGGCAGGCAACGTGCCGACCGCTGATCTGCTGCCCATCGAGGGCTGGCTGACCGAGCACGGCACGGCGCTGCCGCCTCCGAAGACGGACCGATTGGTCACGCTGCACGGCTTTGTCGGGCTGTTCTACGATCCCGCCGAGGGCGAGCCTACCGTGGCGCTGCAGCTGGGTATGAACTCCGGCTTGTCGCCCGACCAGATCGAGGAGGGCAAGTTCAACTTGAGTGTGGTCGTGGACCGCAGCGGCTCCATGGACGCGGACGGCAAGATGGCCTTCGTCAAAGAAGGCCTGGTCAAGATGCTGGACGCGCTGGACGGGGACGACACGCTCAGCATCGTGACGTACTCGACCACGGCCAAGATCGCGCTGCCGCCGACGGCGGTGACACCGGAGAACAAGCCGGAGATCCTCGAGCTGATCAACGGACTGAGCACCGGCGGCAAGACCAACCTCTTCGGCGGCCTGAAGCTGGGCTACGAGCAGGTCATGAAGAACGTCGCCAAGAAGGAGCTGACCCCACGCGTGATCCTGCTGAGCGACGGCGTGGTCAACGAGGGGGTGACCGACCATGACGCGATTCTGGCCGGCAGCAAGAGCTACAACGACGCGGGCATCGGCCTGACCACCATCGGCGTGGGCCAGGACTTCAACTTTGACCTGATGCACCTGCTGGCGACGCAGGGCAGCGGCAACTTCTACTTCTTGGATACGGCCGAGAAGCTGGAGCAGGTCTTCCAAGAGGAGATCAAGTACCTGCTCACGCCGGTGGCGGACAACCTGCAGGTGTGGTTCTCGCTGCCGGACGGCTTCGGCGTGGAGGACATCTACGGCTTTGACTACAAGCAGAAGGACGGCGAGTTCCATTTGCTGGGTCCGGCGCCGCAATACACAGTGGACGGCGGCGAGGTCGTCGATGAGCAGCCCACGGGCGGTGAAGAGCCCAACGTGGCCGTTTCGACGCTGTTTGCCAGCAAGAAGAACGGCCTGCTCATGGTGAAGCTGACGAGCCCCAGCGCCAACAAGCTCAAGGACTACGACAACATGACGCTGTCCACGGTCTATTACACCTACGAGCTGGTCGATACGGGCGAGGTCGAGGCGTGGGACGTGGACATCGCGGTCGGCTCGCTGGAGTACGACGATGGCGACGGCTTCCACTACTTCTCGGGCGCCACGATGCAAAAGAACTTCTGCGTGCTGCGGGCCGGGCTGGCCATGAAGTCCGCGGTGGCGCTGTTCCACGAGCAGGGCGAGGACGGCATCCAGGGCGCGATCACGCAGCTGAACCAGGCGGGCACCTTTTGCACGGGCATCAACACGATTCTCAACGACGCGAGAATCGTGGAGGATGTGGCGCTGATGAAGACCCTGATGGACAACATCTGTGGTGAAACGTGCCTGGAGCCGGGACAGTAGCCCCCTGATGAGAGCGGCCATCCCAGCGTGTGCGGCGGCGCTGTCCTTGTGGGCGGCGGGGTGCATCATCGAGCCCAACCCGTCTCCCTGGGAGGACGGCGCGCCGAATCTGCCGACCGTGCACACGGACGGCACGGGAGACGACGCGGCCGAGCAATCGAGCACCAGCGACACGGGGACCAGCGACACGACCGACACGGGCGGCGACTGGACCGATGACACCAGCGACACCGGCTGGGACACCGGTGATACGGGAGACGAGACCGGCGAGGACACCACAGACACGGGAGACACCGGCACGGAGGACACCGGCGACGATCCGGTGATCGCCGTCATCGGCGGCGGCCCGCTGGCGCCTGGCGGCGCTCAAGACGCGGCGCAGTTTCGTGATGAAGTCCACGCCGGCGGGATCCCCAAACCAGAGGTCTTTGAGGTCGCGGGCTGGCTCAACGAGCACGGCACGCTGCTCCCGCCGGCGCTCGACGACCGTCCATGGACTCTGCACGGGTTTGCGTCGCCGGGTGAGGGCGACGAGCCGACCGTGATGCTGCAGCTGGGCATGAACTCCGGACCAGCGCCGGCCTTGAGCCTGACGGTGTTGGTAGATACGGGCAGCGATGAGGTCAAGCAAGGCCTGTTGGCGCTGCTGGACCAGCTGGATGGCGACGATCGGCTCAGCATCGTCACGTACGGTGGCGGCGCCGAGGTCGCCCTGCCTCCGACAGCGATCTCGGAGGTGGAGCAGCCGGCGATCGAGGCCGCCATCGCGGGGCTCGGCGGCGGGGGAGAGTCGGATCTCGCCGCGGGGCTGAAGGTGGGCACCACGACGTGCGGACAGGGCCTTGGGAAAGACCGACAGGGGCATGTGCTGGTCCTCAGCGCGGCGGCGCCGGGTTCGCCGTCGACCGACGGCTGGATCGACGACATCCGAATCACAACGGTCGCGCTGACGGCTGAGACCGACCTCGTCTTGCTCAGCGAGCTGGCGCAGAACGCGGGTTCGACGGCCTACATGATGGATGACGCGGCGATGCTGCCGCAGGTGGTGGCCGAAGCCGTGGCGCCGGTCGTCTCGGACCTGGAGGTCTCCTTCACGCTGCCGTCGGGGTTCACTGTGACGCACGCGTACGGCTACGAGGTCGCCCAGGAGGAGATCGCGTACCACCTGCTCGGACCGTCGTTTGAGCAGGCGCCCGACGTCGTGGTGCGCACGCCGGCCGCGGGTGGCAACGCCCTGCTGATGCTGGCGATCTCGGGTCCGTCCGGCGCGGACGGGGAGACCTTTAGCGAGCTGCACTACAGCTACGCGCTGGAGAGCGGCGAGAAGAGCATGTGGAGCACCACGATCGCGCCGAAGTCCAACCCGATCGAGCCACGGAACCTGTGCATTCTGCGGGCGGGTCTGGCCATCAGGAGCGCGCTGCTGCTGTATGAGGACGCCAACGCAGAGCAAGCTGCGGACGTGCTGCAGAAGCCGCTGCAGTTCTGCACCGAGGCCAACGAGACCCTCAATGATTCCAAACTCATCGAGGACATCGCGCTGATGACGACGCTGGTCAACAACCTGTGTCCCGACGGGTGCAGCGAGTAGAATAGGTTTGACGAGGTCCAGCGGCCGCTATACGGTGGCCCGCGATGGATAAGCCCAGGAACATGTTGGTCATTTTGCCCACGGCGTTCACGCTGACCAGCGTCTTCTTCGGTTTGCTGTCCATCGTGTGGGCCGCCACGCAGCCGCACTGGGCGGCGGTGGCCATCGTGTTTGCCGGCCTGTGTGACGGGCTGGACGGCCGGGTCGCGCGCCTGACCAAAACCGAGAGCGACTTCGGCGTGCAGCTGGACAGCCTGGCGGACGTGCTGAGCTTCGGTCTGGCCCCCGCGTACCTCATCTACATGTGGGCGCTGCAGGGCATGATGTACGGCGCCATCGACGGCGGGCTGATCATCGCGTTTGTGTTTTTGGCTTGCGGCATTCTGCGCCTGGCGCGGTTCAATGTGATGGCCGCGGATCCGGAGTCGACGAAAGAGTTTCTGGGCCTGCCGATCCCGCTGGCCGCGTGCATGCTGGCCGGCATCGTCATGGCCAGCCACGAGCTGGGCGCGCCGGGCATGTCCCGCGTGGTCATCATCGTGCCCGTCACGCTGGCCCTCAGCCTGCTGATGGTCAGCAACGTGCGCTTCAACTCGTTCAAGAAGGGCGGCTCGCGCCGGCGCCAGGTGGCTTTTGCCGCGGCGCTGCTGTTTGCGCTGGGCCTGCTCATCGCGTTTACCACGGTGGGCGTCATGCTCATCACGGTCGTCTCGGTGTACATCTTGAGCGGCATCATTCCGGCCGCTTACCGGCTCACGCACCGCAACTAGACCTACTCGCAGTCCGACCCTTTGAACCCTGTGATTTGAGGCCGCAGCGCCTCCGTGTGCGCGACCCACGCGTCGACGACGGGCTGGGGTAGATCGTGGGCAGCCATCGCCTCTTTCAGCAGCTGCAGCCGGCGCATGAATTGCCCGCCCATGATCGGGTGCGGATCGTGCGCCTGGCGCATGGTCTTGCCCGTGTATCTGACATCAGCGCCAAGCATGCGGGCGGCCAGCTCGTACTCCTTTTCGATGAGACGAGCTTTGTCGGCGTTGCGGAAGAAGAAGCCGATCATGACATCGGTGAATACGTGCTCATAGAAGTGCGTTACTACTGCACGTAAGACAGGCTCTCCCCCGGCCATGTCAAAAAGCGTGGATGTCGATTCATCAGACATTGCGGGAGAGTACAGCACTTCTGGCGAAAGTTGTTTGTCTTGCAGAAAGGCCTGCGGTATACCGCCGGCTGCTCAAAAGTGAACGGCGGTTCAATCAACTGGAGCACCCCGAGGAAGATCATGCGCAACATCCTGAACGAAAACGTGTTTATGAAACTGATCCTGGCCCTGGCGGTCGGCGCGATCGCGGGCTGCTCCGCGGGCGGCGGCGGCAAGGGCGGCGGCAAGACGGTCAACTGTGCGACCGACGCCGACTGCTCGAGCAGCCAGTACTGCAAACTGCCGGGCAGCAAGCCCGACGAGCAGGAGCAGGAGGACGACGGCGGCGACGACTTCCCGGACGGCTTCCCCGACGACGGCTTCGATGACGGCTTTGACGCGGAAGACGGCGGCGACACGGGCGGCGCGGCCGGTGCGGCGACGGGCGCGGACGGCGGCGACACGACCGGCGGCGGCACACCCGGCACCAGCGACGGCGGCGGCGGCGACGGCGGCGGCACCAGCAAGCCTGGCGTGTGCACAACGAAGCCTTCCGCGACGACGGGCACGGGCACGGGCAGCGGCTCCGGAACGACGGGCACGGGCACGGGCTCCGGCTCCGGCAGCGACGGCAACACCACCACGACCAGCAGCAGCAGCACCTCCGACGACGGCGGCACCGGCAGCGACTGCTTCGGCAACTTCTCTCTGACTTCGACGCCGTTCAGCGGCGGCGAGACCATCGGTCACAAATGCGATGACCCGACCGTGCCCAAGAACTGCATCGACGGTACCTCGATCACCTTCAAGGACACCGGCGAGTGCATCTGCATCGCGACCTGCGCCAGCGGCGGCAAGCAGGTCGGCGAAAACTGCACCGACAGCTTCGTCTGCGCCGAGATCGTCTCCGACAACGGCAACAACAAGATGAAGGCCTGCGTCAAAGCCGATTGGGGCCTGTGCACCACCGCGGGCGGCGGCTCGACCAGCGGCAGCGGCTCCACCAGCGGCAGCGGCTCCTCCGGCTCGGGCAGCGACTCGGGCTCCGGCTCCTCGACCTCCGGCGGCGACACCGGCGGCGACACCGGCGGCCAGTGCCTACCCGACGGCTCCCCGTGCGAAGACGACGAGCAGTGCTGCAACGGCACCTGCTGGAGCGACGGCTGCGGCTGATACCGCCTCTCTATCTCTGCAACAACCGCGCGTCGCAGCCCCGCGTGTTGTCCTACCGGACCTGATTACTCGCCGTCCCCCGCGCGACCAGTTCCGCCGCGGAATCCCCCCGCCTCAATGGCGCGATACCTCGCCATTCAGCCCCAGGATGATTCATCCACCGCCTCAATGGCGCGATACCTCGCCATTCAGCCCCAGGATGATTCATCCACCGC
>CAZJHX010000151.1:22718-25414 GCA_964545715.1 uncultured Myxococcales bacterium
CGATACCTCGCCATTCGGGGGCAGGATGATGCATCCACCGCCTCAATGGCGCGATACCTCGCCATTCGGGGGCAGGATGATGCATCCACCGCCTCAATGGCGCGATGTCTGGGTGGAGTGGCCTCTAACGGTGGGCGTGACCGACGTGGCGGGGGCTTTGCGCCGCGCCGATCAGGCGCCCGACCCCCCAATCTTGCGGCGACCGGCCATCCTCAGCGCCTGGCTGATAATGGCCCGATTGCGCGCGTCGTATCTGGCGTTGCCCACGAGGCGGGTGAACTCATTGAGTAGCTGCGCGTCGGCCGTCTCGTTGGCGGACAGCGCGGTCCGGGCCCGGCCCAGAATCGACAGCGCGGCGTTGGCGTCGCCGCGGTCCAGCGCGTCTGCCGCGCTCTTCAACGACTCGGCCAGGTGAAAGCCGCGGATGTTGCGCGCTACGGCGAACTGCTGGCCGGTCGCGTGGCGCGGGACGTTGCGCAGATTGGCCGCCGTCCGCGCCGTCGCGTTTTTGAGGGTGACCATGTCCTTGTACTTCAGCGTCACGTCGGCGATCGGGCCCGGCTTCTCGACCCACAATTCAATAACCACCACGTGCGAGTCCCCGCCGTAGAAGTACGGGATGACCGTCTGGATGCCGTCGTCGTCCTCGCCGCGGTCGGACTCGATGCCCAGGGACTTGGACAGGTTGCGGTCCGTCGCCTCTTCGCGCGCCTTGACCTCGCGCACGGTCTGCTGGTCCAGAACGCGGCTGCCCAGCACGCGGATCGCCTTGACGCCCGGGGCCAGACGCACGTTGAGGCGCAGCAGACGCGACACCACACGAGACAGCGACTCCAGCTCCGCGTCCACCGCGCTCGCGACGTTGTCACCGGCCACCCGGTGATAGTTGCCGTGACCGGCGTTGGCCACCGACCACCAGGCGCCCTGGCCGGTGTCGCCCAGCTCGATGACGCTGGTGACCACGCCGCGCACGGTCAGCTTGTGGGCGGCGTTTCGCGTCAGGGAGACGCGCGACTGCTCGGCGCCGGACGTCAGCGTCAGCACAACCTGCGTGCCGGGCAAAGTGGTCCGGGTCTCCGCAGCGCGACGCAGCATCGCGCCGGCGTGAGACATTGCGGCAGCCAGCGAGGACGCGGAGCCCATCGTCCCCGGGCTCAGCTTGTGCAGGCGCGGCAGCAGCTCGTTGCGTAGTCCGCGAATCCGACTCAGCGACGCCAGCTCACGCGGCAGATCGCCAGCCAGGACGATGCCCAGCGTGTCCTGCGGCCCCAGGCGACGCAGCAGCGCCCGGATCAGGGCAACGGTCGACGCCCCGTTGCCAGCCATGGTCTGACCGTCGATGACCAGGACCAGCTCGAGCGGCGGCCGACGCCAGCCATAACGCTGACTGCCCTGCAGACCGACCTGCAGGTACACGCGGCCCGTCTGCTGGAACCAGCGCGTGTTCAGGGACGCGCTGACGCTCATGCCGGACTTGGGCGGCGCATCAAACGCCTGCGTGTAGGCGCTGGCCAGGCGATGCGGCTGACCCAGGACGCCAAGCTCGGCATCCAGGCGGCGCAGCTGCTCCACATACGCCGCGTTACCGCCCAGGTAGGTGTTCTCGAAGTAGCATTTGTCAGGGATGAAGGACTCGGGCTTCTCGGCGTTCTGCCGGTAACCCGTTCGCAGGTCCTGCTCCAGCCCCTGCTGCCGGTGCAGCTGCGCCCCGCGCTGTGCCGACCCGGACTTTTTGCCACCATAGGACTCCGACTGGTTCTTGGCGTTATTCAGCTCGTCGCGCCCCTTGTCCTGGTCCAGGCCGATCCCGTCGTCCCCGTTGCGCGCCTCCCAGCGAAATTTGCCGTTCGAGGCGCGCCCGCCGACACCAGGCCGCGGCCCGTTGGCGGCCACGTTGGGATCCATGACCTTCTCGCGCTCGGCCAGCTTCATCGGAGCTTCTTTGGGCTTGTCGGTCGGCGTCGCCCAATGCTCCTGCTTCGCCGTGTCCTCGGCCGGCTTTGCGTCCTTCCAGCTCATGGTGCGTCCGCGACGCTTCGGCTTTGCTTTGGGCTTGCGCGGCGCCTTCCGTCCGGACTCATCTCGCTTTAGCTCCAGCTGGAAGGTGCCGCCGGGGATGGTCGCGTCCCCCGCCGCAAGCGCCCCCTTGCCGGGCTTGTAGCCGGTCTTGCCCAGGACGAGCTTCGCGGGCTCCGACGTGACGGTCGTCGGCGTGGGCGCAGCGACGACAACCGGCTGTGCAGCGGGCATCGGCGCGGCGGCCGCAGGCTCGGCCGGTGGCGCTGCGGAGGCCTCATCGGGCTCTTCTTCGCCCTCGCCCTTTTCACCACCCCAGTCCCCGTCCTCGTCGTCGTCCAGGTCCTGCTCCTCGGCCGACGACAGCCTGTCGACCATGGCCGGCGCTTTCTCGGTGACGCTGAGCGCGGACTTGTTCTCCGCTTTGCTGGCCCCGGTCGCGGGATTTTGAGCCTCCGGTGAGGTGCTCGAATCGGACTTATCCCTGGAGCAGCTGCCCACCATCACCAGGCACACAAAGACGACAAAAGTGCGCTTACGCATCGGAGCTGTCCTCCGTGCTTTTGGAGCGCTTGCGAGACATCAGCATGCCCGCCACCGACGCCACGACCAGCAGGCCGATCGCAACCCAGGCCTCCATGTCATCGATGCCCCAGCCGATGATCTTGCCGCCGCCGGCG
>CAZJHX010000152.1:0-25354 GCA_964545715.1 uncultured Myxococcales bacterium
CCCACTTCTCACTTGGAATCCTCCTGAACCCAGCGCCGACAAAAATACCAGAATTGCAGAACAAGCGCTCAGAAGCCGCGCAGTGTCCTGGTTTTGCAGGGTTTTCACCCTTGACCGGAGCGGCTGTTCTGTGGTACCTCTCGGACGGAAGCTGGGGTGGCTCACACGACGTAAAAGAGCCGGTTGCTAGAAAGAAAAATCATATTGTTGGCGGCGCTGGTTGCGCTGGGGTGCACGGATAGCACTCCCACCGGACCGTTGCCGACCGACGCGGGACAAACCGATGGCCAGGAAGGCGATTCATCAGTCGTTGACGACCCGGGTCACACACCCGAGGTGTCTGACACCCCGGATGATGTACCAATTCCAGACGTGCCCCCCGTTGAGGACGTCCCCGAACCCCCTGATCCCGACCTTGGACCCCAGCCCGATACCGGCCCCCCGCCACCTCCCGAACCCACGCTTGTGCAGCCGTCCGACCTACCGCAGCCCGAGGTCACCATCGAAGTGTTTTTGGAGGGCGAGGTGAGCTTTGCCGCCCCATACGGCGCCGACTCGGTGCTGGCGGTGACCCCGGACGGGCTCGTGATCATCGATGATCCCGGCGACGAGCCGGTGCCCGTGGACGCTGAGACCGGCCTGGTCAGCGACGTGCTTGTCGTGGACGAGGCCACGGTTGTAGTCGCCGAGCTCGGCTTGTTTGTCTTCACGCCGCTGGGCCTGGAGGCCTCGCCGATCAACGTCGCGCTCGGCGATGTCGTCGCTACCAGGGCGCTGGCTGTGGCGTCCGGCGACGGTACCGATGACCTCTGGCTGTCCTCGCCGGCAGGGTTGCACCTGTATCGCAGCGGGTCACTGTTCCCCGTCGAGATGCCTGACGTGCCGACCGCGGACTCCTTGATGGCGTTTGGTCCCAAGTTCGACGGCGCCGAGGCGCTTTGGGTAGCGGCCGAGGGCCAAATCAGCGCGGTTGTGGAGGCCGAGGACGCGCTGGTCGGCTGGTTGCAGCTGAGCGATCTCGCGGTGACGGCGCTCTCCTCTGACGATCTCGGCCGTCTCTGGGCGATTGCGAACGGCGACATTCACCGGCGCGACGCGTCGGTCAACAGCTGGGAGTGGCTGCGCTTGCCCGTGCCCGTCCAGACCGCCGCGCCCGACCCCACCCTGGGCAACGTATGGGTCAACACCGACGGCGGCGTCTGGTTCAGCGCTGACGACGAGTGGTGGCCCCTGACCGAGGCGCCCGCCCTGTCGCTGTCCGTGGACGGGCAGGGCCGCGCGGTCATGTCGACAGCCGCCGGCGTGTCGCGCATCACGCTGGGCGAGATCCCCGAGAAGCCGCCGGTCACCTGGACGCTGGATGTCGACCCGCTCGCCGTCGAGCGGTGCGGCAACTGTCACGGCGAGGGCGAGTTCGCGCAGGAGCGCTACACGTACGAGCAATGGGTCGAGGAGTACGACGACATCTTGCTGGTGGTGAAGTCGCAGGCGATGCCGCTCAACGACGATCCCCTGACAGACGACGAGATCGACATCATCGAACAGTGGAAGGAAGACGGCTTTGTTGAATGATAACGGAGTATTGCCGATGAAGGGAGCTCTTGCTGCATTGACCCTCTTGCTGTGCGCCTCGAGCGCTCAGGCGCAGCTGAACAATGAGCCGCTCATCTGTCCTGCGGATGAGCCGGTGATGGATCGGTATGCGTACGCGCGCGCTGTCAGTCTGGACATGCGCGGCGTGGTGCCCTCCATGACGGAGTACGAGGCCCTGCATCAGGCCGAGGACCTGACGGGGGACGTGCTGGACGAGTGGCTGGCAACCGACGAGTTTGCCGATCAGGTCGTTCGCCAACACCAGGCGCTGCTGTGGAACAACATCACCAATATAAACCTGGCCAACACGCGGGTGTCGCTGCGGCGCACCTACTGGGGTCCGGGCAACTACACGTATTGGGTGCGCAACCGCGGGGTCACGTATCGCGGCGACTTCATCGGCTGTCTGGATGAGCCGGCGACCTACACGGCCAACGGCCTGATCGCCACCACGCCCTACACAGATCCCACCGACGGTGACATGTCCAACCGCGAGGGCTGGGTGTGGGTGAGCCCCTACTGGGCGCCGTCCACACAGATCAAGGTGTGCGCCTACGATGCCCAGGACGTGATGGTGTCGCCGTCCGGTGTCGCCTGCCACCAGCGCGACGGTCAGGTCGACAAGGGCTGCGGCTGTGGGCCCAACATGAACTGGTGCCGCTACGGCAGCGTCAACCGCAAGATCACCGAGGCCATGGCGATGGACGTGAAGTTGCGGATCGCCACCATGATCAAAGAGGACGGGCCCTACACGGACCTGTTTACGCACAAGCGCGCGTTTGTGAACGGGCCGCTGGTCCACCACCTGCGCTATCAGACGCCGTTTTACGCCAACTTCCGGCTGGTGCCGCTGGCGATCTCCAAAGACAGCCTGCCGGACCTCGAGTACACCCAAGAGGACACCTGGGTGGAGATCGAGCTGAGCGACGACCATGCGGGCATCCTGACCAGCATGGCGTTTCTGGGTCGCTTCCAGACCAACCGGGCGCGGGCCAACCGCTTCTACAACAACTTCTTGTGCGAGCCGTTCCAGCCCCCGGCGGGCGGCATCCCGTTTGCGGACGAGAAGGAGGCGCTGCAGCCCGACCTGCAGGTGCGCGCCGGCTGCAAATACTGTCACTCGCTGCTGGAGCCCAGCGCGTCGTATTGGGGACGCTGGACCACCGGCGGGGCCGGGTTTCTCGATCCCGAGGCCTACCCCGCGTTTGCGGACGACTGCTACAACTGCGCCACCATTGGTCAGCAGTGCGGCGGCAAGTGCAGCATCTACTACCTGACCAAGGCGCCTGACAAAGAGCAGGAGCCGTACCTGGGCTGGCTGCGCGCGTACGAGTTCCGTCGCCCGGAGCACATGATCAATGTGGAGGTGGGACCGCGCGTTCTGGCGCTGACGGCCGTGGTCGACCATCGGCTGCCCACCTGCGTGGCGTACAACACGGCGACCTGGCTGCTGGGGCGCGACCTGTACGAAGAGGAGGGCGAGTGGCTGGACGATCTCGCTATCGACTTTGTGTCCGGCGACTACAGCTACCGCAAGCTGGTCAAGGCGATCGTGAGCAGCGACGTCTATCGGAGGGTTCGCTGATGAAGACCCTGCAGATGATGACATTGAGTCTTCTGGTGGCGTCCGTCGCCGCGATGGGCTGTCAGGTGGATGACGCTACCGTGAGCCCCACGCTGGAGCAGGAGCCCACAGAGGCGGCGCAGCCAGTGAACGAAAAGCCGGTTACACAAGCCCCGAGAGCCGAAGAGCCGGCCACTGATCCGGTGGCCGAGCCGGCGCGTGAACCTGAAGAGAGCGAGCCCGAGTGGGCGCTGCCTGCACCGGCTGTCGATCCGGTCGGCGTCGATCTGGTCGACGGTTTGGACGAGGCCCCCACGGACACCCCTGCCGGCGGCACGCTGGGCGAGGGCGTGGACGTCAACATCGCGCCCACACCGCCCGTCGTGGAGCCCGCGGCGCGACAGCGGCGTCGCATGAACATCGATCAGCTGGAGAAGTCGATTCTGCAGGTGACCGGCGGCATCGGGTGGACGGCGTCCAACGGGACCAGCAACTTCCAGGCCCTGTCACGGACCCTGGGCAAGCCGGACTATATCGACCTGACCAGCGAGGACCTCGAGCCGTCCGCGCTCTTCCAGAAGTTCCTTGACGACGCAGCGCGTCAGACCTGCTTCAAGCTGGCCGCCAAGGAGCAAAAGATCACCCTGGATCCCAAGGTGCTCATGGTGGAGGCCGGTCCCAAGGACAGCTGGGCCAAGAAGCCCGGCAAGATCCTCAATAACCTGCAGCAGCTGTTGCTTCGTTTCCACGGTGACGACGTGGCGATCGACGATCCGCAGATGGAGCAGTGGGCCTGGCTGTACGAGTCGGCCGAGTTCATCAGCAAGGACCCCGTGGTGGCCTGGCGGACCGTGTGTGTCGGCCTGATGCTGCACCCCGGGTTCTATACCTACTAGGAGAGGCAAATGACGAGCTTCAAAAAACCGAATCGCCGCTCCTTCCTGCAGGGTTCTCTGTGCACCGCCGGTCTGCTCGGCGCCTCCAGCTTCGGCGGGTTGGGTGCGATGAACAGCCTGGCGTGGGCCACCGAAAAGGACCCGGCCAAGGCCAACAAAGAGCGCTACTACGTCTTTGTCTACTTCTCGGGCGGCTGGGACATCCTGCTGGGCCTCGACCCGCGCGATCCGATTCAGTTCAACCCGGGCAACACGACGATCACCAAGATCCAGCCCGCCTACGGGCTGCTGAACGACGACACCAACGACGGGGCGCCCAAGTTCTCCAATAGCGGCCTGATGTACGGCCCGTACATCGGTGATCTGCTCAACCACAGCTCCAAGATGGCGGTTGTGCGCGGCATGAGCATGGATACGCTCACCCACGAGGCCGGCCGGCGTCGCTTCCTCACAGGTAAGCCGCCCACAGGTTTGCTGGCGCGCGGCTCATCTGCGGCGACCTGGTTTGCCTCCGAGCTGGGCAAAAACGAGGCGATTCCGAACCTCAGCGTGCGGGTGGAGAGCTATAACGTCGACCAGCCCAACTACGCAACGGGGCTCAAGGTGGCCAGCGTGCCCGACCTGGTGCGGTCGTTGAAGCAGGAGGTTCCGACGGTCGATCCCAAGCTGGATCAGCTGCTGGACCAGATGCTCAAAGACTCTGCCCAGTGCAACGTGGCGCAAAAGTCGCACGCGTGGCAGAAAGCCGAGGGCAGCCGCATCAAGGCGCGCGAGATGGTGCAGAGCGGCTTTGACCAGCTGTTCAACTTCCAGGCGAAGACGCCCGAGATGGAGGCGGTCCGTGACCACTACGGTATCGGCGCGTCGGGCGCAGCGGCGCTGCAGAGTCCCGAGGCGCAGGCGGCGATGGCGGCCACGGCGTTGACGGCGGGCATCAGCCGGTGTGTCAGCTTCACGGGCGCCAGCGGCCTCGACACCCACTATGACGAGTGGGCGGATGATCAGGGCCCCAGGCAGGAGCGCGGCTTCAACGCGGTCTCCCGCTTGATCGAGGACCTGGAGTCCAAAGAGTTCAAGGGCACCGGCTCAAGCTGGATGGATCACACGGTCATCGTCGGCTTCAGCGAGTTCTGCCGTACGGCGCTGCTCAACAGCCGCGGCGGGCGTGACCACCACATCTGCAACGCCACCTTTGTCGTCGGCGCCGGCATCAAGGGCGACACGGTTATCGGGAAGAGCAGCGATATCGGGATGAACCCGACGCCGACCAACCTGACGACGGGCCTCAACGATGTGGGTGAAGAGGGCGAGATCATCAAGCCCGAGCACATCATGCAGGCGCTCTTCCACGACATCGGCGTGTACGAGGATCCGGCCGATCTTCGCGTCGATCCGCTGCTGGCGCTTCTCAAGAGTCCCTAACCCCCCCTCGGGAGTTGTTTATGTCCGGCTTTGAAGCCAAACGCCGGTCCCAGGAAGGGTCCCAACTCACCTCGACCTCCGGCGTGACCGCCGGGCGCAGCGCAGTTGCAGGGTCCGGTTATCATGAACAGGCCGCGTCGCTGCGCCCCAGCGACAGCGCCGTCCAGATGAACAAGGGCGGCTCGTCCAACGACTCGCAAAACGAGAGCGGATCGCAGTCCGACAGCAGCGCGTCGGGGCAGCGCCGATCGTTTTGGGAGAAGCTGCGCGAGGCCGCGTCCGGTGTGATGGAGGTCGGCCCCATCGACGCCTATGACGCCGCTTACGGGGACGACGCCTCGGCCGCCACGGACGTGCAAAACGAGTACAGCACGGGCTGGGAGCAGAACGCGGCCCGGCACTGTACGTGGCAGGCGCGCCTGACCTTCCGGCACGGCGAGTCCTCGGCGACCTCGGTCGGCAACGCCCATGAGCGTGGCTCACCGGATGCCCTGGACAGTTGGATCGATCAGTACAACAACGTGGTCGGTCGCGCGATCGGCAACTCGGTCACCTCGCTGGACGAGATCCCGGCCAGGGTGCGCACTGCTATGTCCGACGGCTCCCTGATCACCGATCCCAACGACGCCCGCGTCCCCGCCGAGCTGCGCCCCCCGTCAGGTAGTTGATCCCACCGTTAGTCCTCGCCGGCGGATTCGAGCGTCTCGGTCCGGTTGTGCCGCTTGGGGCCGTCAAGCTGGGTGTCGCTCTCGATCGCGGGCATGGACTCCGCGGTGGCCAGGTTTGCCACGTTGGGATCGGTCGGAGTTGGCCGAAAGACCTTGCTGCTGCCGACGGGCACCGCGTGCAGGAGCGCCTCGACGACGTCGTAGGCGTTGGCGTATCGGTCTTTGGGGTCCTTCGACAGGAGCTTGCGGATCACCTTTTCGAGGGCGTCCGGGATGTCGCCGCGCCGGCCGTAGGTGCTCATGTCCGGCACCGGGGACTGCAGGTGCTGAATGACCACCTGGACGGGGTTTGGCGCGTCGAACGGGCGCTCGCCGGTGAGCATCTCGAATAGGATAATGCCCAGCGAATACAGGTCACTGCGCGGGCTGACGGGCTTTGAGCGGCCCGCTTCGGGGCTCATATAAAACGGGGTCCCCGGCGTGGAGCCGGTGGTCGTCAGATGCAGCAGCTCGGGGTCCTCCAGCAGCTTGACGATGCCGAAGTCCAGCAGCTTGACGAAGTCCTTGCGCCCGGCCTCTTTGGTCAGAAAGATGTTCTCGGGCTTGAGGTCGCGGTGAACCATCCCGACCTCGTGCGCTTCGGCCAGCGACATGCAGACCTGGATAGCGATGCGCACCGTGCGCTCGACCGCCATCGGCCCACCCAGCTCAATGATCCCGCTCAGTGGGCGGCCGCGCAGCAGCTCCATGACCATGAACAGCGTGCCGTCCGTGTCCTGGCCCACGTCGAACATCGTGATGGTGTTGGTGTGCCGCAGCTTGCCGGCGACGCGTGCCTCCAAAAAGAAGCGGTCGACGGCCGTCCGGCGCTGGGAGATGTCTTTGTGCAGGATCTTCAGCGCGACATCGCGATCCATCGAGTGCTGGCGCGCCATGTAGACCTGCGCCATCCCGCCCCGGCCGATGCAGTGCGTAATTGTGTAGCGGCCGTGGATTACCTGGCCAATACGAGGATCGTCTGTCACGCGTCATCTAATTATCAGAAAAGATGGCGGTAGTCTTGAGGCGGCTTAAACCGGCGTCGCTCTTGGCGATGATCTCGTGCACGTTGTGCTGCCCCGGCTCTGCGCCGATCTCGACCTCGCTGTTGGCGACCAACGAGCCGGTGCCCTGGGACAGGATCCGCACCTTGCGCTTCTGATTGATAATCAGCCCGATCTCGCCGGTGCCCAGCAATACGACCGTGCCCGAAGGCAGGGCGCCCATGCATTGCACAAAGGCGCGCACGATGACCGGATTGAGCTCTTTGCCCCCCGCCAGCACGAGCGCCTCCATCGCCTCGGGCGGGCTCAGCGGCTCCGACCGATAGGGGCGCGACGTGGTCATGGCGTCATAGCGGTCGCATACGGCGATCACCTGGCCGAAGAGGCCGCCCTCGGAGCCCACGCTGGCAGGGTAGCCTGCGCCGCCGTACGACTTGTGATGGGTCAGGCACGCGATGATCGCGCGCATCAGCACGCGGTCCAGCTCCTGGAAGCTCGCGATGGCCGGCACGCCCGTGATCGGATGCATGCGGACGACGTCCCACTGCGCCTCGGTGAGCTCATCGGGGGAGTCGAGCACGCTGCGGGGCAGTGTGGCGTTGCCGATATCCGCCAGAAGCGCGCAGATCCCCAGGTCCCGCAGCAGCTCGCGGCTGAGCCCGATCGAGCTGCCCAGAACCAGCGACAGCACGGCCGTATTGACCGCGTGGTTGAACAGGTAGCCCCGCCAGTTCTTCAGCTGGGTCAGCAACAGCAGCAGGTGCCCATGCTCGTCGGTGCGGTCCTCCAGCAGGTCGACAAAGTTCTGGACCACGCGCTTGGCGCTCTTCAGTGACAGCGGCTTGCGGTCGCGGGCCTGCTGATACAGCTGCTCTACGACGGTGATCGCCCGAAAATACGACTGCTTGGTAAACGTGCGCTTGTCGATGATCGGCAGCTCGGACACCGTGTCGCCCGCGTACCTCGTCAGCTCGATCGAGCGCACCCCGCGCGCCGCCAGCATCGCGTTTATGTCCTGATACGGCGTCTTCGTATTAGCCGGCTGGATGTCGTTGAACACGGAGATGAAGTGCGACAGCGCGTCGCGCCCCGGCTTGGTCGGCAAGCGCAGCCCCCCGATCTGGCGTGCCTTGAGCTTGTCCGCCAGCTCGTCGAAGACCTTGTAGTTCTCACGCGACGCCTTGATGCGCTGGTCGTTGACGTAGAAGTCCTTGGAGTAGAACAGCAGCGACACGTCATATTGCACGTCGAACAGCGCATCCAGCGCGGCGATGAGCTTGTCCAGCGCCTTCTGGGCAGCCGCGTTGTCGATGCTGTGGAAGCGTGCGACTCGAATCGCGGCGTAGAACTGCACGATCAGATCGTGCGCGAAGCCGCGCGTCTTCTCGGCGACCTCCACTTGTAGGGCATCGGCTGGGGTGTCCGTCATGTCGCGTCCCCTCGCTGCAGCATGCGCTCACACACGCGCTTTGTGCGCGCCGACCCCTTGGTGGCGGCGTGGGTGAGCATGTGCATCGCCTCGGCGGTGCCGATCTTTTTGAGGCACAGCGCCGCCGGCTCGACCAACACTGCCATCCGGCCGCGCTTGTTGGCGATCTCTTCGACGCCCTGACGCACGATGACGATCGCGCCAACCGCCAACGCCGCCGCGCCCGCAAAGACGCCGCCCAGCTTGCCGACGACCAGCGCCGCCGCGACCGCGCCGATGACCAGCCCGACCATGCGCATGACCCGCCGACGGATCCAGTCCTCGCTGGGCGCGGAGAAGAGCACGCGGCCCATCGCGGAGACCGTGTCCGCTCCGCCCAGGCGCGCCATCGAACGGAAGAGCGCCGCCTGCTCCTCGTGCTCGCGCTGCAAAAACGCCTCGTCGTCCAGGAGCGCGATCAGGGGCGCGCGCGTGATATTGGGGTCGGACCCGCCCATGGCGTCGATCACGCCGCGTCGCACGTCGGGATCCGGGTTATCCATCAGCGGCTTGAGCTCGCGCGCCAGACGCGTATCCCGGTGGCGGAAGAGCGCCCGCAGCGCTTCCAGGCGCACCTGCGGGGCCGGGTGTTTCAAAAGCGGCCGCAGCACCACGATGGCCGACGCCGCCTCGCACTCGGACAGGATCAACACCGTGGCCACGACAACAGGTGTGCGGCCGTGCTCCAGTCCGGGCTGAAGCCGCGCCGGCGCCTTCTTACAGAGCACCAGCAGCGCGATTTGCAGCACCTGAAGCGCGTCGCCCTCCACCGTGTCCAGGTGGTCGATGATGCTGGGCACCACGGTCGGCTCGCACAGCGCCAGGTAGGTGCCGATGTGCCGCCCGCCGTCCAGGTCCGCGTCCTTGAGCCGCTTGATGACCGCGGCCACGTGCTGCTCGTCACCGGCTGCCGTCAGGAGCTTGCGCAGATCCCCGGCGACCGCGTTGTCGGGGTACTCGGTCAGCATGCGGCGCACCGGCGACAACAGCATCAGCGCGTGCTCCAGGTCGCCGAGCGCGAGCAGGCCGCGGATGACCTCGGCCAGCACCTTGAGCAGCGCCTGGACCTCACCTACGTCGCGCGACTGCCGCAGCGCGCCCACGACCGAGTGCGCGAATCCGGCGGTGTCGTCGCGCGTCTCCGCCAGCACGATCAAGCGCTCCAGCTCGGTCTTGTCCTCGTCCGACATCGGCTGCAGCCCGGCCTCGACGGTCGCGGTTGGCGTCGCGCTCAGGTTGCCGTTGGCCTGTCGACGGGCCGGCGCCACGCCGCGATATGCATAATCGTCGGCGGCGACCAGCTCACCCAGCCGCTCTGCATGCGGCATGGTGTCCTCGATGAGGTCTTCGACCAGGTGATACGTGATGCGCTCGAAGCGGCGCTCCCACATCAACGTCACAAGGTCGGAGGTCAGCCGCGGACCCGACGAGACCTTGTGCAGGCAGTCCAGATAGGAGGCTATCTCGGTGCGAGTGATGCCCTGGTGAAAGAAGAGCTTGCGGATCCCGTCGGCGAAGAGCTTGAACGGGTAGCTGAAGCGCACGTCCGTGTCTTCGTACACGCGCTGACCGGCGAAGTGCACGGCAAAGCGGTCGATGCTCAGCGCCAGGTGCTCGGACTCTTGAAAGAAGTGGTCCAGCAGGTCGTGCAGCTCGTCTGCGGCGTGCTGGAAGATCGGGTTGTCCCGGGGGTACATGGCAAAGCTCTTGTACGCCTTGCCAAGCTTCAACAGGATCTGCCCGACGATGGCGACGGTGTCCTCTTCCGAGCGCTCACTGTCGCCGAAGGATCGGCGCGACACCGGGATGGGAGCGTCCGCGCCGTATCGCTCGCCGGCCTCCAGCAGCGGCACGATGGACGGGCTGGACATCTCGTGCGCCGCCGTCGACAGCTCCTCCATCAGGGCGGCGGCCGTGTCGGGCCGGCGATCGGGCGACTTCTCCAAGCAGCGCATGATGATGTCATCCAGCGCGGCCGGCGTCTCCAGCTCCGGGAAGCGCTCGCGCAGGGGCTTGGCGGCTTCGGTCGCGTGCATCGTCATCAGGCCCAGCGTGGTGCTCGCCATGAACGGCGGGTGCCCGCAGGCCATGTGGTAGAGGATGACGCCCAGCGAGTAGATGTCGCTGCGGTGGTCCAGGCGCTCGCCTTTGCACTGCTCCGGCGACATGTACAGCGGTGTGCCCGTGATGGCGCCCGGCATGGTGAGCCCGTGATGGAAGTCGGCGCCCGCGGCTTGAGCGACACGGTCCTCCATGGTGTCCGCCACCTCCAGCGTGCCGGCGACCTGCCCCAGCCCGAAGTCCAGGATCTGCGCAAACGGCTTGTCGCTGGCGGCGTTGCGGATCATGATGTTTGCCGGCTTGAGATCGCGGTGCACGATCCCGAGCTTGTGCGCGGCGATGAGCCCCTCCAGGATCTGCCCGGCCAGGGTGCACAACAGCTCGGGAGGCAGCGGGCCGCGCTCACCCATCAGGTCATTGAGGTTGATGCCGGGCAAAAACTCCATGACCAGGTACAGCGGCTCGCCCTCGCCGTCTTGACCAAAGTCATGGATCTTCACGACATACGGGCTGTTGATGCGGGCGTAGATCCGCGCTTCATTCCTGAATCTCTGCACCGTGACTTCGTTGGCGCTGACCTCGCGCCGCAAAACTTTGATGGCTACGCGCTGGTCCAGATTGGTCTGCAGGCCGGCGTAAACCGAGCCGATCCCGCCCTCGCCGAGCTTGCGCAGTACCTTATAACGGCCACCAAAGACTCGTCCGAGATGTTGATCCGCGCCGCTCACCGGGCTCAGTTTACCAAACGACGTAGGCCCATTGAACTGTTCAATCGTCTCGTTAGAATCCCATAATTGGACAGTTGAGTGAGACTGGTGAGACTGGGTGACGTGAGGGTGGGGGCAATTTGCCACGGTTGAGGGCCGTTCAGCCCTGCATTTTCAAATGTTTACGGTGACATCTGAACGTGTGGGCACAAGGTTTGCTTTACGGGGCCCCGGCGAATAGCGTCACAGAGAAGAGGGAAAATGATACGGCAAGACGTGAATCGGCTTTTTTGCACACGGTCCTTAGCGTTTTTCTCAGCTGCACTAATCGCAGCCGGGTGTGGAGGCGGGCCAACCACCGCCGGGGTTGCAGCGCAACCTGACGCCGGAATCAACATAGACAACGACAACGGAAACATACCCTCGCCGGGCTTGCCGGACACCAATGTGAAGCCGCCCAAGGAAGAGTGGCAACCGCCCGATTGCGAAGCGAATCCCGGGGCCGCGGGTTGTCCGTGTCTCGAGAGCGGTGAATGCGCCGACAATGGCTATTGCGTCCCCTCCAGCAACTCCTACAACGTCTGCACCGGCGCGCCGTGCATCGAAGAGTGCGCCAACCCCGCCTGGCAATGCGTCTTTGTGACGTTCACCGGCGACCCGACCTATCTGTGCATAGAGCGCGGCATCAACGCCTGTCGTCCCTGCACCGCCAGCAACGAGTGTGACGACGCGACCGGCCTCCAGGGCGACAAATGCGTGTTCTTTGGCGAGGAGAAGGGCAGCTTCTGCGGTATCGCCTGCACCTCCGACGCGCAGTGCCTGGAGGGGTCCAGCTGTCAGTCCGTGGAAGAGGTCGCCGACGGCAAGCCTACCGGCCAGTTCTCCAACCAGTGCGTCCCGACGTCCGGTGAGTGCGCCTGCAACGAGCGCGCGGTGTCGGACGGTGCCTTCAGCCGCTGCAACAAGGGCGCGTGCGGCGGGGCCCGACTGTGCACGGCCGGTGGCCTGACCCAGTGCGACGCGATCACGGCCACGGACGAGATCTGTGACGGCGACGACAACAACTGCAACGGCAACATCGACGAGGGCTTCCTCAACACCGATGGCGATCCGGACGCCGACTGCGTGGACACCGATGATGACGACGACACCATCTTGGACGTCGACGACAACTGCCCCCTGGTGCCCAACACCGAGCAGAGCGACCTGGACGGCGACGGTATGGGCGACTTCTGCGATCCGCCCGAGATGCCCGAGCTGACCAGCACGGTGCCCGAGGGTCCGGCCAACGAAAACAGCATCATCGTTGTCGGCAACGGCGAGCCGCAGACCCTGGTCCGCATCTTCGACAACGAGTTCTGCTCGGGGGATTCCCTGGCTGAGAACTTCATCACCGAGACCGGCGCGTTTGCCGTGCCCGTCAACGTCCAGGACGACACCATCACCACTTTCTGGGCCGCGGGCGTAGACGCCGCCAACACCTTGTCGGACTGCTCGCTGACGTCCGTGACCTATGAAGAGGACAGCACCCCGCCGACCATCCCGGTCATCGCGCTGACCGAGCCGCCGACGCCGTCGTCCGAGACCGCGCCCACGCTGCTGGGCAGCACGGACACCGCCGGCGCCGAGATCACGATCTACAAGACCGCCGACTGCACCGGCGACCCGCACGCCGAGACGGTTGCGGACGACGAGGGCCTCTTCTCGGTGGACGTCACGGCCGAGCCGAACGCCGCAACGATGTATTACACGCGCGGCAAGGACGTCGCGGGCAACACCTCCAACTGCAGCACCGGCTTTGAGTACGTGCATGACGATGTGGCGCCCGACGCACCCGTCCTCAAGCAGACCGTACCGCCGTCTCCGGACAACAAGAGCACCACCCCGCTGTTGGTGGGCGTGGGTGAGCCCAACGCGACCATCCGTCTGTACACGGACGCCGACTGCACCGTGGGGCCGGTTGGCGAGGACACCGCGGCTGAGCTTGGCACCTTCGGCATCCTGACCATCGTGGCGCCCAACAGCATCAACCAGTTCTGGGCCAACGCGACCGACCCGGCGGGCAACACCAGCGCGTGCTCGGCCGACAAGCTGCTCTACGTTCATGACACCGAGACGCCGCCCGCACCGCTCATCGAGGGCAGCACGCCGCCGTCGCCGGGCAATTCCCTGACGCCGATGGTCTACGGCCTCGCCGAGGGCCTCAACGAGATCAAGTTCTTCCCGGATGAGAACTGCGCCACATTCACCCTGGGCGAGGGCGCCGCCGACGTGGATGGCGCGTTCTCGATCACCATCAACATCCCGCAGCCCAACGCCGAGACGGCGGTGTACGCCAAGTCCAAGGACCTGGTCGGCTACGAGTCGCCCTGCTCGGTCGTACCTTATATATACCTGCACGACTCGGTGCCGCCCGGCCCGCCGGTCATCGACAAGACGCAGCCCGGCTCGCCGAGCCCCGAAGAGAACGTACTCATCATCGGGAACGCTGAGGCCGGCTCCACGGTGTACGTGTATACGACCGACGACTGCACCGGCGCCTCCGTCCCGGCCCTGGCGAGCCCGGTCGACGGCCTGTTCGCCTCCCCCTGGCTGACCGAGCCCGACACCGACAACACCTTCCACGCCAAGGCCGTGGACGCAGCGGGCAACGAGTCCGAGTGCTCCGACGGCGTGCAGTACATCAACGACTCGACGCCGCCGGACGCGCCGAACCTGACGTCGACCGATCCGCAGGACACGGGCGCTACGCTCAACCCGATCGTCTACGGATCCGCCGAGCCCAACACGGACATCACCTTCTTCAAGGATGCAGCCTGCGCCGGCGAGCCCATCGGCGCCACGGTTGTGGCGGAGGACGGCACCATCACGTCGACCGTCGCCATTCTCGAGAACGTGACGACCTTGATCTATGCGCAGGCGGTGGATGCCGCGGCCAACGCGTCCAAGTGCTCGGCGGGCCTGCCGTACACGCATGACGATCTGCTGCCCGACGTCCCGGAGTTCACCGGCTCCGTGCCGGCGTCGCCCAACAAGATCAGCACCGCGCCCAAGATCCAGGGCGCCAAAGAGACCGACACCATGGTGACCCTGTACAAGGGCACCGGCTGCGGCGACCAGCAGGTTACGTTTGGCCTGATCACCGCGCTGGACTCCTGGGAGTTTGACGTGTCGGTGGCGCCCAACACCACGACCACGTATTGGGCCGAGGCGCAGGACGCCGCGGGCAACAAATCCGGGTGCACGCCGACCCCGCTGGTGTATGTGCACGATGACACCGCGCCCGAGCCGCCGACGCTGTCGACGACCAAGCCGGTGTCGCCGTCCAACTCGTCGCTGTCGCCCGAGATCGGTGGCACGACCGAGCCCAGCGCTACGATCCAGTTCTACTCGGCGGCTGACTGCAACGCCGGCTCGGCGGTGGGTGTGGCGGCGTTTGCTGACGACGCGGGCGACTTCGCCGGCGCCGTGCAGGTGCAGGCCAACAAGGTCAACTACATCTTCGCCACCTCGACCGACCTGTCGGGCAACACGTCGCTGTGTTCGGCGCCGATCCAGTTCGAGCACGATGACAAGCCGCCCGAGAGCATCTCGATCACCGGCTCGGACCCGGCGCCGCCGGCCAAGGAGATACAGCCGCTGATCCTGGGCAACACCGAGGAGAACGCCAAGGTCGTGGTCGTGCAGGGCGCGGACTGCCAGGGCAAGAACTTCAACGGCCAGGCCAGCCCGGTCGGCAGCTTTGCCGTCGCCGCCACCGTTCTTGCGGACACGGACACCATCGTCACCGCGTTTGCCGTGGACGCTGCGGGCAACAAATCCGACTGCTCCAACCCGTACGTCTACACCAACGACAGCACGCCGCCGGCCGTCCCGCAGCTGCTGACGACCAACCCCGAGTCGCCGTCGTCTTCCGCGCTGGATGTGGTTGTAAACGGCAATGGGGAGGCGGGCGCGGTCATCCGCATGTTTACCAACGCCAGCTGCAAGGGCGTTCCGTTCGCCGAGAAGAACGCGGCCATCGACGGCACCGTCGCGTTCAACCTGTCGGTGCTGCCCAATACGATCACGGACCTGACGGCCAACTCGATCGACGATGTCGGCAACGTGTCGGGCTGCTCCAACACGCTGACGTTCGTGCACGACAACATCGCGCCGGACGCGCCGGCGCTCGTGTCGACGTCACCCGGCTCGCCCGGCAAGTTCAAGAATCCGCTGGTGTCCGGTACGGCCGAGCCCAAGTCCGTGGTGACGCTGTTTGTCGCGGGCTGCGACCAGGAGCCCCAGGGCGTGGTGGTGGTCGGCGATGACGGCAGCTGGTCGCTGGAGCCGGCCTTTGAGGTCACACCCAACGATCTGTCCGTGTTCTACGCGACCGCGACGGACGCGGCGGGCAATAAGTCGGACTGCAGCAGCGGACTGGACTACGTGCACGACGACATCAAGCCGGCCATCCCCACGGTTGACTACACCGAGCCCGAGTCGCCCGCGCCCCAGGCCAAGCCGACGGTTTGCGGCACGGCGGACGCCAACACCATCGTCAACTTCTTCACGGACGCCGCATGCGCCTCCCCGATCAAGGGTGAGGGCAAGGCCAGCGGGCTCGGCAACTACTGCGTGAAGCTGACGCAGTCGGTGAAGAAGAACAAGTCGACCAAGATCTACGCGACCTCGACTGACGCGGCCAGCAACACCTCGCTTTGCTCGGCCACGTTCGTCGAGTACGTGCACGATAACCAGGCGCCCAGCGCTCCGGTGCTGTCCAGCTTTGACGTGGTCACGCCCAACAACAAGGTCACGGACCCGTTGGTGTGGGGCCAGGCCGAGGCCGACATCGTGCGCATTCAGTGGTACGTGGGCGGCGCGCCTTGCGAGACGCTGATCTTCAACGACGACGACACCACCATCTTTGACGATGGCGCGTTTAACCGTGTGCACAACGTGCAGGTCAACGCGGGCACGACCTTCTGGGTCAAGGCCGAGGACGCGGCGGGCAACATCAGCGAGTGCTCCAACGGCCTGACCTTCATCAGCGACACTGAGTCGCCCGAGTTCCCGGCGCAGTATGACGGGCCGACACCCAACCTGACGGGCAACACGGACAAGCCCAGCGTACTGCTGGAGTGGCTCGCGGCGACGGACAACTTCACGGGCCAGCCGGTGCTGAAGTACGAGATCTGCGTGACCGACCAATGCGACGGCGGCTGCGACCCGTGGGAGGCGGATGCGCTGATCGAGGACGGCACGCTCAACACCAACTTCGATTTGGAGCCGGATACCCGCTACTACTTCCTGGTTCGTCCCATCGATGAGGCGGGCAACCTGGACGACAACACGCAGGTCAGCACGATGAAGACGCCCGGCCACAGCCAGGCGATCGACCTGTCCGTGGGCGACGGTCAGAGCTGCGCTTTCTTGTCCACCGGTGCGCTGCAGTGCTGGGGCGACGACCCGATCACGGGCCAGAACAACGTCACGTCCGCGGCCATCGGTCCCAACCACGAGTGCGTTGCGCGCATCAGCGGTGCGGTGCACTGCCGTGGTCAGAACACGTTTGGCCAGCTGGGTACGGGCAACACGGTGCCGGCTGGGGACTTCATCCCGGTGCCCGGCATGACCGAGGTCACGCAGGTTGTGGCGGGGCTGGATTACACGTGCGCGCTGAAGCAGGACGGCACGGTCTTCTGCTGGGGCGCCAACTTCAACAAGCAGGTCGCGCCGAGCTTCTCGCCGGTGGTGGTGTCACCCAGCCAGGTCGTGCTGGACAAGGACGATACGCCGCTGACAGGCGTGGTGAAGATCTGGGCGGGCGGCGCTCACAACTGCGCGCTGAAGGGCGACGCCACGGCCTGGTGCTGGGGCTTCAACTACGCCGGTCAGGCCAGCTCGCAGGCCAAAAACGAGATTCAGTATCCGGCTGAGGTGGATGCCACAGAGTCGGGCGGGTTCGTGGACATGGCGCTGGGCCAGGCGTTCACGTGCGCGGCCGGCGTGGACGGGCGAGTCTTCTGCTTCGGCGACAACGGCGACGGCCAGCTGGGCCTGGGGCCGCAGGGGCCGAAAGAGGCGACGACGCCGACCGATATCGGGCTGGACAATGTGCTGAGCGTCGGCGCGGGCAGCAAGCACAGCTGTGCGGTGACGGCCGACGGCGCTGCCTGGTGCTGGGGCAACAACGATACGGGCCAATTGGGCCTGAACCTGACGGACACGGACACCGTCCTGATCCCGCAGCAGGTGCTCGAGGGCGACCCGGCGGGGCCGTCGTTCCTGAAGCGCGTGGTGGCGATCGACGCCAGCACGGACCACACGTGCGCGTTTTTGTCGGACGGCCAGCTGCGATGCTGGGGCGCCAACAGCGCGGGCGAGCTGGGTGACGGGACGAAGACCGGCGCGGTCACGGCGCAGAAGGTCACCGAGATCCAGGGCATCTCACACCTGAAGGGCATCGCCCGGCAGGCCAAGCACAGCTGTGCGGTGCTGTCGGATGGGACGGCGCGCTGCTGGGGCGTCAATGATCAAGGCCAGTCGGGTGCCGAGCCGTCGCCGACCACCGCGGTGATCGTGGTGGCCGGTCTGGGCGAGGGCAAGGTCGTGGACGTGCAGCCGGGCGGCAAGCACACGTGCGCGCTGACGGTTGAGGGCAACGTGCTGTGCTGGGGCGATGACGAGCTGGGCCAGCTGGGTGCGGGCACAGGCGACTCGGTGACGCCGGTGTCGGTGTCGCTGCCGGCGTCGGCAAAAGCCATCGCGCTGGGGGATCAGCACAGCTGTGCGCTGCTGGTCGACGGCACGGTCCACTGCTGGGGCGACAACGGCAAGGGCCAGCTTGGCACGGGCAACAACGATCAGGCGTCGACGCCTGCGGTTGTGAAGGGTATCGACGGGCAGGTCGGCACGCTGCGGGCGATCGCGATCACGGCCGGGTACCGGCATACGTGCGCTATCGTGGCGGGTCTGGGCAAAAACAGCGTGCACTGCTGGGGCGAGGCCAGAAAGGCGCTGCTTGGGGCGTGGGTCAGGGGTTACCAGAACGCGCCGGTGCCGGTGGTGCTGCTGAGCAACACGCCGCGCGGGGTCAGCGCCGGTCAGTGGCACACGTGCGCAACGGTCGACGACGGCACCAGCGTGTGCTGGGGCGACAACGCCGAGGACCAGAGCGTTGGGGCGGCGGACCTGTTCGGGGTTGCACAGATCTCGGCGGGCACGCTGCACTCGTGTGCGGTCAGCTTCGGCATGCAGGCGTCCTGTTGGGGTTCCAGCCCGAACGGCGAGCTGGGCAACGGCACGACGGATACGGCGCAGTCCCCCGTCGATGTGATCGAGATTCCTCAGACGCGGATGTTGTCGGCTGACGACGGCAGCACCTGCGCGGTCAGCCACGATGGCCTGGCATGGTGCTGGGGCGACAACGTGGATGATAGTCTCAACACGGGCGGGCCGGACATTGCGTCGACACCGTCTGAGGTGAAGTGCCTACCGTGATACGTCGCGCAGTTTCGACGTCCCTTTCAGCAGCGACCATTCTGACGCTACTGGTGCAGTGCTCGTGTCCCGAAGAGGGCAGCGACAAGCTCGCCGGTATCACCGAGTTCGAAGACGTCTCCTTTCCTGACCAGGACTCCAAGCTGCCGGGCGAAGGCTGCGGCGGTGACGAGGACTGCCCGCCGGGCACTCTCTGCATCACCCTGTCCGACGGCACCAGCTACTGCGCGGACGTGTGCAGCCACGCGTTTGACGAGTGCGAGGGCGACTGGGTCTGCGTGACCGAGGGCGAGGGGGCGGGCTTTCACGTCGGTGGTGATCACGACGGCCACAGCCACGTGTGTGTGCCGCCGGACGAGGCGGGCGCCGGGGACGACGACGAGGTCGCTAACTGCATCGACTGTGAAGTGGACCTGGACTGCGCGGTGAGCGGGGTTCATTGCGTCGATTTTGGGGTGGACGGGTCGAAGCTGTGCGCCGTGCCCTGCGACGTGGGCGCCTGCCCGGGGGCGGCGACCGAGTGCATCGACGGTCATTGCGTGCCGGTGACCGGACAGTGCGAGTGCTACAACGAGCTCGACCAGGGGCTGCTTCGAGACTGCTCGGTGGTTTTGGATAGCGGGCTGGAGTGCGAGGGCACGGAGGTCTGTCATGGCGCGGAAGGCTGGAGCGAGTGCCAGGCCGTGGACGTGGACAACTGTGAGCCGCCCTGTGAGCCGGTGGACGAGATCTGCAACGGGTTGGACGACGACTGCAATGACTTGATCGACGATGGGCTGGCCGGCGTTCAGGAGATCTGCAACGGGCAGGACGACGACTGTGACGGGCTGACGGATGAGGACGTGCCGGACGGCATCGAGCTGTGCAACGGCATCGACGATGACTGCGATGGGCTGACGGACGAGGACGTGCCGGACGGCGGCGAGCTGTGCAACGGCATCGACGACGACTGCGACGGCCTGATCGACGAGGACGTCCCGGACGGCGGCGAAGAGTGCAACGGTATCGACGACGACTGCGATGGCGAGACCGACGAGGGAATCGAGCCGGTGGTCTGCTACGAGGAGTCGCCGTTTGGGGTGTGCCCGGGCGTCGGCACCTGTGTGGAAGGCCAGTCGGTGTGTGACGCCAAGGATCCGACCGAGGAGATCTGCAACGGCTACGACGACAACTGCGATCAGTTCACGGACGACGGCCAGAAGTTCAACGAGGTCGAGAACTTCAACGACGATGACCTCAGCCACTGGGTCACGGTGGTGGGCGTGGAGCCGGAGGTCGTCAACAAGTGGCTGCATCTGCAGTCCGTGCCCGAGCACGACTCCCTGACGCGGAACACCGCGGGGATGATGGATATCGGGGAGCTGCAGGTCGTGCTCAAGGCGCCCCCGGGCGGTGGGGCGTTTCTCACGTTCCGAATCAACAGCGCCGAGGGCGGCTGGATCGGCTGGGGTGTGTACAAGGGCGAGTACGTGCTGGCGCGCAGGGGACCGGAGCCGGCCGACGTGCAGATCCTGGACTCCGCCGGACAAGCCCCCAACAAGCAGCTGACGATGCGCGTGGTGCTGAACGGCACGACCGTGACCATGTACTCCGAGGGGCAGGCGCTGAAGGCGCACCCCGACAACGGCGCGGCGGGATATGCCGGGCTGTGGTCCGTGGGCGGCACGGGCCAGTTCAACAACTTCCAGATCATCGAGGGCTGCGGCTGCAAGAGCCTGTGCTCGGTGAAGGACTGCGGCGACGATGGCTGTGGCGGTAGCTGCGGCGGGTGCCCGGGCGGGTTCGAATGCAACCCGGAGGGGCTGTGCCAGTGCATTCAGCAGTGTGACGGCAAGGTCTGCGGCGACGACGCGTGCGGCGGCAACTGCGGGCTGTGTCCGCCGGGCAGCGCTTGCATCAACGACGGCGCCCAGTGCGAGTGCCAGTTCGAGTGCGGCGACAAGCAGTGCGGCAACGACGGCTGCGGCGGCACGTGCGGTGTGTGTCCCGAGGGCTCCGAGTGTGACCCGTTCGGCTATTGCCTGTGCGATCCGGTCTGCGGGGACAAAGAGTGCGGCGACGATCTGTGCGGCGGCACGTGCGGTGAGTGCCTGCCCGGGACAACGTGTGACAAGAACTTCCAGTGCATCGGCTGCGAGACCGAGTGTGACGGCAAGCAGTGCGGCGATGACGGCTGTGACGGGCAGTGCGGTGTGTGCCCGGCGGGTGACGTCTGCAACAACGACGGCCAGTGCGGGTGCTCGTACCTGGAGCTGGATGTGCCGGAGACCGACACGTACGGCGAGGCGGCTTGGGGCGATCTCGAGATCGCGGTGGACTACCAGCCCAAGGGCGCCAACTGGAAAGAGCACATCTCGCTCTTCTCGGGCAATGACAAGACGTACAACCGGCTGCTGCTGCAGTACGTGGGCGGCAACCTGCAGGTCGGCTGGCAGCCCATCGAAAACGGCAACCAGAAGGGGCCGTACAACGTGGCGCAGCTGCCGATCGCGGCCGGGACCAAGCTGCACGTCGTCGTTCGCGCGGCGGGCGGTGGCTATGCGGCCGAGGTCAACGGACAGGTGGCGACGGCGTTCTTTGGGACCGGGTTCAATGGGCAGTTTGCGCTGACGGCGGGGGACTGGTCCAACCTGGTTGCCGGCCCGCTCGGCTGTGACTGCGGTCCCCCGTGCAAGGGCGCGCAGTGTGGCGCATGCGGCGGGTCCCTGGCGTGCACGGGGGGCGCGTGTGGCTGCACGCACGCCTCGGCTGACTTCTCGGGGGCCGATCTGTCGGGCTGGCAGGCGGTCGCGGGCACCGCGGTGGTTGCGGATGGGCGGCTGTACCTGGCCGGCGAGCTGTCGCCTGTGGGTGACGGGGCCGGCGCGGTCGAGGGCTCGGTCGATTATCAGACGGTGGACGGCGAGGGCTTCACGGTTGGGCTGAAGGTCGGCGGCCAGCAGTTTGTGGTGTCGGGTGACGGCGCCGGTGCGCTGGAGACCTACTTTGCCGGCGACGCCAAGGCCAGCGCCACGTATGTGCCGGGGGCCGTGCTGACGCTCGCGGTGCAGGCGCAGGGCGTGTCGCTGATCGGGCTTCTGAACGGCAAGCCGGTGGCGATCAAGGTGGTTGGCGAGGCGATGTCCAACCTGAGCGTCGGGCTGACGGCGGGCGGAGGCTCAGGCGGGTTCGATAAGTACACGGTGCGCAAGCTGCAGTGCGAGTGCGGCGATGTCTGCGCTTGGAGCGGGTGTCCCGCCGGCTGTGACAAGCCCGATTGCCAGGCGCCGGATTGTGCGGGCTGCTCCCCGTCGGTGTGGCTTGCGGCCGGCGGCAACGCGCTGGCGACCGCGGACGGTCTGCTGGTTGCGGGCGCAATCGTGGCCGGGGCGACGAACCTGTCCGATGTAGAGGTGGAGGCGACGTACGATCCCATGGGCGCCGGCGGCTGGGACGCGGGCGTCGCCGTGCGGGCGATCAATCAATACAACATGCTGGTGTTCCGGGTGTTTGCGTCGGGCGGCAAGGTCAAGAGCGCCTTCTACAGCCTGTCCGGCGGTGACTGGAGTGCGGCCACGAACACGGTGACGCATGAGGGGCTGAGCACCGACGCGCCGGTGACGGTGGCTGTTCGCGTGCAGGACTCGGGCGTAGTGGCGCTTGTGAACGGCGCCGACGTCAATGTGTACGCGGGCGGTCTGGCGGCCAGTGGGCGCGTTGGCCTGTTTGACGCGAAGGGCACGGGCCGGTTTGAGGACGTCTCGGTGCGGTCGCTGCCGTGCACGTGTGGTGACGCGGGTGAGTGCGCCATCGAGGTGTGCACCGATCCCGAGTGCGCGTGTGACTCCAAGACCTTCGGCTTTGACGACTTGACAGGGTGGACGCCGGCGGGCGGCACAGGTCTGGCGCTGCAGGGGGCCGGGCATGTGGCGGGTGCGCTGTCGGTGGCCAATTGGAGCGAGGTGGAGGTCACGGGCAGCTACACGCCGGTGGGCAGTGACGACTTCAAGGTGGCGGTGCCGGTGCGGATCAACGGCAAGGACATGGTGCGGCTCAACATCTTCCGCGCGGGCGGCAAGGTGAAGACGCAGTGGGAGGCCATCAACTCCGGCAAGTCGACGACTTGGAGCACGGTCAACCACACCGTGGCAGACGGAGAGAGCTTGGACTTCTGGGTGCGCGTGATGGGCACCGGCGCGGCCTCGGTTGTCGACGGCAAGATCCAGACGGCGTTTTTCAACGGGCTCGAGTCCGGCGGCGTTGGCCTGTACGGCGCGTCCGGAGAGGGCGCTTTTGATGACGTCGTCGTCAAGCACCTGCCCTGCGATTGCTCGGATCTGTGTCCCGAGTCGGGGTGCGAGGCGGGCTGTCCGGAGCCGGGACCTGTCGACTGCACGCCGGTGCAGCATGGGTTTGCCGACGGCGTGCCGGGCTGGCAGTCGGCGGGCGGGCTTGCGACGCTGAAGGACGGCGCGATGGTCCCGACGGGGCCGGTCGTGACAGCGCCCAGCGATCTGGACGACGTGGAATTGACCGCCGAGCTGACGCCGCCGAGTGGTGCTTATGAGCACGCGGTGCTGGTGCGGTGGCAGAGCAAGAAGAACTTCCTGCGCTTCCACATGAAGAAGCAGGGCGGCGGGTTGCAGACCTGGTGGAGCCAGAACAAGAACGGCCTGTTGAGCGTGCTGGGCGCCAAGCAGACGGTGGCGGTGGATCCGGCCGGTCCGTTGAACGTGCGTGTGCGGGTTCAGGGCGGCGGCGCTGTGGCGCTGGTGAGCGGCGCGTCGCACAGCGTGTCGTTCTCGGGGACCGCGAAGGGGCGCGTGGGCTTCAGCGGCCTCGAAGGCGCGGTTCGTGTGGACAACGTGACCATCCGCAAGCTGCCGTGCGACTGCACGGACCCCTGCCAGGGCAGCATCGGCTGTCCGACGGGCTGTGCGGAGTCGCCGTGTGCCTCACCCACGTGCGGCTGCACGGACCTGCACCCGGCGCTGGCGGGCGGCGAGCTGGCGGCCTGGGAGCCGGTTGAGGGCACGGCGGTTGTGGACGACGGCAAGCTCTATGTCGGCGGCATGGTGACGATCGGCGATCTGAACATCAAGGATGTCGAGAGCAGCACCACGTTTACGCCCGATGGCGAAGAATGGACGCTCGGACTGGCGTTTCGTGTCGTTACGAGCGTGGACTTCGGCGTCTTCATGGCGCGGCGCGACAACAAGGGCAAGCTGACGACCTGGTGGGAGTTCAAGGTGGGCGGTCAGCTGTCCAAGACCCCGGTCGTCAACCACGGCGGCATCGGCGTCGGCGCGGTGCCCATCGTGCTGCGGGTCCAGGGCCAGGCGGCCATGGCGGTGATCGACGACACGTTCGCGGACAAGGCCTTTGCTCCGGGCGTGCTGAACAAGGGCCGCGCCGGCGTGGTGATGCGCGCGGGCGGCGGCAGCTTCGACGGTCTCAAGGCCAGGGGGTTGCCTTGCGGCTGTGAGCACCCGTGCAACCTGGGCGCCTGTGCCCAATGTGACGATGCCATCTGCGACAACCCCGACTGCGGCTGCGCGCTGCTGGAAGAGGCGGTCTACGAGGGCGAGCTCGGCAGCTGGGCCAGCGCGGGTGGCACGGCGTTTGAGTTTGCGGGCGGGATAAGCCCGGCCGGCGCGCTGCTGATCGGCGACTCGGCCTGGACCGACGTCGAGGTTCAAACCGAGTTCAAGACCTTCAAGAACCCGACGTTCGACAACGCGGTCGTGCTGCGGGCCGCCGACTCGAAAAACTATGTGCGCTTCGGCTTCCAGTCGACCCCGTCCGGCAAGCTGGAGACCTACTGGCAGACGGTGACCGGCGGCACGGCCTCGGCCAAACAACAAAAGACCGTCACGGGCATCGACTCGGCGGACAAGCTGACGATCACGGCCCGCGCGATAGGCGATGACTACTCAGCCACCGTCAACGAAACCGACATCGCGCCGTTCAACGCGGCGGCGGGCGCCACGGGCCAGGCGGGCATCGCAGGTTTCGAGGGAGACGGCGTCTTCACCAAGTTCGTGGTAATAAAGCCCTGCTGCATACAACCATGTAATTAAGAGCCCTCGGGAAAACTCGCATGAGCCGCCACGACGATACCGGGCCAGCTTGGGCCTCAGGCCCCTCGAACGGGCCACCAGCCCGCCCTTCGGGGCCTTCGGCCAATCTGGCCGCGGTCTCGCCGCGCCGGCTCTGTGCGAGTTGTCCCGAGGACTCTTAGGGTCGCTTTCGCCAGGTGGAGAACGCTACGTTTCGGTTCTGCCCCGACTGTCACGGGGAGTTTGACACCGGTGAGTTGTGTCCCGATGACGGCACTGAGCTTCTCACCCTGTCGGACGAGCGCAACCTCTCGGGCCGAGACATCGACGGCCGCTTCCTGGTCGGCGAGCTGGTCGCGATCGGCGGCATGGGCGTTGTCTACGCCGCGACCCAGACGACGGTCGATCG
>CAZJHX010000153.1:0-25227 GCA_964545715.1 uncultured Myxococcales bacterium
AGGACGCGACGCCGGACACCAAACCCGAGGAGGACGCGGAGCCTGACGCGGGGCCCCCGACGCCGTTCGATGCCGGCCCGACCGACCTCGGCACCTCCATACCGGATGTGGCGCCGCCCCCGCAGGATCTCGGCCCGCCGCAGGACATTGAAGAGCCCGAGGATCTGCCGCCGACCCCCGATTTGGGCCCGCCCGACGCCGGGCCGCCACCGGACACCCAGCCGCCCGAGCCCGACATCCCGCCCGATCCGCCGGACCCGCCCAGTGTTGAGACCTGCTACCCGGGGCCGGCCAACAGCTGGGATGTCTGCTTCGACCTGGTGCCGCTGGCCGACATCGCGGACCCCGCGTACAGCTGGCCCAATCCGGCCGGCTCGCCCGACCCCATCCAATACGCCGAGCCCAACTGGCTGCTGGACCTGAACGCCGCCTCCGGCTCCACAAAGGTGGCCGCCAACTTTGCGCTGAACGAGCTCATGTCGGCGACCAAAGGCCAGTGGGGCGTCTTCAGTCCGCAGGCGGTCTTCAAGCTGCAGCAGGTTCGCACCGATCTCGGCGTGCCCCTGCACGTCAACAGCGGCTTCCGCTCCCCCGGCTACAACTCGGGAATCGACGGCGCCGCCAAATACTCGCGCCACCAGTTCGGCGACGCGGTCGACGTCACCACCAAAGGCGCGACCTCGCTGGCCACCATCGAGCAGGCCTGCAAGCAAAACGACGCCTCATTCACGCTGATGTACGACACCCACGTGCACTGCGACTGGCGCAACCTGCCCCTGGACATCGGCTACTGGTCCGCGCCGTGAAACTGTCAACGCGTTGACGATCCAGCGGGCGGTCGTGAATTCATAAACGAATGACTGCGCCCTGATTAGGGGGCTGTCCGAGCGTCGGCATGCTTCTCGCACTACCCCCCCTCCGGTATGGCGAGAAAGAAAATCATTCGGACGTGCATTGCGCTGGCGACCCTCGCCGCTGTGCTGCTCATTCCGACGCCCGCGTTGGCCGAAGAGGCGGTCGCGGCGGCCAAGCCGATCATCGATCTCGAGGTCAACGCCGACAGCAACGGCGGATACGTCACCGCCATCAAAGTCTTCTTGATGCTGACCCTGCTCTCGATGGCCCCCGCCATCTTGATGAGCGTGACCAGCTTCACCCGCATCATCATCGTGCTGTCGCTGCTTCGTCACGCGGTTGGCGTGCAGAGCCTGCCGCCGTCGCGCGTGCTTATCGGCGTGGCCCTCTTCCTCAGCGTGTTCACGATGGCGCCGGTCTTCAACGAGATCAACGTCAAGGCGTTGACGCCGTATGAGAAGGGCGAGATCAAAGGCAAAGAGGCCGCCGATCGCGCCGTCGGACCGCTGCGCGACTTCATGCTGGTTCACACGCGCGCGGACGATCTGGAGCTGTTCTTGTCGCTGTCCGGCGCCGAGGAGCCCGAGACCGTGGAAGAGGTCTCCACCTTCACCATGGTGCCCGCATTCATGCTCAGCGAGCTGAAGACGGCGTTTCAGATGGGCGCCATGCTCTTCTTGCCGTTCCTGGTCATCGATCTGGTCGTCGCGTCCGTGCTGATGAGCATGGGCATGATGATGCTGCCGCCCGTCATGGTGTCGCTGCCGATCAAGCTCTTCGTTTTTGTCCTGGCCGACGGCTGGGGTCTGGTTCTCCACTCGCTGGCCCAAAGCATCATGCTCCCGACCGGCGCAGGTTAACTCATGGATACCGACTCAACATTCGCCATCCTCAAGGCCACCGTCGAGCTGCTGTTTGCGGTCAGCCTGCCGCTGCTGCTCGTCGGCCTGATCGTCGGTGTGGCCGTCAGCCTGATCCAGGCGGCGACCCAGGTGCAGGAGGCCTCGCTGGTCTTCGTGCCCAAGCTCATCGCCGTGGCGCTGACCTTCTGGTTTTCGGCGCCCTGGATCGGCGAGCGGGTGATCACCTTCTGTCGCGAGATCTTTACTCAGGTCGCGCAGGTCGGGCCCGCGGGCATGGGGCTTATCTTCTAGTGGGTATCAGCGTCCCGATCTGGCTCTTCATCGAGCCGCTCATCTTCGCCGGATTCCTTATCCTGCTGCGCATCTCGGCCATGCTGATCTCGCTGCCCGGGCTGTCCGGCGGCGCCTTCCCCGCGCCGACCAAGATGATGATCGTCACCTTCTTGACGGTGTTCTGCTACAGCGCGATGGGCATGCCGATCGTGCCGGCGCCGTCCGAGCCCTCGACCGCCATTCTGATGCTTGCGCGCGAGCTGATCCTGGGCGCCGGCATGGGCCTGGTGCTGCGCATGCTCTTCGCCATTGCCGACGTCGCCGGCTCCATCGCGGGCATGGTCATGGCGCTGTCGATGGCCGGCATGGTGGACCCCGCGACCGGCGAGCAGACCACCGCCGTGTCCTCGCTGCTGTCGATCTCCGCCATGCTGCTCTTCGTGGGCATGGGCGGCCATCACGAGGCCGTGCGCGGGCTCCTGTACAACCTGGAGCTGTACCCCATCGGCGGCACCGCGCTCATCGCGTTTGACGTCGAGGCCTTGTCCAAGATGGGGCACGGCCTGTTCATCGCCGCGCTGCAGATCGCCGCGCCCATCATCATGGTGACGACGCTCATCAACGTGGGGCTGGGCCTCATGGCGCGCGCGGCGCCGCAGCTCAACATCTTCGCCGTCGGCTTCTCGGTGCTGCTGTGCGTGGGGATCCTGCTGCTGGACACCACGCTGTTCGCCGTCCGCGAGGCCTTCGAGGCGCGCGTGCCCACCCTGGCCGAGGACATGAACGTTTTCCTGGGGGCGGTCGAATAGATGTCTGATACCGCCGACAAACAAAGCAAGACTTTTGATCCCACGCCACGCCGCCTCAAGCAGGCGCGGGACGAGGGTCAGGTCGCGCAGTCCAAAGAGGTCCCCACGGCCGTCATGGTCATGGCCGCCGGCATCGCGTGCTACGCCACCGGCCAAAACGTGATGTCCGCCCTGCTCAACGGCGCCGCGCACACCTTCCGCCGCTCCGTCGACGCCAGCGCCGACATGAGCGTGGCCATAGAGGCCTTCGGCTCGACCATGGGCTCGCTGGCGGCCGCGCTGATGCCCTTCACCCTCATGATTCTGGCCGGCGCGACGCTCGCCAACCTCGTTCAGACCGGCATCGTCGTCTCGCCCAAGGCCCTGGCGCCCAAGTGGGAGCGCATCGACCCCATCAAGCGCTTCAAAGAGCTGTTGGGTCCCGGTCCTGCGCTCATGCGCGTCAGCGTGGCCGTGCTCAAGCTGATCTTCATCGGCATCGTCGTGGGCCTGGTCGCCGCCGAAGAGATCTCCGACGTCCAGCTTATCGGCAGCCGCGACGTCTCCTTCATGCTCGGCCGTCTCGGCAGCGCCATCGTCAAAATCCTGATCTCCGCCGGCCTGGCCCTGTGCATCGTGGCGCTCATCGACTTCGCTTATCAGAAGCACCGCCACATCTCGCAGCTCAAGATGACCCGCGACGAGGTCAAAAAAGAGCAGAAAGAGGACGAGGGCACGCCCGAGGTCAAGTCCAAGCGAAAGGTCATGCACCGCGAGCTGAGCATGAACCGCATCATGCAAGAGGTGCCCAACGCGGACGTCATCGTCACAAACCCGACGCACTTCGCCGTCGCCCTGCGCTACGACACCGGCAGCGACTTCGCCCCGCGCGTGGTGGCCAAGGGCACCGATCAGCTGGCGATGACCATTCGGCGCATCGCCCGCAAAAACGGCGTGCCCGTCGTCGAAAACCGGCTGTTGGCCCGCACGCTGTGGCGCAAGGTCAAAGTCGGCCGCTATATCCCGATGGACCTGTTCCAGGCAGTCGCCGAGGTCCTCGCCCACGTTTACCGAATCAAGAAGCGCCTGGGAGGTAACGCATGAAGCGCGACGCGGTCGTTCCGCTGCTGGTCGTCGGCGTTCTCGGTCTGATGATCCTGCCGGTCCCAAGCTCCGTGCTGGACCTGCTCCTTGCCGTCAACATCACGATCGCGCTGGCGGTCATGCTGTCGGCCATGCACATCAAGAAGCCGCTGGATTTCAGCGTCTTCCCGTCGCTGCTCCTCATTACGACCCTCTTCCGCCTGGGTCTCAACGTCAGCAGCACGCGCCTCATCCTGCTCAGCGGCGGCGACGGTACGGCTGCGGCGGGCAAGGTCATCCAGACGTTCGGCAACTTCGTCGTCGGCGGTAACTACATCGTCGGTCTGGTCATCTTCCTCATCCTCATCATCATCAACTTTGTCGTCATCACGAAAGGCTCGGGTCGCATCGCCGAGGTCGGCGCCCGCTTCACGTTGGACGCCCTGCCGGGCAAGCAGATGTCGATCGACAGCGACCTGGCCGCCGGAATCATGAACCAGGAGCAGGCCAAGGCGCGCCGCGAGGAGTTGTCGCGCGAGGCCGACTTCTACGGAGCCATGGACGGCGCCAACAAGTTCGTCCGCGGCGACGCCATCGCCGGGCTCATCATCACCGGCATCAACATCGTCGGCGGTCTGGTCATCGGTACCGCGCAGGCCGGCCTCTCCATGGGCGAGGCGGCGGAGCTGTACACCATCCTGACCATCGGCGACGGCCTCGTCTCCCAGATTCCGTCGCTGATCATCGCGACCGCCGCCGGCCTGGTGGTCACCCGCTCCACCGACGGTCGCACGCTGGGCAACCAGGTGCTGTCCGAGACGATGACCAACCCGCGTGTGCTGTCGTCGGCGTCCGCGGTCGTCGGCTCCATGGCGCTGATCCCCGGTCTGCCGGCAATCCCGTTCCTGGGGCTCGCCGGTGGGCTGTGGTGGGTCAAGCGCAATCTGCCCGACGAGGGCGCTCAGACGGCCGCCGCCGACGCGACCGCGGCGCCCGACAAGCCGACCGAAGAAGAAGAGATCCAGGACATGCTCATCGTCGAGCCGCTGCAGCTGGAGCTGGGCTTCTCCCTGGTCCCGCTGGTCAGTCGCGAGCGCGGCGGAGAGCTACTCGACCGCATCGTCGGCCTGCGCAAGCGCTTTGCCAAAGAGCTGGGCATCGTGATCCCGCCCGTGAACCTGCGCGACAGCCTGGACATCGGCGGCGGCGAGTACCGCGTGCTGGTGCATGGTGTCACTGTGGCCAGCGGCACCCTCATGACCGACCGCGTGCTGGCCATGGACCCGGGCAACGCCGCCGAGCCTATCGACGGCACCCCGACCCGCGATCCGGCCTTCGGCATCCCCGCGGTTTGGATCTCCCCCGATGACGTGGACCGCGCCGAGCTTGCCGGCTACACCTGCGTGGAGCCCGCCGCCGTTGTGGCCACGCATCTGTCCGAGATCTTCCGCGAGCACGCCTGCGAGCTGGTGGGTCGTCAGGAGCTGCAGGAGCTTGTCGACGTCGTCGCGCGCCGGCACCCCAAGCTGGTCGACGATCTCATCCCCAACATCGTGGGCTACTCCGAGATCCACGCCGTGGTGCGCAGCCTGCTGAGCGAAAACGTCAGCATCCGGGACCTGCGCACCATCCTCGAGGGCATCGCCGACGCCGCCCGCGTCTCCAAGAACCCGGTGCACCTGGCCGAGGCCGTGCGCAAGCGCCTGGGGCCGTCCATCGGTCAGACGCTGATGGAGCCGGACGGCAAGCTGTACGCCGCGCTGCTCGATCCCGGCTGCGAAGAGGCCATGCGCACGTGCCTGATCTCCAACGAGCACGACACGGCGCTGGCACCCGACCTGCCGACCGCGCAGTCGCTTCTGGGCGGCATCCAGCGCGCCGTCGAGGCCCTGGGCGTGGCCGGTCACCGCCCGGTCATCGTGGCCCCATCGGACCTGCGGTTCGCTTTCTGGAAGTTCGTCAATCGCTTTATGCCCCAGGTCACGGTCGTGGCCCAGCAGGAGCTGCCTCCGCGCATGGAGGTCTCCGCGCTCACGACCGTCTCGCTGGGCCAGACCAACCCGTTTCCAACTATGAGTGCGGAGGGCGTTAACCCATGAAAATGAAGACGTTTAGAGCTGCCAGCATGCGCGATGCCATGGACATGGTGAAGGCCGGACTCGGCCCCGATGCCGTGATCATGTCGACGCGTGAGCTGCCCAGCGGCAATGTCGAGATCACCGCAGCGACGGACCCGGACCCCCAGTCGGCCGTGGACGCCGCGCAGGCCGGAGCCACCGAGGAGAACCTCGAGCGCAGCTGGTTCGTGCCCGAGCCGGAGATGCTCAACGGCCTGTACGCCGAGCTCAAAGAGATGCGCCAGGAGATCTCGCGACTGCGGGCCCAGCGCACGGTCGGGACGCGCTCCAACCACCAGTGGGACCGCCTGATGCACGAGCTCAAGGACCTGGGCCGGGTCATGGGCATGCGCGGCGTCAACGCGGAGGACGCCGGCGACGCGCTGATCACGCGTCTTGTGGCGGGCGGGGTCGAGGTCACCCTGGCGCGGGCGCTGGCACAGCAGGTCGCGGCCGAGTCCAACCAGCAGCGCCGCATGCAGATGGCGGCCCTGCGCATCCAGACCGCGTTTGAGCCGGCGCCGGCCGTCTGGGCGCGTGACAAGCACACCGTGGCCGCGTTTGTCGGGCCCACGGGCGTCGGCAAGACCACGACGCTGGCCAAGGTCGCCGCCAACGCGGTGGTGAACCACGGCATGTCCGTGGCGCTGGTCGCGGCCGACACCTATCGCATCGGCGCCGTCGATCAGGTCCGCACCTACGCCGACCTGCTCAACGTCCCGTGCGTGGTCGCGCAGGGCTCCTCCGAGCTCAAGCAGGCGCTGAACCGCTTTCGTCGCAAGGACCTGGTCCTCATCGACACCGCGGGCGGCAACCCCTGGAGCGACCAGACCCTGGCGGACACCGACGCGCTGCTGCACGGCACGCCCGTCGAGCGGCACCTGTGTGTAGCCGCCGGCACCCCGGGCAACGACCTGGGCAGCATCGTGCAGCGCTACTCGCAGAGCGGCATCCGCTCGCTGGTCGTCACCAAGATGGACGAGGCCCGCAACATCGGGGGCGTCCTGTCCACCGTGTGGGGCACCGACTACCAGATCGCGCACATCACCACCGGGCAGCAGGTCCCGGGCGACATCGAAACACCGGACCCGGCACAGCTGTGCCAGGCCGTACTGGGCTAAAGGGGGCGAAGAGGACATGCATCACCAAGCTCAATCGCTGCAAGGCGACTACAGCCGGTCCTTCCGGGTCATTGCGGTGACCAGCGGGAAGGGTGGCGTCGGCAAGAGCAACATTATCAGCAACCTGGCCATCACGTTTGCGCGTGACGGGCGCAAGGTGCTGCTGCTGGACGCGGACCTCGGCATGGCGAACTGTGACGTGCTGATGGGGCTGACGCCCAAGAAGGACCTGAGCCATCTGCTCTTTGAGGACGGCGACGTGCAGGACTGCCTCGTGGACGGGCCTGACGGCGTCAAAGTTCTGTCAGGGGGCAGCGGGGTCGCCGAGTTGACCTCGCTGGAGGCCAACCACAAGTGGCGGCTGCTGCAAGCGCTGGAGCCCCTGGCCGAAGAGTACGACACCCTGCTCATCGACACCGGCGCGGGGATCGGCGGCAACGTGCAGTTCTTTGCCGGAGCCGCTCAGGAGGTCGTCGTGGTGGTCGGTCCGGAGCCGACCTCACTGACCGACGCATACTCCACGATCAAGGTGCTGGCGAACCGCTGTGGGCTGCATCGTGTGCTGGTTGTCGTGAACAATACGACCACGCAGGCCGCGGCTCGTGATGTTTTTCGTCAGATTTACACCGTGACCAGCCGATTCCTATCAGTGGTGGTCGAGTTTGCGGGGTGGGTGCCTCATGACACTGCGGTTGAGCAGGCGGTCATGAACCAAACACCCTTCGTGATCTCAAGCCCGATGGCACCAGCGTCGCAGCGCATCAGCGCACTGGCGGAGGCGATCCTCCGTAGAAGTCCGGCGGCCGGCGGTTCCAGCGGGGGATTTCAGATGTTCTGGCGGGATTTGTTGGCCGCCGAGGAGGGCATTGCATGAGCACGAACTACGAGGCAGCACGGGTCGCAGCCGCGTACGGTAAGGCCCAGAGCGATTCAACAACCCCAAAGCCGAAGAAGCTCGGCCTGGACATGAGCCCGCGGGAGCTGGTCAAGCGCTACTCCCCGCTGGTTTATCGCATCGCCAAGCGCGTGCGGCGTCGCACCGGATACGCGGTGGAGCTGGACGATCTGGTATGCGAGGGCACGATCGGTCTGCTTCAGGCCGCTGAGCGCTACGATCCCGATCGCGAGACCGAGTTCGAGCACCTGGCGTCTGTCCGGGTCCATGGCGCCATGCTGGATGCCCTGCGTCGACTGGATCCGCTCTCGCAGCGGCGCCGTCGCGAGGCCAAAAAGCACCAGGCCATGCACCACAAGCTGGAGCTGTCGCTGGGCCGCGCCCCGACGGCGCCCGAGATGGCTGCTGCGCTGGATATGGAGCTGGAGGCGTTTTACAAGCTCAGCAACGAGCTGTCGGCGCAGGCGCCGGTGTCGCTGGACGACATGGCGCTGGACATCCGCGACCGCGAGGAGACGCCGGACCGTCTGGCCCAGGCCAACGAGCGGCGCACGCAGATGAAGGCGCTGATCGAGACCCTGCCGGACCGGCCAAAGACCGTGCTGAGCCTCATTTACTACAATGAGCTGAGCCAGAAAGAGGTCGCTCAGGTTCTTGAGGTCACGGAGGCGCGGATCAGCCAGATCCACAAAGAGGCGCTCGAGAAGCTGCGGCGGAAGTTGAAGTCAGCCGCACGTCCGGATGAGGACGCATGGTAACTCTGGCGCTGGCGACTTTGATGGCGGTGACCACGCCCCCGATCGGCGGCCACAGCAAGGGTCGCGCGGCCGGGGGCTCCCTGGTGGGCGGTGTCGAGATGGAGGCCCGCGGCAAGCACCACAGCTTTACGGCCAACACGCGCCGTAAGCGCTCGCATTACGGCACGCGGCAGATGGTGCGCCTGCTCAAGCGGGCCGCCGCCACGGTTGACTGGGCGGTGGGCGGTCCTCCGATGATCCTGGGCAGCATCAGCAAGCAGCACGGCGGCAAGATGGGGCCTCACAAGAGCCACCAGAGCGGTCGCGACGTCGACATTCTCTTCTACATGATGGCCCCCGACGGCCGGCGCAAGCGCGCGCGCGGCTTCTATGACTTCGATGGCCAGGGCCGCTGCTTGTCGAAGAACTGCAAGGGCTGGAGCTTTGACGTGCAGCGCAACTGGTGGCTGGTGCGGACCCTGTTGTGGTCGCGACGTCCCCAGATCCAGTACATCTTTGTCTCCAACGGGCTGCGCAACCTGATGATGGGTTACGCACGCTCCCGCAACGAGCATCCGGAGATCCTCAAACGCGCACGCCGCGTGCTGGTGCAGCCGGGTAACTCGTCGCCGCACGCGGACCATTTTCACGTGCGCATCTACTGCACCAACGCGGATCGTCGCGGTGGATGCGTGGATACCGGCCCGCGCTGGGCCTGGGTGAGATAGCATCGTCTCTTGTTCATGAGGCTCACCCTTTGACTCACGGTATTGGAATCGACTTCGGCACGACGAATAGCGCCGTGGCCCGCGCGCGTGGGGACGAGGTCCAGGTCGCCCGCTTTGCGCTGGACGGCGACCTGCGCGACGTCTTTCGGTCCCTGCTGTTCTTCGAAAACGACCGCGATTGGGTCGACGGGATGCCGCCGGCGTGGTGTGGCCCCGAGGCCATCGAAAACTACATCGAGAGCGAGGCCGACGGCCGCCTGATGCAGTCCATGAAGTCGTTTCTGGCGGTGCGCAGCTTTCAGGCGACCCGCGTTTTCGGGCGCGAGATGCGCCTGGAGCAGCTGATTGCCGCGGTCATCAAGGACCTTGCGCGGCAGGCCGGCGCTGCGTTCGACCCGAACAAGGCCGTGGTTGCCGCGGGACGCCCGGTGAAGTTCGCTTATGCGACGGAGGCCGACGACCACGACTTCGCCGAGCGGCGCCTGCGCAAGGCCTTTGCGCTGGCGGGCGTCTCCAACGTGACGTTTGTGCCCGAGCCCCTGGCCGCGGCGCTGCAGTACGAGTCGACGCTGTCGGGTGACGAAGTTGTCCTGGTGGCGGACTTCGGCGGCGGCACCAGCGACTTCAGCTTGCTGCGGCTGGGCCCGTCGCACGCACACGAGCTGGCCGGTCCCAACCGCATCATCGGCACCGGCGGCGTCGGCGTGGCGGGCGACAACCTGGACGCGCGCCTGATCCAGCACGTGGTAGCGCCGGCGCTGGGCAAGGGCACCAAATACCGCTCGATGACCGGTGACGAGTGCCACCTGCCCGCGTGGATCTTTCGCAAGCTGAAGCGCTGGCACGAGCTCAGCGTGCTGAAGTCCGAGCGCAACATGAACATGCTGAACCAATACGCGCGCACCGCGCTGGCGCCCGAGCGCGTGCGCGCCTTGATCGACGTGGTCGAGTACGACGCGGGTTACGCGCTGTACCAGGCGGTCGAGCGGACCAAGATCGGCCTGACCGCCGAAGAGAGCGCGCGTTTGAGGTTTTCGGCCGGCGCTGCCGAGGTCGACGAGATCGTCCGCCGCGACCAGTTCGAGACGTGGATCGCGCCCGATCTGGCCGACATTGACGGGGCGGTCGAAGAGCTGCTGACCCGCACCCAGATCAAGTCAGGCGACGTCGACACGGTCTTTTTGACCGGCGGTACGGCGCAGGTTCCCGCCGTTCGCCGCCTGTTCGAGACGCGCTTTGGCGCGGACAGGCTGCGAGCGAGCAACTACCTGTCATCTGTGGCCGCCGGCCTGGCGCGGTTTGCGCAGCGACTGAGCTAGCAGAGAGCTAGCCTTCAACCTCAAAGGCGAACTGGATCGTCTCTTCGGTGCCGTTGGCGCCCTTGATCTCCAGGTCCAGCGTCCAGCGGCCCGGCATGATCAGCACGAACTTCTCGATGGTGTACTTGCCGTCGGCGCCCGCCGAGACCGCGGGCGACGTCTCCGGCGTGGAACCGTGGCCGTGGGCCGGCATAAACGGGCGGATGTTGATGGTGGCGTCGTCGATCGGCGCGTCGGCGGCGTCCGTCAGCACCAGCGTCCACGCGTTCTCGCCCTTGTCCGGGGGGGCGGGGGTGGCCTCCACGATGGACACCTTGAAGTGCTCGCCGGCGCGGGAGAGCCCATTGGTGAAGGTGTCGACGTAGTCCGCATCAGGCCCTGTGGTGTCGTCTGAGCCGCAGCCGACAACCGTGGCCGCGCTGCACAGGAGAATCAGTGAGTATTTGAGCATTTGGTCGTGGTTCCTTATTCGAAGATGCCGTATCTCAGCCCCAGTGTCGTGGTCACCTGCCCGACCTGGTTGATGCCGATGGTGTCTGCAAAGATCCCTGTGTTTACTGACGCCTGCGCTGTCCAATGGTCAAGAAAGCGCCATGACAGCGCCAGCCCGACGGTGGGCTGCAGGCGATTGGAGCCGGCGACGGCGACGTCGTTTCGGTGCAGGTCGTCTTCCCAGGCGACCTGCCCCAACACGCTGAGGACGACGCTCGGGACGACCTCCCAGCCGCTGATCAGCGACGTCGTGACGCCGACGCCAAAGCGCTTGCTCATGTTTGCTTCCGCCGTGTGAGCCAGTGGCACGACCACGCTGACGTCCGCGCGGATAAACCACGGCAGGATGACCCGCTCCAGGCTGAGGCCGGTGGTCAGCGCCCAGCCGCCGCGCGACGTAACGTCGGCGGGCTCATCCGCGTCGTGCATGGCGCGGCCCGTCGGGATGGTCGTGCCGAGGAACAGCGCGATCCCGGGGACGCCTGCGTACTGGCCCGGCAGCACCGGCTCGTATCTCAGGCCCACCGACAGGTCTGACAACCCACCCCCGGTCACGTCCAGGTCGTTGGCGTGCGTGTTGGTCAGCAGAACGGGCAGCCGGACCACGGCGCTGAACTGGTTGACGATGCGTATGTGGCCCCACAGCTCCGAGCGCCACTCCAGGGCGTCATAGTCGCTGCCGTCAGCGCGCCACTGGCCGTCCGTGCTCCACTCGCCGATGCGGCTGCCGACGCTGGTGCGAACCCCGACGGCGGACTGCTCCCACAGGAGCAACCGCCCCACTCCGACGGCCGACGCGCTCACGCAGCACGCGCCGGCCCGCGCCTCGGGAGGTCGCGCCAGCACGGTGGTGAACATCGCTAAAACCGCCAACAACCGCATAACTACAAACTATCGGTCCGGCGGCGATCCGGCGCGTGACACGTTGTCGCGGTGTGCGACAAAACGCCGCAGTCAACAGCTCATTGCTGCGGGGGGTACTTCTGCAACTTCCGCTGAAGGCTGCGCCTGTGGATGCCCAGCTGTCGCGCGGCCCGAGAGATATTGCCGCCGCAGTCCGTCAGCACGCGGTTGATGTGCTCCCACTCGACGCGGGCCAGCGACTGGGCCGTATACTCCTCGGCCACGCCGACCATCGGTGGCTTCTGTCCGCGCTCGAACGCCGCCAGGATGTCGTCCACGCCCGCCGGCTTGGCCACGTAGTAGTCGGCGCCCAGGCGGACGGCGTCGATAGCGGTGGCGATGCTCCCATAGCCCGTCAGCATCACGATTCGCGTCGTCGGATCCGTGGCTTTCAGGTCGCGCACCAGCTCCAACCCCGAGCGGCCGGGCATGCGCAGGTCGACCACCGCAAGCTCCGGGGAGTCGTCCTTGGCCATGACAACGGCTGTGTTGTAGTCCGCGGCCTGTTGCACCGCGAAGCCCCGGCGCTCAAAGGCGCGGGCCAGGCGCTGCCGAAACACGTCGTCGTCGTCGACGATGAGGATGGATCGCGCAAGCTCTTGATCGGTCTCAACCATTCGCGTCTCCGGCCGCCTGCGGCAGTGTAATCGAGGCTGTTGTACCGCGTCCGACAGCCGACTCGATGGTCAGCCAGCCATCGAGTCCCTCCACGACGCTGCGCGCCAGAAACAGGCCCAGCCCCATGCCCTCGCCTGTCGGTCTCGTGGTGAAGAAAGGCTCCGTCGCGTGGGCCAGTACGTCTTCGGTCATGCCGGCGCCGGTGTCGACGACGGTGACCCCGAGCGTGTCGCCGTCGGCACGGCCGGTGATGGTGACAACGCCGTCTTCTGAGGCCGCCAGGCCGTTCTTGACCAGGCTGCGCAGCACACGGATGAAGGCGCGCGGGTAGACCGACAGCTCGATGGTCGGGTCGCCGCCGATCTCCACGCGGTTGGCTTCAGACACGGGCTTTAGAACCTTGGAGACGATCGCCTGCAGGGTCATTCGCGTCAGGCCCTCGCCGCTGGTTCGCCCGGCGTCTGCGCTGAGCTGGTCCAGGACCTCACGGCAGCGCTGCACCTCACCCAGAATCAGCCTGGTGTCCTCCAGCAGGTCGTCTGGGGTCTCGCCCGCGGCCAGCGCGCGCTCGAGCTCGGCAGCGACCAGCTTGATGGTCGACAGCGGCGTGCCCAGCTCATGGGCGGCTCCGGCCGCCAGCGTACCCAGCGAGACCAAGCGCTCCGATCGCAGGGCCAGCTCTCTCGCTCGCGCCAATTCGGCGTCTCTTTGCGCCAGTGAGCGCGAAACGCGGGTGACGAAGTACACGATGAACACCGCCGCAACGCAGAAGGCGACCCACATGCCGCGCAGGTGCTCAGACATGCCGTCGTGGGCGTCGTGGCCGGCGTGCGCGTCGTGATTCGAGGGCTCCTCGGCCTTGGGCGCCGCATCGCCGCCGTGGTGGTGGTGATGCTCGTTTTTGGGTGCGGGCTCGGCGGTCTCCTCGACCGGGTCGGGCGCCGGACGCTCCAACGGCACGGACTGGATGAACAGCGCGCCGAACAACCCGGCCGAAAGCAGGGTCAGCGCCCAGGTCTGCCCTGACCGCAGGACGATCGACGCCAGCGCGATGTACACCAGGTACAGGAAGTTGAACGGGTTGTGTGCGCCGCCGGTGAGGTACAGCAGCCCGGTCAGCGCCAGGAGGTCCACGATGAGCAGCGCGACAAACGCCGATTCGCTGGGCGGCTTCTCTTGTTGCGCGTACCGATGCGCGGCCAGATTTGTCGCGGCCTCCAGGCCGATGATCGCCGCCAGCCACCCCAGCGGTAGCGCGTAGCCCATGGTCAGCTGGACGCCGGCGATGGTGACGAGCTGTCCGGCGATTGCGCTCCACCGCAAGCGCAGCAGCCACGCGAAGTTCAGCGCTCTGACGTCGGCGGTATGTCGCATCCCGGGCAGTGTAGCACCGGCCACCCAGGTTGCCAGGATGCGGCGTTTTGCCGCAGCCCGCGACAATTGGTCGCGCGAATTGGGCCGTGCCGGATGCATATGCTAACGCTGCAACACCAGGAGGTTCAGATGACGCGTTTGTGGATCATGATCGGTATAGCCGCGGTTGCAGTCGCGTTTGCAGGATGCGGGGACGAGGACGGGCACGACCACGAGCACGGTCATGGTGACGATGGCGCGCACCTGATCTGCACGGGCGACGAGACGCCCTATACCGAGGGGCTCATCCAGGCCGGCGACAGCGGCAACCTCAAGGTGCGCGTGGACAAGGTCGAGCCGGCCGGCGCCACCGTCGGCGAGAACACCTTTCACATCACGGTGCTCGACGGCGCCGACGCCCCGATCACCGACGCCACCCTGGACAAGGCCGAGACCTGGCAGCACGTGCACGACCACGGCGTGGGCGTCGAGGCCGAGATCACCAGTGAGGGCGACGGCAAGTTTACGATCAGCAAGATGACCCCCATCCACAAGGGCAGCTGGGAGTTCCGCTTCACCGTCACGGGCGGCGGCGCCACAGAGATGATCACCGTCCTGCTGTGCGTCCCGGAGGCTTAGGCTGGGAGCCCTCGCGGCCCTAGGGCGGAGTCGGCTTCGTCTTTATCCAGATCTTGATGGTGCGCGTGCCGACGTTGCCGTCGCTGTCGGTCGCCTCCAACGTCAGATAGTGCTTGCCCTTGTCCAAGACCAGCTTCAGCGGGTCGCTGCCCACGCCTAAAACCCCGCTCTTGGTGCTGACCCACTGCATCGTCGTGCCGGTCAGCTCGCCGTCCTGTGGGTCGTTGGCGACGCCGATCAGCGTCACCTCGTCACCTTCGTAGAACTTCTGTTTTTGCTTTGGCGCGATGATCTTCACCACGGGCAGCCACGGGTCTACGCCGTTGAAGCACGCGCTGTACTGAAACAGCCAGTGCTTGAAGTCCTGGTAGGCGTCGTCCGCCGTATCGTAGAACTTGTCGCCCCCGCCGTGCTCGATGCCGCCCAGCTTGGACTTGCTCGCCGGCTTCAGCAGAAACAGGCTCTGATCGGGGTTGTCGGTGTCGATCGCGTCGATGCCGATCACGTTGTACATGGTCTGCATCGACGCTTCGCTGACGGCGGCCGGGTCCTTCTTGTCGTAGTCCTCGACCAGCCAGCACGGCGCCGGATAGTCGGGCTTGCAGTTGGAGTGGCAGCCGTGACACCGGGCCTCCCACTCAAACACGTACTTCTCGAACTCCTGAAGCAGCACCTCTTCCGAGCAGGCGCCGAGCGGGGTCAGCACCTCTTTGGGCGTGGCGACCGGCGCGTCCGGGTCGGCGCACGGGCTCTCCTGGACCCCGCAGACCGTCTCGTGGCACAGCGCGCTGTACTCGATCCACTCCAGAAAGCCGTCGTACTCGTCCGTGATGACCTTCTCGTCGATCAGCGGGCTGGCCGGGTCAGCCTGCTTGATCTGGGTGAGCACCACGCTCTTTGTCGGGGTCTCAAAGTCGACCAGCTCGTTGGCCAACAGGCAGGCCATCGTCTTGCACGGCGTGCCCTTGGCGTACATCGACAGGTCCATCCCGGACAAATGGCATTGGTTGCAGCTGTTGGGCTTGGAGCCGTTGACCAGGGGCTCGATGCGCTTCTCGTACAGGTCCAGCTGCACGGGCTGCGAGCAGAAATCCACCGTGGTGTCGGGCGGGTCGCTGATGTCGGGCGGCGGGTCGACCGGCGTGCCCGTGTCCGCGGTGTCGGGCGGGATCGCGGCATCCGGCGGGGCCGTGGTGTCCTCGGGCGGGCTTGCGTCGGCCGGTGTGGCGGTGTCCGGCGGATCCACGACGTCGGGCAGGTTCTCGGTGTCCTCGGGATCGGACGTGTCCTCGGTGGCCTCTGCCGTATCCTCCATGCGGTCCGCGCCCGGATCCGGGGGGTGGGCGACGTCTTTGGGTTTCGCTGTGTCCGGCGCCCCGATGATATCGAGCCCTGTCTGCGACGTATCGGTCGCCGCAGACGTGTCCGTGGTGGCAGGCGTGTCGACCGGATCGGGGCCGGTGTCGGCCACCGGCGTTGGCGTCTGGGTCGCCTCGGTACAGGCCACAAGGCTCAGTACAGCGAACAGAACCGGCACGCATCGCAACATCGCTCTAGACTACGTCTCTCCCGTTGATCCGGATCAATGGTATCGCGGACCTGAGGGCACGTTACCCAGCAGCCCCACAAATGGAAAGTGAATGCGTCAGCAGGTACCGTTGCAGCGATGCGAGTTTTGACCGCCGCTGCCACAACCCTGCTGCTGCTCGGTTGTCCCGACGACCCACCGGTTCAGCCGGCGCCCGAGGATGTGGCCAGTGACACGGCCGAGCCGGAGCCCGACGACACGCCGCCGACCGACACCGGCCCGGCCGACGTTGTGACGCCGCCGGATGTGCCGGACATCCCCACACCGCCGCCGGACTTGCCGGACACGCCCGACCCGGGGCCGCCCGATGAGGGGCCTGGGGAAGAGGTCGTGGACCCCGTCACTGTCTCCCTGGTCAACATGTTTGCGTTCATGGTTCCTCAACCGGATGCCGACCCCTGGTACGGCGACGGCGAGTACGCCGACGAGTACCAATGCGAGCCGTTCACCCACATGGCCGAGACGACCGAGACCGGGGATTGGTACGACGTGGAGACCAGCTTCTGCGGCTACCTGACGGTTGCCCAGCCCCTGCTGGTGGCCGTGCCCAAGGGCGCCGTGGTGCAGGTGGACATCGTGCACGAGATCATCACCGACGCGGACGACGGCTTCTTTACGCTGGCGGTGGCGATGGGCGATCCCGCTGAGTTTGTGTGGGAGAAGAAGATCCCGGCACCGGCGGTCGAGGCGGAGATCCAGGAGACGTGGATAGCCGCGCGTGATTATGAGGCCGGCGAGCCGGTCTACTGGCACCTGTCCAACCATGGCGACAACGTCTGGTCGCTCACCGATCTGACCGCGACGTTCTGATGGCTGGTCCCGATCCTGCAAGAAGTAGTGCGCGATGCTTCTTCGCATAGTCGTACTTTCAGCGCTGCTTTGCGCCTGCTCATCGGACCCGCCGGGCCCGCTGGGCGAGCCGCTGACGGCGGAGGAGATGGCCGATCCGGGCGCCTGCGCGGACTGCCATCCGCAGCACTTCACCCAATGGTCCGGCAGCATGCACGCGTACGCCTCGATCGACCCGATCTTTCGCGCCATGGCTAAGCGCGCGGTTCGCGACACCGACGGCGCGATCGGCTCCAACTGCGTGAAATGCCATGCGCCGCTCGCGCTGGAGCTGGGCCTGAGCATCGACGGGACGAACTTGGACGAGGTGCCCGGATGGGCGCAGGGCGTGACCTGCTTCTGGTGTCACCGGATCGCGTCCGTGACAGGCGACTTTTTGCCCGAGGCCACCCTGGCCCAGGATCACGTGATGCGTGGGCCGATCGCGCACCCGGTCGCGACCGCAGCGCACGAGAGCGTGTACTCCCCGCTGCACGATCGTGGTCACGCGGACTCCAACAAGATGTGCGCGACCTGCCACCCGGCGAGTCATCGGGAGTGGAAGGAGTCGATCTACTCGTCTGACGATCCGGCCCAATCGCTGAGCTGCGGTCGCTGTCACATGGAGGGCAGTAACGCGCCCGTGGCGGATGTGGAGGGCGCCCCGATCCGACGCATGCACAGCCACATGTGGCCCGGCGTGGACATCGCGATCACGCCGTTTCCGCAGCGTGAAGAGCAGCGCGCTGCCGTGCAGAAGGAGCTCGACATCACCCTGCTGGCTCGGATCTGCGTCTATCCGGAGGGCGAAGAGCCGCAGCTGATGCTGACGCTGGAGAACTTTGCGGCCGGGCACAACTGGCCCAGCTGCGCGCCGCACGATCGTCGCGCGTGGGTCGAGCTGATCGCCACAAACGAGGCCGGGGAGGTGCTCTTCCAGACCGGCGTGGTGGGCGAGGGCGAGCCGATCGCCGAGCTGGATGATCCGGCCCTGTGGCTGATGCGCGATCGGATCACGAACACGGCGGGCGAAGACGTTCACATGATCTGGGACGCGACGACGTTCGAGACCTCTATCCTGCCGCCCCAGACTCCGCTGACGCCGCTGGATCCCAAGTATCGCGACCCCCACATGGGGCGGATCTACCCGCTGCCCGAGGGCGTGCACAAGGTGAGGATGCGCGTGCGACTGCGGCCGGTCGGGCTGGAGATTGTCGACGATCTGATCGCCTCCGGTGATCTGGACCCTAAATACCGCGCGGAGCTGCCGACCTGGACCATGGGCGGCACCGAGCTGGAGTGGATACGGGGGCAGGGCTCATGCGTGCCGGCGCTGCCGTAACCGCCGCCTGGCTGGTCGTGCTGCTGGTCGGCTGTGGCGCCGACGAACCACCGGTCCCGTTTGACTGTGAGTTGGTGTTGCCGGACGGCTCCAAGCCTGCGCCCGACGGTTCTGCGGAGCTGATTCTGGGGTTTCAGGGCCTGCTGTTTGTGGAGGTGCGCCTGACCGCGCTGCCGGGCGCGTTTCCTGACCAAGGTCTGGTTACGTACACGGTAAAAGCGGGCGAAGCGCCCCAAATCGGCGCCGCCCAGCACGGTGTTTTCACCGATTGGGTGGAGGCGGAGCGGGTTCATACCAACCTGATCCGGGTCTTTTTGTCCGGCAGCTCAGTCAAGGATTATGACGACCGGGACGCCACGATAACCGTGCGCCTGGAGGGCGATGGCCGCTTCTGCGACGCCGAGACCACCTGGCGTCTTCGGGACGACGACAAGTGCCTCCATACGGGTGAGAAGCCAATCTGCCCCGACGATCCGAAGCCCTGACGGGGCGATCTGTCCTTTAGCGGGGCGATCAGCCCCGATGTGATTGTCATTGACGAGTTTGCGATCGAGCGATAGTAACTCACGACTGAGTTACGCTTTTAGGCGGGGATTCCATGCCGACTCGATCGCGTTGTTTTCGTTTGTTGCTGCTGCCATTTGTGGTCGTCGCCTGTGCTGCGCCGCCGACGCCCAGCGGGCCTGTCGCGGGCCATCCAGAGCTGGGCACCGTGCAGGCCATGGCGCAGGGGATCGCCGAGGGCTACGCCAAGCCGGTCGATCGCGGACTGTGGGTGGACGAGGACAGCCCCAAGGCGGTGCGGGCGTGGGTCGACTTTGCCGTCGCCAACTGGGCCTATCACAAGCGACTGGCGGTCGAGATCCGGGTGCTGCGCGCCAATGGTTTGGTGGAGCACACCCTGGCCGAGCTGGAGTATGCCGGCGCGCTGAGCGGCGGGTTGGAGCGCTGGCGGACCGACCTGATCGCCGTGTACCCAAGCTCGCCGCACCATGGCGACGCGGTCTCTGTCGACCTGGCGTTTCGTGTGTTGGCCGACAGCGATGAGGACGGCGTCCAGGAGGTCGTGCGGTCTCAGAGCGTGTATCGGCTGGCGGACGCCGCGCAGCTGGCCGATCCGCAGCCCGAGCTGGGGGCACCCGACGTCTCCGGCGTCAACGAGCCGCCGGCTGTTGTGAGCGTCGACACAGCAGCCGCTGACCAGGCGTCGGCTGTCTTTGAGAAGGCCATGCCCCCGGTCGAGGTCTACTTTGCGCCGTACGATGATCCCGAGCAGGTGATCCGGGCGGAGATCGACGCCGTAATCGAGGCCGCCAAGGCTGATCCCGACGGCGTGCACACCATCCACGCCGCCATCTTCGACATCAACGATCCACGCATCGTCAATCGCCTGCTGGCGGCTCACAGCGCCGGCGTGCAGGTCCGGCTGCTGACCGCCGCCTACCACATGAACCCGCACCAGTGGTGGGAGACCGAGTACCACCGGCTGCAGGCGGCCGGCGTCGAGGTCGTCGGCGTGCATCGCGACCGCTCAATCGCGGCCAGCATGCACACCAAGTTTGCGATCTTCGACGGGCAGGTCGTGACGACGGGCTCGTACAACTGGGAGCGCGGGTCGGCCGACGACAACGCCGAGAACCTGGTCGTGGTGCGCTCTCCGGAGCTCGCCGCCGTCTACGAGCGGCACTTTCAGGCGATCGCCGTCGAGCCCTGTGCCGCGTACCCGATCGACCCGATCGGCCCACTGAGCGTGTACGGCTCCCAGCAGCATGCGGTTCGCCAGGTGCTCTACGACGAGATCGAGGCGGCCACCCAGTCCGTGCACGTGGCCATGTTCACGCTGCGCCACCTGCCGTTCGCGGACGACGATGGGGTGAGCCGCGACGTGCTGGACGCGCTGATCGACGCCGTGCAGCGCGGTGTGCACGTGTCGGTGCTGCTGGAGCGCAACACGGCCGACGAGGGTGAGTATTACGGCACGATCACACCGGACGATCCCACCGACGAGTGGCTGGCGGCGTACGGCGTCGACGTGACCAAGATCCACACCGAGCGCAACGGCAACCCCTACGCGTCCATGCACCACAAGTTTGCCGTCATCGATGAGGTGACGACGCTGACCGGCTCCTACAACTGGTTTTCGGCAAGCGACGTCTCAGACGACGATCTGGTCGTGATTCGAGACCCCGCGATCGCCGCGCGCTTTCGGGGCGAGATCACCAACCTGCGCCGGCACTTTGACCCGGACTTCGACCCGGCGCAGGCGCCCTCGACGCTGGTGCACTTTGATGCCTACAACGCCGGCACGAGCTACGGCGACACGGTCGTCGTGGTCGGCGACATCCCCGAGCTGGGCAGCTGGGACCCGTCCAAAGGCGTGGCGCTGAATCCAGCGGACTGGCCGCAGTGGAAGGCCGCCGTGCCGATCCCGTCCGGCACGTTCTTTCGCTACAAGCTGGTCACGCACGACGGCGCCGGCTGCGCGTGGGAGTCGGGCGGCAACCGCTCGCACACGGCGGACCCGCTCGGCGGACCCCATACCCTGACGCCGGGCTATCACCACGACGGGGCGACCTGGCAGACGTGTGATGCGCCCCCAGAGCCGCCCCCGGCGTCTCCGAACGGGTATATCGCGCCGCTGGCCGGGCTGCCCAAGACGGTGGACCTGAACCAGCCCCTGCAGGTGCTGTTCACGCCCGATGAGCCCGCGCTGGCGCTGGAGCTGGGCCTTATCGCTCGGGTGCGCGCAGCCGCCGCGCTGGACGGGGCGACCTACGCCGACGGAGAGAACCCGCACCGGATCCGCTATGCCGTCTACAACCTGACGCATCCCGAGATCACCAAACAGCTGGCGGATGCCGCAGACGCCGGCGTAGACGTGCAGCTGCTGGTCGAGGCGGACAAGCTGGACCCCGACAAGGACTGGCTCAAGATGGACGACTATCTGGTGAAGCGGGGCTTCGAGTTGGTCGCTGACCACCACGCGCTGACCTCGGAGTCCGCGCTGACGGCGGACCTGATCGGCATCGCGGACAACGGGCTGATGCATCTGAAGGCCCGCATCTTCGAGACGCCACAATGGTCGGCGCTTTTGACGGGCAGCCACAACCCGCAGAACAGCGCCATGTCCAACGATGAGACGCTGCACCTGGTGCGCGAGCCCGCGCTGATCGCGGAGTACATCGGCGCCTACAACGCGCTGCGCGCCGGTCAGTCGCTGAGCAACACGTGGGACGAGGCCGCGCCGGTCAACGTGCTGTTTACGCCTGCGCCCAGCGGACTGCGCGCCGGCAGCCGCATCCTGCAGTGGCTGGAGGAGGAGGACGAGCAGATCCTGCTGATGATGTTTGCGCTGCGCGATATCTCCGCGCCGGGGGATGTCGCCTCGCTGGTCGAGCTTTTGGCCGAGAAGGTCCAGGCTGGCGTGGACGTGCTCGTAATCACCGACCGAAAGATGTCGGACGGTGTGGACGCAACCGGGGCCGCCTGGTTTTGGGACAACGGCACGGACGACGCGCTGCGGGCGGCCGGTGTCCCGGTCTACGAGGTGATGAACCTGGCGGGTCCGCACACGGCCATGCACGCCAAAGCGGCGATTCTGGGCCGCGACGGCGGGCGTGTGATCACGGATGCCGCCAACTGGAGCTACTCCGGGCTGGGCTCGGCGCAGAAGACGGCCAAAAACGTGGAGAGCGTGCTGTTCATCGACTCCGCCCAGCTGGACGACGGGCGCACCGGGCGACGCTATCTGGCCCGCTGGCTGCAGCTGCTGGCGACGTACGAGCACCAGGACACGGGCGAGGCGCTCGGGTACGACGCGGTGCTGGAGCAGCTGTCGGCGCACGTCGGGTGGCCCTCGCAGCCGGTCCGCTTTGTGGCGCACGAGGCCTACACACAGGTCGGTGAGGAGATCGAGATACGAGGCGACCGACCCGAGCTCGGCGGCTGGAAGGCGGGCTTTCAGCTGGACACATCGGGGCAGCTGTACCCGACCTGGTCCGAGAAGGCGGCGGTGGTTATGCCCCTGGGCGCCTGCTTCAGGTGGAAGCTTGTTGCGGCCACGGTCGACGGCTCGACCCGATGGGAGAGCGGTGCAGATCGCGAGAGCTGCGCCGGGCCGCCGATGCTGACGCCTGCCGACGAGCTCAAGCTCAGCGCGCACTGGCGATAACGGCGTGGAAGAGACCGTCATCGCGACCATGAAGCAGCTGGGCTTCAACGCCAGCGAGGCGCGGATCTACATCGCCCTGGTCAAGGCCTGTCCAGCGACCGGCTATGAGCTGGCGGCGCGCTCCGGAGTTCCCCGCTCGGCGATTTACAACCTGCTGCGTCGCCTGGAGGCGCGCGGCGTCGTCAGCGCCCTGGCGGGCAAGCCGGCGCGCTACATGCCGCTGCCCCCCGAGCAGCTGTGTGATCGGCTTCGAGGCCGCATGACCCGGGATCTGGACCAATTGAGCAGCGCGCTGGCGGGGCTGTCCACGACCGACTCCGCGGTCAGCACGTGGCCCGTGCTCGGGTATCAAGAGCAGCTGGAGCGTGCCCGGGCGATGGTGTCGTCCGCGCAGCGTCTGGTGTTCGCGTCGCTGTGGCGCCGGGAGGCCAGCGCATTGGCCGACGCCTTCGCCGCAGCTGAGCAGCGTGGGGTCGAGGTGGTTCTGTTCTCGTTCACGACGCTTCCGGACGGGCTGGGGCGATGCTTCAGCTACGGAATCGACGAGACCGCGCTCGAGGCCCACTGGCCGCATCGCCTGCTGCTGCTGGCCGACGATCGGGAGGTCTTGATCGGGGACGCCGCCGATGTGGCCAACAGCCGCGCGATCGTGGCCCGCGAGCCCGCCTTGATCGAGATCGTGCGGTCCAATCTGGTGCTGGACCTGACCTTGTACGGCCAGCGGACCGGAGAGGATGTCCATGACGTGATCACGCATCTGACGTCCCATCTGGCGCCGATCGACCAGCTGCTGCCCTGAGCGTTCTAGAACGGGCAGGTGATCGGGTCGCTGCCGGACGGGTCCGCACTGCCGTCGGTGCCGCAGTCGTACCAGCTGTTGTCCGGCGACCAGCCGCAGCTTGGCGAGGCGGTGCAGTCCAGCCCCTGGATCACGTTGGCGTCGCACCAGTAAAGCTGCTGTCCGTCGCAGCAGCCGGCCTGGGACAAGGAGCCGCAGGCCCCGCCCTGACATTTGCCCGCCACGCAGCTTGTGGCGTTCGGGCAGGTGCCGCACACGCCGCCGCAGCCGTCGTCCCCGCAGGACTTGCCGCTGCAGTCGGGGCTGCACTTCACCTCGATCTCCAAGAACAGCACCTGGTTGTCGGTCTGGTCGAAGACCGGCACCGAGTAGACGCCGCCCGCCTTCCACGCCGCCGCGATGTGTCCCGCGTGGATCTCGGCGGCGCCCATCGGATCGTCCAGCGCCAGGTCCTCGTCCGTCAGCGTCACCTTGAACTTCATCGCCGCGTGCCACGTCACCTGGTTGTACCCGGGGTTTCCAGGCCACTGTGGTGTATACGTGTTCTCCTGGTTGTCAGCGTCGGTGACCAGGTCGCCGCTCAGCGCGGGGTCATAGCTGCCCTGCGGCGCAAACTCCACCTTGACGGTTGGGTCCGGCTTGTCGAAGCCGCCCAGTACTCCGTTCAGTAGGGCCAGGGTGTCGTCGACGGGGGCGTCACCCAACAGCGCCTCCAGCAGCGCGCTCCAGTTCGCCGCGGTGATGGTGCCGGGTCCGTCCCATGGGGTGCCGTTGGCCTTGCCGGGCCCGACGATGGCGCCGTTGAACTGGACGCGAACCGGCTCCGTGGGCGTCGACGCGCACACGTCGATCACGCATGTCTCGCCGCCGAAGCAGGTGCCGCACGTGCCGCCGCAGCCGTTGGCGCCACAGGTCTTGCCCGTGCAGTTGGGCGTACAGTTCGCCACGCATTTTCCCGCAGCGTTGCAGCCCGAGCCGGGGGCGCAGGCGCCGCAGCTGACCCCGCACCCGTCGTCGCCGCACTGCTTGCCCGCGCAGCTGCCCACGCAGTTGTCGATGCACTTGCCCGAGGCGTTGCACGTCTGATCTGCGTCGCAGGCGCCGCAGCTCACGCCGCACCCATCGCTGCCGCAGTCCTTGTTGGCGCAGGAGCCCACGCATTCGGGGGCGCACTTGCCGGAGGCGTTGCAGAGCTCGCCGTCGTCGCAGACGCCGCACACGTCCCCGCAGCCGTCGGCGCCGCAGCTCTTGTTCTGGCAGGCGGGCACACAGTCGTCGATGCACGTGCCGTCCTGGCAGGACGATCCGTCATCGCACACACCGCAGGACTTGCCGCAGCCGTCGTCGCCGCAGATCTTGCCCTCGCAGTCGGGCGTGCAGTTCAAGACACACTCAAAGTCGTCGCTGCATGAGCTGTCGTCGTCACACGTGCCGCAGGACTTGCCGCAGCCGTCGTCGCCGCACTCCTTATCGTCACAGTCGGGCACGCACTCGGCCTCGCAGACGCCGTCGTTGCACAGCTCCCCGTCCTCGCACGTCCCGCACACCTCGCCGCAGCCGTCGGGGCCGCAGGTCTTGCCGTCGCACGCCGGGACGCACTCGGTTGCGCACTTGCTCTCCACGCAGAACGGGGCGGCCTCTGGGCAGGTGCCACAGTCGCCGCCACAGCCGTCGTCCCCGCACTCTTTGCCGTCGCAGGCGGGTGTACACGGCCC
>CAZJHX010000154.1:0-4286 GCA_964545715.1 uncultured Myxococcales bacterium
GTAAAGCTCTAGTCCTCACACGTTACCCCCCTCGGCATCCTGCCGAGCCACCCCTCGGGGGTGGGAGGCGCCCGCTCCTGCGGGCGGCGCTACTCCGATGTCCCCTCGCCATCCTGGCTCGCCACCGCTCGGGGGTGGATCGCGGGCGCTCCTGCGCCCGGGCTCACGCGCCCGTTACCGACCGGGTTCTGTGTGATAGCTTGCGGCAATGAGCAAGCGGCCCCGAATCTTCATCCGGCAGTGTGAGTCCTACGACGCGGACAAGATCCGCAATATCGTTCGGGAGACCATGGAGGAGCTCGATCTGAGGCCGTCCGGGCGGACGCTGATCAAGCCCAATCTGGTGATCGCGGACGAGATGTTTCCGTATGCCTACACCCGTCCGGAGGTGGCCGACGGCGTGCTGGGGGCGCTGCGGGACCGCGATGAGGGCGCCATGAAAGAGCTGGCGGTGGGTGAGCGCTGCGGCATCACAGTGCCGACGCGCTATGTCTTCGCCAAGTCCGGCTACAACAAGATCGTCGCCAAGCACAACGCGGTCCGGTACCTCTTCGACGAGGTGGCGCAGGTCGAGATCCCGTTGAAGCACCCCGATCGGCTACGCGACTACGTCTACACGCCGGAGCCGGTCGCGCGCGCGGACTTCTTTGTGAACTGCCCCAAGTTCAAGGCTCATCCGTGGACGACTGTGACGTTTTCGCTGAAAAACTACATCGGCATTCAGGATGATCGGCACCGGCTGATCGACCACGACCACCGGCTCAACGACAAGATCTGCGACCTGCAGGAGATCGTCCAGCCGCAGCTGATCGTGATCGACGGCGTGGTCGCCGGCATGGACCGCATGCTGACGCCGGTGCCCTTCGACATGAAGCTGTTGATACTGGGCGACAACCAGGCCGCGTTTGACGCCGTCTGCTCCCGCATGATCGGGCTGGACCCGCGCGAGATCGACCACGTCCGCATGGCTCACGAACGTGGATACGGTCCGATCGATCTCGAGGACATCGACGTGGGCGGCGACATCGCCTTCGACGAGGCGGCGGCGCGGTGCAAGGGCTTTCGCACCGGGCTCATCCGCGTCGAGGACTACTTCGAGGGTACCAAGGTCCGCGCCTACGCCGGTCCGCCGCCCGAGGAGGAGCACACCGACTACTGCTGGGGCGGCTGCCCGGGCGCGATGGAAGAGTCGATCGAGATCATCCGCCAGTTCGACGCCAAGGCCGACGACACGATGAAGCCGTTTACGGTCGTCTTCGGCGCCTACAAGGGCGAGATCAAGGCGGCCAAAGACGAGAAGGTGATCTTCATCGGCGACTGCGCCAACTGGGAGGGCGACATCGCCGGCAATCGGGTGTCCATCGACAACCTGTACAAAGAGCGCCACCACCTGGACCCGCGCAAGTCACGCATGTCGGGCATCTACGCCAAGCTGGCGACGGTGACGGCCAATCTCTTCAAGCGCCGCAAGTCACAGGTCGTGCGGGTGAAGGGCTGCCCCGTCAGCGTGGCGGAGCAGACGATGTACATCGCGCAGGTCGGCAAGACCAAGAACCCGTACCTGGATCCGGGACGCGCCTTTACGTTCAACCTGGCGTACGCCATGTGGAAGCTGGTGAGCTTGTTCCGGCGACTGATCGGCAAGAAGTATCAGGTGGCGGCGCTGCCCGAGTCAGAGCGCGGAAAGGCCCCACACGGCGCGCCGGCGCGGCTTACGGCTGGGGCTCCGACGGCGGCTGAGTAGGCAGGTCGTTGCCCGCGTAGAGCGGGTCCTCGATGCCCGGGCACAGCTCGGAGGGCGCCAGGCCCATGTCGCGCAGCTTGCCGACGGCGATTGCGGACCCGGCGACGGGCCACGTGACCGGCAGCGCGCAGCCGTAGGTGGCCGTGCATAGTGAGCGGGCGAGGTGGATCGAGCGGCGTGTGTGGGACGTGTCGGGATCGCCGAACTCCACCGCGCAGTCGCGCTCCTCCTCCTGCTCGGGCCAGTCAGGGTGGCACTCTGAGCCGTCGGCGGTGTCGACCAGGCGGACCTTGATCGGGATCTTGATGCCCAGGAAGCGCGCCTTCTTGAAGCGCTCGTAGTACGTGCGAATGACCTGCTTGTGCGGGTCCCAGTAGCCGTCGCTGAGCGTGACCTCGACCGGCAGCGGATCCGGAAAGGCGTCGATCCCGGCCGTGATGCCGACCGTGTAACCGAACAGCCCGTCGGGCGGCATCAGCACCTCGCTGGCGTCCGCCACGCCGTCGTTGTTCTGGTCGATGGCGGAGCGGAAGCCCGTGATCTCCAGGGAGACCAGGTCGTCGAGGAAGGGCAGCCCCACCTCCAGGCTGGCCTGCACGTGGTAGCCGTGCCAGTCGCTGACCCCGGTGCGGAAGCCGGCCGCGTAGCCGACGTAGGCGGTGGCAGTAATCGCAAGCTCGTCCATGGTCTGGACCGAGCCGCCGTACTTGGAGACGGTGAACTGCTGGTGGTAGAGGTCCCAGACCAGGTCGTAGCCGCCGAAGCCGTCGAACATGCCGACGACGGCCGTGCCCTCGATACCCATGACAAAGCCGCTGCGGACGAGCGCGTCGCCGTACTTGGCCACCGGCGCGATCATCTGGCAGACCTCGGCGCGACTGATCAGGTCCATCTTGTCGTCGGCGCCAAACGTGGCCTGCAGGTCGACCACGGAGTCGACGAAGTCCTCCATCTCGGTCGGCCCGACCACGGGCGCGGCGGGCTGGTCCAAAGCGGGATCGTCGACGGGCAGCGGGTCCAGCACCGGGGCGCCTTCAGCGCACCCAAGCGCGAGGCAGAGAGCAGCGATGATCGTAGGGCGGGTCATAAGGACCCACCTGCAGCATGTTCCGTGCCGACATCCTAACTGACGGAAGTTATTGTGCTATTTTCGTGATGGCGACCGTATGCCCCACCTGCCGGCTTAGCGCACCAGACCGACGCGGTGCGCGTATCGGACCAACCCCGCGACCGTGTTCGCGCTCAGCTTCTGTCGTACTTTGGCCAGGTGATTGCTGGCCGTGCTCTTGGAGATGCTCAGCTCGTAAGCGACCTCGGACATGGTGTGTCCGGCGATCAGCAACTGAAAGACCTCGCGCTCGCGCGATGTCAGGGTATCGTGGGGCAACGCCGCGGCGTCCGGGCTGGCGGGAGCCGTGTGAGGCGCTTTCAGGACCGCTTCGAGAAAGGCGCCCGGCGGGCCGCTCAAGTCGAAGAAGCGGCCCGAGCGCCGTCGGAGGAGGTGGTTTGCGAGCCCCTCCTCAGCCGCCGCGCCCATGAGGACGACGGGCACGGCGTTGAGTAGCTGCGCGACCTGGACGGCGCGCGGCTCCTCCAGCGCGAGGTCGATGGCGACGAGGTCCACCGGGGAGCAGGCCATCGCGTCCAGAGCGCCTTGGCCGGTGCTGGCTTCGCCGACCACACACACCTGAGGTGCGCCCTCGAGCGCCGCCCGAAGTCCACACCGCACGATCGGGTGCGGCGACGCCAATAGAACTCGAAGCGCTGTGGTGGACACCTGGCCAGCCTAACAGGGGGTTAGCCGGCTGTGGCGTCCGTGGAACAATCGCCACAATTCGGCGTTTCAACCCAGGGCCAGAGCCTCTCGCTTCTGGCGGATGCGGTCGGCGCCCATCGCGCAGACGGCGGCCAGTATGCCGGCGACGCCGTAGACCATGGCCTGAACGCGCGGCGAGGCGGGGCCGTGCTCGCCCATCTCGAGGCTGGGCGTAATGGCGATGAAGACCGCCGCGGCGAGGATCGCGCCGACGCCCAACACCAGCGTGGGCTGGCCCTTCTTGGCGAACGCGGCGATGGCGAGCACGAGCGCGAGGACGCCCACGACCAGCCCGCCCCAACCCGACTTCGTATAGCCGCTCAGCGCGGTCTTGTATTTGTCGATCTCGGCCGTGTCAGCGGCTCCGGCGGCTTCGACCGCCTCCAGACCGTCGATTGCCGTCTGCATCTTCTCCTGATTTTCGGCCTTGAAGACGTTCTCGTTGGCGATGGCCAGACCCATACCGGCAGAGACGACGACAGACAGGACCATGACGATAAGCAGTACGATACGCATGTTGATGATCTCCCTTGCTTGCGTGGTTGCGGGCCATGCAACGAGCGATGCTCCCAGAGCATTCCGACGTCTCGAAAAAGCGCCACTACCGCGGGTGGATGCGCCATCCATGGCCTGAATGGCGAGGTATCGCGCCATTGAGCGGGTGGATGCGTCATCCATGGCCTGAATGGCGAGGTATCGCGCCATTGAGCGGGTGGATGCGCCATC
>CAZJHX010000154.1:4386-25215 GCA_964545715.1 uncultured Myxococcales bacterium
AGGTATCGCGCCATTGAGCGGGTGGATGCGCCATCCATGGCCTGAATGGCGAGGTATCGCGCCATTGAGCGGGTGGATGCGCCATCCATGGCCTGAATGGCGAGGTATCGCGCCATTGAGCGGGTGGATGCGCCATCCATGGCCTGAATGGCGAGGTATCGCGCCATTGAGCGGGTGGATGCGCCATCCATGGCCTGAATGGCGAGGTATCGCGCCATTGAGCGGGTGGATGCGCCATCCATGGCCTGAATGGCGAGGTGATCGGGGGCTAGTTATCGATTACGGTCAGGAAGAGCTCGGCGATGCCCGCGTGACCCGCGGCGCTGGGGTGCATGCAGGTGAAGTCCAGCCATAGCTCGGCGTTGGGACCGCGATAGCAGCGCCCGCCGGGCTGGTTGTACATGTAGCCGTGGCCGCAGAAGTGTTCGCCCATAAACGCCATGTCGGTGCCGGTCTCGACGGCGATTCGCATGTACTCGGACATCATCCAGCCCGCCATCGCTGAGAACTCGGGGTCCACCAGCGCGGTGTGCATCCCGATGAGGTCCGCGCCGGGGCAGGTGGCCAGGTCGTTGCCGGAGTCCACGTCGGTGAACTCGTAGGTGTTGGCGAAGACGACGTAGACGCCGTTGGGGAAGGTGGCGGGATCGTCGACGGCCCAGTGAATCGCCTCCTCCATGTCCGCCACGGCGAGCTCCGCTTTGGTCCACAGGTCGTCCATGGACGCGCCTTCGACCAGACTCTGGGCCCACTTGAAGACGTCGTTGCCACCCATGGTCAGCACGATGAGCGTCTTCTTCTCGCGCAGCTCGGGCGGGTTGCACGTCACGATCTGCTTGTGCGGCTCCTTGAACAGATCGTCCGTCCGCGCGCCCCATTTGGCGCAGGTCGAGAAGTCGCCGGCGTTCTGGGCCAGCGCCTTGCCGCCGAAGATATCCACGTTCTGCCAGTTCCAGTCGGGCGGCTCCAGGCCAAACGACGCGGCCAGCTGGTCAGCCATCACGTTGCGGTACCACGCCGTGGACTCGGTGGGCGGGGTGCCGACGGTGATCGAATCGCCCACGAACACGACGCGCTCCACGCCGGTGATGTCCTGGTGGTTCGTGCCCATGCAGTGTTCGCCCAGCGTTGGGGCGTGCTGGTCATAATCGACCAACTGCCCGGCCGGGGACTGGTCCGCGAAGCAGCTTGCGGCTGTGGGGCCGCCCGCCGGTGGCTTCGTCACGGGTGGCTTGTCGGGCTCGATCGGGTCGGGCTCGGGCTCTACCGGATCGGGCTCAGGCTCCACCGGGTCGGGGTCGGGCTCCACCGGGTCAGGCGGTGTTACGACCGGGTCAGGTTCGTCCCCGGTCTCGGGGACGGACACAGGCTGGAACGGCTCGTCCGGTCCTCGATCGGCTTCCGGCAAGGCGGCACCGGACTCCCCCTCAGGGGCCGAACAGCTCAACAACAACAGCATCAACAACGAGCCAACAACACGAGCTATGTACATGGTCCGTTGAGTTTTGCATCCAGCAGACCGATCGTTCAAGACCTTTCTATTTGATGGCGTTCCACTCTTCGTCGTACAGCCGCACCAGCTGCTGATCATTCAGCCGGTTGGTCGGGCTGTCCGTCGCCGCCGCCATGTCGGCCGGGAACTCGAAGAGCGTGGGCAGCACCCCATCCGTCAGAAACTTCAGCCCCGCCACGACCGGCCGTCGCAGCAGCGTCGGGCGCGGGATCGGCGACGGCGCCGCCAGTACAAAGCCCCACTCACCGAAGCTCGGCACAAACACGTGATACGGGCGTGTGTACAGGCCGGCGTCGCGCATCGTCTGGTCGATGCACCAGAAGGAGCGTCGCGCCACCAGCGGCGACGTGCTCTGCACCGCCATCAACCCGCGCTCGGTCAAATGGGCGCGCGCCATGCGATAGAAACTCAGCGTGTACAGCTTGCCCACCGCGTAGCTGCTCGGGTCGGGGAAATCGACCAGTATCACGTCAAACCGCTCGTCCGGGTTCTCGTCCAGCCAGCGCATGGCGTCCGCGTTGACCACCGTGACCCGCTCGTCGGCCAGGGCGCCCTCGTTCAGCGTCGCCGGCACCTTGTCGCCCGTAAAGAGCGTTGTCACCGCCGGATCCAGATCGATGAGCACTATCTGGGTGACATCGGGATATCGCAGCAGCTCTCGCACGGCCAACCCGTCGCCACCGCCCAGGACCGCTGCGCGCAGCTTGCCCTGTGGCGCCAACGCCATCGCCGGATGCGCCAAGGCTTCGTGATAGCGGTGCTCGTCGAGCGAGCTGAACTGCAGGTGGCTGTTCAGGTACAAGCGCACCTCGCCCTGGCGTGAGCGCGTCACCACCATGCGCTGGTACCGGCTGGACTCCGCATGCACGATGTCATGCGGGTACAGGTCGTCCTCGACCAGCGTGGTGAGCTTGTCGCCGTACAGCAGGCCCCCACCCAGCAGCGCGATCGCGCACAGGCTCTCCAACACAAGCCGCCGAGGCCGGCGAATGGTGTCTCGAAAGAAGGCGATGACCCAGATGCCCACCAGCGCGTTGGCCAGCCCCACGGCCAGGCTGGTCTTGATCAACCCCAGCTTGGGCACCAGCAGCAGCGGGAACAGCAGAGACGCCGCCAGCGCCCCCACGTAGTCGAAGAAGAGCACGCGCGCGATCAGGTCGCGCAGCTGCATCTTGTCCTTCAGGATGCGGATCAGCAGCGGGATCTCGAGTCCCACGCCAATCCCGACGGCGCCCACCAGCAGAAACAGCACCAGGACAAACGCGCCGTCCCGCGAGAACGTGATGAACAGCAGCGTGGCGGCAAAGCCCCCCACCACACCGACCAGCAGCTCCAGGCGGACAAACCAGGTCAGCAGATCCGTCTCGATGAAGCGGCTGCAGTAGGACCCGATGCCCATCGCAAAGAGGTAGGCTCCGATCACCAGCGAGAACCAGGTGACCGAGTCGCCCATCAGGTACGTCGCCGCCGTTCCCGCGACGAGCTCATAGATCAGGCCCGCCGTCGCGATGCAAAAGGTGGCGCCGAGCAGCGCCGCGGCGGTGTTATCTCGGGGTTTGGTTCTCAGACGATCGCAGCGCCGATGATGATGCCGATGCCGATGAACATGCCGCCCACCATGACGCCGACGGCCGTGTTGTCATCTTCGGCTAGCTCCTTGTGCAGGTCGAACGGTGTGACCCTGGCCAGGAGGTGATACGAGACAAAAAAGAGCGCTAGCCCGAAGAAGGTGAACAGCGCGGCAAGAAACAGCTGCTCCCCGATATTGGCCCAATCCATCTACTTCCCTCCAACAAAGATGTAATGACGGTAGTGCGAGCGATAACTCGCGTGATTAGAGCGTACGTTTTTGGGGACGTCCTTCATGACTTCACCCGGGCTGGCCCAGATCGCCTGGTGCGCGCAGTAGCCACCGCCCAGCAGCGCCACGATGATGAGCGCTTCAAACAATCGCATCATGAGGTCTCCTCCCTTCGCCTGGTCTCAAATCGCATCTTGGAGATGGCGACAAAGGCCATCGGCAGCGTGATGATCACAAACGCCAGCATCGGCCAGCGCATCAGCGGCACATCGCGCCGGATCGTGACGGTGTATTTTGCTTCTTGGCGCGCCTTGAAGTCGCCGCCCGTCGGCTCGATGCGCAGGTAGTACGTGCCGGCTTCGATCTTGGGGACGATCACCTTCTCGGTGGGGCTGCCCTCGCTCCAATCGGGGCCGCTGTAGCGCGAGATCTCCTGGCCGAAGTCCATGCTCTCGGCTTTGGTCTCGTTGTACAGACCCATGCGCAGGTACATCCATGAGTTGCTCACCGTGGCGTCGATGCGTATTTCGAGCGCTGTCGGCCCGCTGGGCACCTTGAACGGCCCGATCCACACGGTGTTGCCATCCAGCAACGCATCGCCGGCCTGCGCACCGCTGCGGGCGACCTGCATTTTGTGCTCGCTTGTCGACACGATCACCGACTTGTTGGACGCGTGGTAGGCGATGCTGGCGATGACCAGAATCGCGACCGCGGCCGCCCACCGAATGGCCATCGGCTTCAGGTACTTGTCCGACGGCGCCGGCTGGTGCGGCAGCATTCCGATCCGCATCGGCGGGCTGCCCTCCAGCCCAAAGGCCTTCCAAACCTGCTTGCCGTCCATGTACTCGCCCAGGGACCAGGACACCTCGTTGCCCGAGGTCTCCTGGGACAGCGTGTACGGGGCGTTGGCGTAATCGACGGCGTGCACGACGTCGCCGATCTGCACCCGCCAATACAGCTCGCCGGCGACCTTGCGCACGGCGACCTCGTTGCTCTCCACGTAGCTGACCGCGTGCCCTCGCGCGCTGACTTTTTGGGAGTCGTCCGGCCACTCGTACAGCGGCGTAAACCATGTGAAATGCCCGTCGGCGTTGATCAGCCAGCGATAGCCGAGGCGCGGGTTGTACAGCAGGTGCTCGGTCCAGCTGACGTGCCAGCGCACGGCTTCACGCACGACGGCCGCCAGCAGCGTGAACTCAGCGCCCTCAAACGTGGCCTTGGAGCCCAGTGGGGCGATCGACTCGGCCAGGCCGTGCCACGACTGCTTTGCAAACAGCGTGTACGGCGCTTTTGTGAGGTCGATGCCGCTGCCGCAATACTGGCAGTAGATCGCGGACGACTGCTTGCCGGTTTGCCGCTCCAGGCCGCCGCCGCAGCTGGGGCACGCGATCTTTTCGACGGCGGCGTCGCCCACGCGGGCCATGGGGTGATCGGCGGGCAGCTCTTCTCGCAGACCCTTGAGCTCCAGCGCCTCAAAGTCGACGTATTCACCGCAATACAGCCGGGCCTGCTCATCGCTGAAGTCGATGGTGGCGCAATGCGTCGAGCGCGAGACCAGGTCGACGAAGGGCAGCTCATATCCCTCGCCGACGGCGAACGGCAGCGAGCCCTCGCCGGCGATACAGCGCGCCGTGGCGGACTGCTTCACCACGTAGGTCCGATAGGCCAGCTCGATCTCCTGCCCGGGCTCAAACGAGAGCGAGTATCGGGCAGGCGCGGGGGCGTCCGACGCCAGCTGCACCGAAAAGAAGCCCTGCGCCTCGGCCAGCCATCCGAAAGACCCGTTGTCGAAGGCGATATGCCACTCGTTCCAGGTGCCCTCGTCGATCATGTTCTGCAGACGCCCGATTATCTCGAACCGGCGCCCCTCCCAGCGGCCCTCTGTGCCGATGCACAACAGGGTCGCATCCTCCTGAATCTCGCCGATCGTTCCGTACACACTGAGGTTCATGCCGGCGCGCGCCACAACGGACTGGCAGTGCGAACAGACGGCCGCCAATGACGCCTTGTTGGCAAACAGGATTGGGGACCCGCAGGAGGGGCACGAGGCTCGCTGCATGTCTGGACTTTAGCCTCACGCGTTCCTGAACTAAAGTACCCGGGACAATGTCAGGTGCGATCCCCATCCCTGAGGTCTATCGGATGGTCCTGGAGCTGGCTCCAGACCCGGCGTTTCTGTCCGATTTTGATTCGGCCCGCCTGCTGGACGCCAACGAGGCCGCGATCGGTTTGTTCGGATACAGCCGAGAAGAGCTCGTCAAGATGGTTGGGCGTGATTTGTGCCGCGAAGATGTGTGGCCGCGCGTCCACGAGATCTCGGCCGAGCTGAACAAGCACTTTCGTGCCAGGCGGACGTGCTTTCCGTTCCGCACTAAGAGCGGCAGCTCCTTTTTGGGCGATATCGTCATCACGACCTACGTGAGCGACGGTCGGCGGTTCATGACCATGACCGTCCGCGACGTGACGGTGCATGTAGAAACCGAAGCGGACCTGGTCGACACCCGCCAGCGGCTGTCCGAGCAGGCCGAGCGCTACCGCACATTGGTGGAGGCCGCCGACGACGCGATTCTGGTCGTCGACTTTGAGACGGCGCGGGTCCTGGAGGTGAACCAGGCGGCGCGTGCGATGTTCGGCTACGACTCTGCGGAGTTTGGCGAGATCATGGGCCGGGATCTGCTGCCTGCGGAGTACGGCTACGTGGCCGACGTGGTTTCGCGCTCCCTCAACGAGACCGGGCGCGCGCAGAGGTCGAGCGTGTGCATGAAGCGCAAGGACGGCAGCCGGTTCTGGACGGACATAAGCATGTCCAGCTATGAGGTCGACGGGCGGCACCTCTACGTGGCGATCATTCGGGACGCCACCAGCCGCATCCAGGCGGAGCTGGAGCTGCACGACTCCTACCGCGCACTGCAGGCGACCCAGGCCAAGCTGGTGCACGCGTCCAAGATGTCCGCGATGGGCGTCCTCGGCGCGGGCATCGCCCATGAGCTGAACCAGCCGTTGACGGTTGTGCAGGGCTTTTGCCAGCGGATTCTGCGGCGGCCGGACCTTCCAGTCTCCCAGTTTGAGCGTGAGCTGCGCATTGTGGACGCTGAGACCCGGCGCATGGCCGCGATCGTGGACAACATCCGCCGCTTTGGGCGTCAGGATCACCACATTCGTTTGGCGCCCATTGCGGCGCGGGAGCCGCTCGCGGCAGCCTTGATGTTGTTGAGCGTTCAGCTGGAGCGACGGGGCATCGGGTTGCAGGAGGAGAGCGACGCGGACCTCCCGGCGATCGAGGGCGACATCGCCAAGCTGCAACAGGTGTTCATGAATCTGTTGGTGAACGCCGGGGATGCGCTGGTGGAGGTGCCGGCGGCCTTGAGGGCCGGCCCGCCGCTGATCGAGCTGGAGCTGCGGGTTGAGGAAGAGCACGTCCTTTTCGTGGTCCAGGACAATGGGCCTGGAGTGCAGCCGGCGATGCGCAGCAGGCTGTTCGACCCGTTCTTCACCACGAAACCGCCCGGCGAGGGAACGGGCCTGGGCCTGTCGATCGCGTACTCGATTGTGCGCGACCACAACGGCTCGATCGCGTGTGCCGAGAGAGAGGGTGGCGGCGCTCGGTTTGAGGTGCGCATTCCCGCGCTGGCCGGGGGCGCCGCATGATCGCGACCTCACGCCCACGCGTTTTGATCGTTGATGACGAGCCCAACCTGCGCTTTCTACTCGAGGCGGAGATCGGCGAGCGCGGCTTCGACGTGACGGCGGTCGAGACCGGGAGTGACGCTCAACGCATTCTACTGGAGCCGGGGGGGGACCGACCCTTTGATCTCCTGCTGACCGATATCCGCATGCCGGGCGTCAGCGGACTCGACCTGTTGCGGTGGGTCTGCAAAAGCGGCCTTGGGACCACGGTTATTTTGATGACGGGCTACGGGTCCGCCGAGACCGCCGCCGCGGGTCTGCGGCTGGGCGCGGCCGACTACCTCATGAAGCCGTTTGGCGACATGGACCTGGTTGTGGGCAGCATCGAGCGCGCGCTGGAGCGAGCGCGGCTGCAGGCGGAGTCTGAGCGGCTCAAGCGCCAGCTCCTACACGCCGACCGGCTTGCCGCGATCGGGCAGCTCGCGGCCGCTGTCGCTCACGAGATAAACACGCCGGCCGGATACATTCTCGGCAACGCCGGGCTTCTGGAAGAGCGGATCCGTGAGCTGCAGCAGAGCGATGCAGACCTGAAGGACGGGTTGGGTGAGATGACCGACATGGTGGCTTCGTGCCTGGACGGGGTCCGCCGCATCCGCGATATCGCGGCCGATCTGCGCACGTTCGCGCGCTCCGAGGCCGATGACGTCCAGCGCGTGGATCTCGCGGACGTTATCGAGTCGGCTGTGCGCATCGCGTCCGTCGACTTGCGGCACCGCGCCCAGCTGCAGGTGGAGCTGCAGCCCATGCCGCAGGTGGTCGTGCGCGCCGGACGGATCGCGCAGGTCATCATCAACCTGCTCAACAACGCCGGCCAGGCGATCGACGGCGAGGCGGCCGACAATACGATCCGCGTGACCAGCCGGATGGACGGCGATGACGTCGTGATCGCCGTGAGCGACACCGGCCGCGGGATGGACACGCTCGAGCTGGGGCGGCTGTTCGAGCCGTTCTACACCGCCCGCGCCGAAGGGTACGGCACGGGTCTCGGGCTGTCGCTCTCAGCCGAGATCGTTCGTAGCCACGGTGGCCGGATCAGCGCGCGCAGCACGGCAGGGGAGGGCAGCGTGCTGGAGGTCTGGTTGCCGCTCGATACCGGCCTGACGCCAGCGTCGCCGTTGGTCCCTGCAGGGGCGGAGACGCGACCCGAGCCGAAAGGGCCCGCGCGCGTGCTCATCGTAGAGGACGATCCCCGCTTGCTGCGGGTGCTGATCGCCATGCTGCGAAAGACGTACGACGTGACGGGCGTCGGCGGCGGCGCCGCAGCGATCGAGGCCTTGAGGGATGGCGCCTTTGACCTGATTCTCTGCGATCTGATGATGCCGGACGTGGACGGGATGGCCGTGCACGCGCATGTCAGCGAGCACGCGCCCGAGCTCGAGCCGCGCATGCTCTTCATCACGGGCGGCGCGGTGACCTTGGAAGCAAAGCGGTTCCTCTCGGCCGTGCAGGATCGGGTCGTCCACAAGCCGTGCACGCGCGCCGAATTACTCGCGGCGGTGGGGCTTCGGCTGTCCGCAAAGGGCTCTTAAACGCGGAACTTCTCGGGGATGCCCGCCAGCGTGGAGTCAAAGCCGTCGGGCTTGACGCTCAGCACGTGGCAGTTGGCGCGGCGCACGACTCGCTCGCACTGGCTGCCGATCAGGATCGACTTGAGGCCCGTGCTGCCGTGCGTGCCCATGACGATCAGGTCGCACTCGGTCTCGGTGGCGTACTGCACGATCTCGACCCAGGGCTTGCCGCCGCGGATCTCCAGCGTGACGCGCCGGCGGTCGACCTCGTCCAGGCCGCCCTTGTCCCACAGCTCGTTGAGGCGCCGCGTGATGCCTGCCTCGACGCGCTCGACGTCGGCCTTGGTCTGCTCGATGGCGTCCATGGACGCGTTCTTTTCGCGCACGTGGAGCAGCACCGTGTCCGCGCCAAAGATCTTGGAGTAGCGCAGCGCTACATAGAACGCTTGCCGAGAGCCGTCACTGAAGTCGATCGGGCAGAGGATTCGTTTGTAGGTCACATCTGTCTTCAGCATGAGAAACCTCCATGGTCGCTGAGAGTTTTGCCCATTACAGCGGGATGTTGCCGTGCTTCTTGGGCGGGTTGGACTGGCGCTTTCCGCGCAGCATCTCCAGGTCGCTGATCAAGCGGCCGCGTGTGGTCTGTGGCTCGATCACGGCGTCGATATAGCCCAGCTCGGCCACCCGGATGGGATTGGCGAACGTCTCCCGGTACTCGCGTACGTACTCGTCACGGGCAGCCTGCTGATCCTCGGCGGCCGCCAGCTCCTTGCGGAAGACGATGTTGACCGCGCCGTCGGGACCCATCACGGCGACCTCGGCGGTGGGCCATGCGTAGTTCACGTCGGCGCGGATGTGCTTGCTGGCCATCACGTCATAGGCGCCGCCGTACGCCTTGCGCGTGATGACCGTCACCTTCGGCACCGTGGCCTCGGCAAAGGCGTACAGCAGCTTGGCGCCGTGCTTGATGATGCCGCCGTACTCCTGGTCGGTGCCGGGCAGGAAGCCCGGGACGTCCACAAAGGTGACGAGCGGGATGTTGAACGCGTCGCAGAAGCGTACGAAGCGAGCGCCCTTGATCGACGCGTCGATGTCCAGGCAGCCCGCCAGGACGGCCGGCTGGTTAGCTACGATTCCGACGCTGCGGCCACCTAGTCGCGCAAAGCCGATCACCATGTTCTGGGCGTAGTGCGGGTGGATCTCGAAGAAGTGCCGGTCGTCGACGATCGCCTCGATGACCTCCTTCATGTCGTACGGCTTGGTCGCCACGGGCGGCACGAGCGTGGCCAGGGCCTTGTCCTGGCGGTCGGCCGGATCGTTGGTGGCCTTGAAGGGCGGCTCATCCATGTTGTTGGACGGGATGAAGCTCAGCAGATGCCGCACCTGGGCCAGGCACTCCCGCTCGTCCTTGGCGACCAGGTGCGCGACGCCGCTCTTGGACGCGTGCGTCATTGCGCCGCCCAGTTGGTCCTTTGTGACCTCTTCGTGCGTCACCGTCTTGATGACCTCGGGGCCAGTGATGAACATGTACGAGGTCTGGTCGACCATGCAGATGAAGTCCGTGATCGCCGGCGAGTAGACCGCGCCGCCCGCGCACGGGCCCATGATGGCCGAGATCTGCGGAACCACGCCCGAGAACAGCGTGTTGCGCAAAAAGATGTCGGCGTAGCCGGCCAGGCTGACCACGCCCTCCTGGATGCGCGCGCCGCCCGAGTCGTTCAACCCGATGACCGGGGCGCCGACCTCGCCCGCGCGGTCCATGACCTTGCAGATCTTCTCCGCATAGGCGCCGCTCAGGCTGCCGCCGAACACGGTGAAGTCCTGCGCAAACACAAAGACTGTGCGGCCGTCCAGCTTGCCGTAGCCGGTGACGACGCCGTCCCCGTGGATCTGCTGCTTCTGCATGTTGAAGTCGGTGCAGCGGTGCGTCTTGAGCTTGTCGAATTCGATGAACGTGCCCGGGTCCAGCAGCATGTCGATGCGCTCGCGCGCCGTGAACTTGCCCTGGTCGTGGTGGCGGTCGATGCGTCGCTGACCGCCTCCCAATTCGGCTTCGTCGTTCAGCTCGGACAGCCGCGCTCGGATCACGTCGGTCGGGTTGGTCGGATCGCTGGGGTTATTCACCACGCACCACCTCGTTGTAGAGCTCGGCGTACGTCTGCGCCGATCGCGTCCAGGAGTAATCTTCTTTTTTGGCGGCCGCCTGCATCTTCTGCCAGTGCTTGGGGGTCTCCCAGGCCGCCAGCAGCCGCTCCAGGGCATCGGCGAGCGATGCCGCGTCGGGATCCTCGAACGAGAACCCGGTCTTGCCGTCCACCACCGTGTCCGCCAGCCCGCCGGTCGCCCGGACGACCGGCAGCGTGCCGTACCTGAGGGCAAACAGCTGAGTGAGCCCGCACGGCTCGTAGCGCGACGGCATCAGTAGCGCATCGCTGGCCGAGATCACCAGGCGTGCAAGCTCGGGGCTGTACGTGATCTTGACGCCGACGCGACCCGGCCAGCGCTCCGCCATGCGCGAGACCTCGTGCTCCAGCGACTTCTCGCCCGTGCCCAACACCGCGAGCCGCAGCTTGCCTGCGTCTAGAAGCTTGGCCGCCGCCTCCGGGATCAGGTCGATGCCCTTCTGCTGGACCAGCCGGCTGACCATGCCCAGCACCGGCGTCTTGTCCTGCTCCAGGCCAAACGTGTCCAGCAGCGCGGCGCGGTCTCCTTCTTTGGGCTCTACGATGTCGTAGTCCACGCCGTTCAGGATGCCGACCAGCCGGTCCGAGCGGTCGCGCAGCACGCCGTCCAGCCCACAGCCGTACGGCGTCGTCTGGATCTCCTTGGCGTACGTCGGGCTCACGGTCGTCAGCCGGTCCGCGTAGTTCAGGCCGCCCTTGAGGAAGTTGAGCTTGCCCCAGAACTCCGCGCCACCGCTGTGGAACGTGCCCGGATCCAGCCCCAATTCGGCGATCGAGTCGCGCGGATACTGACCGTGAAACGCCAGGTTGTGGATCGTCAGCACGGTCCCCGCGTGCTCGCCCACCATCATGGGCAGCAGCCCCGTGGGCCAGTCGTGGCAGTGATAGACGTCGGGGTGCAGCCGCAGCCGCCGGCTGGCCTCGATGGCCGCGCGACACAGCAGCGTGAAGCGCCAGGAGTTGTCGGCATAGTCGGTGGCCGGGCGCGGGCCGTAGATGCCGCGGCGCCCGTATGCCTCATCGCATTTGATCAGGTAGACCGGCACGTCGTTGGGCAGGCGCCCCTCGCACACCGTTACGTCGCTCGGCCGCGCACCCACCCACACCCGGAAGTGAAGGTTCGTCTCGGTGTACAGCTCTTTGGGCACCGTCTGATAGCAGGGCGTGATGACCGCCACCTTGAGGCCTATCGACGCCAGCGCCGGCGGCAGCGCCCCTGCGACCAGGCCCAGGCCTCCCGACTCCGAGAACGGCGTGACCTCCGGCGCGACGTGCACGATGTTCAGCGCGTTGCTCATCACTTGACCCCCAACGTCAGGCTCAAGTTGACGCCGGCACCCGGCGCCAGCGTCCCGCTCCAACGGGGCAGCACCACGCTGGCCTGGTAGATGCGCTCGATGCCGCTCTCACTCGCGGACACCGTCTGCACCGGCGCCCGCCAGAACTGAGCCGGCCAGTCCGGCGTCAGGTCGATGCGGACCTCGCTCCAGGCGTCGATCAGCGACAGCGTCTTGGCTGTCACGGCGCCGGCGGAGATCATGCACCAGTCGTCCAGGCGCAGGTCGTCGGCCGCGTAGTAGCGGTCCTTGGACTCGGGCGCCAGCAGGTTGAACGACAGCTCGGGTGCAAACGCGATCTCCAGCGCGGGACCGTCATCCGCAAGCGCCAGTGTCCAGCGCCCCGTCACCTCGCCCTCGCCGGTGATCGCCAGCTGCTTGGTGACCTGCACCGCGCGCCCGTCCACGGTGCCGGTGCGCGTCAGCTCCAGGCCGTCCTCGGAGACGCCGATCGCGTACTCGCCGTCAGCGAAGTCGCCGATGTCCGCCTCGTGAGTGAGCGCGTCGCCGCACCACTGCGCGACGCCAAGGCCGGGCGCAAAAAAGCGGTCGCGAAACGAGGTCAGCGGGGCGTTGTCGTAGACCAGCAGGTCCTCCAGCCCGTCCTCTTTGACCTCGTGCAGGTCGTGGATGGACTTGACCGCCTCCTCGTCACTGTCTGGGTCCACAGGCTCGGGCTCCGGCGGGTTCAGGATGGCGTCGTGGTAGTGCTCCTCGCGGCGCGCCAGCGTATCCATCAGGTTGAACCGTCGCGGCTTGAAGCTCAGCTCGCTCACGGCCCCGCCTCGGTGCGGCTCCACGACCATGTGCAGCGTCTCGTCCGCGATCACGCACTCGGCGCGCCCGTCCAGATCGACGTCGATCCACTCCGGATCGCCGGTGGGCGGGTCCACCTCGTCCAGCAGCACCTCGGCCGCCAATAGGTGCTCCCACACTTTGTGCCGCAGGTTGGTCAGGTACAGGCCGCCGAAGAGCCCGTGCCACAGCGCGTCGTTGCACTGCGCCCGGTAGAGCTCGCGCTGGGCCAGATACAGCGGGTGGTCGTCCTCTTCGAGCCACGGACGTGTCACAGCCGCCGCGCGCAGGCGATCGATGCGCTCGCTGACCCCGATCGTGCGCTTATGCATGCGATCGGCCTCGGGATACTTGGACAAGAAGCACTGCCAGATGCCGCCGCGCACGTGGGGCGCCACTTTGGTCAGCCGCTCCTCTTTCTTCAGCGCCTGGCGGAAGTTGTGAAACGCGGTGACCTGGGCCGTCGGCTGGGCCCACTCCATCATCTCGTCGTACGAGCAGGTCGGCAGGTAGACGCGACCGCGGGAGGGCAGGGAGTCCGCCGCGTCGCCCAGCGTGGACGTCGTCAGCCAGTCCCGGTTGTCGGTCAGCGCCTGGAAAAAGCGTCGCAGCCAGTCGCCCTCGCCAAAAACAAGGTCGGCCGTGCGCGGCCAGATGCCGAACTTCTCGCCGTCGTCGCCGTAGGTCAGCCACACGTGCCCGCCGGCGTCCTCGGACGTCTTCTTCAGGTGGGCCAGCACGTCGTCCGGCTCCTCGAACGGGATCAGATAGCGCAGCTGCTGATCGATCGGGAACAGCGTCAGCGGCTTGCCCCCCTTCTCGGTCGTGAAATGACCCCAGATCGTCTCGTCATCCACGCCGGCAAAGCGAAAGCCGATGTCGTCGAGCAGCGTGTACTCGACACCGCTGTCGTGCAGGACGCGCGGCAGATCGGGCTCCCAGACGCGCTCCGCCAGCCACATCCCGCGGGGGCGGGCGCCCAGCTTCTGGTCGCACCAGGCGCGCATCGTGGCCACCTGGCCCAGGACGTCGCGATCGGGCAACACACAGGCCATCGCCTCGTTGTGACAGCCGCCCAGGATCTCGATCTGGTCGCGCGCCACCAGCTGCTTCATCAGCGTGATCGTCTCGGGCCGGTTCGCCGCAAGCCACTCCAGCAGCGGGCCGGTCGTGTGCATCGTCAGCCGCACGCTGGGGAACTCCGCCAGCACCTCCAGCGTGGGGTGATAGCAGTGGTCGGTGCAGTGCTCGAAGACGTGGTCGAAGTTTCCGACGGGCTGATGATTGTGGATGACCATCAGCAATGTGGCTTTCGCGCTCATGCGCGCCGGGTAGCACGCGACGGCCCAATTGGTCAAACATCGGGCGCTCCGACACGCGCCCGCCAGAACAGGTTATATTGGATGGCATGTGTCGACTTTTCGGGTTTCGCTCGGTCATTCCGAGCCAGGTGCACTCCAGCCTGGCCTCAGCAGAGAACGCCCTGGGCGTCCAGGCGCAGAAACATCCGGACGGGTGGGGCGTGGCCTATTACGTGGCCGGCGCGCCGCACCTCATCAAGAGCAGCGCCGGGGCGGCGGACGATCGGCTGTTTCAGCGCGTCAGCGGCATCGTCTCCAGCGAGACGGTGGTGGCGCACGTGCGCAAGGCCACGGTAGGCGACAAGACGCTGCTGAACAGCCACCCGTTTCAGCACGGGCGCTGGGTTATGGCCCATAACGGCGAGATCGAGAGTTTTGGGGAGGTCCGCGAGGATCTGCGCTCGATGATCGCGCCCCGTCTGCGCCGCTTCGTGCTGGGGGACACCGACAGCGAGGTCATCTTCTATCTGTTTTTGACCTATCTGGCGCGCATGGAGGAGCTGCATCGCGTCGGCGCCGACATCGAGCACGTCGCCGACGCCCTGCGCAACACCATCCACACCTGCGCCGAGCTGACCGAGTCCAAGGGCATCAAGAGCCCGCTGCTGACGATCGTGATCACCGACGGCACGCTGCTGGTCGCTTCGCGCTTCGGCAAAGAGCTGCACCGCAGCACGTATAAGTCGATGTGTCCCGAGGCCGAGACCTGCGCGTCGCACACGTTTGAGTGCGAAAACGCCAGCAAGACCGGCTATGTCTCGCACTTCATCCTCAGCTCCGAGCCGCTGCAGGGCCAAAACGTGTGGGAGCCCCTGACCGACGGCTCATTGGTCGGCTGCGACTGGCGCATGAAGACCCACAGCTGGCGGATGTAGAAGCAGGCAACGACGCCACTGCACCTTGCCTGACATGTTATGACATGTTATGACATGTTGGTGGAGGTCGCGGATGAACTTCAGCGTACACATGGATCCGGAGACGGTCGCTATTCTGGCGGAGTTGGTGGTCGAGACAGGCCAGACCCGCAATGCGATTATCCGGCAGGCAGTGCAGGAGTGGGTCGCGCGTCGCCGGCCGCAGCAGTGGCCTGCCGCGGTCCTCGCCCACATGCAGGTGCCCGAGCCGTTGGATCTCCCGCCGTTCGAGTCGACTCGCGGTGAACTTGGAGAGCCCGTCGACGTCGTTCTGTGAAGTATCTCCTGGATACATGCACCCTGAGTCATTTTGCGCGCAGACAACCGTACGCCCTCGCGCGTTTTCAGGCGTCGGATCCGTCGACCCTGGGAGTGTCTGCGGTGACCGTCCACGAGGTCGAGTATGGTCTGCGCGCAAATCCCGCCGCAGAGCGGGCGGTCGGGCCAGCGATGCGGGGCTTTCTGGACGTGGTGCGGAGCCTGGCTTTTGATGGAGCGTCAGCAACCCGTGCGGCGATGGTGCGCGCCCAGCTGCGGGCTGCCGGGACGCCCGTGGGGGCCTACGATCTGCTCATCGCGGCGACCGCGCTCGAGCATGACCTGGTGCTTGTCACCAGCAACACGCGCGAATTCGCCAGGATCCCTGACCTGGCGCTCGAAGACTGGTGCTTGCCGGATTGAGGGGCGTCCTCGGGCCGCCGGTCACTCGAGCTCTGCGTACGGATCGATGATCGTGGGCGCCGGCTCGTCCAGCCAGGTCTGGATGAACGTCAGCGACTGCAGGATGCCCTCCCGGCTGTCGCCCACGTTGCTGTGGGTCGCGCCCTTGGGCTTGTCGCCCTCTTTCTTGGTGATGGTGTCGTACTGAAAGAAGCCCGCGGTGAGCGCGCCGTCGTCCAGGTTGCCGGTGATCGGGGCGGCGTCGGCCAGCGGGATGATGCCGACGTCCTCCAGGACCGGCGGAACGTGCGGGACGCCCAGGGCGCGGGCCAGCATGCGGTTGGTGCCCGGCGGGACCGTGTCGTCGTCGATGACGTTGATCATCAGCAGGTGCGGAGCCTTGCCGACCAGTCGGTCGCGGAGCAGGTGGGGGGCGTAGTTGGCGCTGTCGCCGCGCTCGATGAGGGTCTGCAGGATGGGAAAGAACCGCGCCACGTCGCCGTCGGTGGTGCCCTCGGGCTTCATGAGCGTGATGACGATCTCGAACTGGGACGCCTCCTCGATGATGGTTGCGACCCGGCCGCCCCCGACCGCCAGGACGCCGGCCCCAAACGCGTCGGTCATCGAGAGCAGCTCCGAGCCCATGATGCCGCCCAGACTGACGCCGAAGTAGGCCAGCTCGTCCATTTTGACGTCGGGTGAGCCGTCGGCGTCCAGGTCCGCGTCCAGCTGCAGCAGGCGCAGCACCTGCAGCTTGTCATAGGTGGATTGGCGCCAGTTGTCGCGCAGCTTCAGCGGGTTCAGGGCGAGGGCGGCGGTGTCGATGCCGAAGAAGGCCATCACCTGCTCCAGCTCCGACTGTGCGGTGCCCGCTGGGTGGTCGCCGTGCTCGGCCGCGTCGATCGCGATCACGGCCAGTCCCTGGGGCACGGCGGCTTCGGCAAGGCGCTTGGCCTGGTTGCGGTCGCCGCTGAGGCCGTGCCCGAAGACGATGGTGGGCCACGGGCCTTCGCCGTCCAGCGGCAGCCACGCGCGGACCGGCAGCTCGTAGTCGGCAACGGGCTGGCCGTCCGCCAAGATACCGTCCTTGCGATAGTCAGAGGCGGTGAACGTTCGTTCGCAGCGCAAGTAGTCGGGCTGGGCCTGGCAGTCGGCGCCGTCGCTCCATAGAAAGTCGGTCTTGCGAATGGACTCGGCGATGGCGGCGGACTCCCCCTCGATGGTCTGGGTGGTGAAGACCACGGCCGCGCTGACCTGGTGCGGCGCCAAATCCAGGGCGGCGAGGGCCTCGGCGTAGCGGGGGACAAGCCGGTCGAAGAGGGGATCGGTGGTGGCGCCCTCCAGCAGACCACGCAGCGCGGCGCCCGGAGCGATGCAGCCGCCGTCCTTGGCGACGTGCTCGGTGGTCAGCACGACGGCGTGCCGGCTCGCGGGCCTGAGCGGCACCATGGGGAGCAGGATTGCGGTCGCGCCCTCGTCGGTGATCTTCAGCTCGTACGGGATGCGGGTTGCGCCGTCGTCGCCCAGCTCCACCAATTGAAGGACGTCGCTGCTCACCGAGTCCGTCTCGCCGGAGGGCAGCGAGCCGAGCATGTCGGTAAAGCGCAGGTAGATGCCGGCGGTGGTGCCGAAGCCGTTCAGGGTGTTGAGCTGGGTGAAGACCAGCTGGAACGCGGGCGGCAGTCCGGACTGGGCCCAGGGCGCGTTGGCGTCGGTGAGCGACACGTCGAGCCCGGTCGCGCTGGCGGCGTTGTCGACGGTCAGAAAGTCGTCGGGAAACGTGGTCGGCAGCACCGCATTGAGCGGGTCGTAGGCGTAAGTCGTCGCGCCGTCACACCAGGCCGGCGGCTCGGCGGTGTCCTCCACTGAATCATCGTTCGCATCCGGTGTGGCGGGTGTGTCGGAGAATGAATGTTCATTCGCGTCGTCACCGCAGCCGGCAAAAACGAGGCACGCCAAGCTGACGAGGGCCGGTAGAGGTCTAAGCATCGCGGTAGCATAGCACCGCGCAAATGGTTAGAATCGCCGCGATGACACACATCGTGGGTATTGTCGTGGCCGCCGCCATTGCGGGGCCTTGGAACGCAACAGATGGGCTGATCCTCACCGGCACCATCGTCACAATGGACGACACAAGCACGGTCGTCGATGGGCAGCTGCTCATCCAGGGTGGCCTGATCGTCGCGATGATCGGCGAGGGGGAATCCTGGCCCGAAGGCGTGGACCCGACGGGCGCCGTGGTCGTGGAGACCAACGGCTACATCTTTCCGGGCATGCTGAACCTGCACAACCACACGGCCTACAACACCCTGCCGTTATGGGAGGCGCCCAAGCTCTATACAAACCGCTATCAGTGGACCACGCCCAAGGCGTACTCGACGCTGGTGAACTACCCCAAGAAGCTGCTGACAGACAGCAACTACTACAACATGACTATCGAGGTGGCGAAGTACGCCGAGATCAAGGGCCTGGTCGGCGGCGAGACCGGCATTCAAGGTACGCCGGCGCGCAAGGGCATCATCGATATCTTGATCCGCAATATCGAGTCCAAGAACTTTGACCAGGACAAGGTCTTTCAGCGTGGGCTGACCATCGAGGACCCGCGCTGGATCAAGACGATCCCAACGTTTTTGGAGAAGGCGGCCGCGGGCAAGGTGGAGGCCTGGATCGTGCACCTGGCCGAGGGTGTGGACGAAGATCCGTCCGAGCAGGAGTTCGATGTGCTCAAGGACATCGACATGCTCCACGACTGGACGGTGATGATTCACGCGACGGCGCTGACGCAGCTGGATCTGGCGGAGTCGGCGGATGTGGGCGCCAAGGTCATCTGGTCGCCGACCAGCAACATGCTGCTGTACGGCGGGACCACCCGTGTGGACCACGCGCTGGCGGCGGGCATGTTGGTCAGCCTGGCGACGGACTGGAGCCCAAGCGGGCCCAAAAACCTGCTGGACGAGCTGAAGGTCGCCTGGGAGCTGAACCTGGAGTTCTCTGCAGACGACGCGATGGGGTGGACGCCCTTCGACGAGGAGACGCTGGTGCGCATGGTGACGTCCAACGCGGCCGATATCCTGCATTGGACGACACTGACGGGGCGGGTTGTGCCCGGTCTGCATGCGGATCTCATGGTCATCGATAAGCCGGAGGTCGCTGAGGGTGAAGAGGCGCTGACCCCGTACCAGGCGCTGATCAACGCCACCGTGCGGGACGTGACCCTGGTGACGGTGGAGGGTGAGCCGCTATACGGCAGCGTGCCCAACATGCAGGCGACCAAGGGCGCCGATTTGGAGATCCTGTGCTCGACGGCCGGCTTTGTGAAGGCGATCGACGTGACCAAGCCCGAGGTGAAGAACGGCGAGCAGACGTACGCCACGATCGTGCAGCTGCTGTCGACCGCGATGAAGTTCGATCACGAGCATATGCGGTCCAAGTTCAAGCAGTCCGTGGCCGAGGAGTGGACGGCGGAGGAGTTTGATCAGTGGTTTGCCGCCAAGTTCAAGAAGGGCGTGGTGCCCATCGATCTGGACCCGCTGTACGTGACCGACGATCCGGTCTTTTTTCAGCGCTTTCAGACGTCGACGAACGCGGCCTGGGGCTTTGACCTGCAGGCCAAATACTACGGCTTTCTCGGGTCGGGACCGACCGCAGGCGTCGACCTGGGGCTGGAGGACGCGGACCTGCTGAAGTTCGTGAACGAGGCGACGCTGGAGACGCTGACGGACGACATCGGGCTGAGCGCGGAGGACGCCCAGGCGCTGGTGGACCATCTGACGACAGTGGGGCCCTTTGCGACCAAAGATGAGCTGACGGCGGTGCTGGGCGGCTGCGCGCAGGTGGTGCTGGAGGCGTATGTGTACGCGCTGCTGAATCCGGCACCGGATCCCGATCCAGACCCCGATCCAGATCCCGATCCGGACCCGGATCCCGACCCCGATCCGGACCCGGAGCCCGGCGACTTGACGGAGAACGACATCAAGCTGCTGGCCATGTTGAACCACTCCAGCACGGACCTGGAGGTGTTGGACGACGACGCCAAGCTGAACAAGAGCGCGGCGTCGGCCCTGATCGCCTGGCGCAACGGTCCGGACGCGCTGTTTGGCACCGAGGACGACAACCTGTTCGACTCCCCCGCCGAGGTGGACGCGGTCAGCTATGTCGGGCCGTCGGCGCTGAAGGCGCTGTACACGTTTGCGCAGACCTGGGCGCCGCCGGGCGAGGACACGGGGCCGGACCCGTACGAGAAGCTGCTGGCGTTTTTGAACCACCCGTCGACCGACTTCAAGACGCTGGATATCGACGTGGGCTTGAACAAGAACGCGGTGAACTCGCTGCTGTCGCATCGCAACGGCCCGGACGGGATCTTCGGCAACACAGACGACGACAAGTTCGACTCGTTTGAAGAGGTGGACGAGCAGACCTACGTGGGGCCGACAGCGCTGGCCACACTGGTGGCGTATGTTGAGACCTGGGAGCAGCCGACAGCCTCGGATGAGGTCCTGGCGTTTGTGAACGACCCGATGGCGACGCTGACGGTCTTTGACGACGATTTGAAGCTGACGAGCCTGGCGGCGGCCAACCTGATCTCACATCGGGACGGCTCAGACGGCGAGCCGGGGACAGAGGACGACGACCTGTTCGACTCCGTGGAGGAGCTGGATTCGGTGCCGTACATCGGGCAGAGCGCGCTTGGGAAGATCTTCGACTTTGCGCCCTTCTGGGCGTCGCTGCCGAAGGGCCCGCCGAAGATCGCGGTGTACCTGAACCACGAGACGACGACGCTGGAGCAGCTGAAGCTGACGGTGGGGATCTCGAGCAAGAGCGCGGCGAACATCATCGCGCATCGCGACGGCCCCGACGCCGTGCTGGGGACGGCGGACGACAACCCGTTCGACAGCGAGACGGAAGTGGATGAAGTGCCCTACGTGGGAACGGTGACGCTGAACAAGCTGCTGACGTTTGCAGAAGGGTGGGTGGCCCCATGAAGAAGCTGACACTCATCGTGATGTTTGGCGTGCTGCTGGCCGCGTGTGGCGACGACGATCCGCCGCCGGCGACCGACACCGGCACGAC
>CAZJHX010000155.1:0-25168 GCA_964545715.1 uncultured Myxococcales bacterium
GGGGGGGCGGGGGGGGGGGGGGGGGGGGGGGGGGGCCCCGGGGGGGGGGGCGCCCCCCCCCCCCCCCCCCCCCCCCCCCGCGTCGGTCGCGTCGCTGGAGATGCGCGTGTCTCGCTCGGTCATGGCGTGGTTGGACCGCTGCCACCCGACCAGCCGCGCCGCCAGCGCTTCGAAGGGGTTTGGGCCGGGTCGGACCCGCAAGACGATCGTCCTGCCGCGGTCTTTCAGCCGCGGGATCAGCCCGGCCTCCACCAGGCTGCTCTTGCCGGCCCCCGACGGCCCGACCAGCGGCAACAACGGCGCCTCGCGCAGCTGCTCCACCAGCGCGGCGATGTCGGCCGACCGCCCGAAGAAGAAGTCCGCGTGCTCCTCGGTAAACGGCATCAGCCCGCGAAACGGCGACACCAGCAGCTCCGACGTCCGCACCGGCCGGACGCCCAGCAGCGCCTCCAGCTCACCGCCGATATCCGCGACGGCGGGCCGCGCTTCGGGGTCGCGCTGCAGACACTGGTTCACCAACTCGCGAAGCCGATCGGGGATCTCGAGCAGGGTGCCCAGCGCAGGCGCGGCTTTCGTGGTGACGTGAATCGCCAGCTCGGTTCGCAGATGTTCATGCTGCTCGAAGGGCCGGGTCCCCTGCAGCAGCTCGTACAGCACGACTCCCAGCGCCCACGCGTCCACCGCGGGTCCCGCCGCGTCGCCCAGCCACTGCTCCGGCGCCATATACGCGGGCGTGCCGGCCACCGCACCCGCCACCGTCACCACGGCCGAAGGCTCGGTGAAGTGCTCGTCGAGATCAGCCTCGGCCTCTGAGGCGGTCCCCAGGTCCTTGGCCAGCCCGAAGTCCACGACGCGCAGGACGCCGTCGGTTGGCATCAGCACGTTGGACGGCTTCAGGTCGCGATGCAGCACCCCATGCCGGTGCGCGTCGGTGAGCGCGCGCGCGATCTCGTGACCGATTCGCATCACCTCGCGCACGCTCAGCTGCCGCTCGCCCATCCGCTCGCGCAGGGTCTGTCCCTCCAGGTACTCCAGCGCCAGATAAGGACAGCCCTCGTACTCCCCGACGGCATACACGGTGACGATGTTGGGGTGGTTGAAGCGCGCCGTGGTGCGCGCCTCCTGCAAGAAGCGCTGCACCAGCTCCGGCGATCCCAGCCGCTGCGGCAAGATGACCTTGAGCGCCACCTTGCGCCCGAGCGCGATGTCCCGCGCCAGGTACACCACGCCCATTCCGCCGGCCCCAAGCGGCCGAATGACGCTGAAGTTGTCGATCAGTGTCCCCGCCGCGTAGTGCGACGACTCACCGCTGGGCTTGTCCACGTTGTGGGCAGCTTAGCACCGATCGCGGGGTCAGGGTTTTGCGACCCCAGGCGGCGGGGTCCACGCTCCCCAAAGCGCACGAAAAAACGCCGAAACAAAACGCAGTCCCACGAATGAGGTACTGGCACGGGCGTTGCTCAAGGACCGGCCGTGCGTTGGACCAAAGCCATACCGCTCGTAATGTTGATCGCGCTCGCCCAGGTCGGGTGCGCGGAGGATACCGTTGTCGACACGTCCTCCGCCTCGGCCGTCGACCAGCTGCTTCATCGCGTTGGCGGCATCCCAGACAGCAAGCAGGACTCGGCGCACGGACAGGTGCTGACCCTCGGAGACACCCTGGCCGACTTCGTCGAGGCGCTGCCGTTGGGAGCCCCGATCTCCGACGCGGATCCGGCGCGCCACCTGCGGGTCTACCGGGTCCACATCGAGATGGGTCGCACGGTCGCGATCTTCATGCGCGCGCAGCCCCAAACGACCTTGGACAGCTATCTGCTGATGTACACGCCGGCGGCAGAGATTGGTGAGCAGGGGCTGGATCAGGCCGTCGCGCCCACACTTGCGCCCACCGACGCGCTGATCGTGTTTCGTGCGGAGACGACCGGCATGCACCACATCTTTGCGTCTGGGGAGGGGCTCTCCAGCGGTGGTGGGTTCCATCTGGGGGTCTATGCGCTGGACGAGAAACCGGGCGTTCGGCTGACGGTCAGCACCCCGACGCTTCGCGGCTTTGTCGCTCAGCTGCGGGTGTACGCGCTGGACACCGATCCGCTGGTGGCCGAGGGAACGCTGATAGAGGGCGCGGACGGGCTGCTGGCGGACGGCGCGAGCATCAGCGACGCCACGGTGGCCAACCAGGCCCTGGCGCGTCAGCTGGCCGCGCGCACCAACGCCACACGCTATCTGCTGTTCGAGGAGTTCATCCGGGTGGCGGGCGCTGAATCGACCGCCGCCGTGACCGCCGCGACCGGCCGCACCTGCGCGGCGCTATGGAAGGCGCTGGCCCTGCTGGACCGCGTGCTGTAGCCCGCGTGTGTCCGGGTTTACACGTGCGTGCGGGCGAGCGCCCACGACCGCGGGCGGGCACGAGCGAGCAGCCCCCCGTTTAGAGAAGCGGCACGCGCGTTGCTGAGAAGGGCGGCGGAGGTTGCCCATGAAGAAGACGTTGCTCGTTGTCGCCGGCTGGTTCCTGCTGCCGGCGGTCGCCCTGGCGGACTGCCCTGATGACTCCGAACCGGCGCGCATGTGGTCCGGCGGCCGGACGGTGGTGGTGCGCGCCGACGGCTACGCACACGTCTCCGTGAACGCCGGCAGGACGTTCTGCGGCGCTGAAGAGTTGTCGGGTGACGTGGCGGTCGCTGTCGACCGTCGCGGCACGATCTGGGGCGCCGACGCCGAGAGCCAGGTGCTGATTCGGCGGACCAGGCGCGGGAAAGTCGTGCGCACGGCCGCTCCCAAGCTGGCGAAGCTGCGCGGGCCGCTTGAGCTGAAGACGGCGGGCGGCTGGATCGTGGTGCACGAGGACCTGGACCTGGAGGACGGCGCCCTGCTCGCCACGCGCGATCGCGGGCGCCGGTGGTACTCCCAGGTGCTGCCCGAGTGCGGCAACAACGACTGTCAGTTCACAGTGCTGGGCGACGGCGGCTGGAGCTTGATGACCGGCTTTGAGGCGGGCTGCGGCGGCGGCTATCAAGAGCGCCATCTCGGACGCCTGGACGCTACGAGCCACCGCGAGGGGCCGTGGCCGTGGGACTCCCCGCTGTTCGCCACCGCGGGCGACCACGTCTTCGGCTTCTGCGACGATGAGGCGGCCAACGTCCCGTGCTCGATCGACCGCAAGGGCGTCGTGCGGCGGCTCGAGCCGGGCAGACACATCGACGAGCTGGGGCCGGTCGGTGTGAGCCGGACGGGACGCCAGCTGGTCGCCGCCGGCTCGTGGTACGGCGTGCGAAAGGCCGGGCTGTGGCGTCGAGCGGCGCTGCCCGAGCGCACGGATACGCTTCTGGGGTTCGACAGGCGCGACCGGCCGGTCGTGCTGGCGGAGGCGGTCATCTACGGCCGCACGGCGCGGGGGTGGCGGACCATAGCCCGGCTGCCGAACCCGGCGCCGCACCACGACACCGACATCCAGATGCTCGGGACTGGCGAGCTCGTCGCCCTGCAAGACGGCCGTCTGTATCGCCACACCTGTGATGAGTGGCAACCGGCCGACCTGGACGGCGCACCCGTCTGCGGGTCGCTCTAGGACCAGCAGCGCATGGTCAGCGGGTCAGCCACGGGCGCGGCAGCTCTGCGATCGGGATGAGCCCGTGCTTTCGCCAGCCTTCACGGCGCAGCCACGTGCTTGGCGGGGCGCGGTCCAGGCATATGGCGTGCTCCGGCGGGGCCGGGTGCTCGCGCCAGCCTTCGAACTCCAGGCACGTGGAGTATGGGTCCAGCCAGTCTTTGGGATATCGGTGGCCACCCCGTGCGGCGTGGCGGCGCGCGTTGTTGAGGACATAGGCCAGACCGCGGCGAACCTCCAGCGGAGTCGTCAGCGCCCGGGCGTGGTAGCGGCCATCGAAGACCTTGCCGCGACGGCGCCACACCCCATTGAGGCAGCGGGCCAGCCGAATGCCCAGCCCCCGCATGGCCCGTGACAGCTCGCGCTTGTCGGGCGCCTCCACAATCAGGTGCAGGTGGTTGGTCATCACGCTCCAGTCGGTGATGCGCACCCCGAAGCGGGCGCACGCTGTGGCGAGCGCGCGGCGCACGACGCGAAAGGTCCGCGCGCGGCGCAGCGAGGGCAGCCCGGGGGCCAGGCGCATGGTGACGTGCAGCGGCGCACGCTCCTCGACGGCCGGCCGGATGACGTGCGCCACACGCCGGCGGACGCCCGGTTGACGCTTGCGACCGGCGCCTTTTCGCGCACCACCCCAGGACTTGAAGTCGAGGGCGAGCTGCCGTTTGCGGGATGAGGTGCGCGACATCTTGATTAGGCAGATGTTGGCCGTCCGTTCAGGAAGTCAAGCCTTGTTTCTGCTGGTTTGTTGTCGTGGAACCAGACCTGCCGGGGAGGTCCTAGAGCTTCTCCCCGCGCAGGAAGACGTCCTTAGGGGACGCCAGCGTCATCGGGTCAGCGATGGGATCGGCGGTCAGCACCAGAAAGGATGCGGCCTTGCCGGCTTCGAGGGCGCCCAGGTCGGTGAAGGACCAATACTCGGCCGGGGCGCTCGTGCCGGCTGCCAGGATCTCCGCGCCGCTCATCCCGGCTTTCATCATCAGGGCCAGCTCATCGCCGTCGATGCCGGCTGTCTGAGTGTTGCCGAAGTCGGTGCCGTACAAGACCTGGGCGCCCGCGTCGCGCAGCTGCTCGAGGTTGGAGACGGCCGAGGCGCTGCCCCCAAAGGCGCGCAGGCTGGAGACGACCGCCCTGTCCGCCCACTGCTCGATCGTGGCCTGTGTGAGGGCGCCTACCGGGGTGTGGGCCAGCAGATCGGCGCCCGCGTTGGCGGCGATCAGGGCCTCGTCGTTGCCCAGCGCATGGCTGGAGGTCTTGAGGCCCAGCGACTTGGCGCGCTCCACCGCGGCTTCCAGCGCGGGGAGAGACAGCTGGGGGCCGGACGTGACCGGCAGCTTGATCAAGCGCGCGCCCAGCCCGTGCAGCGTGGACACGGCCTCTTGCGCGGCGGTGGGGTCGGCGCATTCAAAGCCATAACCACCGGAGCCCCAGCTCTGCGTCGGATAGCCCTGCACAGCAGTGACCATGGGGCCGGAGCCGATCACGTCCATCGGGGCGAAGTCGGCTTCGAAAAACGACAGCGGCGCGGCCTGATCGACGGCCGCGATGACCCCGCCCTGCGCCATTTTGAGCGCGGCCGGCTTGTAGACCAGGTGCACGTGGCTGTCGATGAAGCCAGGGGCGATCCAGTGGCCCGACAGGTCGATGACGTCGGCGCCTGCCCGTGGCTGCGCGCGCGCGTCGCCCTGGAGGACGCTGGAGATGACGCCCTCTTTGACGACGACATCCACAGTGCCGCCGCCGGGGAGGGTGGCGTTGGTGAAGTAAAGGAGGTCCTCGTGATCAACACGCTCCGGAGGACGTTGCGGAAGCGATCGTGTCTGGGTATCGGCGGTGCCGGATTGGGGCAGGTTGGAAGCGTCGGATTGTTGCGCTACGTCCGAGGGAGGGTGGACCGGCGCAATACTCTCGACGACTCCTGCACCACCGGCACAGCCGATAGCCACAGACAAAAACACCGCGGTGAACACCCTGGGGAGGCGGGACAAAGTGCGGTGCAACGATGCTGCGTTATCGATCACGAGAACCATCGCCCTTCTCTACGGGGGCGGCCGGAAGTTGGATCGGTGGGGGGGCGTTTTTTTTTTAAATACTGCCCGCCGTCGCCCGCGCCGACGCCGGGGTTTACGCACAATCACACCATAGGGGCGCGTGCGACCCTAGGTGGCCGGGCTGTACATCTCCTCGGCTCGAGCAGGGGGGACCACGAACTCTCCGGGCGTGGTGGCCCGGGCCATGTAGGTATAGGTGTGGGGGCCCGGCCAGACGCGAGACGAGAACGCCTCGACCCGCTCGTCGCGCAGGTTCTGATGCGAGAACCACGTGCCCCACCAGGTTCTGCGGCTCGACCTGGACTGCTCCTCGGAAGGCTCCGTGCCCTGCAGGGCTGGGTTCAGCGGCTCCAGACCGGCGGGCAGGGGATCCACCAGCGCCACATGATAGCGTTGCTCCTGGGCCATCATCGTCAGCCGCACTCGTACGCGCGCGCCGGCCTTGATCTGCCAGCGGCCGTCGTCCGCACGCGACACGTCGCTCGGATCGTCGACCGCCTCGTACACGCGCTCGACGAAGAAGCCGTGATCGGCCGCCGCCAGGGTCAGGCTGGTCGGCGCGTATCGCATGCCGATCCGATAGTAGACTCGCCCACGCCCCTTCTTGCCCACGACGACGCGCTGGTCGCCTTTGGCCTTTGCGACCTCGGACATCGGGATGTCGACCCGGTGCTGCACGGTGTTGTGCCCCCGGAACCGGTGCTCACCGGCGTAGCGGCGTCCAAGCCACACGCGCGCCACAAAGTTCGGCGCCTTCTTCTCGTAGGTGGCGAAGTACTTCCTCAGCGCCAGCAGGACAAACGCGTTCTCCTGGGTGTTTCTCCAGCGCCCCCGCCGGCGCTGCGCCAGCAGGCCCCTCACGACCTTGCTGATGAGCGTGTTGTCCGGCTGGTCGGAGATGAGCGCCTCGAGCACCACCGCATCAGAGCGTCGATTTGAGTGTAAGAGGAGGTGTGAGCCTCTTGAATAATCGGCGCTCCAATGCGCCTTTCCGGCGTCCTCCACGACGCGGTTGTTCAGCGCCTGCCACAGGGAGGCGACCTGTGCCGTGGAGTCGCTGTCACCCGACATCACCGAGATCAGCCAGCCCATCGCCTCTGTTGACAGACCTGAGATTCGGCGGCGCCCGGTGAGCCTTTGGGCCGCCGCTGTATCGCGATCGCCCAGGATGCCCCGCACGTACAGGGCATAACTCTCGATGGCGGTGCGCACGCGCCCGGGATAGGAGCGCGTTTTCCCGCGCCGGATGCCCTTGAGGTACCGGTGAGCCCTCTTGAGCATGTTTTTCGGTACAGCAAAGCCCTCTTGCTGCGCCCGGGCCAGCGCGTGGGTCACGTGCACGGTGAGATAAGGCCAGGAGCGCCCTCTTGCCCGCCAGAAGCCCCAGCCACCATCCCGGGTTTGCAGCGCGGATAATCGCTTCAGGTCCCGGGCCACCGACGCGACCATCGCGGCCTCGGAAGGCAGCCCGTCCGCGTCAAAGGCGCTCAGCACGTCTTTCAGTGCCACGAGCGCCAGCACGCGCGACGCGATCTGCTCCGAGCACTCGTACGGGTACGAGACCAGGTACAGCACGGCGTCGGTCAGGGCCTGCAAAGCGGTCGAGCTCGTCGTGACCTTCAGGCCGCCGAACTGCGGCGCGACATCGTCCGGGGCTCGCACCACGTGGGCCACGGCGCCGTCGTCGATCGTCCCGTACGCAGCAAACGCCTCCGCGGTGGCCGGCGTCCACACCGGGAGCGAGATCGCGGACGCGTCGGTCCATTTGCCGCCGACAGCCCCCATCTGGAAGCGCGCGGTGCCCGGATGAGTCGTGGCGGCTTCAAAGCGCACCTCAACTCGATCCTGCGCCCCGACTGTGATCGCTCGGCCCGCGCCCGCGGTCAGGGTCACCCCATGGGCGCGCATCCCGACTTGCACCGGCAGCGGGGCGTCCGTGTTGTTCTGCACGACCACGGGGAACTCGAATCGGTCACCAGAGTTCAGAAAGCGCGGCCCCGACGGGCGGACCATGAGCGGCAGGACGGCCGTCAGCGATGACTCGCCTAGCCCAAATCGAGCGTTGCCTGCAGCCGCGACGGCGGTGATCCGGTAGCGCGTCAGATTGTCGGGCACAGTGACGTCGACAACCGCCCGGCCGCCCGAGTCGGTGCGCGCCGCCGCCTGGAACACGGCCAGGGCATCGAAGTTGGAGCGCATCTTCATCGCCGCCGCGGCACCGCCGTCGTCGACCTGCAGCTGCTTGAGCGGGGCGCGCGGCCTTCTCACCTTCACCGGCGGTCGCGGTGGCCCCGGCCAGCCGCCACCACTCTCTTCCGTAGCTTTCCTGGCGCCAGTATCCGACGTCTGGGCCGCGAGCCGGTCGGGATCCGGCAGGAGGAGGTTGGCGCGCAGGTGGTGACTCGCTCCTCGAAACGCGGCGGCTTTGTAGAACGCCTCGATCGGGTCCGAGATCCGGTAGTCGGTCAGCGCCAGGACCGCCTCGTCCACAACGATGACCGCGACCTCGGCGCCGGCGACCGGGGCGCCTGCGACGTCCTTCAAGGTGACCCGGACCCGCGTCTTGCCCCCGGGTTCGACGGTGTTGTCGTCCGGCGCGACGTCGACTTGCATTCTGGCGTCCTTCGGAGGCACGGCCAGGCGTATTGAGCCCGTTGCGTAGGCGGGACGTGGCGGCAGCTTGGCGTTGATCTCGCCGTTCTTCCCCAGCCGGGGGGCTGCGCCCACCAGATCGACGCGGATCTGGACAGCAGGCGCGTGCTGCGTGCGTATGGGCACCTTCAAGGTGTGTGAGTCCCCCGTCATGGAGAAGCGCTCGGTGCGCACATTGCCGGCGAGCTGCACCGTCATCAGCCCCTCGGCCGACGAAAACGGTGACGCGACCAGCAGCTGCGCCGTTTCGCCAACGGCGTGCTCTTGTTTATCCGGGATGAGGCTGAGCTTCTGTTGGGACACGCCGTCTTCGGTCGGTGCTCTGCCCCCAGCCACCCAGATGGTCCGGCTGGTGCGGTTGGCGCGGCCCTTGTCATCGACCACCTCTGCCTCGAGCCTGACGCGACCGCCGAGCTTGGCTTCAAAGCGGCAGGACACAGCCGCTGTCGTGGACGTCACGGCGCAGCGCCGGCGGTCCTTCTCCTGCTGTCCCCACTCGCCCTTGGACTTGCCCCACTGCAGACTTACGGCTTCCACGACAACCGCTCGGCCGGGGACCGCCTTGCCATCGAGGTCGGTGACGATCACGTCGACATTCAGAGCGTCGCCGCGCCTGACGAACGAGCGCGCTGATTTCAGCCCGACGTACAGCGAGGAGGGGTGGACCAGGTATCGGACGGTCCCCGTAAAGGTCTGCCGGTTGACGTCCAGGACAGTGGCGGAGGCCGTCACGCTGGCGGGGCGAGCCGGGTGAACCGAGTCAAACGACAGCCCCAACGTGTGCTGACCATCCGCGTCGGTCTTGCCCTTGAACGACCCACTGGTCCCGGTCCCGGGGCCCCGGCGCAGCCGGCGCCACCAGGGCACCCACTCACCAAACGTGTACTTCGCGCGACCCGGCGGGGTGTAGTTGGTCAAGTGGGAGGTCACGCGCCAGCTCACCGCGGCATCGGGCAGCGGACCACCCGAGAAATAGCGCGACGTGGCGGTCGCCGTCGCTTTGTCCCCGACGTAGTGCGGAGCCGCAGACGCGGCCACCGTGACCTCGAACTCCGGACGCCGGAACTCCTGGACCTGAAAGAGGTGCTTGGTCTGGCGACCCTTGAGCGTGCCCTGCCCGCCCGTGGCCGTCAGCTCCACACGAGCGGACCCCAGGTTCATGGTTGACGGCAGGGCAAACGACGTGTCGAAGCCGCCGAGTCGGGACACCTTGGCGCTGCCGTTCACGAGCTTCTCGCCGCGGCTGTCCTTGACCGTCCACGTGACTCGGCCGGGGAGCTTCTCCAGGCCGCCCAGGGTCGATGCCTTATCGCCGGTCACGCGACGAAGCCAGCCCTTGATGGTGACCGTCTCGCCCGGTCGATACAGGCGCCGGTCGTCGAAGACCATCCAGCGCAGCGATGGGTCGCGGGAGCGCTTGTACCACCCGTCGTCGGGTCGCCACACGGAGGTATCGCGCGGGAGCATCGCCACGTCCGCGCCTTTCTGCGCCACGATGACGCCCCGGGTTTGCTCAGGCTGCTTCGCCCCGAGCGCGACCACCGCGACGCCCTTTTGTGAGGTCGTCGCCGTCCAGGCTCCAGGAAGCACGCGTACACTCGCGCCGCCGATCGCCGCCCCATCGGCGAGGGAGGACGTCCAGACGGTCAGCGAGTCGTCGTCGCGAAACGCGTCCAGCCCGATACGTGTGCGCTGGACCCACGTGATCACCACAGGCCGCCCCCACTCGTCACCGTCGGCGCGCGCCGGCTCGATCATGAGCGCCAGATGACCGAGACCGTTCGTGAGCCCCGGCGCCAGATCGACGAGCGTTTCGACAAACTCGTCTGGTGGGCCCACGATGTCGACGATCTCCGTGTGTACCAGCCTGCCCACCGGCGTCGGCGCCTCCTCAGCGCGGAGAGCAGTCGATGCCATCGCGGTAAACGCCGCCCAGTCGGAGGGTTGCACCCGGTAGAGCTTCACACGCGCCTTGGGCGTGTTGACCGAGTAGATCGGGTATGTCGGCGTTCCTGCCGGGTCGAGCACCACGAACCGCCCGCCATGAGACCGCAGCCGGGGGGTGACCCGACCGACTTCGAACGTGGTGAACACGTCTTTACCAAGCGTCTGGCCATAGGCGTCCGCGAGCTTGCCCGACACGGTCACGGTGTACTTTGTGCGCCCCTTCGTGCGTCCGGAGATGGTGAGATATTTACGGGACAGCTGGACAACCATGCCTTCGATCGGGGGCTGGACCGTCACCCAGCGCTCATCGAAGCTCTCGTCGTCCATCCAGTTGCTGAACTTCAATGCCCAGTGGGCCCCTGGCTGACACGACAGGCCATAGCCGCAGCGAGTCTCCTCGAGCGCAGGTGGTCCATAGGTTCGGACCGGATGCTCCCAGCCGGAGTCGCCCGTTCGAGGCCCCTCGGCGGACGGCGCGTCGTCTTTCAGGTCGAAAACGAAGTCGGTGGATGCCGGAAGCTCATTGACCACTCGAAAGGCCAGCCACGTTCCCCGCTCAGCCGTCTCTGACCGTCCCTTGACGTGCCGGTCATTTGCGATCTCGTCCGGTGTCGCGAGCCGCAGCGGTACCGGGGTAAACTCGTCCCGCGCCTCGTCGTACGTCTGCAGGCGCACGAACTTCAGGATCTCCGCAGCGACCACTCTCTGACTGAACTGCATGAAGAAGACGGGGTTTGGCCGAATCGTCCGGTTGTACGGATGGATGCTCTTCACGGACACCGCAGGCGTCGCAAACGTCCACTTCCGCCCACCCGCCTCCACAGAGAACTCCGTGGCTCCCGGGAACCGCTTGTCGGGTTCGAAAAGCACCGTCTTTGTGCCGACCCAGCGCCACGTTCCGGGGGGCTCGGGCGACAGCTTGACCGGGATGTCGGCACGCACCACGGCGTCGTGTCTGCCGACCGGGATCATCGGGCGATCGAAGGTGATGCTGACGCGCGGTGCAAACGAGACCTCGCCCTGCGGCGCATAACGGACAAGCGTGGGCGGTCCTTCAGGGGCCTCTACCGCGATGGGCGCCGGGCCGGCGCGCGGGGGCGGAAACACCGCCTTTACGATCTTGGAGGCTCGCGGGGCGGGCCGGGTCCGCGGGCGAATTGCAGCCGGCTTGGCATCTGTTGCCGGGGCTGTGAATTTGGGGAAGCGGGCCAGCAGCGCCGCTGTCTCGGTCTGATCAAGCCGCTTGACCGGTGGCGCCGGCGGCCGAGTTGGGCGCGGGTCCGGCGCAGCGGCGGTGCCCGCCGACAATGACAGCTTCAGGCCCGTCTCCCGCTGGGGTGTTTGAGGTGGCGTCGACCCGGCCGGCAGCTGCGGCGTCCGTCCGGTCTGCTCCGGAGCGACGGCGACAGTGGAGGGCTCCGAGTTAGACGTGGGGTCCGGCGCCGTGGCCCTCGGCGGCTCTTCGCCGCACCCGTGCCCAAGAACGGCCAGGACGGCGGTAATCCAAGCGGTATGTCTCATCAGACATCCCAGAGTAGTTCAGGACCGGCCGGATCGAAACCCGGGGGCAGAAGTAGCCGCCACGGCTTGACGCAGGTCCGTTCGGCCTGGCCAGGCCGGCTGCTACGCTCGGATACGATAGGCGAGCCGAGCTGTGTGAGGTAGTCACGAGCAAACGCAACATCCAGATCTCACGACGCGCGGTGGCGGCGCTGGTGATAGGCAGTCTGGGCCTGCACCTGCTGTTTCTGATTCTGAGCCGGACCGTCATGGCGGGTTGGAGCTGGGCGCATGAGCCGGTGCACGCGGTTGCTGAGGTCAGCGGGGCCTTGATCGCCCTGACTCTGGTCCCGCTGCTACTCAGTCTCGAGCGGCGCGGCGACGGCACAAGCCACAATCGCGCCATCGCCAACGCGCTGATCGGGATGGGGATCCTGGACGGGATGCACGCGTGCGTCCCCCCCGGCAACACGTTTGTCTGGCTGCACAGCCTGGCCACGTACGTCGGCGGGGTCCTCTTCCTGCTGGTGTGGGCTCGCCCGGGATCCCGCCTGTCGCGGCTGTCGCCCGTGGGCATCGCGGTGGGGGTGCTCAGCATCGGGGGCCTGTCCATCGCCTTTGAGAACCACGTTCCTCAGATGCTGCACCATGGGCGGTTCACCCTGGCCGCCGAGGGGCTGAACTTCGTGGGCGGGCTGGGCTTGTTCGCCGCCGCTGCCGGGCTGGTGCGATCGTGGCGGCGCCATGACAACAGCGACGACCTGCTGTTTGTCGTGCACTGTTGCCTGTTCGGAGCCGCCGCCCTCATGTTCGAGCAGTCATCGCTGTGGGATGTCGCCTGGTGGGGCTGGCACGTGCTGCGGCTACTCGCGTACGGCGTCGCGCTCTGGTACGTCGTAGCCGCGTTGAGAATCGAGGAGGAGCTGGCCGGCCGAGCGCTGGCCCTCGAGCAAGCCAATATGGAGCTGCAGCACTTTGCCTATGTGGCCTCGCACGACCTGCAGGAGCCGCTGCGCACGATGGCAAGCGGGTTTGTCGAGCGCCACGGGGGGCGCATCTGGATAGAGGACAATAGCGGCGATACCGGCGGTACCCGCGTCTGCTTCACGCTGCCAGCAATGGAGGAGGCTGCATGACAGGCCAGGACCGTAGCCCGATGCACATCCTTCTGGTGGAAGACAATCCCGCCGACGCCGAGCTGACGGAGCTCGCGCTGCGAGCGGCGCCGATGAGCACAACGCTGCACACAGCGATGACGGGGACCGACGCGCTGAATTATCTCTACCGCCGCCCACCGCACGAAGAGTCTCCGCGTCCTGGCCTGGTCCTACTGGATCTGAACCTGCCCGGGATAGACGGAAACGACGTCCTGTCGACCATCAAGGGCGACCCTGCGCTTCGACGGATCCCCGTCGTCGTGCTCACGAGCTCGCGGAGACAGGCCGATATCGACGGTGCATACGACGGACACGCCAACTCCTACGTCGCCAAGCCGTCCGACTTCCGCAGCTTAGAAGACGTCCTCAGCCATCTCTGCGACTACTGGTTTGTTCGGGTCGAGGGCCCCAGCCGCGGCTGAAGGGCGCTGCGTCAGTCGCCCAGTCGGCCGGGCATGTCGGCCAGAACAAAGGCCAGCGCGGCCATGGAGGCGACGTTCTTGCTCAGGATATGCGGGTCCACCTTGTCGACCGTGTCGGCCGCGGTGTGGTGGGTGTTGAAGTACAGGCTGCCGTCCATGCGCAGGCCCATCAGCGGCACGTTGTGCTTGGCCATCGGGCTGATGTCGGCGCCTGCCCAGCCCGCTTTGGCGTGCGTCGCGCCGGTTTTGTGCAACAGCGCAAGGACCCGGCCCAGCGTCTTGACGCCACGCTTGCTGGCCTCGGGATCGGTCAGCCGCAGCGAGAAGCCCTTGGGCTCGAAGCTGCCGCTGTCCGCCTCGATGGCCGCGACGTGGTTCGACAGCTCCTCGTGGTGGTCGCGTGCGTAGGTCTTGCCGCCCTTGAGGCCGTTCTCCTCGTTGGTCCACAAGATGGCGCGAATCGTGCGACGCGGGCGCAGTCCCAGCTTGCGCAGCACGGTCAGGGCCTCCATCGCCATGACGCAGCCTGCGCCGTCGTCGTGGGCGCCGGTGCCGACATCCCAGGCGTCGAGATGCCCGCTGATGATCACCACCTCTTCGGGCTTCTCGGAGCCGCGGATCTCAGCGACGACGTTGGCCGACGGCACCATGCCGTGGTCTTTGGCCGACATCTTCAGCCGCACCTTGACGCGCTTGCCGCGCTGGGCAAAGCGCTCGAGCATGGCGGCGTCCTCGACGGTCAGCGCTGCGGCGGGGATCTTGCGCTTGGCGTCCCCATACCGCATGGCGCCCGTATGGGGCGTGTGGAGGCTGTACGCGGTGACCGACCGAACCAACACCGCAACCGCGCCAAGCTCGGACGCCATGCGCGCGCCGTGTCCCCGGAAGCGCACGGTGTGGCCGTATCCGGAGCCGCCTTTTTGAGCGTCGTACGCGGGCATGCGATTGGCAAACAAGACGATCTTGCCCTTGGCGCCGGAGCCCAGCGCCTTGAGCTCTTTCTCGTCACGGACGACGGCGACTTCGGCCGTGATCCCGCCTTTGGGCGTGGCGACCGAGCCGCCGAGGCCCAGCATCTTGAGCTCCATTGGGCGCGGCTCCAGCATGTGGCAGGACTCCGCGCCACGCACCCACTTGGGCACCATGACCTTCTCGGTGTGCACGTTCTCGTGCCCGTCGGCCTTCATGGTTTTGACGGCCCACACGATCGCCTGATCCAGCGCCTTGGAGCCGCTGAGCCGGTGCCCGATGTCGTCACACAGCTCCACCAGCTTCTGCCACGAGCTGTTGCCCGCCAGGGTGGCATCGATGATCTTGTTGACGGTGGTTTGATAGCGATCGGCCAGGTCCGGCTTGTCGTCGGCGGTCGCCGGGCCCGTGATCATCAGGGCCGCGACGAGCAAAGCTCGGGTCATGTACTCCCCTCCTGAGCTGGTTTGGAGCCCAGATAATGCTCGGACGTCCGGTACCAGTCCAGGGCCTCAACGAGGATTGTCTTCACGGCGCCCGCGGTGGGCACGGCCAGCAAGAAGCCCAGCAGCCCGAGCAGCTCCCCGCCCAGGAGCAAGACGAGCAGCACGGTGACCGGGCTTAGCCCGACCTTTTCGCCGACAATCTTGGGCGTCAGTACGTAGCCCTCCAGCACCTGGGCGATGATGAAGACCGCGGCGACACCCGCCAGGGCGCCGATGCCCGTCCACTCCAGCAGCACCATGAGCATCGCCAGGCTGAAGCCGAAAGCGAAGCCCAGGTACGGGACCACGTTGAGCAGCCCCGCCAGAATCCCGATCGGAATCGCCAGCTTGATGCCCACCAACCAGAGGCCGATGGCGTACATCACAGCCAGAATGCACGCGACCTCGACCTGGCCACGCAGCCAGTCGCCGACCACTGTGTCCACCTTGGTGGCGCGATCCACGATCGTCTTCTTGTATTTATGCGGCAGATAGTCGGCGACCCAGGCCTTCATCTTGTCGAAGTCGCGCAGGAAGTAGAAGACGAAGACCGGGATCATGATGACGTTCAGCAGCCAGCCGACCACGCCCATCGAGCGGGCCGCCGTCGCCTTCAAAAACCCGCCGACATAGGCCAGCACCTGTGGCGTGTACTCCTTCACTTTCTGCTGCACCTCGCGCATCGTCTCCTCCGAGACCTCCACGCCCGTGGTCTCGGTGAACCACGCGATGAGCACGGCGGAGTCCTGGGTGACGACGGCGTGGATCCGCTCTCCAACCTGGGCGAACTCGGAGACGATCACCGGCACCATCCAGGCCAGAAACAGCATGGTGAACCCGACGACCACCACGACCAGCGAGATGATCGCGGTCGTGCGGTTGATCTTGCGAGCCTCGAACCAGTCGACGACGGGGTCCAGCACGTACGCGGCCATCAGACTCACAAAGATCATCGACAGGACGCCCTTGGCCTGGGACAGGCACAGGTAGATCAGGTACCCGATGGCCAGATAGAAGAGCAGCCGAAACAGCAGGTATTGATAGCGCCGATAGGCGGCCCAGTCATCGGGTGGTGCGTCTGAAAACATGGGGCCAGAGTCGAGCCGCGCGGTGACCCTGTCAAAGTTCTTTAAGGTCCTTTAAGGAGGGTTTTTCCCGGCCGGTTCCCACCATCGCTTCATCGACGCACAGGTGGCCGTGACGCCTCCCGAATCAGTGGTTTTCTAACGACCTGAGAAAACGGAAATGACTTCCCCCGTTGCTCTGACCGCTGTTGACCGATCTGTCGCCTTTGCGTTGCGATCCTGTGGGGCCGAGCCGATTCCTTCCCAACGCGTTGGCTGGCCCCAGAGGATCAACCCTGCTTTGCCTTTGAACACGTCCCCGTGAAACCCTCTAGACACATGACCACAGCCAGCAAGACCAATCTGGTCCCCGAAGCCACACTGTTCGTGGGCCGAGACGACGAGCTCGCCGCGCTGCGCGATCTGATGGACGCCAACAGCCGGGTCATCACGCTGGTGGGCGCGCCGGGGATCGGCAAGACGTCGCTGTCACGGCGCTTCGGCACCGATCAGCTGTCGTTGTTCGGGCGCGCCGGCGACGGCGGCGTGTGGTTCTGCGACCTGACGGAGTGCCGCACGCTGGACCAGATCACCGCCCAGGTGGCCGACGTGCTGGACCTCTCTGGCGCGGGCGACACCGACGCGCTGGCTCGCATCGGACACGCGCTGGCCTCACGCGGGCGCACGCTCATCATTCTGGACAATCTGGAGCAGGTCATCGAGCCGGCCTGTCAGGCCATCGTCGCCTGGCTGTCGCGCGCTCCCGGCGTGGTCTTCGTCGTGACCTCGCGCGAGCGTACGCGCCTGACGGAAGAGGCGATCCTGGAGCTGGAGCCGCTGAGCGGCAGCCACGGCGCGGCGCTCTTCATCGAGCGATCCCGGCGCCTGCGCCCGACCTACGCCCCCGACGAGACCGAGCGGGCGGCCATCGACGAGATCGTGACGCGCCTTGAGGGCATCCCTCTGGCTATCGAGCTGGCGGCAGCGCGCATGGGCGTATTGACCGCGTCGGGGCTGCTGCAGCGTCTGGAGCGACGCTTTGACCTGCTCGGCAACGTGCGCCGTGGGGCCCGCGACCGCCAGGCGACGCTGTGGGGCGCCATCGAGTGGTCCTGGGAGCTGCTGGACCCTCACGAGCAGAAGGCGCTCTCGGACTGCTCGGTCTTTCGCGGCGGCTTCACGCTGGACGCCGCCGAGCACGTCGTCGAGCTGGGGGACGCGCCCGGGACACCGTGGACCATCGACGTGGTGCAGGGGCTGCGCGACAAGTCGATCCTTCGCACGTACCAGCCGCCTGACCTGCCGGGCGAGCTGCGCTTCGGCTTCTTTGAGAGCATCCGTGAGTTCGCCACGAGCAAATGCGAGGACTGCGAGCCGCTGCGAGGCCGGCACGCGGCCTGGTATGTGGACAACGGCCTGCAGTGGGCCGGAGCGGTGCACACGCATGACGGGCCCAACGCGCGCCGCCGCCTGGCTCTGGAGTCCGAGAACCTGATCGGCATCGTCGAACACGCGCTGATCGACCGCGAGACCGAATTGGCCCGTCGGGCGCTGCTGGCGCTGGACCCGATTCTGGCCACGCGGGGCCCGTACGCGACCTATCTGGACATGTTGAACCGCTCGCTGGAAGACCCCACGACAGGCGACGGCACGCTGGCGGCGCGACTGCTGACCTGCCGCGGCAACCTGCGGCGCAAGCTGGGACACCCCAACGAGGCGCTCGTAGACCTGGAGCAGGCGATCGAGGCGGCGCGCCGGGTCGCGGATCGGGCGGCTGAAGCGGCGGCGATCGCGGATCTGGGAATCGTGCACCACGAGCAGGGCCGGCTGGACGGCGCCCGCGAGCATCACGAGCGAGCGCTGAGCTTGTTTCGGGATGCCGGGGACCGACGGGGCGAGGGTCGCGCGCTGGGCAGCCTGGCGATTTTGCACCACGAGCAGGGCGACACGAACAGCGCGCAGATCCACTATGAGCAGGCACTGACGATCCTCCGGCGTCACGGCGACCGCCACTCGGAGGCGATCTTTTTGTCGAACCTGGGCGACCTGCACCACGAGCAGCGCCGTCCGGGCGAGGCGCGAGCCCACTACGAGGCGTCGCTGGCGATCCTGCGGGCGGTGGGCGACCGGCGCATCGAGGGCGTCGTGCTGGGAAACCTGGGCGCGATCCTTCAGGAGGGCGGCGACTACGGCGACGCTCACAACCGGCGCAGTGAGTCGCTGGCGGTGCTGCAGCAGGTCGGCGACGAGCGGCTGGTGGGCATCTTGCGCGGCTACCTGGGCGGGCTGCATTTAGAGCGGCCGCCGGGCGACATGACCGCCGCCGTCACCGACTTGCAGGAGGCGCTGGCCGCGGTGCGAGCCGCCGGCGATCGGCGCTTTGAGGGGCTGTTTCTGGCGTATCTTGGCGTGGCGGAGGCCACCCGGGATCGGCTCGCGGCCGCGACCGCCGCCTTTGACGCCGCCGAGTCGGTATTGGCCGACCACGAGGACCGCTGGCTATCCCTGGCCGCGCGCGTGCACGGAGCGCACCTGGACCTGTTGAGACTGCGAACCGCGCGTGCCGCGGACAAAGAGGCGGGTGGCGCGCATCTGGAGGCGATCACGGAGCGGCTGGCGGCAGCGGAGTCCGAGCCCACGCCGATGAACGAGAGCGACGAGGTCCGGTTCGCGGTACGCCTGCTGCGCCAGGCCGTGATGACACACGCGCCGGACGCGCTGGCTCAGCGCCCGGCCACTGCCGATCGGGTGCTGACCATCGCCCCCGAGGCCCGCGGCTTCATCCCGCCCGAGGGAGAGCCCGTGGATCTGGGCCGGCGCCGCTCCCTGCGACTGATCTTGAGAAAGCTGGCGACGCATCGGCTGACTGCGGCTGGGCAGGCGCTGTCGCTGGACGACCTGCTGGAGGCCGGCTGGCCGGGTGAGCGCGTCCTGCCCGAGGCCGCCGCCAACCGCGTGTATGTGGCCGTGGCCACGATGCGAAAGCTCGGGCTGCGGGACGTCCTCTTGAGCCGCGACGACGGCTATCTGCTGACCACCGACATCGACGTGGTCTACGGAGACAACGCGTGACCCAGAGCTGTCGGCTCATGCTTGGTTGCGCGGCGCTGATCGCGTGGAGCGGGTGCGGGCCTGACGACGACGGCTTCGGCGCCTCAGGCTGGGCTGCCGGACCCGTGCAGGGGACGCCGCCGGGTGAGGTCGACTGCGCCGCACTACAACCCCAGTGGGTCTATACCTATGGAAACTCGTTGGACCGTGAGGCGACCGCCATCGTGCCGGCGGGCGACGGCAGCTTCATCGTGGTCGGCACCCAGCGCGACAAGCCGTATGGCAGTGACGACGCCTTGCTTCTGGGCATCGGAGCGGACGGCATCCGGCAATGGACACATAGCTACGATCCGGTTGTGGTTCGTACGGCGCTGAATTTGGAGATCTACCGCCCGGCCGCGGCGGCCCGCGGTGTGGGGGCGACGCTGCTGGACGACGGCGGGCTGCTGCTGGTGGCAAACCAGGCCCCCAACAAGGACGGCCAGGACACGGGCTGGCTGCTGTGGCTGGACGCCGACAAGCAGCCGGTCAAAGAGGCCGTGCTGGACATCGGGATCGTGCGCCACGTCGCGCTATCCAACGGAGAGCATGCCGTGATGGGCGCCGCGGGAGACGCGCCGTCACACGTGCAACACCTGGACTCTGTGGGCGCCGTCGTGACGGACACCGCGTATGAGCGCGGCGAGGCGGGCCGCCTGGTGGACATGGCGCTGACCGCTGACGGCAAGCTCGCTGTGGCGGGGGCCTTCACAACGTCCACGGGCGACCAGCAGACCTGGGTCGCGATGACGCAGCTGGACGGGACATTGCTGTGGGAGCGTTGGCTCGGCGGCGCGTGCGACGACAGCCCCTGGTCTATCGCGGCGCACCCGGATGGCGGCGTCGTGCTCGCGGTGCATGTCCCGGGTGGGGGCAAGGCCCCGGGAAAAAAGGGCCCCTGGCTGGTCCACCTGGCTGCGGATGGAGCGGTGGTCTGGGACCGGGTCGTCGGCGTGGAGGCCGCCATTGTGGCCGGGACCGGGCTCAGAGTGCAGCCGGACGGGCGGATCCTCATGGCGGGCGGCGCCCCGACGCTGAAGCCCAACGGACAGGAGGAAGGAACGGACTGGTGGATTGCAGAGACCGCCGCCGACGGACAGCTGCGGTGGTCGTCCGCGTTCACCATGGAGTTCAGCGCGGGCGCCAATGCGCTGCTGCCGCTGGCCGATGGGCTGGTGATCGCCGGACGAGGACCCAGCAGCGGCGGTAATCAAACGCGTCTCGGCGTACTTCGCGTAGCCCTCCCGGCGCGCTGCCCGAACATCGAACCGGAGCCGGGGCCGCCGGCAGGTGTCGTCGACTGCGCCGAGGTCACCGACACGGACGCGGTCGGCGAGCTGCCGGGTGGACCCGAGCTGCGACTGGACGTGTGCGGGCTGCAACCGCAGTCAAAGCTGCGGGTGTCGCTGCTCGCTGAGCCGGGCGCGGTCGCGACCGCGACGACGGTGTGCGTGGGCGAGGCGCTGTCCCCATCGTCGCTGCCGGCGACACATGTGGCGCTGAGCAATCACTTTCGCATTCATCCGGCCATGACTTTTGACCAGCCGGTGCGGCTCGGCATTGCCTATCACAATCAGGAGTTCGTCACGGATCCGGACGACGTTGTGCTGTTCCACGATGCGCACGACGGCGCCGGCTATCGGCTGGTGGAGACGACAGAGGTCCTGGACAACATCAAACAGATCGGCGCGGACATCCTCACCACCGGCACGTTTGTGGTGGCCGGGAGCGCGCCATGACCCGCCGCGCTCTCCTGTCGGTGCTCTGCTGCGCGGTGCTGGCGATGTGCTCGGACCCGGAAGAGCCGGAGCTTGTGTGGTCGGTGCAGACGGGTGACGCGTCGACCGGGCTGGTCGCGCTGGGCAACGATGGTTCGATCATCGCGGCCGGACACACGGTCTCCAACTTCGGGCGCGGTCAGCTGCGCAGCTTCGGCAGCGACGGAACCCAGCGGTGGGTGGTGGACTCGCCGGGGTTGTTCGACCAGCCGGTGGTCGGTGTGGACGGGCGGATCTGGGTGACGACCGATGGGTCGCTGTGGAACGTGACCGCGGCCGGTGAGCCGCTGTGGGCGGCGGATGCGAGCGGCCCGTTTGCCCTGGCTGAAAACGGCGCGGCGTACGTCTTGGAGCCCAACCAGTGGCTTGAGCGGACGGGCCAGTCGCTGCTGGTGGAGGTGTACGACGGCGGCTACACCGGCTTCCAGGTCCCGGTCTGGGGGCTGGCGCAGGACCTGGTCATCGCCGGCAACGGCATCATCCACGTGCCGGTGGTGGAGTACAGCGGCAAAGCAGGCGTGCGCGGCATCGGGTTGGACGGCGCCCAGCGCTGGTCGGTACCGCTGCCCGCGCCGCCGCGCCCCGACCCGGCCGTCGACGCCGGCGCCACGGTCTATGTGGGAACCGAGGCCGGGCTGACCGCCATCGGTGGGGCTGGGAGCGTGCTGTGGAACGCCGAGCTGGAGGGCGGCGCCCGCTCGCCCGTGCTGGCGCCGGGACGCCGGATCGTCGCGATCTCCGACCAGAAGGTGGTGGGCTTGGACGCGGGCGGCAATCTGCTGTGGAAAACGTCGACCCTGGGCGCGACCGGTCTGGCGGTCGGCAGCGACGGCCGCATCTTTGCTTCGGGCGCCATGCCCGAGAGCTATGACCGGCGATACGGGCTGGCTGTCATGGGCGATGACGGCGGCGATCTGCGGTGGTTCACGACAAACGGCGACAATAGCCTGAGCCCGCCGGTGCTCGGCGGCGGGCAGGCATATGTCTCCAGCGTCTGGTTTCTGCTGCAAAACACATATCCGACGGCGGGCGGCATCCGGGCGAGCACCTCCTACTTTGCGTACCTGGAGGCGTTCGGCCCGTTTGACGACGTGTCGCTGGCGCGCACCCCTTGGCCTCGCACCGCGGGTGGAAACCACAACAGGCGGGCGGGCGCCACAGTGCAAATCAACCCGCTGTCGCCCGATCTGATCGGTCACTGGGCGACAACGCTGGGCCAGACGACGCACGTGGTGCGATTTGGCAAAGAGCTGTACGAGCTGTGGTCGTACCCGACCGACGCGCTGCCGAAGCCGGTCGAGCGCGGCACCTGGACGTTCGCCGATGGACACGTGCACCTGACCACAACATGGCATGCCGATGATCCCGCACAGGTGGACCAGACGCGGTCGCGTGCCGTTCTGCCCTCGACGCCCTGGCAGTTGGTGATGGCCGATCCACTCGACACACAGACGCGCACGTGGCGACGAGTACGTGGGCCGCCGGTGGCGCCGTCCGCAGCTCCGACGGGCGGCAAGACCCAATGGCTGCACTCGCTGGGCGGCCCCGGCAGCAACACCGCGCACGCGCTGGCGCGCCGGGACGACGGCCAGATGATCGTGGTCATGAGCACCCTGGGCGAGCTGTGGCTGCCGACCGGCCCGACGGCGCCGCTGGACACGACCGGGTTCAACGTCGCGGGGTTCACCGACGCCGGGCTGCAGTGGATCGAGCGGGTCGATGAGGTGCCGGAGCAGTGGACCGTGCGAGGGGTGGCCGTGGACTCGGCGGACCGGATCGCGATTCTAGGTGACCACTCGCTGGATACGTCCATGCCGCACATCATCGATCTGACGTCAGCGGGCAAATACGTCTCGGGCTGGCGGTTGGAGCTTCCCGACGAGGTGCGGCACCCGGGTGAGTTCGCTGAAACGAGCGGCGGAGACCTGGTGCTCGCGGGCCTGGCGGAGGTCGATGAGCCAGGCGATCCACGCAACGGCTGGGTCGGCGACATCTTTGTGACGCGCGTGGCGCCGGACCGGACCGTGGTGTGGGACCAGCGCGTCGCGGCCGATGGTCATCAGGGCGCCATGGCGGTAGCGGTCGGCGCGGACGAGCACATCGTGGTGGCGGGTCATTTCCAGGGCACGATCGACGTCGGCACGGGCCCGATCTCGGCGGCGGGCAACGACCTGTTCGTGATGGAGCTGGACGCCGACGGCGCCGCACTGTGGGTGCGCAACTTCACGTCGTTGCAGCACCGGGCGCCGGAGCACGTCGGCGTGGCGGTAGACGCGCACGGCAATATCGCGGTGGCGGGGCTGTTGGAGGGCGCGATCAACCTGGGGCACGGCGTGCTCGAGACGTCCAAGAGCGGACAGCTCGGCGACAGCGATGTCTTTGTCGCGTCGCTCGACACAGACGGCCAGCCGCGCTGGAGCCACAGGCTGGGTGGTCCGCAGGACTACGGCTTGTTCGGCGCGATCGGCGTCGATGAGCACGGCAACGTGACCGTCGCGGGCCAGCTGGGCAACGGGATCGAGATCGATGACAAGCCGCTGAAGACCAAGCGCAGCCTGGGCTTCTTCGCCGTGCAATTCAACACGTGCGGGGCGTTAGCCTGGACCAAAGAGTTTCGAGAGTGCTCCGACTGCATCAAGATCAACAACCCGCTGGTGAACACGCAGTCCGCGGGCACCGTCCGCCCCACCGACATCGATGTCGCCTCGGACGGCAGTGTGGCGATAACCGGCATCTTTGACGGCGGCGTGAAGCTGACCGACGCGGCGCTGCTGTGGCGCGGCGGGATGGCTGATGCGTTTGTCGGCGTGTTCAAAGGCGCCGAGGCGCCTGACGAGCCGCTGAGCTGCGCCCCGGCAGCCGAGGGCGGGGTGCAGGTGAAGGTCGTGCTGGACGGGACCGGCGACGGCACAGTCGTCTCCGATCCGGCCGGCATCGCATGCCCGGGCGAGTGCTCCGCGACGTTCGACAGCTTGTCCGAGGTCACGCTGACGGCGACCGCCGGCGCAGCATCCCGCTTCGAGGGCTGGTCGGGCGCCGGGTGCGCCGGCGTCGATGAGTGCACGCTGATCGCCAACGCAGACAAGACGATCACCGCCACATTCGAGCGGCCGGCGATCATCTGGACCCTGGATTACGGTGACGATCCCAGCACATCAGCCACCGCGCTGGCGGTTTCGGACGACGGGCTCGCGTTCGTGGCCGGACACTACTACAAGACGATGGAGCTGGGTGGGCAGACCCTGACCAGTCCCGGCCAGAACAGCGCGTACGTCAGCCGCCATGGCCTGCATGGAGCGGTAGAGTGGGTGCAGCCCATCGAGGGCACAGGCAACGAGGTGGTGGAGTCCGTCGCAATCGACTCCAACGGGGAGGTCGTCATCACAGGCACGACCTCGTCCCCCGAGCTGGAGGTCGGTGCCGACGCGCCCGTGCCGGCGACGACAAGCGCCGACACGTTCGTATTGCGCTACACGGCCGCGGGAAAGCACGTGTGGTCGCGGCGATATCCCCAGGGCCAATACCACCTCAATCGAGGCGACATCGACGCTCAGGGGCGCACCACGGTGATGGCCTATACCGCGACGCCGCTGGACTTCGGAACGGCGACCGTCGAGGCGGCGGGCCCGTTCGCCTTTGCCGTCTCCAGGCAGGGCGACCTGCTCTGGGTGCGCTCGTTTGGGGACCTGGACGTCCGCGATCATGCGCTCAGCGATGCCGGCGAGCCCGTGCTTGCCGGCGCCTACACCACGACGCGCCAGCTTGGCGACAGCACGTTGGAGCACGTCGGCGAGGAGGACCTGTTCGTCACCAAGACCACGTTCGAGGGCGAGACCCTGTGGGCTCGAAGCCTGGCGGGCGACAAGGCCGACGTCCCGCTCGGCGTTGATGTCGGAGCGGACGGCACCGTGGTTGTGCTGGCCAACACCTACACGCCCGAAACCACGTTTGACGTCGACCCGGTGGCAGGCAGCAACGAGTACGGCAAAGGCTTCATCTGGGCGCTGTCCCCAACGGGCGAGACAAAGTGGATTCGACGCATCGGCGACGTCTTCGTATGGGGCCAATCGGTGGCGGTAGACGGCCTCGGCGGCGTGGCGATCGGCGCGTCCCACAAGGCCCATGTCGATCTCGGTCAGGGGCCCCTGCCCAGCGGCGAGAATTTTGGAGCCTTCGTGGGTCGCTTCGACTCCCTCGGCGGACCGCTGTGGTCCACAAACAAGCTCGCCGACAGCATCGTGGTGGCCGGCGCCGTCGCCATCAGCGCAAGCGGTCGAGTGGTCGCCGCGCACAAGATTGAGCCCGGCCCGGTGTCGCTTACGCAGTATGGTCAGTAAGTCTTTACCCCAACGTTGCATAGTTGGCATGCGCCAAGGGCCCAGAACCCGGCGCCTGGGGGGGCGCGGGGGGGGGGGGGGTGTGGGGAGCGCGGCGCCGGCGGCGCCCCCCCGC
>CAZJHX010000156.1:0-24859 GCA_964545715.1 uncultured Myxococcales bacterium
GGCCCGGTGAGCCCGCTTGCGCCTGCGGCGCGCGCCGCCTCAGGTCCCGTGCACCGGCCCGGTGAGCCCGCTTGCGCCTGCGGCGCGCGCCGCCTCAGGTCCCGTGCACCTCCGCCACCTCAAACTTCGCTTCGCTCAGTTCTCGATGTCGGTAGAGCACTCTCACACGCCCGTCCCACGCCAACGTCAACGAGGAACCGAAGTTGCGTCGCCATTTTTCAGGCGAGCCGGTAGACCTTCTCGGCCGCGACCTGTTCGGCGGCATATGCGAGAACGGCTAGAATGTCGTCGGGCTCAAGGTCCGGGTAGTCCGCGATCAGATCTGGCTCACGAACGCCGGCTGCGAGCGCCCGGAGCACTTGCTCGACAGAGATGCGAAGTCCACGGATCGTGGGCTTGCCTACCAACACGTTCGGGTCAACCGTGATCCGACTCAGCGGATTCTCGCTCATGGCTTGCTCCTCGGTCACGGGCGCGACGTGCGATGGAATCAGAATAGCAGCGCCGACGGGCCCTCGCCAGTCTCAGCCAGAAGCCTGCCCGTAGCGAGACATCCAAATGTTGGGCGCGCGTTGGGCGCACGTGCGTGCCGTTCAGTGCGTGTCCGGGCCCGCTGCTGCTCGCGAGTGCATGTGTGGGATGCAGCTCAGTTCCTCGAACGGGCCTTGCGTCGCCCGGTCCGGCTCACATGGGCGAGGTTCCCGTCCCACCGTCCACGCGCCGGGGTTCGACCCCGCTACGGTTTCGATCGAGTTGGAGTACGGCAGCTGCCGCCATCCCCGTGGCGACATGTCGCAGCTGGAGGTCATCCTTGAGCCTGCGCCCTAAAGCTCCGGCTTCGCCGCCCTACAAAGCGCCCAGCAGAGCGGGCCGGATATTGGCGGCGACCCGCGCACGATAATCGCGCACCCGAAAGAGTGACTGGTAACGCCTGGATGTATGTCGGCGTCAGCCGGCACGCCGGGACGCCGTGTCCACCCATCATTACCTCCAAGCAGCTGCTGATCCGGTGCCGGTCGGTAGGCTATCTAATCCGCCGGATGGGTGGGTGGGTGGTCAGTGCGTCGCTTCGACCCGGACCGTGAGGGTCGTGGAGACATCGCCGCGATGCACGGTCAGCTCGGTCGCGCCCGGCTCCTTTGCTATGACGTAGAAGCTGTCGGCGTTTTCGATGAGCTGCGCTATGGGCTCGTTGGTCGACTTGACCGTGACCAGCCGCTGCGTTGCGACCTCGCGGTTTTCGGAGTCGAACAGCGGCACCTGGACCAGCCGCATGGCGCCCTCCGTGAGGGTCAGCTTCTGCCCCGGGGTCGAGAAGGGGGCGGTCACCTCAGCGCGCGTGAGCAGGCTCACCTTGAACGGCGCGGTCGCGATGCTCACCTCACGCGGCGTGCCGTAGCCCGGGGACACCACCGCCGCACCGGCGCTTCCTACCGCGGTCAGCGTCGCAAACTCCAGCACCGAGCACTCGGTCTCGGGCGTGGTGCACTGGGTCGCCGCGGGCCGCACGTCGACCAGCTGCTTGTTGGTCGAGCCCCAGTCCGCGATGCCCGCGCCCGTCAGGATGACGCCGTCGGCCGCCAGCGGACGGGTGTACACCTCGACGCTGTGGCCGGTCTCGATAGCCCAGCCGCTACCGGGGAGGCCTTCCCCGTGCAGCCAGCCCATGTGGATCTCGTTTTCGGCCGGCGCATGGGCGTGCAGCACTATCGAGTCGCAGCCGCGCTCGGTCGTCACGCTCATCAGCGCAGCGCCCGGACTCAGCGCCAGAACTCGGATCGGATTCAACATGACGACCTCGAACACCCCCTCCGGCTCGAAGCGGATATCCGACGCGGTGAGCGCCTCTCCCTGGCCCTTGCCCCAGATCGTCCTTATGCCTCCCTGTGCGATGCCGCCCACCGCGACGTTGTGCATCCCGTCGATCGCCACCCGCCTGTCGTCCACAAAGCCGGGCCGGTTGGGGTCGCTCGTCGCGCACCCTGCTGGCAGCACCGATTCCCACGCCGCCGATTCCACCCCGTCGGCGCCGCACCCGACGACGCTCATCGAGCCAACTACCACCGCCAAACATGCGCGCACTACCAAAGTCCAAACACTTGCTTTCATCGAGCACCTCCGCCGACGATCTTGAGCAAGGCGCGTACCAGTGGCTGTTGGATCTCGGAATGCAGGGCAGGGCGTCGAATGTGGCCTCAACGCGGGCGCCCGCGGCGCGCGTGAAAGTGCGGCGATTATGCACAGCCGGAAACCTGGTTGCCGGTGAGCCCCATCCGTCTTCTTGTTAGTCTTGGCGCTCGATTGCAGGGAGGGCACAGATTGAACAAGCTGCTTAGCGTGAACCTGACACTCTTCGGGCTGCTCACAGGCGTCATGCTGGCGTGGGCGTACGGGCCTCCGCGCGCGGCCGCCGGTGACAAAGGTGGGCCTGACTGCCTGCAATGGGCCACCAAGACCGGCCCGGTCGGCCTGGGCGCCAAGGGTTGGGAGCCCATCGGGCCGGCGCCCCAGGCGGGCTCTTTGAAGGGGAAGGCCACAAGGACCTTTGCGGGCGCCTTTGAGATCACCCTGAGCGCTGACAGCACGCCCGGAGTGGTGTTGTGGCGGCAATGCGTCGGATACGCCGGGTTGCTGAGCCCCAAACCTGCGGCCCGGGACAAGCCCGCGCCGGCGCCTGAAGGGCTCTCGATTGGGCAGCTGCGGCAGATGATTGGGCGTATGGTGACGATCACGCCCAGGGGCGGGCATCCGATCAGGGGCCGTCTCTTTCGCATCGAAGGGTCCAAGGTCACGCTGGACACGCCTGCCGGGCGGCCCACCTTCGAGCTGTCGGACCTCTCAGAGATTCGGTAGGCATCCCCTGGCCGCGGACGACGTGGGCGGGGGGCCAAGTGACCCCGCCGGCGATTCGCCAGCTGCGCAAATAGGGCGCAGTACCGCTTTCAGAAAGTTTCAGAGGATCGCAGTGCCTCGTTCGGCTCTGGTGGGGCCGCTTGTCCCCCGAATCTTGGCCTCGGCCTTGCTCCAGGGGGGGCGCGGGAAATGACACCCCAATATTGAGCCGCCCGAGTTGAGGCGGCGCGGAGACACGAACGATGAAGCTGAACACGACCAACATCACCTTCAAGGTGCTGCTCTTGCTGCTGGCTGCCTCCATGACCGTCGCGTGCACGGAGACTCTCAACGACCTGACCGACCCCAACGCCAAGCCCTTTGCGGACCCCGACATCGCCACCACGCAGGGCGGCAAGTCCGACGCGGTGACCAAGTGGTACACGCGCATCATGGGCGAGCTCGCCGTTGGCGACGGCGTCAAAGACACCATCGACTACCCGGACTGGTTCCACGGCTACACCCTGGAGCTGAAAGGCGGGACCACGATCGACTTCCGCGTCCAGGCGACCGACGACGGCTACGTGCGCCTGTACGGACCCTCGCGCTACGACAACGACGGCGAGCCCGCCTTCGACCACGCCGTCGCGCGCGGCGACACGGACCCCGACGGTGACTACTGGGGCGTGGAGTACACGTTCGAGGTGCCCGAGAGCGGCACGTACATGCTGGTCTACGGACCCAAGTGGGCCTGGTCCGCGACGTACAAGTTTGAGGCGGACTGCGTCGCCGGCTGCCTGCCCGATGACGCCTGCGAGTCCGACGACGCCTGCAACGACGACGAGTTCTGCGGCCACAACGGCGTCAACTGCTTCGCCCCGCCCTGCGACGTCAGCTACGACATCTGCCAGCCCCGCCTCGGCGAGGGCAGCTGGTGCCAGCGCGACCGCGTCTGCGGTGACGGCCTGGTCTGCCTGGACAGCGCCTGCCGCGTCGACCCCGGCCCCGGCGACGAACAGTGCGAAAGCCACGAGGACTGCATCGACGGCTTCTGCGGCTACGCCGACAACACCGGGCAGGTTCGGGTCTGCAAGCCGTACTCCCCCGAGGGTGGCAGCTGCGGCGGCTTCGTGCAGCCCAGCTGGGTCACCATGTGCTCGCCCGACTTCGACTGCGTCGGTCCCCAGTTCATCGCCGACATCCCCGGCAGCTGCGGTCAGCAGGTGGAGCTGCACGACCTGCTCGCGAACCCCGCCAAGTACGAAGGGCAGTTCGTCGCGGTCGAGGGTCACATCGACGCCACCGTGCCGATGTGCACCATGATGGCGTGCGCCCCCAACGAGTGCTGCAACTCCTGCGGCGCCTCCCAGCGGCTGTTCGACGGGCCGCAGGAGTGGGCCAACCCCGACGAGGGCCTGGAGCTGCACCAGGACGGTCAGCCCTTCGCCTGCGGCGGCAACGAGTGCACCTACATGGACAACTGCACCGTCAGCAACGGCGCGTGGTGGGTCGCGGGCTGGGTTCGTGCCGGCGAGCATTTCGGCCACTACCTGGACGTGACCCGCAAGTATCCGGGCATCACGATCCTGCCCGTCGACGCCGACGGCGACACCGAATAAGTCTCACCAATTCGGGCGTGATATCCTCGCGCCATGCTCACCGCAATGCTCGCGGCGCTCGTCCTGACGACCGCGCCGGATGACGGTCGCAGCCGCCTGAAACTCGCCCTCGAGGCGGACTTCTCCCAGTACGTGCACGTCGACCGGGGCACCGTCGAGGCCTGGTATCGCATCGCCTGCAAGACCGGCAGCAAGCTGGCCTGCAAGTACAAGTCCTGGCACCGGAAAACCCCCGCGTTTGGTCCGCTGGTCAAAGCGATGACACCCGCGCTGCAGGCGCTGGACCCGTTGGGCGGCGTCGCGCTCGGTTGGGCGCTCAGCCAGCGCACTCCGGACGGTCGGCCACACAAGGACGGCGCCGATCTCACCCGCGCCGCCAAGCTGTTCCAACAGGCGTGCGAGGCCGGCGAACCCCGAGGCTGCTCCGAGCTGGGCCGGCTGTACTCATACGGCGTCGGCGTGGCGCAGGATTTTCAAAAGGCCCGCCAGCTGTTCGACCGCGCGTGCAAGGCCAAAGGCGGCCAGGGGTGCAGCGCGCAGGGGTTCGAGCTCAAATACCGCCAGTCGAAGGCCGCCCAGGGGTGCGCCTTGTTCGAGACCGGGTGCAAGCTCGGCTATGCGACCGGCTGCTATAACGCCGGCAACTGCCGCGTTGACAAGTCGCTAGGACCCCCTGACTACATTCGATCCCACGCGTTGTTCGAGACCGCCTGCCAGGGCGGGGAGCAGGACGGCTGCGCCAGCGTCGCCCGCCAGGTTCTGCTGGGCCAGGGCGCCAAGAAAAACGAGAAGCTGGGCCTGCTGCTGTCTCGCGCCGCCTGCGCCAAGGGCGGCTTGCACGGCTGTTACGTGGCGGGGCGCGCCCTCCTCATGGGGCTGGGCGTCGAACAAGACCCGGTCGCCGGCATCCGATTGGTGCGCAAGGCCTGCGACGGCGGCGATCAGGGTGGGTGTCTCGAGCTCGGCATCTCCTATCGGGACGGGCGCGGCGTTCAGCCTGACCTCAAGCTGGCCCGCAAGCTCATCGAGACGGCGTGCAAGTCGGGCTTTCCGGCGGCCTGCAAACAGCCGGTGACGCCGCGCGAGATCCGCTAGACCACCGGCCTGAGAGGACTCCTAGAACTTGCCCATGCTGGTCCACTTGCCGATCTCGCCCTGGTCGGCGGTGGCTTGAGTCTGGTCCAGAAAGCCCGGCGACGGATTGGGGCCGCAGTGGCCCACGATCACGTCGATGATGTAGACGTCGATGCTGCCCTCGGACTCCCCCGGGCCGAAGTGATAGTCGACCACGTCCTGGGAGGGATCGCCGACCACGCCGCGCTTCCAGTTGTAGCCCCAGCGGGTGTCCGTCTTCCGCAGCTCCACGACCAGCAGGTCCATGAACTCCCACGTGCCGCCCTCGTTCTGGCAGGAGTTGGCCAGCAGATCCGGGTGCGCGCCGGCCAGCGCGTCCACGGTGTCCGACATGTCCGGCAGCGGCAGCGGGTAGTCGAGCTCCTCGCAGCTGACCGTGATCTCGTGCGCCGTGGTGTCCCCAAACCAGGTCACCGTCTCGTGCACCATGCGCCAGTCCGTCGTGTACACGCCCGCGGTGTCCGGCGCCGTCAGCGGGATTTCAAAGGTGTGGACCATCTGGGGTCCCACCGAGACCGTCTCGTCCAGCCAGATGCGCTTGTCGCCCGCCTTGAACGGATCCTCGTCGTCCACGCCGCCCAGCTTGTAGCCGCCGGCCTTGGTCCAGGTCGCCGAGCCGGTGTTGCGCATGGTGACCAGGGCCGCGGCAGTCTCCCCGCACGCGAGCTCCGCCGGAAAAGACGCGGAGACCACCTCGGCCGCATCCTCCACGGGCGGATCCTCCGGCGCCAGGTCGGTCGCTTGAGCGTCTTCGGGGCGTGCCGGCGGACCCTCATCCGGCGTCGCTGTGGCCGCGTCCTGGGGAGCAAATTGCGCCGCCGCGTCCTCGGCGGCATCCGGCGCCGACGGCTCACCCACAGTGGGCGCCTCAGCATCGCTGCACGCGGCGGCGGCAATCAGCAGTAGGCCCAGCCCCAGACGCCCTGCGTAGTGAGTCATGCGGGAATTTTACCCCCGGGGGGTCGGTGGCGTATTGTGTGGGTTTGGCCACGGGCGGTCGCCCGCTCAGCGTCCATTTTCACGACCACGACGACATGTCGGAGCCGGTGCTGCGCGAGCTGTGGGAGCTGCGCCTTGAGCTGCTGAGCCTGACCCGTACCCGCGAGGAGGACTGGGCCACGTTTCGCAGCTATGTCGTGGGGCCTGATCGCTGCCTCTTCGCCTTCCGGGACACCGACGGTAAGGCCCAGGGCTTCTTCACGATCGCGTTCATGCCGCTGGACATCGGCCGCCGGCGCCTGCTGCTGATGTACTCCAAGTACTTCTACTTTCGGCGCGACTATCGCGGCCATCCCAAGACCATGATGGCGCCCTGGCGTCTGCTGCCGATGGGGCTGCGGCGCTACGGCATGCGCAGCCTGCACTTTGTGACCACGGCCTTTCCCCAGAGCTACGTCTCCCTGTATCGCAGCTCCGGTCGCGTGTGGTCATTGCGTGACGCCGACACCCCCGACTGGAAACGCGAGGCCCTAAGGGCGTTTGCCAGCGCCTTTTGCAGCGCTGACTTCGACGAAGACACCGGGCTGGTCGGCGGCGCCAACGTCGCGGACTCCGATTCGGTTGCGAGGTCGGACGAAGCCCGCCGCCTCACCGCCGTATACGAGTCGCTGAACCCGGACTGGCGCCAGGGCTACACGCTGCCGATCCTGTTCTCCGTCGACGCGCGCCTGGTCGGCTACAACCTGAGCCGAATTCTGCGCCGAATGGCGCGCCGCCCCCAGCAAGTCGACTGACCTTGCCCGGTACCGGCGCCGTATTTCGGCTGGCCGGCGGCCAACGTCAGGGCGCTTGAGGTATGGTCGCAGGATGAACAAGGTACTTATGACGGTGGCGCTGGCTTGGGCGCTGGGGTGCAGTCAACCGGCCAACAACAGCGGCAAGGGGTGCGTCCCCGGGACGGCGCAGGGCTGCAAGTGCACCGATGGCGCCGAGGGATCGCAGCAGTGCGCGTCGGACGGCAAGCACTTTGAGGACTGCGTCTGCACGCCGGCGAGCGACACCACGGACACGTCGGGCGATGTGACCACGGACACGAGCACCGGCGCCGATACCGGCACCTCTGACACCGGCACAGGTGACGACACCGGGACCGCCGACACCGGCACGGGAGACCAGACGACGGACGACACCGGCACGGATGACACCGGCACGGACGACACCGGCACGGATGACACCGGAGCGGAAGACACCGGCACGGCTGACACCGGGGCGGAAGACACCGGCACCGACGACACCACAGGCAACGAAGGGACCGGCGAGCTGGCGGTGCAGCCGGACGGCGTGAAGTTCAAGAAGGGCGAGGTGGCCGTCGGCGGCACCATCACGGACGTCGTGCTGATCCAAAACATCGGCGACGGTCCGCTGGAGGTGGCGGCCAGCTTTGATTACGCGCCGCCCGCCGGTGTGGCGGAGCTCGCCGGCCCGTCGCTGCAGGTGTCGCAGGTCCAGGTGGGTGGGGAGTCGATCGAGGTGATTGACGGGTCGTGGGGCGCCACGCTGGACGCGGGTGCTGAGATGGAGGTGACGCTGCAGTTCCTGCGATACGACGACAACGAGCCGCGCAAGGGCACCCTGGTCGTGCAGGGCGACGATGGCGCGCCCGTCACGGTGAAGGTGACCACCGCCGAAGGCCTGCCGGTGGCCAAGGTCTCGCCCAAGCTGGTGGACTTTGGACAGGTCAAGGCCGGCGAGTCCCCCAAGAAGCCTATCGCGGTGTCAAACACCGGATCGGACCCGCTGCTCGTGACGGCAGTGCTGTTTCAGGGGCACCCGGACTTCACATTCAGTCACGGCGGCTCCCAGTTTGAGCCCGGCGAGGCCATCACGTTTGACCCGCCGATCGAGATCGAGCCCGACGGCTCCGCTGTCTTTGTCGTGGGCTTCAACGCGCTGACCGACCAGCCCGCCGAAGCCAAGATCGTGTTTTACACAAACGATCCTGTGTTCCCCAGCGGCATCCTGGTCGAGGCCGAGGCCAACACGTCGGGCCCGTGCATCAAGCTCAACCCCAAGAAGCTCCAGTTCGGCGGTAAGCTGGTGGGCGCAAAGACTACGCTGCCGGTGGAGATCATCTCGTGCGGCACGAGCACGCTGCTGATCGACGACGTCCACTTCGCCGAAGGCACCAGCGGCGACTTCGACTTCAAAATCCAGCCGCTGCCGATCGCCCTGCTGCCCAACACGATCTACGAGCTGCCGATCGAGTACCTCCCCGGCGAAGAGGGACCGGACGAGGGTGTTCTGGTCATCGAGTCCAATGCGTTCGACAGCGCGGTGGAGGTGGACATCTCCGGCATCGGCGTCGTCAAGGAGTGCCCGACCGCCAAGGGCGTCGTCCAGGAGGGTCTGGCGGTCATTCCGCAGACCAACCTGCACCTGTTTGGCGACCAGAGCTTTGCCAACAGCGGCAACATCACGAGCTGGAGTTGGTCGGTTGAGCAGCCCGTCGGGTCGGTCTCGGTGTTTGTCCCGTCGGACAACTTCCCAAACCCGACCTTCAAGACCAACACCGCGGGGCAGTACGTCTTTGAGCTCGAAGTCTGGGACGACAAGGGCGTCAAGAGCTGCGTTCCCTGGCAGCAGACCGTGCTCGTGGTCCCCGACGAGGCGATCCACGTCGAGCTGCTGTGGCACACCCCCAACGATCCGGACGAGACCGATCAGGGCCCCGAGGCGGGCAGCGACGTCGACCTGCACTTCACCCACGACGCCTACGCGGCGAGCGGCCCCGACATCGACATGGACGGCAAGCCGGACGGCTGGTTCGACCAGCCCTTCGACTGCTTCTGGTTCAACGCTCACCCCAACTGGGGCAGCTTCGACCCCGCCATCGACGACGATCCCGGTTTGGACCTGGACGACACCGACGGCGCGGGCCCCGAAAACCTGAACCTGAACATCCCCGAAGACACCGACTACCGTATCGGCGTCCACTATTGGAGCGACCACGAGTACGGCCCGTCCTTCATCACGCTGCGCGTGTACGTCTACTCGGAGCTGGTGTTTGAGGTCACGGACGTGAAGCTGGTCAACCACGACATGTGGGACGCGGCCGTCGTCTCGTGGCCCAGCGGCAAGGTCACCCTGGTCCAGGCGCCGGGCGGCGGCTTCAAGATCACCGCCAACTATCAGAATCCGTTCTTCTTTCAGCCCTGATCAGGGGGCGCCAACGACCAGGCGGCGGGTGAGGTAGGCGCGGTTCAGCGGGTTGAAGTCGGGCACCGCCGCAGCGGCTTCGAGCAGGTTTGTGACCGCGCCCGTCTGCATCACGTTCAGGCCCTCGGTGTTGACGTGGGCGTCCGGGACCGGCGTGGTGAAGTCCGTCTCTACCTCCGCGAAGAGGCCCTTGGGTGGCGCACCGAACGGGACCAGGCCCAGGGAGTGGCCGATCTCGTGGCACAGCACCGCCGCCAGGGCGCGACCGCCCAGCTTGATGATCAGCGCGATCAGGGCACCGCGTTGGGCGGTGACGGGGTCGTCGGTCTCGTCGGGGTCAAAGCCCGGGGCGATGATCGCCGCGTCGGAGGGCAGGCTGCCGAACGGGTCTCCCATGCCGGGGAGAAAGAGGCTGATCAGCGGCAGGGCCTCGGGGCGGTTGACCACGGCGCGAACCGCGGCGATGGAGAAGACGCCCAGGCCGTAGACCGTGTTGTCCTCGCGGTGCTGGTTGTTCCAGTCCGTCTTGGCGCGGCCCAGCGTGCCCTGGCCCTGGTCGTCGGGCTCGCCGTCGCCTCCCAGCGCGATCATGGAGAAGGCGCCGGTGTCGAAGTCGGCGGGATCCGGGGCATCGGGGTCGCCCTCGAAGACCAGCTGGATGGGGACGCTGTCGTCGATGAGCGCGCCCGTCTCGGACAGGCCGTAGATGCGATACGACTCCAGCCGAATCGTCTCCAGCAGCCGCTCGCGCACCCAGGCGTCGATCTCCGGCGCGTCCGCCCACATCAGGCCGGCCGCGCGAAAGCCCTCATCGAAGTCGGGGACGCCGTTGCCCCCCGGTGTATACACCGACTGCAGCGCCAGCGCGCCGTCCTCGTCCTGGCCCACGCTCACGTCAAACTGGTCGCGGCTGGTCGTGATCAGCCATACATCGGTCTCGGTGAACGGGTCCAGCCACGCGGGCAGGTCCGCCGCCTCAAACTCGATGGCGCTGTCGGCCTCGCCGCCGGGGCCGGTAAGCGTCGCACCGCACGTGAGCGTGGTCGCGGGGGCCGGGTTGTCCGCGCCGAAGACCAGGCGTACTCCAAGCTCGGTCGCCTCAAACTCGGACGGCGGCAGCACCTCACCGGCGGGTACGTCCTGCCCAGACGGCGTGGTCAGCGCCGCGTCGCACACGATCTTCAGCGACGCCCAATCCGCGGGCCCGGCCTCGGGATCGTCAGCGATCGCATCCAGCGTGAAGTAAGCACGGTTTACCCGCAGCCGAAACGCGGTGTCGTCGGGGTCTGCCGCCAGCCACGGCAGCGAGCCGTTCATCGCGCCGGGGAGGTCGTTGATGGTCAGCAACAGCGCCGGCGGCGGCGGGACGACAACAGGAGGGACATCCGGGGGCGTGGTGTCCGGCGGGGGAGGGGGCGTGTCCGGCAGATCGGCCGTTGACGTCACGTCCGGCGTGTCTCCAACGTCCGACTGCGGCGCGGGCTCCGAGTCCGTTGAGTCGGGGCAGCCCAGCGCTACGACGAGGCTCAGCCCGGCAGCGAGCGCTCGGCCACAGATGCTGACGTGCGATCCCACCCTTGATCTCGTACCACTCGGGGCGCAGACCGACGGTGACCTGCGTCAGTAGTCCGACCGCGCCGGTACGCGTCAAAGACCTGGCGCGAGGACTTGCGTGGCCGCACGCCGAAGACCGTCTTGAGCCGCGCGTTGCTCAGCACGGGGCGGTGTTTCAAGAACATCACCTGCTCCGGCCCGTACGGCACGACTCCCCTGCGCGACAGGACGCCGAGCGCCGTCGTCAACAGGCCCTCGGACAGCGGCAGATACGCGCGTCCCATCGCGGTCGCGATCTCCCGCAGCGTCATGACGCCGTCGCCGGTCAGGTTGTACGTGCCGGCCGGCGCGCCCCGGACCGCGGCATGTAGACAGGCCACGACGTCCCGATCCCACACGAAGCAGAAGGGGGTCTCGGCGCCCGCCACACCCACCACGACCGGCCGCTCGAACAGCGCCGTGATCTGGTTTTTGACCGCCGACCCCAGCACGGTCGACACGCGAAACACCACTTGCTCCAGCGCCGGGTGCCGCTCTCGATAATCGGCCAGCAGCCCCTCGACCAGCCGCTTGTGGTGGCTGTACGCAAACGCCTCGTTGCCGCGCAGCGGGTCGTCCTCGTCCAACAGGGGCGCGTTGTCGGGGTGATAGCCGTAGGCGGCGCCGCTGCTGGTGTAGACGAAGCGGCGCACACCGGCCGCCGCGCACGCGGTCAGCACATTGCGGGTGCCGTTGACGTCCACGTCGTATTGCACGTCGCGGGTGTCAGCGGGGCCGGGCGTCACGATGGCGGCCAGGTGCACCACCACGTCCACGCGCTCGTCTTTCAGGACGGTGGTCAGCGCTGAGTCGCGGATGTCCATGCGGCGGTACGTGACAGCGGCCTCGTCGCCGGTGAGCGGACGCACGTCCGTGGCGATGACGCGCGTTATGGCCGGATCCGCTGCAAGCGCCGCCGTCGTCAGCCGCCCGACATAGCCGCCCGCGCCTGTGATGAGCACTGTTGTCATGACCGCCTCCTCAGCCCGCCGGCTCGGCGTGCATGTCCTTGAAGGTCTTCAGCTCGGGCGCCCACAGATGGGCGACCGGGTCCACGTCCACATGGATGACCGCCGGTTTTCCCGACGCGACCGCCCGCCGCAGCGCGCCACGCAGCCCGTTGGGATCCGCCACGCGCTCGCCGTGCGCGCCCATCGCCCGCCCGAGCTGGTCAAACTCGATCTCCTCCAGGTCCGTGTTGATGCACTTTTGTGCCGGCAGCCGCTTCTTGATCAGCGTCTCCACCGGCGCCACCGCAAAGTTCTGGTTGATCTTGACCATGCCCCACTGCTTGTCGCAGAGCACCACCCACAGCACCGGCAGCCCATGCCGCACCGCCGTCTCGACCTCCTGTTGGTGAAACGCCATGGCGCCGTCGCCCAAAATGCAGACAACCGGGCTCTGCGGTCGGGCCACCTTCGCGCCCAGGGCCTGGCTGACACCGGCCCCCAGCATCCCCATCTTGGCGGTGCCCACGACCGTGTTGGGCGTGCGCACCTGATGGTAGAAGTGCGCCCAGATCGAGGTGTTGCCACCGTCGATGACCACCACCGCGTCATCGCCCAGCACGGCCTGACAGGCGCCGGCCACGTGCGCGGAGTGCATCGGCAGGCCATCCGAGCGCAGGTGCCGGTCCAGCTTCGCTCTGCGCTTGGCGTGGTCCTTCTTCAAGCCGGCCAGCCACTTGCGTCGAGCGGGCGCCGGATGCGTCCCTGCCAGCGCCGCGTTGAGGCGCGTCAAGAAGGCCTTGATATCCGCCTGAATCCCCAGCGCCACCGGGCGGTTGTTGCCGATCGCGTCCGGATCCAGGTCGACCTGAATGATGTCCTGGTCCGCCGGCTGTGCCCAGTACGGCGCCTTGCCCCAGAAGTCGGTCTCGCCCAGCCGCGAGCCCAGCACCAGCACCAGATCCGCCTCGCAGCGCGCTCGTTGAATTACGCCGGGCGCCGTCATCGGCAGCGCGTGCGGCAGTCGCTCATCGACCACGGCCCGCGCGCCCCAGCTGGTGGTGATGGGACAGTCCAGGGTCTGCGCCAGCGTCTGAAGCTGCTCGAACGCGCCCGAGTGCAGCACCCCGCACCCCGCATGGATCAGCGGACGGCGGGCCTCTTTTAAACTGCGAACGGCGTTCGCTATTTGTGCCTCGGCCGCGCTGGGCGGCGTCTTCAGCCGTGATGCGGCGGTCTCGCGAAACCAGGACGGGTCGGGGTCCACGGCCGTGTTCATCACGCTCTCGGGCACGTCCAGGTGCACCACACCTGGGCGTCCGGTCCAGCACGCTCGCAAGGCGCGACGCATCAGCTCGGCCAGGCGGTCCACGCTGGGTACGACCAGGCTGAGCTTGGCCATGGCGCCGATGACCTGCGACTGCGGAAAGTACTGGAAGGTGCCGCCGCGCTCCGGGTAGGCGATGCCCTCCCGGCGACAGGAGGTAATCAGCAGCACGCGGTTGCCCTCGGCCTGCTCGACGGCGACGCCGGGCAGCGCGTTGGCAACTCCCGGCCCGTTGCTGGCCAGGCACACGCCCAGGGTCTGCTTGAGCTTGGCGTATGCCCCGGCCATGTGCACGGCGCAAGTCTCGTGGCGCGGCGTGATCAGCTCGATGTCGTGATCGCCAAAGGTGGAGTACAGCCCGAAATACGTGCCGTCGATGATGCCGAAGACGTGCTCGACGCCCTCGCCGGCGAGCAGCCTGCTGATGACCGCGCCGCCTGTGATCCGCTTGGTCTTCTGAAGTCTTCTAACGATCTGCATGGGCGCCCTCTGCTGGTTTGCTTGTGTTTCACGGCGATTGATGACAGTCTTTAACCGATCGGTCAAACCGATCGGTTAAAGACATTGATCTGGAGCAGACTTCCATGCCGCAAGACACGATCCTGGAGGCCGCCGACACGCTCTTCGGCCGGCGCGGTTACGATGGGACGAGCATGCGCGACATCGCCGCCGCCGCCGGGGTGAACAAGGCCCTGGTCTTTTACTATTTCGGTAATAAAGACAAGCTCTTCGAGCGGGTGCTGGAGGGCTACTACCAGGCTCATACGGACGCGCTGAGAGACGCGTTTGCCGCCGACGGGTCGCCGGGCGAGCGCCTTCACCGGGTCATAGACGCTTACGTGGACTTTGTGGACGCCAACCGCCGCTGGCCGCGCCTGGTCCAAAGCCAGCTGGCCGGCACCGGCACGCACCTGGCCCCGATCGCGCGCAACCTGGCCCTGCTTCAGGGCTTCTTGGACGACGCGCTGGCCGACATCGTGCCGCCCGACGGTCCGCTGTCGTCGCGCCAGCTCTTCGTCACCTTTTCGGGCGCGGTCATCAACTACTTCACGTACGCGCCCGCGCTGGCCGACGTCTGGGGCCTGGATCCGCTGACCCCGGGCGCCGTGGCTGACCGGCGCGCGCATCTGCATTGGCTGGTTGATGTACTGCTCGAGAAGCTGCAGCAGCCCGCGGAGGTCGTGGCCTGACACCCGTGATCACAGGCGCCCGCGGCTTTGTCGCCGCTCACCTGGCGCAGCTGGACGCGCCCCGCGACGTTGGTTTTCACCTGGTCCCCGGGCCCGATCTGTTTCGGCACGAGCGGCCGGGCGAGATGCTCGACCTTAGCGACACGATCGCGGCCATCCAGCGCGCGCGGTCGTCAGGGGTCCGCCGACTGGTGCTCATGAGCACGGCGGCTGTTCTGCGCCCGTGCGGCCGCTTTGCCCGAACAGCGGCGGCTATCGAGCGTCTCGTGGCGCGCGCACCGCTGGAGACCGTGATCGTGCGTCCGGCGTGCCTGTGGGGCGCGGGCGATGACGCCTTCATGCCCGGCATCCTGCATGCCGTCCGGGGCCGCCACTACGCGTGGATCGACGGAGGGCGCTATGCGTATGCCACCTGCCACGTTCGCAATGCCTGCGAGGCGGCGCTGCTAGCGGCCGAGCACGGGCTGCCCGGACGCGCATACCTGGTGCGCGATCGGGAGCCGACCACCTTTCACAGCTTTGTCTCCGGCCTGCTGCGCGCTCACGGTGTTCGGCCGCCCCTGCTCAGCATTCCGTACGCGGCCGCGGCGCCTGCCGCAGCCTGCCTGGAGCGCCTGTGGACCATGCTGAGGTTGACCCGCGCCGCGCCCATCACGCGCGAGATCCTGGCCCTGTACGGGATGGAGGTCGACGTGTGCGACCGCCGAGCGCGCGCCGAGCTGGGATATGTGGGCCGGGTCACCCGAGCGGCCGGTCTGGCCGAGCTGTCAGCGGGTCAGCAGCTGGCCTCGCCCGTTTGAGTCAAACTCCTGGCGTATCGACGCCAGCGCCTCTGCCGTGAGCGGGTGGTACGTCTCGTCGCCGCGGGCCCGGTAGAACAGCTGCTCACCGGGCGCTTGCGACACAAAGTGGCCGCGCTTGAGCGGTCGGATCAGCACCTTCTGGGTGCGCGTGGTCTCAAACTGCTCGACCACGCGGATGTAGTCGGGGAACCACTTGGGGTCCAGCCCGCCGGTGTCCCGCTGAGCGGCGAAGCGATCAAACGTCGCCTGCGGATCAAAAGCGGCGCCCTCTGTCAGCTGCACGGCGATCATGACGGCCTCGTCCGCGACCGGATGCGGCGCGCCGTAAGCCACGGCGATGGCGACGTCCGGGTGCTCCCCAGCGAAGTGGGCCACGTTCTCCGCCGAGAAGTTTTCGCCGTCCTTGCGGATCCAGTCGTCGGTGCGCCCGTCGAAGTACAAATACCGCTTGCCGTTGACGATGCGGACGTGTCCCAGGTCGCCGGACCGGAAATAACCGTCGCGAAACTTGCCGTCCGTGGCCTTGGCGTTGTTGTGGTAGCCGTCGAAGAAGACGTTGTTGCGGCCGATCTTGGCCACGATCTCTCCCACAGCCTGGTCGTAGTTGGTCACGCGCCCCTGCTCGTCGTACTCGGCGGGCGGGCATTGGGCGCCGGCCTCGTTGAGGATCAGCGTATTGGCCTTCATCGCGCCCACGCTGTCGATGGGATCGCCGGGCTTGACCACCGTGTTGATCGCCGCCTCGGTGGAGCCGTAAAGCTCGAAGATGTGCTCCATGCCCAGGTAGCGCACCAGCTTCGTGCGGTCCGTCGGCGTGGCGCCGTTGCCGTGTGCGATGCGAAAGGCGTTGCGCGGATCCGCGGCCAGCGCTGCCGTGACCGCGTCTCCGTCGCCGTAGTGCTTTTCCAGCGCCGCCAGGATGTAGTGAATCGGCTGCCCCACGTAGTTCATGTACGTGATCTGGTGCGCCAGCAGGTCCGTCTCGAAGCCGCGCGCGCTGAAGCGGCGGGTCATCACAAAGCTGCCGCCGACGAACAGCATGGGCATGATCCCCAGAAACCACGCATTGGAATGGAACATCGGCATGCAGACGTAGCCCCGATCGCTGCGCCTCAGGCCGATGCGCCGCCAGGTCATCAGCGCCGCCCCGATCAGCTTGATGTGCGGACACATGACGCCTTTGGGGGCGCCGGTGGTCCCGGACGTGTAGATGACGATCAGCGGGTCCGAGCTGCGGGCGGCCTGCCGCGGTGTCGTCTGTTGCCCGATAGGCTCGCCGGTGTCGGTGCGTACGATGTCGTCGGGCGCCAGGCTCTCCAGCGTGTCTTGGATGCGCTCCAGCTCCGGCTGGTAGTTGGCGTCGGTCAGCACCACGTGCAGCCCGGCCTGGTTGATCATGGTCGCCAGCGTTGGTCCGCGAAAGCCGGTGTTCAGGCCAAAGATCACCGCGCCCGTGAGCGCCGCGCCAAAGAACGCGAACACAAACTCGGGGCTGTTCTCCTGGTAGATGCCGACCAGTAGCGGTGCGTCGGCTGCCAGGTCGCCGGCCTCGACCCGCTGTGCCCGCAGCTGCTCGAACCAGCCGGCGTAGCGCGTGGCCTCCACCCAGGTCTGGTGGTACGTGAACTCGCGGCCTTCAAAGATAAAGAAGACCTTGTCTCTCAGCCGCCTGCTTTTGGCGCGTCGTGCGAACAGCCGTCCAACGGTGACGAACCACAGCCCATGGCGGACGATCGACTTCAGCATGGCGGCTAGCGGGACTCCTAGGGTGGTGTTGCGCGGCCGTAGCCGTCGGAGCCCCAGCACGCCAGGCTGCCGTCGTCACGCACCGCGCAGGCGTGCCACGAGCCGGCCGCCACGTCGGTGAAGGTGCCCTTGGGGACATTCAAGAAGCCCATGCCGTGCAGGTCGTTGCCCCAGCAGGCCATTGTGCCGTCATCGCGGATTCCGCACGTGAACATGCCGCCCACCGCGACCTTGTCGAAGGCGCCGTCGGGCGGGTCGACCGGGCCCAGCTCGCTCTGCGGCCCCCAGCACACCACCGATCGGTCCGCGTCCAGGATGCCGCACGCCCAATGCGGGCCGGCGCTCACCGCGTAAAAGGCCGCGCCGGGATCGGGTGGGGCGCCGACCTCGTAGCCGCCCCAGCAGCGCACGTTGTCGTCGCTGTCGCGAATGGCGCAGGCGTAGTCCTGGCCCACGGATACCGTGCTGAAGTCGCCCGTCGGAATCGGCTCGTATTGCGACGTCAGCCCCCAGCACTTGATGGCGCCGGGCTGCGTCTCCAAGCCGCAGGCGTGGTGCCAGCCCGCGCTGATCGTGTCCAGCGAGCCCGAGGGCAGTCCGGTGGTCAGCTCGTTGTCTTTGAAATAGACGTTGAGACCCCAGCACTGGACGGTGAGATCGTCCGCGATAGCGCAGTTGTAGTCGGGCGGGCCGGCGCTGACGGACAGAAACTGGCCCTCGGGCGCGATCGCCTGGCCGTGGTCGGTGCCCATCGGCTCGCCCACCGTCTTGCCCGCGCCCCAGCAGCCGATGGTGCCGTCGTCGCGCAGCCCGCAGCTGTGGTTGGACCCGCACGCGACCTGCTGCCAGGACCCGCCGCCGCCGGTGTCGGTCGTGCCGCCGGTGTCCCCGGTGCCGCCCGTGTCGGTCGTGCCGCCGGTGTCCGTCGTGTCCCCGATGCCCGTATCGGTCGTGTCCCCGGTGCTGGTGCCGGTGGTGTCCGTCGTGTCGCCGGTGCCGGTGGTGTCGCCGGTGTCGGTGGTGGTGTCGCCGGTGTCGTCGCTGGAGCCGCTTCGCTCACTGGAGGACCCGCTGCAGCCGAAGCCGGCCAGAGGCACGCACAGGAAGAGCACCGCGGTTGCCACCCACGCCGCGCTCGATCGTCGATCTCTCATCACGTTCTCCCCGGAGCCGGCCGCAATGCTAGCGATCTGCCGGCGGTGGCGCAACGGTTTGGTAGCCGAGCCCTTCGATGACGGCGCGCACCGACGCCTCGGATGCCGTGCCGGTGACGATCGCCTGCCCGGGCTCCAGCGTGACCGAGGCTGTCGTGATCCCGTCCGTCGCTTGAAGCGCGCGCTCGACCTTGCCGCGGCAGCCGTTGCAGGTCATCCCGGTCACCGGAAGCTCCACCCGCACGGCGTCGGGCGTGGCGCTGCGGCCAAACCATCCTCGCAGCTCTTGAGCGGCGAACGTGGCCATCAAGCCGAGCAGCGCGACCGCAGAGACGGTGGCCCACCACGGGGTGTGGTGAACGTGCGCGGCGCTGACGGCGGTGCTGCCGAGCACGAAGTCGAAGGCGATCCCCAGGCCCACGCTGCCGACCACGATCGTCGTCAGGTACACGGCCAATACGCGCGCGCCGAACGCCCGGTTTACCGCCCCTACCGTCGCTACGTTGGTAGCGGGGCCGGCCATTAGAAAGACCAGCGCCGCGCCCGCGGGCATGCCGCCGGCGACCAGGGCGGCGGCGATGGGGACGGATGCGGTCGCGCAGACGTACAGGGGCAGGGACACCGCCAACGCCGCCAGCGCCGCTCCAAGCGGGCCGAGGCTGCCCAGTCCGGCCAGCCAGGCGTGTGGGATAAAGGCGGTGATTGCGGCGCTGACCAGGACGCCGAAGACCAGCCAGCGCCAGATCGTTCTCAGCACATCGACCGCGTGCGCGACCATCCGTCGCACATCTCGGCTGCCGGTCTCTTCCAGCCCGCCGGATTCGTCGGCGACCGTCCCGCCGTCGTGAACGCGGTCGGCCCAGAGCCCCCCCACGACACCTGTGAGGGCTGCGCTGGCGACCTTGAAGAGGGCAAACGGCCAGCCCAGAAAAGACGCGCTGACCAGGATGGAGTCGACCCCGGTCTGCGGGGTGCTGATCAAAAAGCCGACCGCCGCGCCGTCGGATGCGCCGTCTCTCTTGAGGCCCAGCCCGGCCGGGATGACGCCACAGGAGCACAGCGGCAGCGGTACGCCCATGGCGACGGCCTTGAACACGCCCCACGGCCCGCGCAGCTGTCGGTGCACAAACCCGGTTGGCAGCATTCCATGCAGCAGCCCGGCCACCGCGGCGCCCAGAAGCAGCCAGGGCGCAAGCTCCAAAAGCACGATCCAGACCTGGGCGACGAAGTTCATCTACCCACTTGAATAGCGCGCCTCAGCCAGACTGCAACCCCCCTTGTTGGCGTGGCTGACGTCAGTCAAGCACGGCACCGGGCGATATTTCGTAGATCATCGAAATGTCGTCCGCTATCCTGCAGCCGTATGCCCGAGGACATCACCGCCATTCTCAAAGCGCTGTCGAATCCGCATCGGCTGAAAATCTTTCGGGCGCTGCACAGCTCGCTGGGCCCGGTGCATCGCAATGTGCGGCAGGTCGCCGACGAGTGTTGTGGGCTGGCCCTGTCCACGGTCTCGCACCACCTCAAAGAGCTGCGCCAGGCGGGCCTGATCCGCTGTGAGCGGCGTGGACAGGAGGTGATCTGCAGCATCGCGCCGGACGCGGTCAAGGCGCTGCGATCCTTCATCGACGGCTTTGATGAACCCGAGAAGTCCTAGCCAAAACAGACCTTTACGAGTTTTATCGAAATTAGCTCTTGACGGCGCTCCAGAGTATGATTTCATTATTTCGACAACTTTCGAAATACAACAGGAGACCTCATGGCGACCTCATCGGGAAACGACCTCTTCAACTTTCGCCTCTTCCAGGACGACAAGGGCATCCACCTGCTGCTGTCCGGCGCGCTGGCCAAGGACTTTGAGACCTTGATGGAGACGTGCAAAAAGCACTGCACCGCGCTGGCCTGCTGCCACGGCTTTGGCGGCAAGTCGGACGACGCCAGCGCCGCCTGACGGTGAGACGGCTCTGCTCCGCCTGGAGCAGACCTCGTCCAGATTCTTAGAGGGCTGATACCCCAAGCGCGGTCCCAAACGGGCGACTGCGCCATGGCACGACCCTTGCCATCCCACATAGCGAGTTGGAGGTGATCCGATGGCGCTTTTTCGATGGCTGGTCGTTGCCGTGACCTTGAGCTGCTCCGCATGTGTCTGGGAGGGGGGCGATTGCTCCACCGGCCCGGCCCCGTCGGCCCCCGTGCTCGCTCCGCTGAGTTGGTGCCAGGACGGGCTCAGCTGCGTCGAGGGCGTGTGCGTCGCCCCAGCCGAGCCGCCGGAACCCGTAGAGCTTGGGGCGGAGTGCGGGCCGGGGCGTGCCTGTCCGGAGGACACGTTCTGCCACTCCGTCTCCAAGGTCTGCGCGGTGGCCGCGGCGGTCGACGCGCCCTGCAGCCACGACCACGAATGCGTGCCGGAGCTCATCTGCAACACGGCGAAACACGGCGGCGTGTGCCGAGCCCCCGGACCCGACGGCGACGACTGCCACAAGGATCGGCACTGCGCCGGGACATTGGCCTGTCACGCGCAGATCCATGACCCCGGTGTCTGTCGACCGCCTGGCGGCGCCGGCCAACCGTGTGAGCGCCCGAGCCACTGCATCGAAGGGCTGCTGTGCAACCGCCAGCTGGGTCAGTGCAGCGCGCCCCTGGCTCACGGAGGCGCGTGCGGATCCGACGCCGACTGCGTGTCCCCGCTCACCTGCTATCTGAAGCGATGCGAGGGGGCCCTGCCATGGTAGCGCTGAGAAACCTTGCCGTAATCCTGGGGCTGTCGATGTGCCAGGGCTGCTTGCTTGGCGACCCCTTCGCGGCCGGTCTGTCCCGCATTCAGGACCTCTCCGGGCAGCTGGCCGTCCGCGAGTGCCGCTGCCTGTGGGAGACCTTCGGGTACGACTCACGCGACGCGTGCTTAGAAGACCGGCGCCCCGATCCGACCGTGCAGGCCTGCATCGGAGAGCGGATCGAGTCCGAGGCGGGCTGGATCTTGAAAGACAAATACGCGGACATCATCCGCGCCAAACAGCGACGGCTGGAGCGCATGGGCGACACCCTCGGCGCGCTGGTGAGCTGCCTGGACCGCTTTGAATGTGACGAGTTTCCGGACCCGGCGGGCACCTGCTACGAGACCGTGCAGGGCAGCTCATACGAGAGCGATCGCAGCTGGCTCGCCAAGAAGGCCGAGACCTGTGACTGACGCCTACTGGCCGATCGCGGCGTCCAGGTCGAACTGCCCGGCCTCGATGAAGCCGCCGCCGTCGCCGCGCGTGTAGGCCTTCACGTCCGCAAACGCGTCCTCCTCGAAGTCCATGTTGACCAGCCACTCGCGGTCCGCGGGCCCGACGAGCCCCAGCAGCGTGTAGGCGACCAGGTGATGGCTCTCGAAGCCCAGCGTGTCGGCCAGCCCCAGCGACAGAATCTTCAAGACCGACTGCAGCAGGCCCAGGTCGTCGGCGCGCTCCACCAGGTCGTCGTACATCTTGGCCACGACCGCGCCGCGCATCTCGGCGATGGAGCGAATCGTGACCTCGATGTCCTGCCCCACGCCGATGTCGGCCAGAATAAAGGCCCCGCTTCCGATCGGCTGGTCCTCGATACGGATCGCCGCCATGTCGTCCAGCCGCAGCCACTCGGCCCGCGCCTCGGCGTAGATGTCGCGCATGTCTTCCAGCTTGTCGTCCTCGTCCTCGACCCAGTCCAGCGCCTTGTCGAACTTGGTGTCGTGCTCTTTTGAGCGCTTGGACACGATCAGCACCAGCACCTGCTCAAGCCTGCCCATGAATACGTCGGGCTCCACCTCGGCGAACATCTTGCTGAGGCCCGCTTCGGTGAAGCGCACGTCCGACAGCAGCGAGCTGCGGCCTGCCAGGGAGTCGAACGCGTAGTGCTGCTCCTGAACCGCGCTCAGCGCCAGCTTCAGGTCAAAGAGCGACTGCGCCGCCTCCGCCCCCGCCGAGAACGCCGGGTCGTAGCCGCGCGAGTCGACGCCCTGAACCACGGGGGCCACCGCCGCTTCGAGATCCGCCTTCCACGAGGCCACCTCGGTCTCGGTGATCAGCTCGGCGACGCACTCTTCGTACTCGTCCTCACACAACGGGTCGTTGTCCTCGTCGTCACACTCCTCGCACGTCAGGTCGACCTTGTGCTGCAGCTGCTCAAACGACTTGGTCAGGTCGCCGTACAAGGTGGTCATGTCCACCAGCGCCAGCAGCGCCGCGTCCACGTGGTCCAGGACCTGGTCGCGATCGGTGAACTTATCCGCCTCGCTCACCGCCACCCGCAGGTTGCTCGTCGCGCCCTGCAGCTCGCCGCCGGTCCACGTCTGCGACGTCACGACCGTGCGCTTGGAGCCCCACTTGCGCCAGAACTTGCCGGTGCTCTGGGCCAGCACGTCGAACAGGATCTCCTGCAGCGTGGTCCCGTCGTCGATGTACACCACGCCCTGGGCCTCGTTGACCTCAGAGAAGAAGCGCATGCTCATCAGGTGCGCGCCCAGATAGCGCCGCTGCGAGTTCAGCTGGCGCTCAAAGCTCACCAGCCCGGTCACGCCCGAGTCCGGCCGGTCCGCCAGCGTCTGCGCGAGTCGCAGATCGCCGCCCACCGCCTGCTTGATCGCGGCCTCCACAGCCGGATCGCCGTGCTCCAGGTTCATGCGAAAGCGCTGCAGTGTAATCCGCTCGGACGCGCTGGACGACACGCCCTCCACGCCGTAGCTGAGCAGCCCCTTCTTGTCGACGTAGTTGCGCAGCGCCTTGGCCGCGATGTCGCCCAAAGAGAAGCTGTGCGAGCCGATGCTGACCTCCAGCAGATCCGGCACGTCCGTCAGGCCCCAGCCGCTGCTCAGCCCCGCGTGCAGGCCCTTGGTCTGCGCCTCGCGGATGCCCACGTCCAGGTACAGCAGGTCGGACTCGCCGCGGATTAGCTGCACGTCCAGCCCACCCTCCAGCTGGATGTGCCCGCCCAGGCTGAAGCGCGCCGTCAGCAGCAGGTGGTCCACGGGGCTGAAGGAGTACACGGGGATGTTGGCCGCGATGTTGAGCCCGAAGACGCCCTGACCGCTGAGCGCGATCGCCTCACCGGGCTTCATTTTGCGCATGTCCTCGACGCCGCGAGGCAGAATGAAGCCCCGCACCTCTTTGAACGCCTGCAGCGGGTTCTTCAAGATGGCCTCGACGTTGCCGTCGTGCGCCCCAACCATGGTGGCGACCAGGGTGGTCTGTGGCCTGAAACCCAGCACGATCGGCACGTCCTCCACCTCGGTGTGGAACGCCGTCGACCCGGACAGGCTCACGTTGAAGCTGCTCTCCGCAAAGTACGTGTCAGCGCCCGACGCCAGGTGCGCCTCCCGAATCGCGTTGATCTGGGTGAGGAAGTCGGTCTCGCCAAAGCGCTTGGTCAGCCCTGACTTCAGCTTCGACAGTCCGTTGATCTCCGAGCCGCCCTCAAAGCCCTCCTCCAGTCCGAACAGCGCCGTCTCGCTGACCTTCAGGTCCACCCAGGGCACCTCGTCCAGCAGGTCGTTCAGCTGGTCCGTCGCCAGGCTCGCCGCCCGGTCCACCAGGTCGCGCAGCAGCAGCTCTTTGGTGTGCCGAAAGTAGTCCCTGACGGCGAAAGTCACCCCGTCGAACTTGCCGGAATCACCGTTCAGTACGCCGACCGGCTCGTTTCCGGGCGCCGGGATCTCAGCGTCGTCCGCACACCCCGAGTAGACCGACGCGATCAGCGCCACGACCAACAGCTTTTTCAGATGCATTCTGAATGTGTCCCACCACCGCGCCGGTCCGTCAATGACGCCGGTCAATTGGCCGACAAGCCTGCCTGACGCCCGAGCGCTCGAGCGTCAAACCGCGGAGACGCCGGCACGCGCCGTTTGATGTTGAGGTTGAATGATTACGGATGCTTACCCTGTTCACGAGGGTTGGTCGCGGCCTTGCACAGACAGGTGGGCATAACCCACAAAACAAGCGAGGTGAGGAGATGTTGAACCGGATTGTCGTATTTATGGTGTGCGCCGGCGTTGTTCTGGCGGGGTGCAGTGATATCGAGGTGCCGCCGGCGGAGATGGTCGACACACCCTCGGAATCAGCGCCTGCCGTCCCGGAGCCGGAGCCGGAGTCGGCCGAGCCGGAGCTGACCGAGCCGGAGCTGACCGAGCCGGGCGCGCTGCCGCTGGCGGAGGCGCTCGAGTCGGTGTGTCCCAACGCGGGCAACCCCAAGCAGCCGTATCCCAACGCCCTCAGCGCGGGCGACGACCTGCACAAGCTGACCCTTGATGGCGCGGACGCCGTTTGCAACGACGGGACACCGGCTGTGCTCTTTGTGCGGGGCGCGCTGACGGCCGCGGCGGCCAACCGCTGGGTGTTCTATAT
>CAZJHX010000157.1:0-17042 GCA_964545715.1 uncultured Myxococcales bacterium
CATTCAGACGGTGGATGACGCATCCTCGCCCTGAATGGCGAGGTAGCGCGCCATTACGGCCGAAGATGATGCATCGACGCGATTAGTGGCGCAGGCGCGCTTGGGTGTGGGGGCCTAGTTGCCGCCGTCGATCGGCGGCAGGAAGTTGGCGTTGACGTAGTTCGGCGTGATGCGCATGTCGCCTTCTTCTGTGGTCAGGATTGTGGTGATCACATTGCCCGGCTGCCAGTCGATTGTGGCGGCGTACCACATGTCGTGGTTGACCAGCAGGACGTCCTCTTTGGACTCGACGAGCTCGCCGTAGACGTAGATGTAGACGCTGGCGAGGGACTCTCCGAACTTGTGGTCGTTCCAGAAGTTTACGCCAACCTTGTAGACGACGTTTTCCGGGATGTTCAGGTTGAGGTTTTCGGGGCCCCAGCCGTCGATGTCGTCCAGGTCCAGGTGCGGGTCGTCGTCCACGTCGGGGGCGAAGGTGCCCCAGTTGTGGGTCTTGTAGAACCAGAAGCAGTCGTAGTTTTCGTCAAACCACGGGTCCGCTTCGCCGTCGCCGTCGATGTCGGGGCCGGTGGCGAAGGGGTGGGTGAAGTGCAGGTCCATGTCGGTGCCCTTGCCCTCACCGATGTCGTTGGGGTCGGCGTCGCCAACTGTGGTCCAGGTCAGCTCAACGTGGATGGCCTCGTCGGGGATAACGACGACGTCGATGCAGGCCTCCTCGCAGGACTCTTCGTTGGAGTCGTCGCGGACCGTGAGGCAGAACTTGTAGATGCCCGAGACATTGACCGTGAAGACCGGGTTGTCGTGGGTGGCGCTGGGGATGAAGATGCTGGTCGAGCCGTTGGGCTGCTCCACGCTCCACTCCCAGTTTTTGATGTTGAGGCCGTTCGGCGAGTAGGACTGGTCGCCCTTCAGGTGCAGGGTGGTCTGCGGGACGACCTGCTCGCCCTCTTCCACGTTGATGATCGCGACCGGACAGTCGACCTCGACGCCTGTGCCGCTGATGGGCACCTGCACCGACGTCTCGAAGCTGTTGTTGTCCACGATCAGCGTGGCCGTGTCCGGGATGGGCTTGTTGTCGGCGTCCAGCGGGCTGACGACGTCCGGCACGTACTGCACGAACACCTCATAGTGCTCGTTGATCGGCACCACAAGCGGGGCGGTCGGGTCGAACGGCTTGGGACTGGGAACGCCCTCCGACTTGAAAACCAGCTTGAAGTCCGGGTCGCTGTCCTCGGCCAGGCGGATATCGGAGATCTTCAGCTTGGACGTGCCGCAGTTGGAGATCTCGACCGGCAGCTCGGCCTTGGTCGCCACGATCTTGCCGCCAAACGTGATCTCCGACGGCACCACGTGCACGCACGGGACCTCGTTGTTGGCCTTCAGCAGCACGCTGTGCCCCTCCAGCTTGAGGTCGTTGCAGTACAGGATGAATGTGCCGTTGGCCGGCGTGTTGGTCTGCGGCGTAAACGTGATGCGCACGTTCTGAGTCTCGTCCGGCTCGATGCAGAACGGCTCGTCCAGGTCCACCTTGGTCGAGGTGACGTCGCTGACCGGGTAGGCCTTCTCAGTGTCGGGGTGATGGAAGGTAAAGTCCGGATGACCGCTCAGCGAAAACGCGTGGCAGCACAGCTGGTCGCTGCCGGTGCTGGCGACGTTGACCGTCTTCTCGCCCACCGTCCCCAGGGTCACGGTCTCGAAGTCGATGTCGTTGGGCTGCACGATCGCCACGGCCTGGGGCGCGTTCTCCAGAAACACGATGTCGTACACGTCCAGCTTCTTGCCGTCAGCGCGCGGACGCGAATCGGACGTGATGCGCAGGGTCGCCGAGCGGTTCTCAAACGTCTCCTGACGCTTGAACACAACGTTGAACGACACCTCGCCCTCGTTGACCTGCAGGATTACCGGCGTCTCGACGGTCTCCAACACAAAGGCGTCACCGAGCGAATCTCCCGCGTCGGGAGCGTTGTAGATCAACGAGACGCTGCTGATGTTCAGCGGGCCCTGGCCGTTGTTCTGCGCGCGCACCGTAAAGCTGTTGCTGTCACCGACCTCGATGATGCCGATGTCCACGCTGACGATCTCGTCGACGGGCTCCAGCACCTGCAGCTCGCCGCGCTTGTCCAAGCTCAGGTCGCCGTTGCCGTCGCCGTTGCCGTCGCCGCAGCCGGTCCACGAAGCGAGCGCAATCAAAGCCGCACTCGCCAGAACTACACGTACATTCAGATTCACTCGTGGCGCTCCTAGAAGTGGAACGCCGAAGCCGCCTGGAGTTCCACCATCACCTGATCCCGACCCGGACCGACCGAACTATCGCCCGTCCCCTGCATTGGGACGTAGGAGACACGCCCGTCAATCCCAATCGAGATTCGCTCCGAAAACCGCCAGTACAGTCCCAGCACGCCGCCCGCCGCTACAGTGTGGATCGCCTGAGGAGGCAAGTCCGCCAGCGACGGGCTGCGGTCGAGGTACAGGTACGCAATGCGCGGTCCCGCAGCGACGGAAAAGCTACCAAAATCATGGCGATACTTCAACGAAGTACCGACCTGCACCTCGGTCAGCCGCTGCGAATACTCCCCGACGCTCACCACCTGACGCTGGTCGATGCTGGTGAAGCCGATGTCAAAGCCCAGGTCAAAACCGTACGCAAACGCATCACGCACCGTAAACCCGATGTTGAAGATGGGCGCCGGTCCCATGTACTCCGTCCGCATCGTGTCGTCCGCGAAGCCCTGCACGCCGACAGCCGCGGTCAGCGACACGCCGGCCTGCCCTTTGAACAGATACGCCGTCAGCGGCACCGTCTCCAGCGACTTGCGGCTCAGCACCACCTCGGCCCCCGCCCGCGCCTCCACCGTCCCGCGCGCCACCGAGCTGCCCGACCGCCGATACACGTCCAGCTCACCCGGCGGCACCGCGACCGTCACGCCTTTGCCCGGGCGCTCATCGACCTCGGCCACCACCAGGCCCGAGCTCGGCTGATACAAGATCCACTGCGCGCGCTGCTTGCCGGCTACGCGCACACGGGCCCGCCGCGCCGCCAGCTGGGTCAGCACTACGTCGTTGCCGCCGGTCAGCTTCAAATCAAAGTGCGGATGCTGCGCCACACGCGCTTTTGCCGTCTGCCGCAGCGTGCGCGCATAGGCGTACCGATAGGCCTCGCTCAGCGTCACCCGCTTGTCCGTATCCACATCCGCGGCCCCGCGCAGCCCGCTGACCAGGTGATGCGTAAAGAAGCTGCCGCGAATCTCATCGGACTCCTGGCTCTCCTCCCCCGCCGCGCTGGACGTCAAAATCGCGTAGCCCTGCGCCGCCAGGCCGCCATCCAGCCCAAACGACACCTGCTTGCGCGTGCGCTTGCCGCCCTTGGCTCGCACGGCCGCGCCCGAGTGACACGCGTCCAGCACCGCCAGCCGCACCGCCGCCTTGGACTGCTTCAGATACGCGCGCAGCTTCTTCAGCGACAGCCGCGTCCCCGACAGCTCCAGCGACTCGCCATCAGCGTGTCCCGAATAGTAGAAGATCAGCGCGATCGGCTCGCGCTCAGCGCGCTTCTCAACCGCGCGCAGCGCCGCGATCACGTCCCTGGCCGTCGGCTTCTGTGCCAGCAGCGTCACGTCTTCAGGCGCCACCGAGCCAAGCTCCTGCAGCACCTCGGCGACCTTTCGCGCATCCCGCTCCGCATGGCGCAGCGTCACCCGAAACTCGGCCCCGTCGTTGGCGCCCACCACCACAGCGACCCGGCGCGTCTCAGCACGCGCCGCGCTCACCGCCAGCAGCAGCGCCAGTCCTATGGCTGCTTGTCGAACCAAACAGAGGCCTCCTGGGTCCCCTCGATCTCGAGCGCGCCCATCGTCTGCAGCTTAGCGCCTCCAGCGACCCACGCGCTGCTCGCCGCGCCCTTGATCTGCTCCCAGTCCAAGGGCTCGTTGGAGAACACCGCCACAAAGCGCTCCGGCTCCAGCGAGCCGTCCAGCACCACCGAGTCGGGCAGCGCGATGCCACGCCCCCGGCCCACCAGCAGGCTGCTCTCGCTCTCCTGCTCCGGATAGTATGCGGTGATCGCGCCGCTTTGCTCCACTCCCAGCACAAACACGTGGTCGTACGCGCCCGTATCAACCGTGAACTTGAGCTCCGCCGCCGGGCTCACCGCCGACCTGCCGGTGATCGCCATGCCATCGGCTGACACATGCAGAACCGGCCCACCTATCGGCGCCACGATCCCCCCGTTATCGCCGCCTTTCACCCGAATCGGGTCCTCGACCGGCGGCGCGATCTCCGGCGCCCGCGACGTGACCAGCAGCAGCACCACCGCCATCGACGACGCAAACGCCAGCCCGCTGAACCACAGCGTCCAGTTCAGCCGTGTCCGCGTCTCCGTGCGCTCGACCCGGTGCTCCACCTGCGAACGAAAGACCGGCCACGGGTGCTGCTCCAAGAACTCCCGCCGCTCAGCCGACACTTCCAGGTCCGACGTCTGCAGGTAGCGGTCCGTTCCCTCGCCCTCGCGGCCCGCGTCAAAAGCGTCCAGCGCGTCGTCCCAGTCATCTTTTGATGTGAAGAATCTCATCATCGTCATACCTCGTTGTGGTCGGCAGCCACGCGCTGCCGCTCAGCTTCGATCTTCTTGCGCGCGCCCGTCAGAAAGCGCTTGAGCACCCGGCGCACCGTCGGCACAGAGATGCTCAGCTCAGCGCCGATCCGCTCGACGCCCTGCTCATCAAAAAAGTAGCCGACCACCACGCGCTGGGTCCGCTCATCCACGTTGGTCAGCAAGCTGCGAATCACGTCCCGGTTCTCCGCCAGCGTGTGCAAAAACCCCAGACTGGAGCCGTCCGGCACGTTTCGCAGCTCGTCCAGCGGCATGTGCCGCCGATACCGCCGCGCGCGCAGCCGGTTCAGGCAGTGGTTCGTCGTGACCCGATTGATCCACGCCAGGATCGGCCGGTCCCCGTCCATCCGCGGACGAGCGCGCATCACCCGGACAAAGACCTCCTGCAGCGCGTCATACGCCTCGTCGTCATCGCCCAGAAGCGCACGACACCGCTGATACACATAGTGTCCGTGTTCCTTATAGAGGCTCTCGATATCAGCGTTGATCATTGGGCCCGCGCAGTTGCATTACGTGGTCATCACCCACATGGGGTGGCCACCTGATCAACTTTTTGGGGGGCGCGCTAAAAAACCGTGAGTTACAGCAGGTTGGTCGGGTCCACATCGACCACCAGGCGCGCTCCGCCCAGCAGCGCGCTGTCCGGTGCATCCAGCGCCGACACCACTCGATGCAGCGCGCCGCGACTCTTGCTCAGCAACATCACCTGATACCGGCTGCGCCCCTTGATGCGCTCCAGTGTCGCCGGGTTCGGCCCGATCAGCTCCACCGGCAACCCCGCCGCGCCGATCGCCGCCCGCAGGTGACGCGCCACACGCCCCGCCGCATCGCGCGCGGTGTTCATCTGCGGCGAATCCAGTCGCACCAGGCAGCAGTACCCGTACGGCGGAAACCCGCGCATCTTTCGCAAATGGGACTCGTGCTTCACAAACCGGGTCACATCGTGCGTCAGCGCGCACTGCAGGCTGTGATGCTCCGGCGCAAACGTCTGCACCATCACACGCCCCGGCAGCTCGTGGCGCCCCGCGCGCCCCGCCACCTGAGTCAACAGCTGAAACGTTCGCTCGGACGCCCTGAAGTCCTGCATGCGCAGCATCTGCTCCGCCAGCAGCACGCCCACCAGCGTCACCGCCGGAAAGTCGTGGCCCTTGGCCACCATCTGCGTGCCGACGAGCACGTCTATCTCACGCGCGCGAAAGCTGTTCAGCAGCCTGGTCAGCGCTCGCCCGCGCGTCGTGTCGCGATCCATCCGCGCCACCCGCGCCTTTGGCAGCTCTTCGGCCAGCACGGTCTCCACCTGCTCGGTGCCCGTCCCGACCATCTGCATCTCACCGTCCTTGCACACAACGCACCGTGTGGGCACCCGCGTCACGTAGCCGCAATAATGGCAGGACAGCCGGCGCTGATGGCGGTGATACGTCAGCGACACACTGCAGTCGATGCACATCGGCACGTCACCGCACGTGCGGCACATAAAGCAGCTCGCAAACCCGCGGCGATTAATGAAAATGATCGCCTGCTCGCCGCGATCCACCGTCTCCTTGATCGCGTCCAGCAGCGGCGCAGACAGCAGCGCCTCGGGACGCACCGGCGCGTTCTTCCGCAGATCGACGAGCTCGACCTCCGGCATCGCCCGGTCCCCAATCCGCTTGGGCAGCTCCAGCGCCTGCAGCCGGCCGTTCGCCGCATTGGTCACCGTCTCCAGCGACGGCGTGGCCGACCCGAGCACCACCGGGCAACCCGCCGCATGCCCACGCTTCAGCGCCATATCGCGCGCGTGGTACCGCGGGCTCTCATCCTGCTTGAACGACCCCTCGTGCTCCTCGTCCACGATGATGATCCCAAGCTCCGGCACCGGGGCGAACAGCGCCGATCGCGCCCCCACCACGCACGAGCGCTCACCGCGCCGAATAAGATCCCATTGATCCAGGCGCTCACCGTCGGACAGCGCGCTGTGCAGCACCGCCACCCGATCTCCAAACCGCGCACGAAACCGCCCCGCCAGCTGCGGCGTCAGCGCGATCTCGGGCACGAGCACGATGCCGCCGCGCCCCTGCTCCAGCGCATGCGCCAGGGCGTGCAGATACACCTCGGTCTTGCCGCTGCCCGTCACGCCTCGCAACAGGAAGCCCGCATAGGCATCCCCGTCGACAGCACCGCAGATCCGCGCCACCGCAGCCGTCTGATCGGCTGTCAGCGCCGGCGGGGTATCCCGCTCGGCCGCAGCCCCCCTCCAGGGATCCCGAAAGATCTGCACCTTCTCGATCTCTGCCGCCCCCAGCGCCACCAAACGTCGCACTGACGGCCCATGATTCGACACCCGCCCCTTCAGCGACGGCACCTGCTGGGGCCCGTCGGCGCGCAGCAGCTCCAGCAGCACCGCCGGCCCTGCGCCCGACTTCAGCTTCTTTGCCGGCTCCTCCCCTGTCAGGCTGATCATCGAGACATACCGCGGCGCCACCCGCGCGCGCTCCAGCTCATAGTTGAGCGTGATGATCCCCTTGTCCGCCAGGCGCAGGAGGCGCGCCATCGACACGCCGAGATCCTTCACCGGACGCGGCCCTCGGGCCAGCATCCCCAGCAGCGGGTCCAACCGGGCGTGACCGCGGCCAGTCTCGGTCAGCGCCGCCATCCGCGCGTCCACCACGTTCAATCCCCCGGGCAGCCCGGCACGGATCACGTCGCCCAACGGCGCGTGGTAATACTCGCTCATGAACCGGAACAGGCTGAGCAGGTCCGCATCAAAGAGCGGTCGCTCATCCAGCGCGTCCGACACCGGCTTCAGCTTGAACTGCGGCGCCGGCTCATCGGCGACCTGGATGATATAGCCCGTAATGCGCCGATTACCGCGCCCCAGCGGCACCAGCACCCGGCAGCCCACGGACAGGTGCTCCGCCAGCGAATCCGGCACGGCATAGCTCAGCGGGTCCCGAGGACCGCGCGCGATCGCGACCTGCGCCACCCTCATTTGACTGCGCGCCCCAGCTCCGGCTCCGCAAACACGCGCTGACCCGTCGGGGACGTCCACACCAGCCGCGGCGGATACTCGCCAGCCAGCGTCAGCGTCTCCGCGCGACCGTCGGCCCCGGCACGAACAATGCGCGCCACGGCGCCGGTCTTGCGATCCAGCCAGACCTCCACCCCGGCATGCCCGCGCGGCAGCGTACCGACGACCACAACCACTCTGCGATGCAGATGAAACAGCCGCGTCAGGTCCGTGTCCACCCGCCGCTGCTGCAGCGCCGCCAGACCTTCACCGCGCGCCAGCGCCGACCACAGCGCCACGGGCTCGCCGCTCAGCGCCGCCATTTTGGAGTCAAACGCGCGCGTGGCGGCCACCAGTCTGGTGGGCTCTACCGACTTTCCATCGAGCTCCACCCGATACGGCACATCGCGCTTGCTCAGCGACGCGGCCCACCCGGCAGTGCGCTCCAGCACCTGCGACACGGTGGGAACTTTGCTCGTCGCCGGCACGGCAAAAACGAGCACCAAAGCTGCCAGCAGAGGCCTCACCCGCTCTACATATCCTTGGCGCAGCGAAAGCCGATCGTGGCGTCCAGATGCGTACGCAGATACGGGTATCGCACGGCCATCGGCGCCGCATAGTCGCGATTGGCGTAGCTGTTGCCGCGCACCACGCCGACGTCCTTGCGCCCGTACAGCTGGCTGGCGCCCTCGTCACCCTCGTCGTAGGCCTCGAACACGCCGTCCACCCACTCCGACACGTTGCCGTGCATGTCATAGGCCTCAAACGCCGAGACGTCCTCGGGATAGCTGCCAACCGGGAACGGGTGGATCAGCGCATCCTCATCAAAGGACTCCTCAAACTTGTTCCAGTCGGCCAGCGTCTTCAGCGGTCCGGAAAAGCGCTCGGCGGTGTGTGCCCGCGTGCCGTTCCAATCGGGTCCCCACGGGTACGCGTTGCTCTGCGGACCACGCGCCGCCTTCTCCCACTCGGCCTCGGTCGGCAGCCGCTTGCCCGCCCAGCGGCAATACGCCATCGCGTCGGTCAGCGACACAAGCACCACCGGCCGGTCCTTGGTCCCCACCGGGTACATCTGCTCGCGCCAGCTGTAGTCCTTGGCCCAGTCGTCGGCCAGCTCCGGTTGGCGGTGCTTGGTCCGCTTGAGGAACTCGGCGTACTGCCCGTTCGTCACCTCGTAACGGTCGATCATAAACCCGGCCACAAAGACCTGGTGCTCCGGGGACGCCGTCTTCAGCGTCTTGTCCCCCAGCTGCACCTCACCCGCGGGTACCGGCACCATGTCGTCCAGCGGGTGCTCCGCTTTGCCCTTGACGTGCGAGATCTTGATCTCGGCGGCCGCCGCCGGCTCGGCGGGATACCCGACAAACGCGTGATGGCGCTGCTCCCAGTCCTCTTCCGTGTCCGGGTCGATGCGCTCTTCGTCCTCGATGTCGGCGCCCAGCTCGTCGGGGTTCTCCCCCGCCTCCGCTGCACTGGCAGCGGTGGTAGAGGCGGACCGCTTCACGATGATGGATCGGATGCCGAAGCCAACCACCAGAAAGCCGACGACGACGAGCGCGGGAGTCATCCACTTTTTCATTGGTAGACCCTACTCCTTCTTTGCCGAGGGCACAGAAGAAGCAGGGCCCCCTTTCAAACCGTGCGTGCGGATTTCCCGCACACGGCTTACCGATGGTCTTATTGGCGTGGCATTCGCCGGGTATTTTACGGTCGTGCGCAGCATATGCAGTCCCATCCCATGTAGGCGTTCTCGGGGCCATCGATCATACCGAAACCGCGTGCGCTGCCCACCGCTTCGCCTCATCAGACGAAGAATGCGCTCCCGCACGTAGCCGTCGATCTGGCTGAACTTGTCGTCCGCGTTGCCGCTTCGGAAATAGTTCCCCCATCCTCGGAGCACCGGGTTGAGCCGTGCAATGATCTGCATCGGATCTGCAGCCCCACTCCAACGTGCATCGGTGAGTTCGTGAATTCGGAGCCGGACTTTCTTCATGGCCTCGGGCGCTGGCCACCGTTGAAGGAACATCAAGCGCGGGTTGCGCAGGATACTCCGTCGCTTACGGTGGTAACAGCCGAGGAACACAAAGCCCTCCCGTCCCCAGCTCAAGTCCACAATGCACGTCTTTTCCGGATGTAGTTGTAGACCGAGTCGCGCGAGAATCCACTCGATGCGACGGCGAGCTTCACGGACTTGACTGGGGCGGCGACACATCACGACGAAATCGTCCGCGTAGCGGACGAGCACGCCAAGATGTGAACAGCGTTCCTGCCAGATCCGGTCCAACTCGTGCAGGTATACGTTGGCGAGTAGAGGTGAGATCACGCCGCCCTGCGGTGTTCCCGCGAGCGTCGTCTTCACCTCATCGTCTTCGAATACCCCAGTGTGCAACCACTGCCGGATAAGTTTGAGTACCCGTCGGTCCGAGATCCGACGCCGCAACAACTCCATAAGCACATCGTGTTTGATGTGGTCGAAGAAGCCGACGATATCGGCGTCAAGCACCGCATTGTGCCCTCGGTTCCCGGTCAACCGGATCACCTCGAGCGCCTGCTGTGCGCTGCGTTTTGGACGGAAGCCATGGCTACATGGCAGAAAACCCGCCTCGAAAATCGGCTCGATGACCAACTTCGTCGCCATCTGAACCACGCGATCGCGAACCGTCGGGATCCCCAGCGGTCTCCGCTTCCCACCTGCTTTCGGAATGTACCGCCGTCGGACTGGCGACGGACGATATCGGCCTGCCCGTAGATCGGCCTGAATCTCCAGGAGCCACGATTGGACCCCCGCCGACTCGATGGCACTGATGGACTTGCCATCCACGCCGGCCGCTCCACCATTGCTGCGGACACGCTCCCACGCTTCCCACAGAACGTCACCTCTGTGGATCCGGTCGTACAGCGCGTGGAAGCGCCGTGTCCTACTCCGCTTGGCACACACCCATAGCTTGCGCTGCAGTTGTCGTACTTTGTCGACGGGGTTGTTGGCTCCCGTCTCGCGGGAGCATGCCCTCGCACTTACCTGCTCGCTCAGCATGACCAAAGCAGGGCCCCTTTCCTCCAACGTGTTTCCACGTCTTCACAGGTACTATGGGCCCCTCGGACTCCCTCCCGGCACCAACACGATTTCGGTCTCCCCCTTATTCGTGCGGCTCGCCCGACGTCAGGCCACCGGGTAGGGTCTCTCCTGTTCCGCATCCAACTGTCGTTACGTGCCGTCACCCATACCCCGGAGAGGTCCACCGCACGCTCCGGACCAAGCGCGGTGTCTGTTGCCTTCGCCGTGACATGAGCGGCTCGGCCCTCCCGTTCGCCTTTCGGCTGATAATCTGACGAGGCTGAAGTGTTCACCTTACGATTCGGCCCGCAACTTTGCTCCCTCCCAAAAGGAGGCCTTCGAAGCCCCGCTCAGCCCGACAGATCTCTCCGACGAACCGGGGCCTGCTACCGGGCGCTCCGGCGCTTACCCGGACGGGACTTTCACCCGCTCGTTGGATGCAGCATGAATCTATTGACTCTTCAGGACGCACCATGGGCGTTGTTTTAGCACACTCACACCCGTTCGAGCGGCCGGTGCGGCGCAGGTGGCAGGTTCACGACGATGCGATCGTCCTGCCGGACGTGACCGCCGGCGATCACAACGGCCATGATCCCGGCCTTTCGGGTCAGCCCACCCTCCCCATCCCGCTCCAATGTAGCCGCCATCAATCCCGGCGCGATGCCGTCCAGCTGCGCGCATGGATTGCGCAACCCCGTCACCTCTACCACGGCATCGTCGCCCAGTTTGAGGCGCGTGCCGCGGGGCAGCGACAGCAGCTCCACCCCGCGCGTCGTGACGTTCTCGCCCAGCTGACCGGGACGCAGGACAAATCCGCTTGTTCGAAGCTCGCAGCTACGTCCGGCGATCAGGTTGATCACGGGTTGGACGTCCTTGCTCATCGTGTGGCTCGCGCTGCTGCTCACAGATGTCACCCGGCCCGCCCGCTGCCCATAAACCACGCGGTCCGCGCCCGAGACCAACCCTGTCACGCCGGGCAGAAAGCGCTCCGGTCCGAGCACGATCCCAAGCCGAGCACCGTCGACCTCCACGATCCGCCGCGCCGGCAGCGCCACATCATCCACCCGCTGATCGCGCCGCGAAACCCGCTGACGTTCCCCGTTCAGCACCCACCCGTGTCGGCGGTGATGCAGGTAGGCGTAGCTGGACACAAACGGGTTCTCGGCCGCGTCCCACGTGCCCAGCAGCCCGGGTGGGGGCGCAACAAAGCCACCGTCGGGCCCGCGAACGTCAACGCCGAAGAAGACAGGGACGTGCTTGCCGCACAGAGCCACCGCACAGCGCTCGATCAACAGTGCGCGGGCCGCGTAGTCAGGCACCACAAAAAAGCCAAGCGGAAGCTGCGCCAGTTCAGCGCTTGGATCGGCGACAGCGGCCGCGCTCAGCGCGACGATCTGCGGACCCAAATCCGTATTAGCCCCCGACCAGCTCGCTGAAGACGCGGCTGAGCTTGTGGCGACGGCCCTCGGGCTCCAGCGCGGTCGGACAGGCCTCGATGCACAGCCCGCAGCCGATGCACTTGGGGTAGTCGATGCGCAGGTCCGCGGTGATCGCGCCCGTCGGGCACACATCCGCGGCGGCCTGTGAGCGCTGTCCGGACATCCCGGCGCGAACGACGGGTTTAGTGCGACCGCGCACGCCCATCCGGGTGGCTCGCAAGGCGGCGCTCAGCGGCGGAAACGTGATGACCTGAGTGCGCACGCCGTTGTCAGCACGCGCACGCTCGAAGGGGCGAACCGGCAGCGGCAGGCCCGCCGGATGCATGACATAGCCGCGCTTGCGGTTGCCCAGCTGCTGCTCGTGCGCGATGCGGATGTGGTGCACGTCGTCCGACTCAAAGCCCATCATCTCGGCAGCCACCGCGTCGACCGAGACCATGTCCTGGCCCCCGACGATCACGTTCATGTCCACCGGACTGCCGCCCGTCGGACCGTGGCCCTCCATAGCGATCACACCGTCGATAAATGTGGCGCGGACCCGGTGCCGCAGCCGCTTGTACAGCTCGACGATGTCGTCCGTCACGCCGCGCCGGTGAAAGCCGTGGCGATCCGACACACCCAGCAGCCCCATCATGCCCTTGATACCCAGCGTCACACTCGTGCGGTTGTGTGTCTTCAGCTTGGGCAGGCAGATGATCCCGTCGGCCGAGAGCGCGGCCATGTGCACCTTATAGATGCGGCCCTTGGCGCTGTCGTGCTTGAGCGGCCGCAGCTGCATTGTGTTCGTGCGCGCATCGACGTACTCGACGTTCAGCCGCTTGAACAGGTCGCGCGCGCCGGTCACGTCCAGCACCTGGTCATAGTCGTGAATGTGGCTCGGCGCTTCGACGATAATCGGCTTGGCGCGCCGCTTCCGCACCCAGTTGATCGTCTCTTCGATCATCCACAGCGCCGTCGTCGCGCCGGTTGCGTCCGGCAGCGGCGAGCCCAGGTTGGGCTTGATGGCGATGACCTCTTTGGTCTTGACCTTGGCCAGCGCCTTCAGCGCCGCACGAAACCACTCGCGCTGTGCCTCGGGATCACTGCTGCGGAAAACGTGAACCCGCTCTTTATCGAACGCGGGGGCTTCAGTTTTTGAAGGGCTCATGCGTCGTTGCGACGTCCCAGGTTGCTCAGCAGGAACTTGGCGCTGAGTTGGAAGAAGCGCAGCTCGTGGCTCAAGTTGGAGGGAAACCCCCGGAGCCGGTTGCGCAGGAACCGCGCGGCAAAGCGCGGGCGGAAGATCATCTCGCGATAGAACTTCTTCTGGAAGGCCTTGAGCTGCGGTGTCGGCACGTCGCTCAGGTTGATGATCTTGTTGTAGTGCGAGAACTCGTCCGGAGAGAGATCGTGCCCCTCGGTCCGGAAGACCTCTTCGTAGTAGGGCGAGCCCGGATACGGCGTGAAGAAGCCGACCTGCAGCAGATCGGGGTCCAGCCGCTTGGCCAGGTCCAGCGTCATCTGCATGTCGGCCAGCGTCTCGGTCGGGTTGCCCAGCAGATAGAAGTTCACCAAGTGCAACCCCGCCTTGCGTGCGGCGTCCGCGGCGTCGATGGAGTCCTGCACCGTCTCCTGCTTGCGGAGCACGTCCAGGATACGCGGCGAGCCGGACTCGATACCGAAGCTGACGGTACAGCAGCCGGCGCTGCGCATCGAGCTCAGCAGCTCATAATCCACGTGGTCGGCGCGCGTCTGCACGGTCCACGAGACCTTGAGCTTGCGGCGCCGGATCTCCTCACACAGCTCCATCACGCGGGCTTTGTTGATAGTGAAGATGTCGTCTTTGAAGTGCAGCACGGTGCAGCCCAGACGCACCAGGTCTTCCATCTCGCCCGCCACGTTCTCGGCGCTGCGATAACGCATCTTGCGACCGTAGGAGTTGCGCAGCGTCGGCGAGCAGTACAGGCACGGATACGGGCACCCGCGGCTGGACATCAAGAAGCCCCAGCGGCGCTTGCCGGTCACGTCGGTCGGGTGAAAGACCTGGTATTCGTGCCGCATGAACAGCTCGTGGCGCGGGTACGGCAGCGTGTCGAGATCCTCACGCAGCGCGCGCGGCGGCGTGCGGTAGAAGCCGCCCTCACCGTCAGGCATCGCTACGCCAGGCACCTTCTCCAGCTCACCGTCACCCAGCGTCCAGGCCTCGACGAGGTCGCTGATGCTCTCTTCGTATTCGTATTGCGGGCACGCGTGGAACGGGCTGCCCTCGTACAGGAAGTCCTGCGGGCGCGCCGTCGCGTGCTGGCCGCTGGCGACCACCAGCGCGTTTGGCAGCAAGTCCCGGGTCAGGTGCCCCATGCGCTGAATCGATGGCACGGCGGTCGTGATCCCGTGCAACACCACGATGTGCGGCTGCATGGTGCGCATCGTCATCAGCACGTCGTCGCGCGTGTAGGCGCCTGTCTCGCCGTCGATGAAGGTCACGCGATGGCCGCGGCTCTCCAGCAGTGAGACGGCGTACCCGAGCTTGATCGGGGCCATCACGTTTTCGGGGTGCGCTTTACGGATCTCGGCCCACGACGCCACCCGCACGACCAATACCTTCGCGCTCAGCGTCTTAAGGGCGCGATCACTGAAGACCGCGGGCCCGGAGACGAAACTCATTTGGTGCTCGAAAGCCTCTCTTCCAACCCTGAAACCGCCTTGCATCTTACGGTTCTTGACGCGCTGATTCCACCCCATTCGAAAGAAGTGGAGATCAGGTGTTGCGAAAGATCTGCCGTAGCGCTAATCCTCGAATCATCAACACATTGATGTTGAACGAGCGGTTCAGGGGGCAGGCTCCACGGAGTTTGCGCCGTTCGAAATCCTACATTCGAATACGGGGAATCCATGAACCGCGTCTCATGGCTGGTGGTGTTTTGCGCCACAGCTGTGCTCTCGACGACCGCTGCCGGCCCGGCTCGGGCTGACCAGGCGCCGCTAGTGCGTGTGCCGGGTGCTGCGGTCTCTGCGCTTCGCGGCCCCACCGGCTTCCCGGATGACGTAAACCAGCGCGGCCCGTCGCTTCTGGTCGACTCGATTAGCGTTCGCGTCGAGCTGCACCCCGACCTGGCGCTGGTCGAGCAGACCTACACCATCACAAACGCCGACAAGGCGACCTCGGCGACCGTAGGCGTCCGCCAGCGCGACCATGCGTACGGCGAGGGCCACGCGCTCCAGACGTATCGACCGCTGGCCGCGACGGCCTGGCTGAACGGCAAGCGCCTGGCGCAGGAGAGCGTCACCATTCACGCGCTGCCTAACCAGGCGCCGAAGGGGCCCGGTTATGAGGTGGCGCTGAGTACGGTCTTCCCGGCCGGCCAGTCTGAGCTGAGCCTGATTCTGGCCATGCAGACCGTCGCGGACGTGGATGTCGCCGGTGCGCGGCAGCCGGCGGGCGACGGCGACTCTCATTTCGCGCTGCAATTCAGTCACTATTCGTGGGATTGGGCCCCCGGCGATGAGGCACCCGAACCCCAAACCAAGGCTGTCATCACGACCGCCGGGGGTACCCCAATCTCTGGACTGATCGCGGAGGCGTGGACCGACGGCGCCGTGCGAACCGCCGACGCGTTTTTCTGGCAGCGGGCGCCATGGTTCGTGCTCCGCTACCGAAGCCCCAAAGGGATTCGACGGGCCGCTACCCGGGACGATCTCGTGCGGACCGCCCGAAAGCTGGTGCGCGATCGCCCGCTTGGACACGTGCTCGTCCCCGAGAGCGCCGCCGCAGCGACGCGTCCCGGACCGGGCTACGGCGAGCCTGTCATCGACCCCGCGCGCGCTCGACGCGCTCTCATCGTGCCGCTGGGCGCCTTGATTCTCCTGCTGTTGTGCGGCTACTTCTACGGACGTCGACGTCGAACGGAGTAGCTCTCTGAAGTGAGCATCAACTGCTGGATCTGGGACGCGGACCCGATCATCTTCCCAATCTGGGGTCCGTTCCAGGTGCGCTGGTACGGCTTGATGTTCCTGTTCGTGTTCTGGTGGGGCTATCTGCTGCTCAACTGGCAGATGAAGCGCGGGGAGCGCGGCCCGGATCTGGCCAGCCAGTTCGTCAACTGGGGGGTCACGGGCATCCTGGTCGGCGCCTGGTTTGCGCACCGCTTCTTCTACGAGTGGGACCGAGTCGTCGAAAACCCGCTCTACCTGATCGACGTGCGCGGGGGCCTTGCAGGGCTCTCGTCTCACGGCGCCACCGTCGGATTGATGGCGGCGCTGATGCTGTTTGGGCGCAAGCACCGGATCCCCGCCGGCGAGATGCTGGACCGCTGCACCTTTGGCGCCGCGATGGCCGGCATTCTGGTGCGCACGGGCAACTTCTTTAATAGCGAGATCATCGGGACACCCACCGACGGCAGCTGGGGCGTGTGCTTTCCGCGCATCGACAGCCCGATGATCCCGCGCCATCCGTCGCAGCTCTACGAGGCCGGCGCCGGGGCCCTGCTGCTGGCCACGCTGTTGGTGGTCGACCGCCTGGCAGGCCGTGAAAAGCGCCCCATCTGGCTGCTGACCGGCACGTACCTCGCGGTCTACTTCCTGATCCGCTTTGTGATCGAGTTCTTCAAAGAGCACCAGACCACCGTCTCCGGCCTGACCATGGGCCAACGCCTGAGCATCCCGATGTTCTTTGTCGGATTGGCCTGTATCGCGTGGGCGCTGACCCACCGGGGTCAGGATCCACCCCCCCCTGCCGAGATCGAGAACGACATAATAACAACGAGTTAGGTTTACACTGTAAATGGCACGACCTTTGCGGAATGCCTACGACGAATGGTTCTTCTGGAGTCCCACTTGTCGCAGCGCAGTTTCCTCATCGCTCTTGTTGTCGCCACTGTCGCAGGCTTCTCGTCACCCGCTCAGGCGGACCCGATCGAGACCTGGGCGTATCAGCTCCAGAATTACGATGCCCCCTCCCTATTGGCCCTGAATCTT
>CAZJHX010000157.1:17052-24829 GCA_964545715.1 uncultured Myxococcales bacterium
GCTGCATCAGGCGCGCATCGACGTCGACGACCTCCGGCAGCGCAACGGCCAGGTGGTGTCCTATCTGAGCATCGGCGAGGCCGAGACCTACCGCTCATACTGGACCGCCGCGTGGGAGACGAACCAGCCGGCGTTCCTCGACGCCGAGAACCCTCACTGGCGCGGCAACTTCCGCGTGCGGTATTGGGACCCGCAGTGGCAGCAGTTGATGCTGAACGCGGTCGAGCGCCTGGTCCTGGCGGGCTTCGACGGCGTCTACCTGGACACGATCGACACCTACGAGTGGTACCAGCAGCGCGGCAACAGCGACGCCCGCGCCGAGATGCTCACGTTTGTACAGCGCCTCTCATCGCATGCCCGCTCCTTGAACCCCGACTTCAAGATCATCGCGCAGAACGCCGCGGAGCTCACCGCGGACTCGGACTATCTGGCCGCCATCGACGGCATCGCCAACGAGGATACCTTCTACGAGGGCGACTTCCGCCGCTCCACCGAGGACATCGACGACACGCTGCGCCACCTGGCAACCGTCAAGGACGCCGGCAAGTTTGTGCTGACCGTGGACTACGCCCAGCGCCGCGGGCCGGTCCGTGACTACTGCCGTCTCGCCCAGGAGCGCCAGTTTGCAGCCATCGTGGCGCCGCGAGCGCTGAATCGGGTCATCGACAACCCGCACCAGACCTGCACGACCGGCCCTGAGCGCGCCGTCGCTGGAAACTAGACTAGGCGTCGCGGGGCGTAAAGCTCAGCTTCTCGCCCGACACCCCGATATCCACCGTCTGACCTTTGCGAACCTCTCCGGCGATCAGCAGCTCGGCCAGCGGGTCCAGAACGTACCGTTGAATGGCGCGCTTGAGCGGACGGGCGCCGTATACCGGGTCGTAACCGCGCGCTGCCAGCAGCTTGCGGGCGGCCTTGCCCAGCACCACGTCGATCTCCCGCTCCGCCAGCCGCTTGCGCAGCCGCTCGAACTGGATGTCGGCGATCGACTCGATATCGCCGGCGCGCAGATGGTTGAAGATCACCATGTCGTCCACTCGATTGAGGAACTCGGGCCGGAAGTGACCCTTGACCACGTCCATGACCTTCTTCTCCAGCTCTTCGGGCGCGCCGTCACCGTGATCCAGGATCAGGCGTGAGCCCAGGTTGGACGTCATGACCAAAATGGTGTTCGTCAAGTCGACCGTGCGCCCCTTGCCGTCGGTCAGGCGTCCGTCGTCCAGCACCTGCAGCAGCACGTTGAACACGTCCGGATGCGCTTTCTCGATCTCGTCGAACAGCACCACCGAGTACGGGCGCCGCCGCACCGCCTCGGTCAGGTAGCCGCCCTCGTCGTAGCCCACGTACCCGGGCGGGGCGCCGATCAGCCTGGCGACCGAGTGCTTCTCCATGAACTCGCTCATGTCGATGCGAATCATGGCGTTCTCGTCGTTGAACAAGAACTCCGCCAGCGCACGCACCAACTCCGTCTTGCCGACGCCCGTGGGCCCCAGGAAGATGAACGAGCCCACCGGCCGGTTGGGGTCCTGCAGCCCGGTTCGCGCCCGCCGCACAGCCGCTGAGACCAGCTGCAGCGCCTTGTCCTGATTGATCACGCGCTTGCCCAGCGCCTCTTCCATGCGCAGCAGCTTCTGGTTTTCGCCCTCCAGCATCTTGGAGACGGGCACCCCGGTCCAGCTGCCGACCACATGAGCGATGTCCTCTTCGCCGACCTCCTCTTTGAGCATACGGCCGCGATCCTGCTGCTCGCCGATCTCCTGCTGGAGGGTCTTCAGCTCCTCCTCGCGCGCCGGAATGTCGCGGAAGCGGATCATCGACGCCGCCTCCAGGTCTCCGCTGCGCTGTGCCTCTTCAAGGCGGTGACGAAGCTGATCCAGCTGCTCCTTGGCGTCGGTCAGCGACGTGATGACCTCTTTTTCCCGCTGCCATGTGGCCTTCAGCTTGGACAGCTTCTCGGTGGCCTCGGCGATCTCGAGATCGACCTCAGCGAGGCGATCCTTGCTGCGTGAGTCCTCTTCGCGGCGCAGCGCCTGGCGCTCGATCTCCAGCGTCATGATGCGGCGCTGCTTCTCGTCGATCTCGGTCGGCATGGACGTGATCTCGATGCGCAGCCGGCTGGACGCCTCGTCCACCAGATCGATGGCCTTGTCCGGCAGAAAGCGGTCGGAGATGTAGCGCTCGCTCAGGGTCGCGGCGGCCACCAGCGCTGCGTCCTTGATTTGCACGCCGTGATGGATCTCGTACTTGTCCTTGATGCCTCGCAAGATGGTGATGGTGTCCAGCACAGACGGCTCTGCCACGAACACCGGCTGGAAGCGGCGCTCAAGTGCGGCGTCCTTCTCGATGTACTTGCGATACTCGTTGATCGTCGTCGCGCCGATGCAGTGCAGCTCACCGCGGGCCAGCGCCGGCTTCAGCATGTTGGAGGCGTCCATGGACCCCTCGCTGGCCCCCGCGCCCACCAGCGTGTGCAGCTCATCGATGAAGAGCATGACGTCGGTGCTGTCGGTGATCTCCTTGAGCACGGCCTTGAGGCGCTCTTCGAACTCGCCACGGAACTTGGCGCCCGCGATGAGCGACCCCAGATCCAGCGAGCACACCCGCTTGCTGCGCAGATTCTCCGGGACGTCGCCGGCCACGATGCGCTGCGCCAGCCCCTCCACGACGGCGGTCTTGCCGACGCCGGGCTCGCCGATGAGCACCGGGTTGTTCTTGCGGCGGCGGTTGAGCACCTGCACCACACGGCGGATCTCGTCGTCTCGCCCGATCACCGGGTCCAGCTTGCCCTCGCGAGCCAGCGCGGTGAGGTCACGCGTATATTTCTCCAGCGACTGGTACTGCTGCTCGGCGCTGGCGCTGTCTGCCGTTCGACCGCCGCGTAGCTCCTGGATCGCGCCCATCAGGCGCTGCTTTTGCACGCCGGCCTGGTTCAGGGCCTTGGCCAGGGGATCGCGCGACACGCCGGTCGAGGCGATAAGCAGATGCTCGGTGGTGATGTAGCTGTCGCCCAGGCGCTTGGCCTCTTTCTCGGCGCCGCCGAAGAGCACCACCAGCGCCTGCGACGGGTAGACCTCCTGCGCGCGGCGCGCCACGCTGGGCACGCGACTGACGATGCGCTCGGCCTCAGCCTTGATCCGCGCCACATCCACGCCGATCTTCTCGAGGATGGCGGGCACCAGACCGTCTTCCTGCTCCAGCAAGCCGACGAACAGGTGAGCGGGCTCCATGTACTGATTACTGCGCTCGGCCGCGAGGGTCTGTCCGGCTTGTACCGCAGACTGAGCGCTGCTTGTGTAGTTGTCGAACTTCATGACGCAACGTTAGGCCGCGCTGGGGCGCTGTCAACCAAGCTTCTTTTCGGGGACAATCCGGCGATGGCGCAGGAAGGGGTCGTTCAATACACGTGTGAGCTCGTGGCCGGCAGTCCGCCGCCGGAGTGGGCTGCCGTGGAGCTGACCCGCTGGAGAGGCGAGCTGTTCGACCGCGACGCCATCGGCTGCGACCTCAGCCGCTACGGCGCATGCTACGGAAACGTCAGCGTACGCACGGGCGCCTGGGCAGCGGCCCCGGGACGGCGCGAGTTTCTGGTCAGCGGCACCCAGACGGGTGGTCAAGCGGACGCGGGCCCCTCAAGCCTGAGCCGCGTGCTGACGTACGACCACCAACGCAATCACGTGGTCGCGCAGGGCCCGTGCGCGCCGTCCAGCGAGTCGATGACCCACGGCGCGATGTACGACGCCAGCCTGGAGATCCGCGCCATCGTGCACGGTCATGACCCGGTGCTGTGGCGCTGGCTGCTGGCGGTCGGAGCGCCTCGTACGCCCCCGGATGTGGACTACGGCACGATGGCGATGGCACGTCACGCCAAGGCGGTCGTGCGCCAGGCGGCGAGCTCACCGTGGCGCCTGCCGGGCGTGCTGGCCATGGCGGGACATCTGGATGGCGTGGTGGCGTGGGGCGCGTCGGTGGAGCAGGCCACACGCCGCTTTCTGGCGGCGTGGGATGCCGCGCGCAATCTCTAAGCGATGCGACCTGCTAGCAGGATTTGGCGGAGGCCTTCACGTAGCGCAGGCGCAGGTCGTACAGGAGCTTCTCGACCATGGCCGCTTCTTCGGCTGTCAGGTTACCGGCGGTCTTGACCTCGAGCATCGCGATCGTGTCGATGAACTGTTGAGCCAGCACAAGATTGACGCCGCACTCGTTGGTCTCGGGATCGGGCATGGCGCCCAGGTGAAGCATCGCCTGGCTGGCGAGGCCCAGCATAAAGCTGTTAAACGCGCTGGTCGGCTGCGACATGGGGCTCTCCCGCGGTGTGGGCTCCAGGACTCCTAACGGCCGGGCATCTCTTCCCAGGCGTCGGCGAGCGGATCGGCCAGGTTGACCGGGGCCATGACCTTGGGCTCGGGCTCGGCAGGCTTGATCTCGAGCTTCTTCAGCTCGCGCTCGGGGATGTTGGTCGGGTTGCCCTCTTCGTCGAACTCCATGAGGTTGTCCGAGGAGTCCGTGAGCGCCGTCAGGTGCTTGTCGAGGTCTTCCTGCGACAGCTTGCCGTCACGCATGGCTTTCTCTTGGAGGCGCTGGTCGTATCTGAGGTCGTCGGACATCTTCTTTCTCCTGCAATCGAGACGGGTAAGTAAGTAACCCTGAGGGGTTCTGTCAAGCCATACCCGCGCACGGAAGTACAAAGTGCACATATGCCCGTTGCCAGTATGCCCCTTGCGGACTAGTTTGGAAGGGATGTCGTCTAACCTCCCAGTCGTACAGGGCAGCCTCGAGCAATTCATGCTTGATGTTGGACGCGTCCCCCTTCTGACCCGCGCCGAAGAGCGGGAGCTGGCAGCCAAGCTCAAGAGCGACGACACCCAGGAGGGCCGCGAGGCAGCGCGCCAGCTGGTCGCCTCAAACCTGCGCTTCGTCGTCAAGATCGCGTTTGAGTACAAGAAGTACAACATCCACATGACCGACCTGATCCAGGAAGGAAACGTGGGCCTTATGCACGCCGTCTCCAAGTTCGACCCGGACCGCGGCTACCGGCTGGTGTCGTACGCGGTGTGGTGGATCAAGGCGTACATTCAGAACTACATCATCAAAAACTGGAGCCTGGTGCCGATCAGCGCGCGCCGCAAGCTGCTGTTTGGCAAGCGCAAGAAGCTGCCGGGCAACGTGGAGATGGTCGAGCCGAAAGAGGGCGACGAGAAGGGTAAAGAGGCGCACTACCTCATCGCCGCCGAGCCCCGCAAGAAGCCCTCGCTGGCGCAGGCGCAGCGCGAGCTGGCGATGGCTCAGCGCGACTTCTCCCTGGACGCCCAGATCGGCAGCGACGGCAACCAGACGACGCACTTGATGCGCCTGGAGTCCGCCGCGCCCAGCGCAGAAGAGGATATGGGCCGCGCTCAGGTGCGCGAGGAGGTCAACAAGGCCATCGCAAAGATCGTGGACGACCTGGACGACCGCGGCCGCTACATCCTGATGAACCGCCTGGTGGCCGACGAGCCCATGAGCCTGGGCAAGATCGGCGCGCACTTCGGTATCAGCCGAGAGCGCGCGCGACAGCTCGAGGTGCGGGTAAAAGCCAAGCTCAAGAAGGCGCTGTCCCACCTGGGTCGCGCCGAGATCGTGGGCTAAAACCTAGCTCAGGACTTCATACAGAAAGCGCGTGGACTCCAGCGGACGGCGCAGCACCCGGTTGCGGATGGCGCGGGTCAGGACGCCCACCGCCCGGAAGCGGGGCTCGTCCAGCTCGGGGATCTCGACGCCGGAGTGCAGCGCCCGGGCGATGGCCATCGGCTGCTCATCCAGGCGCGGGAGGCGGGCCTGGCGCAGAGCGTCCTCGTCCAGCGGGGGCAGCTCGCCCATCGCGTCAAACCAGCGCAGCTGAAAGGCGAGAATCAGGTCGCGACGGTCCGACTCGGCCCCGTCCGCAAGCGACTCCAGCGTACCGGCGAGCGTGTCGAACTGGATCTGGTTTGCGTCGCCGACCGCCGTGGCGTTGAGGACGATCTCGACGCAGAAGCTGGCGATGGCAAAGCGCGTGATGTCCGTCCGAAGACCCTCGTGTGGGGCCTTGACCAGAAACGACGTCAGCGTGGGAAAGCTCGTCGCTCTTCGGCCCGACTTCAGCTCCGCCGTGCCGCGATGGAACAGGTCGAGATGCCCCCGAAAGCGCTTCGTGGACCCGCGTGCGCCGCGCGCCATGACGGCGGTACGCCCCACGGTGTTGGTGAACAGCGTCACGATTCGGTTGCGCTCACCCTGGTCGACAAGCCTGAGAATGACGGCTTCGGTCGACGTGGCGCTCAAAGCGCGAAGAGGCCGGCCAGCAGCAGCGCGATACCGAAATAAGCCAGGATGCCCAGCACGTCCAGCGCAGTCGTCACAAACGGGCCTGTCGCCACAGCCGGGTCCACGCCCAGGCGGTTGAGGCCGATCGGGATGGCCGTGCCCAGCGTCGCCGCGATGAGGATCGCGCTGCTGAGCGCCAGCCCGACCGACAGGCCGTAAAACAGGATATGGGCCATGTCCGCGCCGGCGCCGTTGATCGCGCTGTAGGCGGCCGCGGCGATGCCGACGACCACGCCGTACCCGCAGCCCATCAAGAAGCCGATCACGATCTCGCGGCGAATGACGACGCCGGACTGGGAGGCCACGATCTGGCCGGTAGCGATGCCGCGCACGACCACGGTCGAGCTCTGGATGCCGACGTTGCCGGCCATGCCCATGACGATCGGGACGAAGAACACCAGAAAGGCGCCCAGCGTGTCCAGGAACGGATCCATGATCAGAGCCGCCAGAAAACCGCCGATGCAGCTGGCGATCAGCCATGGATAGCGCTGCCGCAGGTGCTCGCGGACGGTCGCGTGCGGGGAGAGCTCGCTACCGGCGCCGGCCAGCTTGAGGATGTCCTCGGTCGCCTCGTCGTAGAGCACGTCGATGATGTCATCGACCGTGACGATGCCCAGCAGTTTGTTCGTGTCATCGGTCACCGGGATGGCCAGGAAGTTGTAGCGGGCTACGACGCGCGCAACCTCCTCCTGATCGGCCAGCACGTCGACGCTGATGACGTCCGGCTCCATGATCTCGTGCAGCGGGCGGTCCGGTCGCGACGTGACCAGCTGCCGCAGAGACAAGACGCCGACCAGCTGGCTGTGCTCGTTGACCACGTAGACGTAAAACGCCATCTCGACGTCTTCGCCCTGCTCCTGCAGCGCGGTGATCGCGGCCCGTATCGTGGTGTCGCCGTCCAGCGAGAAGAAGTCGGGCGACATGATGCCGCCGGCGGACTCCGGATCGTAGCCCATGAGGTCCTCGACCTCGTCGGACTCGATATCCTGCATCGCCTCCAGGATGGCCGCAGACCGCTCCGACTCCAGCTCCGAGAGGATGTCCGCCACGTCGTCGGCGGGCACCTCGTGCAGGATCTCGACGATCTTGGGGATCGGCATCGGATCGAGCAGCTCGGGGATGAGCCCGCTGTCGACCTCGGACAGGACCTCCGCCTGCAACGCGCTCTCTTTGAGCAGGTCAAACGTGGCCCGACGCTCCCGCGGAATGATGAGGGGCAGCACCTCAGCGATGTCTTCAGGGCGGGTTTTTGTGAGGAGATGGCCCGCGCGAGCGGACGCACCACGTCTTAGAAGACGCTGAAGTGTTTCTCGAAGGAGGCTTTGCTTCGTGCCCGCCATGGATGACCGCCTTTTCGCATCGGCGAGCTAGGTGACTGGCGCCAAACCGCGGTGCCCCCCACCTGGGCGCCCCCCCCCCCGAAAACGCCCCCCCC
>CAZJHX010000158.1:0-24610 GCA_964545715.1 uncultured Myxococcales bacterium
CGTCGACGTGGACGTGGAGACCACCAGCCACCTGGACGCCCAGGCGCCTGCGGATTCGCCGGCTGACGATGACTTCGGGGACTTTGAGGACGACGACGAGGGCTGGGGCGAGGAGGCCGGCGGCTCGGTCATCGAGGACGTCGTCTCGCTGATCAACGCGCGCCAGACCGTGCCGATGGAGGGCGGCGGCATCCAGGTCCTCAAGCTGCTGGACCCGATCCCGCCCCCCGAAGAGCTGCCGGCGCTGCGTGACCGGGTGCTGTCGGACAAAACGCTGACCGGGCGGCTTGTCGGGGCGTCAGGTCGCCACACCGTGGTGGCCGCGCGTACGCTGCAGATGCGGGACGATCAGATGGACCTGGTCTTCTTTGAGATGCGAGACGCGCTCAAAGACCTGAACTCGGACGACTTTCGGATTCAGATCACCGGCCCGCCCGCGATCAACGCGGCGCTCAACGAGATGGTGCTCACCGATCTGGGCACGCTGGCGACGCTGTCCACGCTGGTGATGCTGCTGGCGCTGGCCTGGCTGTTTCGTCATCTCATCGGGATTGTCGGCCCGATCATCGTCGTCGCCATCGCCGTGCTGTGGACGCTGGGATTCATGGCGGCGATCGGCTTCGGGCTGAACATCTTGTCCAGCATCCTGCCCGCGTTTTTGCTGTGTGTCGGGGTCGGCGACTCGATCCATATGCTGTCGATCTATCGCGATCTGCGGCGCCACGGCATGCCAAACGAGGCCGCAATCGTCCGGGCGGTGGCCATCACCGGGCCGCCGGTCCTCTTCACATCGCTCACGACGATGACCGGGCTCTTCAGCCTGTGGTTTGCCCAGGTCTATGCCGTGTCGGAGATGGGCGTGGCCGGCGGCGTGGGCGTGATGTTTGCGCTGACGCTCTCGCTGGTGCTGCTGCCGATCATGCTGACGTGGAACCGGACCGGGCTGCTGGGCGCCAAGCCGGCGGGCGAGCAGGACGTGATCGACCGCGTTGTCGGCTGGGCGGTCGCGCTGTCTGACGATCGCGTCCGGGCGGGTCGGCTGCGTGCGGTGTTTGCGATGTCGACGCTGCTGGCCGTGGTCGCCGTCGTCGGGCTGACGATGCTGGAGGTCTGGCACGACGACATGTCCAACGTGCCGGATGGCGCCGAGGTCAAGCTGGCCGTGCAGTCGATGGACGAGAACGTCGGCGGCGTCTCCAACGCGGTGCTGGTCATCAAGCCGGATAGCGAGCGCGGCATGAAAGACCTGCCGCTGCTGCGTGGCCTGGAGGCGCTGACCGAGCACGTGTTTGCGTATCGGGACGAGGAGTCCGGGGAGCCGGTCGTGCGTCACGCGATCAGCGTGGTCGATGTGGTCAAGGAGACCCGGCGCGCGTTTCACGGTGGCGGGCAGGCGGAGTATCGGCTGCCCGACACCCAGGGCGAGCTGGACGACCTGCTGTTTCTGTTTGAAAACCAGGGGCCGGCGGAGCTGAGAAAGCTGGCGACGCTGAATCTGGACCGCTCGCACCTGACGTTTCAGGCGACGTGGCTGGAGGCGACGAGCTACAAGCCGCTGATCGACCATATCCGCACCGGCATTAGTACACATGTCGGCGATCTCGCTCAGATCCGCGGGACGGGGATGACCTTCTTGTCCTATCGTATCGTGGATACGCTGCTGAGCGACCTGATCCGCAGCTTTGCGACGGCGTTTGTGTGCATCACCATCCTCATGCTGTTCATGCTGGGCGATCTCAAGCTCGGGCTGGTCGCCATGTTGCCGAACCTGTTTCCCATCGTGCTGATCATGGGCGGCATGGGCCTGACCGGCATCCCGATCGACCTGAACAACCTGTTGATCGCGTCGATCGCCCTGGGTATCGCGGTCGACGACACCATCCACTTTTTGCACCACTTCAAGACGGCGTTTGCGACCACGGCGGACTGCGAGCAGGCGCTGGTGGCCGCCCGTCACCACGCGGGACGGGCCATGTTCAGCACGTCGGTCTTGCTGTCCACTGGTTTCGGCGTCTATCTGTTTGCGCTGAACAACGGGGTCGCGCGCTTTGGCAGCTTGATCGGCCTCACCGTCGTGGTCGCCCTGCTGGTGGACCTCATCGTGCTGCCGGCGCTCTTGCGTCACCTGTACGGGAAGCCGGTCGCTCATAAAGTGTAGCAACCTCTGATCGTCTCGGGTACGGCACGCCTCTTGAAAGGACCTTCGCGCAGGAGGTCACACATATGCACACAGTCACCTTTGCCCGAGAGGGCATCCGAATCGACGTCGCCGACGGGGAAACCGTGCGAGAGGCGGCGAAGCGGTGTGGTGTTCGTCTGTACAGCGGGATCTTCCGGCTCATCAACTGCCACGGGCTTGGCCGATGCGGCGAGTGTCGCGTCAAGGTCACCGATGGACTGGAAAACCTGACGCAGCCCACGGAGCTGGAGCGGTCGTTCAAGCGGCCCAGCAGCTCTCGGGATCGCGGGACGTTCGGCATCTACGAGGACGACGGCGAGCGATTGCCGTGTCAGTCGCGTGTTCGAGGTGATGTGACGGTTTGGACCCGACTGCGCGACGGCGCTCCCTGAGAATTAAGGGGTAGTAGAGGTCGGGCGTTCTGTCCAGTTGTCGACGGGCCGATGGGGTTGTTTGTCCTGAATCCGGCAGCGGAACCCGCTGAAGGGGCCTCATCACGAGCCGCCGCGACATCGAGTCGCCGCGCGACCCGCTACCACGACCGCCATAAAAAGAAGCCAGAGTTCAGCGGGCATAGGGTTCTGTCTCGGTGCGCGGCCTGGCGTTACTGACCGCGATCAGCTTCCCGCGGCGCGGTCGGTCACGTACGGTGAGGCATGCGCTCGTCGGCCATTATCGCGTTGGGGCTGCTGCTGGCCGCTCAGGGACTCGGCAAACTGGCGAACCTGTCCGGGTATGTGGCTGCACTCGGCGCTTTTGAGGCGCTGCCGGGCGTGCTGTTGTGGCCCGTGGCCGTGGTCTGGCTGGTGCTGGAGGTCGGCAGCGGTGCGGCGCTTGTCCAGGGGCGGTTTGCGCGACACGGTGCGCTCGGTGCGCTGGCGATCAGCGTTGGTTATGCGCTGCTGACCGTGTCCGCGTCGGTGCGGGGGCTGGTGGTGCCCAACTGCACGTGTTTCGGCGTCTTTCTGCCGCAGGCGCTGGGTGCGTCGGTGCTGGTACAGGACGCGATCATGGTGATCTGGAGTGGGTGGGCAGTGAAGGCGACGGCTAGATGAACAAGCTGATTGTATTGGGCGCTGTGATGGCGTTGGTGGTGGCCTGTGGGGACGACGCGGAGCCGGTCGCTGTTGTGGAAGACGTCGGGGCGCCCGAGGATGTCGCGGCGGACGTGCAGCAACCGCCGTCGCCGCCCGCGCTGTGGGACGGGGATCCGCTGGAGTTGGTCAACGTGTTTGTCGGCACGGGCGCGGACGCCTTCAACGTCGGCAACCTGTTTCCGGGCGCCACCACGCCGTTTGGGATGATTCGGCTGTCGCCCGACAGCGTTGAGGACAGCGGGTCCACGTCGGCCGTCTTTCACACGGCGGGCTACCACTACAGCGACGGGTGGGTCCGCGGCTTCTCGCACATGCGCCTGGCGGGGGCCGGCATCGGCGACTACGGCAACGTGCTGGTGCGCCCCGGCGTGGGTGACGTGGCGGCGCTGGCGGACGTGATGACGGGCCGGCTGCCGCTGGACCACGACAAAGAGAGCGGCTCGCCCGGGTACTACCGGCTGGAGGCGGCCGTTGCGGAGTCGGTGACGGTGACGAGCGAGCTGACCGCCACGCCGCGCACGGGCGTGCATCGCTACACGTGGTCGGGAGCCGACGAGGGCCTGATCGCGGTGGACCTGGGCGCGGCGATCAACGACGGCGAGGTCACGGCGATCGAGGTCGCGGTGGCCGAGAGCGGGGAGCTGTCGGGGCAGCTGCACAGCCGCGGTGACTTCTCAGGGCGCTACGACGGCTACGACCTTTTTTATGTGGTGGCTCCCAGTCGCCCGCCGGTGGAGGTGCTGGAGGTCGGCGACGTACGCGTGATGCGTTTTGATGTGTCCGAGAACGGCGTGGTCGAGCTGCAGGTGGGCTTGTCGTTTGTGGATCTCGACGGGGCGCGCGGAAACCTGAAGGCCGAGGCGCAGGGCCGGTCGTTTGACGAGCTGCGAGCGGCGGCAGAGGCTCTGTGGCGCGAGAAGCTGTCCGTGGTGAAGGTCTCGGGCGGCACCGACACCCGGCGGCGCCTGCTGTACACGGGGCTGTATCACAGCGCGGGCATGCCGACCCTGCTCAGCGACGTGGACGGCCGGTATCTCGGATTCGACAAGGAGATCCACACGGCCGACGGCTGGTCCTTCTACTCGGACCTGTCGCTGTGGGACACGTACCGCACACTGCATCCGCTGGTGCAGCTGTTGTGGCCCGACGATCAGCGCGACTTTCTGCGGTCTCTGGTGGCGATGGGCGAGCAGGGCGGGTCGCTTCCGCGGTGGCCGATGGGGCCCGGATATGGGCGCTCGATGGTGGGATCGTCGGCGGATATCGTGTTGGGTGACGCGGTCACGGGCGGCATGGCGGACGCGTTTGACGTGGACAAGGCGCTGGAGCTTGCGCTGATCACCGCCAACGGACCGGCGCCCAACGGCAACCCGGGGCGGTCGTGCATCGGACCATATCTCGAGCTGGGCTATTGCCCGGCCGACGCCGCGAATGGGGCGGTGTCGATGACCATGGAGTACTCAGCCAACGACTACTGCATCGCCCGCATCGCCGAGCATCTGGGCCAGACCGAGCTGGCGGCCGAGCTGGACGCGCGCGCCCTGGGCTGGAAGCACCACTGGGACCCCGAGCAGGGCTTCTTTGCCCCGCGCGACACGGACGGCGCCTTTGCTGACTGCTCGCCCAATTCGCTGACCGACTACTACATCGAGGGGTCCGCCTGGCACTACCTGTTCATGCTGCCGCATCATGTGCCGGAGCTGATCGAGACCCTGGGCGGCGATGCGGCGTTTGTCGAGCGGCTGGAGACCTTCATGAGCCAGGGGGCCGCCGCTTACGATCCGCTGCTGCCCAACGCCTGGTACTACCAGGGCAATGAGCCGGATCTGATCGCGCCATGGCTGTTCGGCTTTGCGGGCAAGCCCGAGCGGACGCGTCACTGGACCGAGTGGATCGCGGATACGACGTACCAGCTGACGCCGGCGGGTCTGGCCGGAAACGACGATGGCGGCACCATGTCGGCCTGGTGGGTGCTGTCGGCGGCCGGTCTCTACCCGCTGCCCTGCACGGGCACGTTTGCGCTGTCGGGGCCGCTGTTTGACCGGGTCGTGTGGACGGTGCCCGGGGGCACGCTGGATATCCGCGCCGGTGATGCACAGACGTGGGACGGGGCGCCGCTGGACGGGCCCACAGTCGACGTCACCGCGCTCAGGCAGGGCGGGCTCTTGGAGCTACTCCGCGATTAGCTGCTGGACCAGCGACTCCATCTCGCCCACGTCAAAAGACGTCTTGATCGAGCGCACCGAGCCGTCCTTGCCGATGACGACGTCGCGCGGATACGGGTAGCCCACGCCCGGGGCAAAGTCGAAGAGGCCCTTGGTGTAGCCGATGTCCTGCATCAGCGGGTAGGTGATGCCCGTCTGGTCCTTGAAGTCGGCCAGCGCCTTGGGGGACTCGCTGCCGTACAGGCCGTACACCAGCACGCCGTCGTCTTTGTATTTCTGCCAAATGCCCGATTCGATGTCTGACAACTCCAGACCGCAGATCGGTCAGAAGAGGGCGAAGTAGGCCAGCACGATGACGTGGCCCTTGAGGTTGGAGACCTGCCCGCCGCCGGTCGGGTCCAGAAAGCCGAACTCGTTGCCGATCTTGTCGCCGACGTTGAGGTCAGCTTTGTTCTTGTTGCCGACCAGATACATCTTGAAGGGGTTTTGGCCGGGGTCGGGGTCGTTGGAGAAGATCGACAGCGTGGCCTTCAGGTCAAAGGAGTCCTTGGCCGGCGGATAGAACGTGACCTCGAAGACGGCTGCGTCACCGGGCGCGATCGACAGCTGCTTGGGTGTGACCGAAAACTGCTTGTTGGAGATGTTCATGCCGGTGATCTCCAGCGGCAGCTGGCCGCGGTTGCGCACGACGACGGCCTTGGTGGGCGTGCTGCCGAAGCCGAAGTCGACCAGCTCGTCTTCGATCCACAGGTCCGGCGCCACGTAACCGGGCACGTGCTGGACGATGTGCAGCCCCTCCCACTCCGCGACGTAGGCGATGCCGTCGTTCATGGCCACGCCGAAGACCTGCTCAAAGCCGGGGAAGTACTTCACGTCTTCGGTGCCGAGCAGGGAGTAGTTTTTGGTCTCGTACATAGCCAGGTGGCTCCATGCGCCGACGGCCAGCACGCCGCCGTCCGCAGCCACCGCCTGCGCGGAGCTGACGGTCTGCAGGTCCTGCATATGCACGAGCTCGGTCGGGTCTGTGGCGTCGAAGATCGCGACGCCGGCGGAGCCCATGGCCACATAGACGCGCTTGTTGTGCACGACCACGTCGCGGGCGATGCCGACGGTCGGCAGCGTCTGATGCACCTTGGCCTCCATGGGCGTCGCCACATCGAGGACCTTGAGCCCGCCCTCGGCGTCCGCGACGTAGGCGGTGTCCCCCGTCGCGTCCAGCTTCCAGGCGTTGTCGAAGCCGTCGATCACGGCCGGGTCGCCGGGGATGCCGTCGGTGGTCGGGTAGACGCGCACGCCGCCGGAGTGGGCCGCCACCAAGAGGTGATCCTTGTGGTACGTCATGCCCTCGAAGAGCACCTGGGGATCGTCGATCTTGTCGACCTGCAGCATCTTGTCGTTGGGCTGCATGTAGTAGGTCGCCAGAAACGGGGTGCCCACCCAGCTGTCGCCGTGATGGGCGAAGTAGACGACCCGGTGTCCGGACTCCAGCGTGGGGCCCAGGCCGATGCGCTGACAGCGGCCCAGCGCTGAGTCCACGTACTTGGGGCTGGCCGGGTTGGAGATCTTGTTCACGCGCACGCCGAAGCCGCCGCACAGGTACGCGTATTTGTCGTCGGCCTCCACGTCCACGGCCTCAGCGGCGGTGCCTTTGCTCAGGTAGACAAGCGCGTCGCCCTTGGCGCAGCAGGTGTCGCCGATTTTGGCGCCCGCAGGGGCGCAGTCAGCGCCGTAGAAGCAGTTGAGGCACGACAGGCCCGAGCAGCCGTCACAGGTGCCGTTGTCTTCGAACAAGCAGCCACTGCCGGGGTCACACGCGTCCGTGGTGCACTCGTTGCCGTCGTCGCAGGTCTTGGTGACGCCCGCGCAGGCGCCGCCGGTGCACACGTCCTCGGTGGTGCAGGCGGTGGCGTCGTCACAGCTGGTCCCGTCCTCGGCGGGGCTGGACTCGCACTCGCCTGTCTGGGGGTTGCACGTTGATACAGCGCACGGGGCGTCGGTCTCGCAGGTGATCACGCTGTCGGGGGCGACCACGCAGGTCGCGGGCGTGGCGCTCAGATCGCACACCGTCGTGCCGTTGCACAGATCGTCGTCCTGCGCGCAGTCGCTGTCGGCGGTGCAGCCGCAGTCGCCCTCGCCAACACACGCGCCGTCGACGCACAAGTCCGTTGTAGTGCATGCCAGCGAGTCGTCGCACGGGGCCGTGTTGTTGGTCACCGTGCAGCCGGTGGACGGGTCGCATTGGTCGTCCGTGCAGGGGTTGTGGTCGTCGCAGCCCAGCGCCAGAGAAGAGGCGCACGCACCGGCCAGGCAGGTGTCCTCCAAGGTGCACGCGTCATCGTCATCGCACGGCGTGCCGTCGACCACCGCCTGTGTGTCGCAGACCGACTGTCCGGCTACGCAGACCGCGATCTCGCACGGACCGCTCACCTGCACCTTGTCGGCGCAGTCCGCGTTGGTTTGACACTGCGGCCCGGGCGCCGGGCTGTCTTCGGGCGGCGCCGGGGTGTCCGCCACAGGCGCGGTGTCTTCCTGCACGTCCTCAGGCGGCGCCGGTACGTCAACGGGGTCCGGTGGGTCTGCGGCGTCTTCGGTCGAGCAGCCTGCCGCGAGGACCAGAAACGTGGCGATCAGTCGTCTGCGCATGTCACACCGTCGTCGTTGGCTGGGATCCGTTACGGCCCCAAGGTGCATCCTGACCGAAACAAGCCACCAGGTGGTCAACAAACACGCGGACTTTGGCCGACAGGTGTCGCGTGTGCGGGTAAACGGCGTAGATGGCGGGCGTGGGCTCGGGCTCGCGCCAATCCTCCAGCAGCCGGACCAGGCGGCCCGACCTGAGCGCGTCGGCCGCCAGGATGATGGGCAGTCGCGCGGGCCCGATTCCGTTGTGCGCGGCCTCCAACAGCGCGCCGGCGTGGTCGGGGTGAAACGGGCCGCTGACCTCGATGTCTACCTGACCGGTGGGACCGACGAGGCTCCAGGTGTCGGCGCCCGCTCCGAGATACCGATACAGCGCGCACGCGTGCTGCGTCAGATCTTGTGGCGTGGTCGGGGCGGCGTGTGTCGCCAGATATGCCGGCGACGCACAGATCACCCGTTGCAGTGGGGCGATTTTTCGCGCGATCAGGTCTGAGTCCGGAAGGTGGGCGATGCGGACCGAGACGTCGTATCGCTGATCGACGCCGTGCGTGGTGTGGTCCGTCAAGACCAGGTCGACATCGAGCTCGGGATAGGTCGCCAAAAACGGCTTGAGGCAGGGCACCAGATGGACGCGCCCAAAGGTGGTGGCGGCCCGCACTCGCAGGGTACCTCGTGGGGTCGCCTGCAGCTGTCCGACGACCCGCTGTGCCTCGTCCAGCTGCTCCAGAATGTGCCTGCAGCGCTCGAAAAAAGTGGCGCCGACGTCGGTGAGGTCGATACGGCGCGTCGTTCTGTTGAGCAGGCGAGCGCCAAGCTGGTCCTCCAGCGCAGCCACCTGCTTGCTCACGCTGGACTTGGATCGCCGCAGTCGGGTCGCGGCGCCCGTGAAGCTGCGCGTCTCCACGACACTGACAAAAGCTTGGATGGCGGCCAAATCCATGTTGATAGATAGTTTCCGCAGTGGAAACAGTTTGTCCACCACAGCGCTATTGTTTCTCTTCGGGCCGTTCGTAGGATAACTGGAGATGACCGCGAGCAAATACGACGCCGACCGGGAGCTGGTTGCGGCGCTTATCGCGCGCGACCCTACGGCTTTTCGCACGCTGACCGCCGACCTGTACGGCGGCATGCTGCGTGTGGCGCTGATGTATTGCCGGTCGGATGCGGTCGCTCAGGAGGTCATTCAGGAGACGTGGATGGCCGTGCTAAAGGGCCTGCCGCGGTTCCAGTTTCGGTCCACGCTCAAGACCTGGATCTTTCGCATCCTGGCCAATCGCGCCCGCACGCGCGCCAAAAAAGAGGGGCGCACCGTGTCGCTGGATTCCATCCTGGAGGACAGCGGAGACGCGCTGGATCCGTCACGCTTCAACGACAGAGGTGGCTGGCAACAGCCCCCCGCAGACTTCGACCCCGAGCGGTGCGCAAACGACGCCCAATTCGTTGATGCGCTGCAGGCCGAGCTGGAGAATCTGCCTGCTGCACAACGCGCGGTTGTTATGATGCGGGATGTCGAGGGACTGAGTACCCAGGAGGTCAGTGACGCCTTGGAGCTAACGCCCGTGCATGTCCGTGTTTTGCTGCACCGCGGCCGCACCCAGCTGCGCGCCCGCCTGGAGCAGGGGTTTGGCAACTAGCATGCTGACATGTCAACAGATGGCGGGCGTCGTCACGGCCTACCTCGAGCAGCAGCTGCCCTTTGGCAAGCGCATGTGGATCAAGATGCATCTGGCGATGTGCCGCCACTGCCGCAAGTACTTCCAGCAGGTGGAGCGCGTGGCCGCCGCAGCCGGTGATGTCGGGAAGGTGGAGCTGCCGGACGAGGTCGCCGTCAAGCTGGATGCGCTGTTCAAGCGCCTGGACCTGGGCGGCGACGATTAGCGTCGAAGCAGGTCGCGCGCGATTTGACTGACCTGAATCTCGTCGGTGCCGCCGAAGATCTGCAGCACCTTGGCGTCACGCGCGAGCTGCTCCACGCGGTACTCCGCCATATAGCCGTACCCTCCGTGCAGCTGAATCGCCTCCAGGCACACGTCCATGGTCGCCTGGCCACAGTACAGCTTGGCGGCTGATGCCTCGGCCAGCGTGGACTTGTGACCGGCCGCCGCCCTGGCGAAGCTGCGGAACAGCAGGTTCTCCACGTTCTGGCGGGCCACCTCCATCTTGGCCAGCTTCAGCTGAATGAGCTGGTAGTCGCCGATGCGGCGGTCGAACTGGACGCGGGTTTTGGCGTACTCGGTGCTGAGCTCCAGGCAGCGCTCGATCATGCCCAGCGCCATGGCCGCCACGCCGATGCGCTCCTGGCCGAACGTCTCCTTGGCGGCGCCGCGCCCTCCGCCGATCTTGTCCAAGTCCTCGCCCATCAGGCGGTCGATGCCGACGCGCACGTCCTCCAGGAACAGCTCGCCTGTGGGGGACGAGTGCATGCCCATCTTGCGGAAGGCGTCGCCGCGCACCAGTCCGGGGGTCTCGCCGTCCAAAATGAAGGCCACGACCGGGCGCTGCTCGGGGGGCTCGCCGCGGTTGAGGCGGGCGTAGAAGATGATGGTGTCGGCGTGCGGTCCGTTGGTGATGAAGGTCTTCTGGCCGTTCAGGACAAACTGGTCGCCGTCGATGGTGGCGGTGGCCTTCATGCTGCCGAAGGCGTCGGAGCCCGAGCCCGGCTCGGTGATCGCCCAGGCGCCGATCTTGTCCAGCGTGAGCAGGTCGGGGACAAAGCGCTCTTTCTGCGCGATGGAGCCGCGGGAGATGATGGCGCCGGGGGTGAGGCCGACGCTGACGCCCATGGCGGTGACGAAGCCGGGCGCGTATCGGCTCAGCTCGATGGCCGGGAGCGCGCGCATTGCGGCCATCGAAGCGACCTCTTTGGGGTCTTTCTTCTTCTTTTCGCCGCCGTCCTCGCCGGCCTTCTCGCGCGCCAGGTTCTTTTTGAACTCGCCCAGCGCAAGCTGCCCCATGCCGAACGTCTTGAACATCTTGCGCATCAGCGGGTAGGGCAGGACCTTCTCGGTGTCCAGGTCATCGAGCTGCGGGACGAGCTCCGCCTCACAGAACTTGCGCAGCATGCCGCGGATCATCTTGTGCTGATCGCTCCACTCGAACATCTCTCACTCCCTTGTTTGTGATGCGGGACAGCACCTTAGCACAGCGGATGCAGTAAGATGTCTGGCGGCAATCACGGTGGGAGTGGGAGAGACGACGATGAAGAGAACACTATTGGGTCTGGCCGTTGCGGCCACGATTATGGCGCCGGGTGCGGCCAGCGCGTGCGGCGGCTTTTTCTGCTCGCTGCAGCAGCCGGTAAACCAGGTCGGCGAGCACATTCTGTTTGCGGTGGACGGCACAGACGTCACCGCGCACATCCAGATCGCGTACGCGGGGGAGGCTGAGAAGTTCTCGTGGGTGTTGCCGTTGCCGGCCGTACCGGAGCTGGCGGTGGGCAGCGATCTGCTGTTTCAGCGGCTGCGGGCGATGACCGACCCCAAGCTGGAGCTGACGTGGAAGAACGAGGGCGACTGCGAGTACACCAACTCCTGCCCCTGCCAGTTCGATGACGCCGAGGCCTCCCCGGGGGGGACGGCCAACGGCGGTGGTGGTGTGTCCGTGGTGGCCTCCGGCGAGGTCGGCCCGTTCGAGTACAAGGTGGTCGAGGGCGAGGGCCCGGCGCTGTTCGCGTGGCTCAACGACAACGGCTACGACCAGCCGCCCGAGGCCGAGGACCTGGTCGGCTACTACGCCAACCTGGAGTTCAAGTTCGTCACGCTGAAGCTGCAGAAGGGCAAGGACGCGGGCGACCTGCAGCCCATCGTGCTCAAGTACTCGTCCGAGACCTTTGCGTGCATCCCGCTCAAGCTCACCAGCATCGCGGCGGCCGACCACATGCCCGTGTTCACCTGGGTGCTGGCCGACGCGCGCGCCGTCCCGCTGAATTTTTTCAACGTGCTGCTCAACCCCAAGAAGTTTGACTGGCTCAACTGCGCGACCGCCGCCGACACCGATGAGTGGTGCAACTGGCAGCCGTATCAGCAGCAGTGCCAGGACGCGTATTTGAAGGTGGTCACAGACGCCGCCGACGCCGCCGCCGGGCATGCGTTTGTCACCGAGTTTGCGGGCCCACCGGACATCATGAAGGACCAGATCTACACCGAGGGCCAGTTCGATCTCTCCAAGCTGGAGGGCAAGACCACGCCCGGCGCGTTTTTGCAGGAGATGATGGCGCAGCAGTTTCCGCGCACGCCGCTGCTCCAGCAGGTGATTCGCGCCGCCATCCCCAAGCCTGCGGAGGCGGACCTGGGCGAGGAGTGCAAAGAGGACAACCAGTTCTACAACAACAACCAGATCGACGAGTGCATCAAGTACATGCCTGAGGGCTGGACCTTCGACCCCGTGGCGATGGCGGCGGATCTCAAAGAGCGCTTAGTCGACCCAATGGTGGCGGCGCAGGCGCTCTTCAGCACCCACCACTACATGACGCGCATGTTCACAACGATCTCCCCGGACGAGATGACCAAGGACCCGGTCTTTGGGTTCAACAGCGACCTGCCCGACGTCTCCAACGTCTTCAAGGCCACCGGCTCGGCCACGTGCAAGGCCGGCTCCAAGTGGGAGGCCGAGAAGGTGACGATCACTTTTGAGGACGGCGACAGCTACTTCCTGGAGGGCGAGTTCAGCCAGTGCAACGGCTGGGAGGGCGGCGTCGCGGCCGGTGGCGATGACGAGTTTGCCCCGGGCGAGTCGGCGGCCGACGAGATTCAGGTGCTGTCGGAGTCCGGTGATCCGGAGGCCGTGGCGCCTGCGGACGTGCCCGCCAAGGAGGCCGAGATCGAAGCGCGCACCCCGATTCCGGGCAACAGCGACCGCGCGGGCGACCCGGTTGCCCCACCCAAGACGGACACCAAGCCCAAGACGGATGGCGGTGGCGGCGGCTCCAGCTGTCAGGCCGGCGGCGGCTCCGGCAGTCCGATGGCGGCCGCGCTTCTACTGCTTTGTCTTGCGGGCCTGGTTACTCGGCGGCAGCGGCTGCAATAGCGTCTGACAGCGCCACGATCCGCTGGGCGTTCTCCACGTGCAGGTTCTCGATCAGGCGCCCGTTCAGCACCACGACCCCTTTCCCCTCAGCCTCTGCTTGCGCGTGCGCGGCGATGATCGCGCGCGAGGTCTCCACCTCTCTGTCGGTTGGCGCAAACGCCTCGTTGGCCGGCGCCAGCTGCTTGGGGTGGATTAGGGTCTTGCCGTCGAACCCCAGCTCACGCCCCTGAACACAGCTCTGTGCAAACCCGTCCGCGTCCGACAGGTCCAGGTGCACGCCGTCCAAAATGGCGATGTTGGCGGCCCGCGCGGCCAGCAGACAGATGCTCAGTGACGTCAGCATGGGGATGCGCAGGGCCGTGTGCGCCGCGTGCAGGTCCTTGGCCAGGTCCGAGGTGCCGAGCACCAGGCAGCTCAGGCGCGCTGACGAGTCAGCGATGGACTCCGCCCGCAGAATGCCCCGCGGCGTCTCCATCATGCACATGATCGCCAGGTCGTCCGGAGCCCCGGCGCCGACCAGAATCGACTCGACCTCACGCACCGCGTCCGCGCTCTCGACCTTGGGGATCAGCACGGCGTGCGCCCCGGACTGTGCGGCCGCGACGACATCGTGCACGCCCCAGGGCGTGGCCAGCCCGTTGACGCGCACGATCAGCTCGCGCGCCCCATAGCCACCCTCCTTGACGGCGTCCACCACCTGCTGGCGTGCCGTCTCCTTGGCGCTGGGCGCCACGGCGTCTTCCAGATCCAGGATCAAGCCATCGGCGGGCAGGGTGCGGCCTTTCTGAAGAGCCCGCGCGTTTGAGCCGGGCATATACAGGACACTGCGGCGTGGTCGTATCATGCGCGGGACGCTAACCCCGGCCTGAGGCGGGGTCAAGGAGGCGGGTCCGGCAAGTCCCGGTGTGCCGCGCACCGTGCTTTCGGGTAGCATATGCGTGTGAGCGACGCGCCGATTAAAGAGCCGTGGATCGACATGACGCCCCGCCAGCGTCTCGACGCCGCCATGCGTCTTTGGCAGGCGGCGTGGGAGCTGAAGTTGGCCTGGGTGCGGCAACAGCACCCTGATTGGGACGACGCGCAAGTCACTAGAGCTGTACGCGATGCCTATCTCTTCCGGCCCGGCTGAACTTTTCACGTTATTCACCGAGCGCCTGGACGGGCTCGGCGTTGACTACATGGTCACGGGCAGTGTGGCCACGATCCTGTATGGAACGCCGCGCTTGACGCACGACATCGACCTTGTCGTTCGGCTTGGGGCTGCGGATGCCGCCCGTTTTGTGGCGGCCTTTCCCGAAGAAGACTTCTACTGCGCACCTGCCGACATCGTTCGGATCGAAGCTCTGAGACCTCAGCGCGGCCATTTCAACGTGATCCATCACGAGACTGGCTTCAAGGCCGATGTCTATCTGTTTGGCAACGATCCGCTCCATCGATGGGCCTTCAAGAACATAAATCGGGTAAGCCTTGGGGATCGCGGGCTGAACGTGGCTCCCCCCGAATACGTGTTGCTTCGCAAGCTGGAGTATCACCGCGAGGGTGGCTCGCAGAAGCACATCGATGACATTCGGGGCTTGTTGGCGACCACGCCCGTCGACCGAGATTTCATAGCGCGATGGGTTGCAGCCATCGGGCTCGAGAGCGCCTGGGCTCTCGCAGCCGCTCCGTAGGCTAAGGAAGTGGCGCTGGGCAACCGGTCGTGCCAACGACGCGGTGCTCGCTCTCCGCTTGCTCGGTGTGTGCGACCCGCCAGCCGTCGGGGCCTGGCAAGGCTCGCACCGCGCTGACCTGTCCCGTGACGGGCGCCAGGTGCATGGCGTGGCTTATCAGCATCTTGGCGGGGGAGATGCGCACGGCCAGGATGCCGTCGGGGGAGCCGTCGATCAGGACCGGCTGACCGTCAGCGACCACGATCTCCGCCACGGCGGTCGGGGCGATCGGCAGCGGCGCGCTTTTGCTGGTCTGGGCAAACGTGTCGTACACGTGGACTGCTCCGGTGCCGGCGTCTTCGCAGCCGCCCGGGCCGCGGGCGATCCAGATCGGGCGGCCCTCCACGTAGCCGCTGGCGACCATCGCGCCGTCTGCTCCCAGGGACACGCCCGAGTCCTCGGGCAGGCCGCAGCCGGGCTGGTCGATGCCGGCGAGGAAGAAGCTGATCGGGCGGTCGTCCAGGGTGCGCTCAAACGGGACGTGCACCAGCTTTTCACCCGCGTGCAGGCGCATGTACGTGAAGTTGTCCCCGTTCTGCATGTGATGTACGCCCTGTAGCTCGCCGCTGGTTGAGATGCGCGCGAGGAGGGCCACATTGTCGCGCAGGCCCCACAGCCGATAGCCGGCGGGGCCCAACGCGCTGCCGCGGCCCAGCGTGTAGTCCTCGACCAGCTCTTTCTGGGCTTGTGTGACCGCGCCTGAGGCGTCGACCAGGGCGTCTGACGTCGTGGCGGTGTTGCTCCAGAAGACGCGGAAGCCGCCGGCGCCGTCGGGGACGATCTCGATAGCGCTGACGTCGTCCGGGGCGCCGCCGAGCGCGATGTCGCCCGTGCCGTCCGGGCCCATCAGACGCGCGGTGACCGACCCGGCCTCCGCCCAGGCGACCAGCGATCCGGCCAGCGCCAGGGCCGTGATCGGGCTTGATGTCTCCGCCAGCGTGTCCGGGATCGGCTCCATGGGTGCGCACTGGGGCGTCCAACCCACGAAGTTGCCCTCGGGCTCGCAGGGGGGCTCCGCCACGTCCGGCACATCCGGCACGTCTGGAACATCGGGGACGTCTGGAACATGGGGGATGTCGGGCACGTCCGGCAGCGCGTTATCGGGGGCGGCGTCGGGCGCTGCGGTCGCCACAGGATCGGACGGGCACCCCATCGCGAACACGGTCAGCAGCGCGACGACGGCCCTCACTCCGCCACCAGCTCCTCGATAAGCGCCGTCATCTCGGCGATATCAAACGAGTTCTTGATCGAGCGAATCGTGCCGTCCTTGCCGATGACGACGTCGCGCGGATACGGGTAGCCCACACCGGGCGCATACGTGAACTGATACGCCGTGCCGTTGGACGTCAGGATCGGGTACGTCACGCCGGTCTGCTCGATGAAATCGGTCAGCTCCTTGGCGGGCTCGCCGCCGTGAAGACCGTACACCAGAACCCCCTGTCCCTGATACTGCTCCCACAGGCTCTCCAGGTCTGACAACTCCAGACCGCAGATCGGTCAGAACAAGGCGAAGTAGGCCAGCACGATCACGTTGCCCTTCAGGTTGTCCAGCTGCCCCCCGCCGGTCGGGTCCAGAAAGCCGAACTCCGGTCCCAGCGTGTCCCCCACATTGAGCTGGGTCTCGCTGGCGTTGCCCACCAGGTGCAGCTTGAACGGGTTTTGCCCCGGATCGGGGTCGTTGGTCGCCATCGTGAGCGTGGCTTTGATGTTGAACGCGGTCTGGGCGGGCGCGTTGAACGTGATCTCCAGCAGATCGACGCCGCCCGGCGCAACCGTCAGCGACGCCGGGGATACCGAGAACAGGTCGGGGTCGCTGACCTCTATGGACGTCACCTCCAGCGTCGTCAGGCCCCGGTTGCGCACCAGCACGCCGCGCTGATTTACGTCGCCCAGGCCAAAGTCGACCAGCTCGTCCTTGATCCACAGGTCCGGCGCCACGTAACCCGGCACGTATTGCACCGTGTGCAGGCCCTCCCACTCGGCGACGTAGGCGATGTCGTCGCGCATCGCCACGCCGAAGACCTGCTCGAACTCAGGCCAGAGCTTGACGTCTTCGGTGCCCAGCAGCTTCAGCGTCGCCGCATCGTAGACCGCCAGGTGGCTCCACGCCGCGACGCCGAGCAAGCCATTGTCCGCGGACACCGCCTGCACAGAGCCCCCTGCCTCGATGGTGGCCACAGGCTCCAGCGCCAGCGGGTTGGCGGCGTCGAACACAGCCACGCCGTTGCCGCCCAGCGCCACAAAGACCCGCCCCTGGTGCACAGCGACGTCACGAGCGACGCCGTCCGTCTTCAGGCTCTGCGCGATCACCGGCGCCAGCGGGTCCGCGATGTCGACCACTTTCAAGCCGCCCTCGCCGTCTGCCACGTACAGCGCGCCCTCGGTGCCCGCCACCTTCCAGGCGTTGGTCAGACCGCTGAGCTCGGTCGCCAGCTGAGGCTTGCCCGCGCCGTCCACGCTATACACGCGCAGACCGCTGGCGTGTACGGCCGAGAAGAGGAAGCCCGCGTGGTAGGTCATGCCCTCGAAGAGCGTGGACGCCTCGGTGATGATGTCCTTCTGCACCAGCAGATCGCCGACCACGTGGTACGTCGCCAGAAACGGGTTCTCCACCCAGGTGTCGCCATGGTGAGCAAACCACACGACCTGGTCGCCATTGGCCAGCTTGGGACCGACGGCGATCCGCTGACAGCGCGACAGCGCCCCGCTCTCAAACTTGGGCTGCGCCGGGTTCGTGATGCGGTTCATCCGCACGCCAAAACCACCGCACAAATAGGCGTGGGTGTCGTCCACTTCGATATCGACCGCCTCCGCCGCCTGACCCTGCCCCAGGTAGACCAGGCTGTCGCCCTCTGCACAGCAGGTGTCGCCGATCTTGGCGCCCTCCGTGGCGCACTGCGACCCATAAGCGCACGGCAGGCACTGTAGCCCGGCGCACTCTCCGCACTCCCCGTTGGGCTCCACAAGGCAGCCCAGCTTGGGGTGGCACACGGCTACAGTGCACGGGTTTTTGTCATCGCAGTCGTTCACCGCGCCGCCGCAAGCGCCGGCCGTGCAGACGTCGTCTTTTGTGCACGGATCGGCGTCGTCGCATGTGGTTCCGTCCGGTCGGGGAGTGGGTTCGCACAGTCCGCTGGCCGGGTTGCAGGCGGCCGTCGCGCACGCATCGGCGCCCGTGTCGCACGTGATCTTGGAGTCCGGCACGACGGCGCACGTCGGGGAGGCCGCGGCCTGATCGCAGAAGACCTGGCCGTTGCACAGGTTTCCGTCGTCCGCGCAGTCGGCGTCGCCGGTGCAGCTGCAGTCACCGGCGCCCGAGCAGGTGCCCCCCGCACACACGTCGCCGCTGGTGCAAGCCAGTCCGTCGTCGCAGGCCGCCGTGTTGGGGACGTGTGTACACCCGGCGCTCGGATCGCACGCGTCGTCCGTGCACAGATTGCCGTCGTCACACACCAGCGGGGCTCCCGGCCGGCACACGCCGACCGTACACGCGTCCTGGACCGAGCATGCGTCTCCGTCGTCGCACGCCGTTCCGTCAGCCACCGCCACGGCCGCGCACGTGGACGCCCCGGCCACACAGATGGGAATCATGCACGGGGACGTTATCTCGATCGCGCCCGCGCAGTCGGCGCTGGTGGCGCACTGCGGCGGTCGCGGGTCCACGAACGGCTCATCTTGATTCACGCACGCGGCCGCGAGCAGCCCCAACAGCACGATTGTCGTCGTCGTATGTCGCATTGATTTGGCGTCCCTTCGAGCAGGGTATCCGTTACATGGCCAACCACGCTATGCATGGGGTAGCATGCGCCCATGTTCGACTTCCTGTTCGTGTACAGCCGAGCCAGCGGGGCCTATCCGATCCGCTTCTGGGTGCGTGCGCGCGGGCAGGCCTTCGACAACCCGCCGCTTCCATTGGACACGATGGACGGCGTCATCTCGGAGCCGTACGCCGAGGACCTGCTGGCCGGCCTGCGCCAGCGCTTCAAAGAGCCGGGCTACATCGTGGAGCGCATGAGCGCCAGCACGTGGGACGCCGTGGCCGAGAACTTCCCCGGGATGTACCTCAACTGATGTGGACCGATTGGCTGGATAAAGAGGTTCTGCGCGCCCACAACGCATGGCTGCGCGCCGATCGAAGCGGTCCGGGCCGTCTGGTGCGGGAAGGCAGGGACCTGTCGGACGCCATGATCAGCGGCGTGCGCATGACCGCCGCCCGCTTTGAGGAGTGTGACCTCAGCCGCGCGTACGTCGAGCTGTCGGAGGCGGAGGACATCGAGCTGATCAGATGCGTGCTGGCCGAGGCCAACCTCACGGGCGTAAACGCGTGCGGCGCCACCATCGAGGGCACAAACTTCGTGGGCATTCAAGCCGCTCACCTGGAGCTGGACAACGCCAATATCGACGGCGCCGACTTCACCGACGCCGACATGGCCCGCTGCGACATCATCGGGGCCATCGTGCGCAACACCTCGTTTCGCAACGCCAACCTGACCGAGGCGTCGCTGTCCCGCACGCGCTTCATCGACTGCGACTTTCGCGAAGCGGACCTGACCTGGTTCGGCGAGCCGCCCAGAGCCGGCGACGCCACCCAGACGCGGTTTGTGCGCTGCGATCTGCGCGGCGCGTACGTCAAGGGGCGCCGCCTCAACGGCACGGTCTTCGAGTCCTGCGGCTTTGCGGGCACCAGCGGCGCGCCGCTCATCGAAGGCCCGTACTCGGTCAGCGCCCCCGACTTCTCGGTGGACTTTGACGGCTCGGACATCCGCTCCTCGCAAGAGGTCTTCTCTTTGTGGGGAGCCGGCTGATCGCCCAGGACGGCCGCCTGGTGGTCGCCGCCTTCTGTTTTCTGCTGCTGACCGCCGCCGCGGCGGACCCCGTCGACAACGGCAACGTCCTGGTGCTGGTCGCAGACAGCATCGTCACCGAGGGGCGCCCGGTGTATCCGGGCTATCTGCCGGGCTACAGCCTGGAGGCGCCCGACGGCTCGGTCTACGCCAAGTTCGGCATCGGCATGAGCCTGGTCATGGCGCCCGCGGTCTTCACGCGGCGAGTCCTCTCGCTGGGGGTCGGTGATCAGCACACTGCGGAGCTGCTGGGCGTGCTGGTGATGCACGCGGTGCCGTCGCTGATCGGTGCGCTGACCTTCTGGATGCTGCTGCTGCTCGGCCGCGCCATCGGGCTCAGCGAGCGGGCAGCGCTGCTCGGGGCCGCCGCCGCCATCTTCACCACCTTTGCCTGGACCTATTTTCGCGTCTTCTACTCCGAGGGCCTGATGACGCTGTGCGCGACCGGCGCCGTGGCCATGGCTGTGCGCGCCCGCGACGGATCCTGGCGCGACGCGGCCCTGGCCGGCATGTTCGGTGGCCTGGCGCTGCTGACCAAGCCCACCGGCGGCCTGGTGCTGGGCTGCGCCGGGCTGGCCATTCTACTGTGGCGCGGCTTCAAACCGGCCGTGATCTGCGGCCTCGGCGCGCTGCCGCTGGTGGCGGTCACGCTGTGGTTCAACGCCGTACGCAGCGGCAACCCGCTCAGCTTCGGGTACACCAGCGGCATCGACGCCTTCGGCTTCTCCACGCCACTGTACGAGGGCCTGTACGGCCTGGCGCTGAGCCCCGGCAAGGGCATCGCCTTCTACGCCCCGCTGGCCATCGCCGGCGCCTGGGCCTGGCGCGCGCTGCCCGGTCGCCGCCTGGTGTACGCCCTGAGCGCGGCCCAGATCCTCCTCATCGCGGTGTGGTGGTCCTGGCACGGCGCCGAGAGCTGGGGCCCACGTTTGATCGTGCCCATCATCCCGCTGCTGACGCTGCCCGCGGGCGCCTGGCTTGCCGAAAAGCGGCGCTGGGCGCTGGGCTTGGCGGCGTTTGGCCTGGCCATCCAGGTGCTGGGCGCCACGATCTCCTGGCCCGAGTTCTACCGGCGCGTGCCATACGAGACCTGGGCCGAAGCGATGACACGCGTAGGCCGCGACGCCCCGGTCGACCAGCTGGGCGAGCACAACCTGGACGAGATCCACTTTCAGGTGAGCAAGAGCCCGATCGTGGGCCAGGTCTGGCTGCTGGCCAACATCAACGCCGATCGCCTCGCCTCGGCACCCTGGGGCGACGACATCGACGAGCCGCAGGTCGACTACTCCCTGAACTGGTGGCCACTGACCACGCGCGGCAAGGGGGGGCAGGCCGTCGCGCTGGCGTGGCTGTTGGTGTTCTGCCTGCTGGCGGGCGCCGTGGTGTTCACCCTCGAGGGCATCAAATCCGGACGCGGCCCGCCTGAATCGACTCAAACACCTCCGGCGTGAGCGGCACGTAGTGGTCCGCGCCGCCCAGCAATACGAACAGCGCGTCGTCGACCGAGCCTGGGTCGAAGCCCGCCTTGCGCAGGTCGCCTTTGCGATGCTTGAAGGTGCCCGTGCGCTCCAGCTCGTCGCGGACGCGGACAAAAACGGGCACGGCGTAGCGGGGCAGGGCCGCCGTCAGGTGCGCCGCGAGCGTCTTCATGTCGACCTCGCCGACCAGCGCCGCCATGCCCGCGCGACCGTCCGCACCCTCGACAGTCACGCCGTAAACGGTGCAGTCCTCAACGCCCGTCGCCGTCGTCAGCGCGGCCTCTACCTCCGTGGTCGATACGTTCTCGCCCTTCCAGCGAAAGGTGTCGCCGACGCGGTCTACGAACACGGCGTGGCCCCAGCCCACCTTCTTGAGCAGGTCGCCCGAGTTGAACCAGACGTCGCCTTTGACGAAGACATCGCGCATCAGGCGCGCCTCGCCCGCAGCCTCGTCGGTGTAGCCGTCAAACGGCATGATCGGCGTGACCAGGCCCAGCAGCAGCCCCGCCTCGCCCGTGCGCGCTAGCTGCGGCCGGCCCTTCTCGTTGCGGACGATCTCGTCCTTGTCGGCGTCGTACTGCACCAGCACATGCGGCGTCGGACAGAAGCCGATCGTGCCGTCCAGGTTCAGCATGTTCACGAAGACGGTGTTGGTCTCGCTTGAGCTGTAGTTCTCGCAGATCTGGTCTACGCCGAAGCGCGACTTGAACTGACTCCAGATGTCGGGCCGCATGCCCACGCCCACCGCCTTGACGACCGGGTTGTCCGCGTCGTCGTCGCGGGCCGGCTGGTTGAGGAGGTAGCGTGGGATCTCGCCGATATACGCGATGGCTGTGGCGCCATGCCGGCGGCAGTCATCCCAGAAGCGGCGCGCGCTGAAGGACGGCGCGATGGCCAGCGCCGCCCCGGTCGCCACGCTGGAGGACCAGGCCAGCGTCAGCGCCATGTTGTGATAGAACGGCAGCGCGCAGTACAGCACGTCGTCCGGGGTCAATCCCATCATGGCCTGGCCGTACACGTGGCCCGCTTTCACCCATCGCGACTGGCTCATCACGGACGCTTTCGGCAGTCCGGTGGTACCGCTGGTGTAGATGTGAAACGCCGGGCTCGCGCTCAGCACTTGCTGCGCCCAGCCTGCGTCACCCGCGGGCCGGGTGGCGATCTCGGCCGTCAGCGCGTCGTCGACCACGTGCACGTCGGTGACGTCGGCTCGCGCGCGAACGGCCTCAAACGCGTGCGCCAGCTCCTCGCCGACCACGATGCGCCGAGCGTGGCCGACCCGCAGGCTGTGGACGAGCACGTCGCCGCGCTGGTTGGTGTTGATCATGGTCGCTACGGCGCCCAGCTTGGCCACCGCGGCAACCACAAAGATCAGCTCGGGCCGGTTGGAGATCATGACCGCCACCGAGTCGCCGGCGCGCACGCCGCTGTCGGCCAGGTGGCGCGCAAACCGATTGGCCCACGCGTTGATCTCCGCATGCGTGTAGCGCTGGTCCTCAAACAGCAGCCCGGCCCGGTCGCCGTGCTCCTGGGCGTTTCGCTCAAGCAGCGTCCCGATCGACACCCTGGCGCTGGGGTTGGCACGCAACACGGCCCGCGTCGTGGACAGCAGCCCGCGCCATCGCGGCACCAGCCTGGCTGCGCCCCGCGCTACATCGCGCAGTTGAATGTCATCTGTCGCCATCACGCTCATCATACCCTGCTCCTGCGCTCGACCATTATAACGATCGTTATGCGGTTGTCTACCATTTGGTAGGTGGCGCAGCAAGGCGTTTTTCCTCCCCGGCATGACTCAACGAGGCAGCCGGAAGGGCCTGCGGTTCTGCAACAGACCAGGCCGCCGGCCGGTCAGCTTCCCCGCCTCCCACGGCGGCAGGCGAACCATGATCGTCTCCTTTCTGCGCTCGACGCGCCGCCAACGCGCGCTGATCCCCGCCTCCTTCAGCACGGTCAGCCAGCAGGCGATCTCGGACCGAATCGTGCTGTCCTCTGCGCCAAAGCGCATGCCTCGCGTCCAGCACACATATGTCTTTGTACGTACACCTCGGCCCAGGACCGGATGGCTTTCGTATGGCGCACTCGGCCCCCTCTCCAGAAACCACATCACCTTCCCTCCCGTCAGATTCTGTGCGGCGGTCGATCCACATGCCGGCCGCCATATGAAGAGTTGGCGCTGCGGCCTGAAGTAATCACAGAAACCCTGAAAGAAGTGTCCCACCGGGGCAACTACACACTTGAGGGAGGGAGGAACAATGGAGATTCTGACGTCCGGCGCGATCCGACGGCTGCAGAGACTCAAACAGGCGATGGGGAGGCGGGCAGGCGACCCGGCGCGGAGGAATACGCGGCACAACTGCTTTTCGCTGGACCAGCAAGGGGTCCTCAGCATTGCTGACGGCCAGGTGCAGCGGGTCGTGGTGGACAGCCTGTGGGAGTCTTTTAGATCGTTTGAACGAAGCGGCACGCTGGCCAGGCTGGTGGAGGCGGGGCTGATCCCCACGTGGGCGGAGACGTCGACCGAATCGACGCTGAGCCACAAGTTTCTGCCGTTTGTGACGTACCCGGGGGAGTGGACCCTCACCATGTTGCGCGACGCGGCGCTGTGCACGCTGCGGGTCGCGGTCGAGCTGGCCCGTGCCGGCCACATCTTGCACGACGGGCACCCATGGAACGTCTCTTTCAGCCATGGGCGTGCGCATTTCCTCGATTTTTCGTCCATCGTCTGTGGCGGGCAGTACAGATCCTGGTTTGTGCAAGACTTCTTTCGCTGCTTCTACGTGCCGATGTGGCTCCGCTCCAACCGCCTGTACTCGCTGGCGGACATGATAAACCGAGAAGAGCACCCGCTGGGCGGTCGCGCCGGTGCACGCGCCACGGGTCGCTTCTTGTTCGGTCGAAAGGGTCTGGGAAGACTCTGTTGGCGGTACTGGCAGATTGCGGATCGTCTGCTGGCCTCCGACAAACCCCAGGGCCCGCTCGAGGAGCTGCTGGCATTGGTGGCCTCGACCTCGATTCCCCTCCAGCGCACCGAGTGGAGCGGATACCACAGTCCGGGCGGGGCCTATGGGGACCCGCAAGCAGACACCGCAAAGGCAGCGGCGGTCCGCACGCTGCTCCAACACGTGAAACCGGGCAGACTCGTGGATGTCGCGTGCAACCGCGGCTGGTTTACCGGGCTCGCTTCGTCCATGGGCTTCGACGCACTCGGGCTGGACATCGACGAGAACGCTGTCGACGGCTGTCGCCAAAACGCCGCCTCCGACGCATTCGACGTCGCGTGCACAAACGTGCTGTGGCCGACCCCTCGGCAGGGCATGTTCCTGCAGCTGCCGGACTGCTTTGAACGCTGGCGTGCAGATACGGTGCTGATGTGCGCGCTTGCCCACCACATCGTGCTGCGTCAGGGCGTCACCTTCGAATCGCTTGCCGAGGTGCCCTGGAGCTTTGGTGCGAGCCACGTCATCGTGGAGTGG
>CAZJHX010000159.1:0-24546 GCA_964545715.1 uncultured Myxococcales bacterium
GGCGCCGGCCACACAGCCCGACGCCGGGTCGCAGGTCTCCACGCCGTTGCAGGCGTCGCCGTCGTCGCAGCTGAGCGCGTCGCCGTCCCGGCAGCCCTCGACCGCGTCACACGTCTCCACGCCGTTGCACGCATCGCCGTCGTCGCAGCTGAGCGCGGTCCCGGTTTCACAGCCCGTCTCGGCGTTGCAGGTCTCCACGCCGTTGCACAGGTTGCCGTCGTCGCACTGGGCCACCTCCGGCTCACACACCAGCGACTCATCTTTGGAGGTAACGCAGCGGTCGCCGGTGGTGCACGGGTCCTCGTCATCGCAATCAGCGCCCTGGGCGGCCTCCACCGCCTCGCACAGACCGGTGACCATGCAGCGCGCGACCTGGCACGGCGCAAGCTCGCCCAGCTTGTCCACGCAGTCCTCGTCGGCCTGGCACTCACCGCCGGTCACGTCAGTGATCCCGGGGTCGTCGCTTGAATCGCTGCAGGTCGCCAGCAGCCCGGCGGCGATCGCGATGACCGCTAAGTATTTGATATCTCTGTTCATAGCTCACATGCGGTGGCGTCCAGCGCCCCGTCCTCCGTGCAAAGCAACTCGTAGGTCAACACTCGGTGATTGGCTGAATCCGCGACGTATAGCCGCTGGTGGCGATGGTCGAACGCCAGCCCGCGCGGCGCCCACATCGCCGTCTGTGAGGTGCCGCTGTCGCTGGCCGTGAAGTCCGGCTGACCCAGCACGTAGACCGGATCGTCGCCGCTCTCCAGGTCGTACACCAGCACCTTGTGGTCGTCTCCGTCCGCGACAAACAGCCGCGAGGAGGCGGCGTGCCAGACCACGTCTTCGGCCTTGTTGATCACGCCGGCGCCCAGAACGGTCTCTGCTGCCATGCCGTTGGTTATCCCCGCGCTGAGATCGTAGACGAGCACCCGCCCTGCTCGGTCACCGACAAACAGGCGCTCTGTGGCCGGATCGCTGTCGATGCCCGTCGCCCAGTTGAAGCCGGTGTCCCCGGCCCCGGCCGAGGTGCCGTCGAAGTCCGCCTGACCCAGCACCCAGCCGGCGTCCATGCCCGTGGTCAGCTCACCCGACAAGTCGAACACCAGCACCCGGTGATTGGTCTGTGACGACACGAACAGCCGCCGCCGCGTGTCGAAGTGCAGCGAGCGCGGCCCGCCCATGCCGGCCTTGCCGGCCGCGGACCCGGTAGCGCCCAGCGATGGCTGTCCCAACGCGAAGGCCACCTGTGGGTCGCCCGCGATCCCGGCTGATAGGTCGAAGACCGAAACACGGTTCTTGGACTGCTCGGCTACGAACAGGCGCGCGTTGGCCTCGTCCCACGCCAACCCGCGAGGCCCGCCCAGCTGTCCGACGCCCAGGACGGCCTTTGGCGCCTCACCGTCCATCAGGTCGCCCGCAGGTTCAAACACGGTGACCCGGTGATTGAGCCGCTCAGCCACGAACAGCCGGTCGCGGATCGGGTCGTGCAGCACGCCCAGCGGCCGATTCATGCCGGTGACCTCCGAGGACGCGTCCCCCGACGTGAAGTCGGTCTGGCCCAGGACGTGGTCGGCGCCCGACGGGCACGCGCAGTCGGTCGCGACGGTGCGTTTCCACAGCGCGTCCGCCCGCACCCGGGCGACTCGGTTGGCCCACTGCTCCGTTATCCAGACATGCTCGCCGTCCGGGTCGCGCACCATCTCGGTGGGCCCGTTCAAGTTCACAAACGCCGCGCCGTCGGGCGTGCTCGGCACGTGGGTTACGGTCGTGAAGTCCTTCTGCCCGATCAGCCGAGTGGCCGCCATCCCGTTCTGCAGCTTGTCGGTGTCAAAGCCCATGATGCGGTCGTTGGTCCGGTCCGGAATCCACACGTGTCCGCCGAAGTCCGTCATCGCGACCGCCGCCACCCACTTGCCGAAGCGCGTCGAGGAGACGCCCGGCTCGGTCGAGTCGAAGTCGTCCTGTCCGATCACCCAGTCGGCGTCGGTTCCGCTCGTGGTCGGCAGCCCGTCCCAAACCAGCACGCGCATGTTGTAGTAGCTGGCCACGAACAGGTGCCGGCCGTCGAAGTGTACGCCCACGCCGCTGTTCAGCTTGAAGGGACCCAGGCCCGACGTCACCGTGTCGAAGTCGGGCTGTCCGATCACCACCTCCGCCGGCGGCTGGTTCTGGGTGATCGGAAGACTGTAGACCAGCAGGCGGTGGTTGGTGTTGTCTATCAGCAGCAGCTTGTCGCCGACCGCGCGCATGCTGCCCGGCTCGTACAAGCCGTCGGCGCCCTTTCCCTGCACCGCCGAGTCGAAGTCGGCCTGACCGATGACCCAGTCCGCCGCGGCGCCGTTGGTCTCCGGCACCTCGTCCCAGATCAAGACGCGGTTGTTGTAGCGGTCGGCCACGTAAAGGCGCCCGTCCGGGTCGGCGGTGCAGCCCTCGGGCAGCGAGATCGTGGTTTGCGTCGTCGTCTTGCACGACGTGTAGCCCACGCAGGCGCTGCTGAAGTCGGGCTTGCCGATAACGGCCAGGGCGCTGGAGTCGGGCCCGTACGCCTCTTTGTCCATCACGAGCAGCCGCCCATTGTATCGGTCGCCGATCACGAGCCTGTCCTCTGTCACCGCGATGCAGCCCACGCGCCGCACGCCAAATGCGTCCACCGGCTTCTTGTTGACCAGGTTGCTCTGCATGTCGTCCTGCCCGAACACGGCGTCCCCGCCGTCGGCCGACCCGGTGGGCGCCGTGTCAAAGCGCAGGATCCGGCGGTTGGAGACGTCGTCGACGTAGAAGCCGGTGCTGTCTTCCGTCACCGACAGCGGGGCGTTGAGCGTGTCCGGACCCGGCTGCGCCTGCCCCCGGTTTGAGCTGTTGGAGCTGAAGTTCGCCTGGCCGATGACGCCGTCCGCCGGCTCGCCATTCAGCGGCAAGGCATTCCACCGCAGCAGCCGATGATTGGTCCGATCCACGACATAGAAGCCCGCGCTGGTCACAACCGCCTGTCCAGGCCGGTTGAACGCCGTTGCCGACACGCCCGACGCGGCGGACGTGAAGTCCGGTTGGCCGATAACGTGGTCCGCGGCGACATCGGCTGCCGTGGGCACCGCGTTGTACACCAGCACGCGATGGTTGAACTGGTCCGCGACGAGCAGCCGGTCCTCGTCCATGGTGATGCCCATCGGCCAGGCGAGACTGATGGCTGACGGCTGCTCCTGTCCGCGGTTGACCTCGCCGCTGACAAAGTCGGGCTGACCGATGACGACCGCCGCCGGTGCGCCGTTGGTGTCCAGCGTATCGAAGACCAGCAGCCTATGAGCGCCCAGGTCGGCCACGATCAGCTTGCCGTCATGGAACACGAGCCCCGACGGCCCCTTCAGCGACGTTGCCGTCGTGACGTCCACCCCCGTGTCTCCGCCCGTCGATAAGTCCGGCTGGCCCAACACGACGTCGGCCGGCTGCGCGGTCACCGTGGGCAGGGCGTTCCAGACCAGCACGCGCTGGTTGCCGACATCGCTGACCGCCAGGCGCACCCCGTCGGTCGCGACCCGGGTCGGCACACGCAGCGAGTCCGCGGACGGCGCCGGCTGCAGCCTGTTGGGGGCGGAAGAGGTCATGTCCGGCTGGCCCAGAACCATCACAGGCGAGCCGGACAGGGTGTCCGCAAAGACCAGCACACGGTGGTTGGTCGCGTCCGCCACGTACAGCCGGTCGCCGGCGCGCACGGGAGCCAGCGCGCCGGACAGCGTGTCCGGGCCGGGCACCGAGCCGTTGATGTCGTCGTGGATGAAGCTGGGCTGGGCAAAGACGGTCATGTCCGGCTTGCACGCGCCCGCAACACAGGCGCTGTTGGCGGCACAGGCGCCCACCGCAGCATCCAGCGGCGCACAATCTGCGGCGTCCGCGACTCCGTCCTGATCGTCATCGTCGTCGCAGCTGTCGCCGAGCGCGTCGTTGTCCGCGTCGCCCTGCAGGGCGTTGTGCGTCGTGGGGCAGTTGTCGGCCTCGTCCAGGATGCCGTCGTTGTCGTCGTCCGCGTCGCAGGCGTCGCCCTGTGGGTCGCCGTCCGCGTTCTGCTGCATGGGGTTGTCCACCGCGTCGCAGTTGTCGAAGTCCGCGCACAGGCCGTCGTTGTCCGCGTCGTTGTCCGCGTCGCCGGGGCACAGGTCGCACAGGTCGCCCTGGCCGTCGCTGTCGGAGTCGGTCTGATCGGCGCCCGTGATGAACGGGCAGGTATCGGCGGCGCCCTCCAGTCCGTCCCCGTCGACGTCATAGCCGGGTGGCCAGGTGTGGTCCAGGATCCGGCCGGCCGCCACGCCCAGCACGCGATTGGCGCCGGCGAACCAGACGCGCCCATCGGGCCCGAGATGGACCGCGCGTCCCGACAGGATAGCCCAGGCGCTATTGGTGGAGTTGCCCCACGGCCTGTTCGCAAACGCCGTCAGACCGGGGCGCCCCAGGGCGAAGCTGGCGTCCATATCGGTGGCCAATTGGGCGGTGTCGAAGGCCAGCATGCCGCGCTGGGGCACCAGAAGGTAGCCGTCGACGACCGCCATCCCGGTCGGCGCAACGACCGCCGTGGAAAAGCGGTTGGGCTGCAGGGCGCTCTCCACCGAGTCGAAGTCGGCCTGGCCGAGCGCGATGTCGGCCAGGGCGCCGTTTTCGGTGGGCACCGCGTTGTAGACGAGGATGCGCGCGTTGTAGCTGTCCGCCACATAGAGGCGACCCCCCGCGATCAGGGCGGCGGACGGGTGCTTCATCTTCGATTGGCTGGTGGCATTGCTTCGCTCGATGAAGTCGGGCTGTCCGACAACAACGGAGGCTCTCTGAAAGCTGGCGCTGGACGGATCCAACGCGTCCGGGATCGGGAAGAGCAGCACGCGGCTGTTGTGGAAGTCGGCGACCAGCAGCGTGTCGTCTGTGGCGCTCACGCTCATCGGCGTGAAGATCTGACCCTCGGGCGGCATGTCCGGGCTGTTGGAGCTGCCCGTGTCGAAGCCGGGTTGCCCCAGGACGTGGTCGGCGGCGGTGTTGTTGGTGGTGGGCACGGTGTCGTAGACCAGGACGCGGTTGTTCCACGCGTCGCCGATGTACAGGCGGCCGTCGCCGTCCACGGTCGCGCCGGCGTTGGCGCCGCTGCTGAGGTTCAGGGTGTTGGCGGCCGGGTCACCACCCTGGTTGGGGGTGTTGGAGGTGAAATCCGGCTGTCCGATAACCGCTACCGGACCGCCCGTCGGGTCAGCGGCGTCGAACACCATGGCTCGCGAGTTGGCCTTCTCCACGACCACGACGTGCTCCGCGCTTGCGGTGACGCCGCTGGGAGAGGCCAGGCCGTCGGCATTGGGACCAAAGCCGTTTGCCTTGTTCGTGGTGAACGAGGGCTGGCCAAACACCGCGACAGCCGCCGCCGTACCGTCCAGCGAGGGTGCGTCGTACCGCAGGATACGGCTGTTGCCCCGGTCGGCTACAAGCAGTGAGTCGCCCTGGATGTGTATGCCGAACGGGTAGCTCAGCGTCTCGGCGGTCGGCGCCGCCAGGCCGCGGTTGGACAAGCCGACCGTCAGATCCGCCTGCCCGATCACGCCGTCCGGCGGCACCCCGTTGGTCGTTGGCGTCTCATTCCACACCAGGATGCGGCTGTTGCTGTTGTCGGTGACGTACACCTTGCCGTCTGCGACGCGCACGATGCCGGGAAACACCATCGTGCTGACCGATGCCTGGGAGTAGTCAAACGCCGCCTGGCCCATGACCACGTCGGCGGGGACGTTGGGTTCGGTCGGGATCTGGTTCCACACCAGCACCCGCTGGTTGCCGTTGTCCACGACGAGCAGGCGTGCTCCGTCCATCGCTACCGACGTTGGGCGGCTGAAAGTGGTCGCGGACAGCTGCCCATTTTGGTTGGGCGCCATGGTGCCGAAGCCGGGTTGCCCGATCACGGTGGTGGCGGCCTCGCCGGCGCCGGTCGGAATCGGGTCGAAGATCAAGAGTCGGCTGTTGCCGAAGTCCGGGATGAACAGCTTGTCACCGATCACCCGAGCCTCGCGAGGACGGTTCAGACCCGCGGCGTGAGGTCCGCCCAGTCCGGCGTGCATTGCTCCCGAGGTCAGGTCCGACTGGCCCACGACCACGTCCGGTTCGTCGTCCGGTCCGGACGGCAGCCCGGTCCACAGCAGCACCCGGTTGTTGTGCAAATCAGCCACGACCAGCCGAGTGCCGTCGGAGGTCGCGGATGGGGTGTGGAACGACGTGCCGGTCGGCGTCGTGGACCCACGGTTGGCCAGCCCGCTCTGTGCGTCCGGTTGCCCCAGCACCGACGGCGTGCCGCTGAAATCCGGACCGGAAAAGGTCAGCAACCGGTGGTTTCCGCGGTCGCTGACGACCAGCTGCTCGCCGAGTGTGGTCACGCTTGTCGGGTATTGCAGCCAGTCCGTGCCGGTCGTGTGGCCGCCGTTGCGGCCGATGTGATGGAAGTCGGGCTGTCCGATCAGCACGACGTCCGGTGAGCACACGAAGTCTGCGCAGTGGCTGTGTGGTGCGCACTCGGCCGTGGTCGCCGCCAGCGCGCACCCGACGTTCGGCGTGCAGCTGCCCACGCTGCACGGGTCGCTGTTGTCGCACGCGACGTCGGCCGTGCAACATGCGTCACCGGCACCGTCCTGGTTGGTGTCCAGCTGGTCGGCGTTGGCGAGCTGCGGGCAGTTATCCGTGGTGTCCGCCACCCCGTCGTTGTCGTCGTCGGGGTCCAGAGCGTCACAGAGATCGTCACCATCCAGGTCCGGCGTGCCCTCGTCGATCTGGCCGTCACAGTTGTTGTCGACGCCGTCGCACAGCTCGGGCGACCCACCGGCCTGCGTGGGGTCCAGCGGGGCGCAGTCGGTCTCGTCCGGCTGGCTGTCCCCGTCGGAGTTGTCGTCGCAAAAGTCCAGGGTGAAGTCGCCGTCGTGGTCACGCAGCTCGGGCAGGCCCAGCAGCAGGGAGACCAGCACGTCGAAGTCCCCCACGTCGATCGCGCCGTTGCAGTTGAGGTCGATGCGTCCGGTGAGCGCGACCGGATCGCCCAGAGTGGCCGTCTCGGTCACGCAGCCAGGCACGCAGATCGTCTGCTGGTCGAAGTCGGCGATGCACGTTTGTCCCGCCGCGCACGGCGCCATCGATGAGCACTGGGCCGGAGCGTTGACGGGGTTGTTTACATGCAGCCACACCAGCGTGACGCACTGCAGATCCGCGGTCGTTACCGCCCCGTTCCCGTCCACATCCCCCGAAGGGATGGTCGTGATGTCCACCGCCCGCGCGTCGACCGCGTGGAAAAGCAGCACGATCGCCGTCAACGAGGCGCGCCACCAGGCCTTGTCCGGCACGGCCCCTCCTACACTGTTGTCGGTTTCGCGGACCATCCTAGCAGAAGACGTCACTGACAGACTCCGATCTGGTCTGCGGGCATGAAGAGCGACGCGCTGATGTCGACACATGCGCCGCCCGCACAGTCATCGCCGCCGGGCTGGCAGTAATCAGTACACAGCTCGTCGTGGCACAGCAGGCCCGGCGCGCAGGGGGCAAAGTCTTGAAAAGAGCACGCCTCGCCCTTGGCCAGCGCGCCCTCTGACTCCACACACATCAGCGCCTGCCCCCCAGACGGGAAGCCGCCGAACACGCTGCAGGTCGCGTCTGCCGCGCAGCCCGTCTGCGGTATCGGGTCACAGTCGTCATCCTGGCCGAAGCACGTACCCTGGTGCAGCAGCGGGTCGGTCTTGCCGAGGCACGTCGGTCCGGCCGCGCAGGCCGCGGGATCCTGCACGAAGCAGCCGTCGACGCACACGCCGCTGGTCGGGTCGGCGGCCAGCGTCAGGCAGGCGGTAAAGCCGGTCAGCGGCGCGTCGCACGGGTCAAACGCCGACGGATCACACGGCTGCGGTGTCGCACACACGGCCGGGACGGGCAGGCCCTCAACGGCGACGCAGCCGCCCTCCTGACAGTCGCCGTCATTCTGGCAGGGGGCGCCGCAGACGCCGCTGCCCTCGAAGAGCAGCTCGTCCAGCGCCTCCACGTCCGGATCGCACGCGTAGTTGCCGGCACACGCGACGCTGCCCAGCGTGGGGTCGCACGGTCCGCTGCCCGGGCAAACGCCGCAGTCGCCCTGGCAGGTCTCACAGCTCTCGCCCTCGCCGCAGACCTCGTCGCCGCACACGTCCGGGCACGCGCCGCAGTCCTGTGGGCAGGTCTCGCACGACTCCGCGGATACGCAGATCCCGTCTTCGCAGGCCACCGGACACTCGCCGCAGTCGGCGACGCAGGAGAAGCAGGACTCGCCGGGCGAGCAGGTCTCGTCCCCGCACTTGGGTGGGCAGGCGCCACAGTCCTGCGCACAGGTCTCGCACGTCTCGTCGCCGTCACACTGCATGTTGCCGCAGACGCACGCGCCGCAGTCCTGTGGGCAGGTCTGGCAGTCCTCGTCCCCGAAGCAGCCGCCGTCACCGCACGACAGGCACGCGCCGCAGTCCTCCTCGCAGTTGGAGCAGGTCTCCAGCCCGGTGCAGTTGCTGTCGCCGCACACGTCCTTGCAGGCACCGCAGTCCAGCGGGCAGCTCACACAGGACTCACCCTCTTCACACGCCTCGTTGCCGCACGCGAAGCACGGGCCGCAGTCCTCGGGGCACGCCTCGCAGGTCTCGCCGGCCTCGCACACGTCGTTGCCGCACTCGCAGACACCGCAGTCTGCCGGGCAGGTGCCGCAGCTTTCGGGGTCCAGGCACTCTCCGTCGCCGCATGCAGCGCAGACGCCGCAGTCCTCGGCGCAGCTGCCGCAGGTCTCCGGCTCGATGCACTCGCCGTCACCGCAGTCGGCGCAGGTCTCACAGTCTTCGGGGCAGGTCAGGCAGCTCTCGGCGTCGTCGCAGATCGTGTCGCCGCAGCCCGGGATGCACGCCCCGGCGATCCCGGCCGGCGCGCCCAGCTTCGCGCCGACGTCGGTGCAGATGCCCGCGGCGCAGATGGGGTCCGCCAGGTCGCAGTGGGAGCGACACACGCCGTCGACGCACGCCAGCGTGGCCTGGCAGGCGTCTTGATCTGCGCTGCAGTCGCCGCCCGCGGTCACCTCGCCCGCAGCGCTCAGGCAGACCAGCGCGTATCCGCCGATGCCGGACCCGCCCAGCACGGAGCACGTGGCCAGGGTGTCGCAGGTCTGGTCGGATAGAGAGCAGGCGTCCGCTTGTCCGACGCACTGACCCTGGATCGGCGCTCCGGTCGACTCCGCCACGCAGCCCAGGCTCGGCAGCGCCTGGCAGCCGAACCCCAGGCACTTCAACAGGCAGACACCCGCGGTGGGATCGGCGCTGGTCGGCACGCACGTCAGCGTCTCGTCCCCAAAGCACGTCTCCGCGGCGCCCGGCTCACACGGCAGCCCGACCAGGCAGGCCCCGCCGCCGCCGGCCAGCGAGATGCACGACGCCGGCTCCTCGCACCCCCCTGATCCATCGGGGTCGCACGCCGCGCCGCAGACGCCCGCTGTGGACAGCCCGTTCAGCAAAACGCACACGCCCTGAGCGCAGTCCTCGGGACCCGCGCACCCGTCGGCACACACACCGGCCGCCGGGGGGGCATCGGGATCGGCCGCGGCGGGCACACACGCATGGTTGCCCTCGCAGGCCAGGGCGCCTTTCGACGGGCTGCAGCCCGAGACGCACTCCAGCGGCGGCAGTGGGTTGCAGTCGCCGGGGCAGACCGCGCAGTCCTCGCCGTCGCCGCACTCGCCGTCGCCGCAGCCCTCCAGGCCGCAGCCGATAATCGGGTCACCCACGCACGCGTTCTCGGAGCAATAGTCGGGAAATGTGCAGGCGTCGCCGTCGTCGCATTGTCCGACCGCCGGCTGATAGGCGCAGCCGCCCTCCTCGGGGTCGGGAAAGCACAGCTCGTCGGTGCAGGGGTTGTCGTCGTCGCAGTTCACGTCCTCGCCGACACACTGCCCGTCCACGCAGCCTGTGCTGTGGGTGCAGGCGTTGGCGTCGTCGCAGGGAACAGGCGCGCCGTCCACCGGCGGCACCGGCGTGAACACGCACTCTCCGGACGTGGAGTCGCAGGCGTCCGATGTGCACTCGTTGGCGTCGTCGCATGCCACCGGGGCTCCGCCCGTGCAGACGCCGTCGGCGCAGATGTCGTCCACTGTGCAAGCGTCCCCGTCATCGCAGGTCGGTGCGTCGGTCGTGCCGTCGCAGTCGTCGTCTATGCCGTTGCAGATCTCGTCGCTGGGCAGGCGCGCGTCGCAGTTGATCAGCATGCCGACCGCGCAGGTGGCGACACCCTCGCCACAGGTGGACGTGCAGGGGTACTCCCCCTCGTCGGTCTCGCCGCTGCAGTTGTCGTCGATGGCGTTGCAGGCTTCGGTCGCGTCGGGGTTGACGCCGGCGTCGGTGTCCGCGCAGTCGCCGGGCTGAGACGCCGTGTACTCGTCGGTCGCCGCGCACAGGCAGCGCGCTTGACCGTCACCGAAGCCGTCCTTGTCCTGATCGCGATACCACGGCGTGCAGCCGTTCGCGTCCTCAGCCTGCGGGGCGGTGTCGCACGTCGGCGCGGGCGGCGGCGGCTCGTCATCGGGGGAGCAGGCCGCGACGCAGGCGGCCGCGGCAAGGGCAGCACAGCGCATCACTTGCACTTCTTCTCGGGAAGCACGTACCACTGCTTGTACCAAACGCACTTACCGCCCTTCTTGGGTTTGCACTTCCACTTGTATTTGTAGACTCGGGAGCAGTAGCCCTGGCACTGGCTGGACGACGTGCAGACCGACCCCTTGGACAGCTTTAGCGAGCAGTCGCCGTCGTCGCAGTACTTGTTGCTGGGACAGTGTGAGTTGAAGACGCAGGCGCAGGTCGATCCGAAGAACTTGCCGGCCGCGCAGCTGCCGGACTTGCACTGCCCGTTGTCGATGCAGAAGTTGCCGACGTTCTTGCTGTTGGCGGTCCAGCACATACCGGCCTTGCAGTGCGCGCCTTTGCAGTGACTGGCCTTCTGGCAGCCGTAGTAGTCGTTTTTCTTGGTCTGGCAGTAGTTGTCGGCCGCCGAGGTGTTGCAGAACTTGGTGGACGGGCACTGGCTGTCGTACTTGCAGCGACAGGTCCCCGGCTTGGGATCCTCGTCGTCATCGTCACACCAGCCCGACTTGCAGTGCAGATGGCCGTAGCATTTCTGCCCCAGGCTCTGGGTCTTGGTGCCGTAACACTTGCCCTTGCCGCAGTTGCCCGAGTAGCACATCTTGCCGCCCAGCAGCATCGAGCAGGTGCTGCCGTTGGACTTCTTGGTGTGGCAGCTTCCCGTGCTCTGTTTGCAGTACTTGAAGCCGTCGCAGGAGCTGTCGGTGCAGGTGCACACGCCCCCGATGCACTTGAGGTTGTTTGCGCATGCCGCGTTGCTCAGACACGGGCCTTGCAGGGGGCCGTATTTGGGCTTGCACTGCCCGGGCTTGCTCGGCGCCGAGCCGCTCGATCCAGCCCCCGCCACCGACAGCCCGACCGTGATCGAGCAGTACAGCGCCGGATCGCAGTGGATAGTGTTCCAGCAGCCCTGCCACAACCCGGCCGACCCGGGCACATAGCACTCCCCGGACTCGAAATCGCACTTGAACGAGCCGCCCCCGCACATGCCGTGGGTCTTGCACGGCGGCGGATACGTGGAGATGCTGGTGGTCTCCAGCTCCCCCTCGTCGTCGATCTCCACGTCGCCGAGTCCCGCGTCGATGCTGATGCCGTTGACGCCGAAGCAGGCCTCGACCCAGCCGTCCAGGCCGGCCCACGAGAAGCCTGCCAGCCCGCAGAAGCTGAACGGGTTGAAGTACAGGGTGACCGCAACCTCGATGTCGGGCAGGCACGGCGTGTAGATGTAGATGTCAAAGCACGGCAGATCCATGCTGGCCGTCGCCTTGAGCTTCTTCTTGGAGATGATGATCTGAGCGGTGAACAGGTTGGCGCCAAACGCCCAGAGATCCCCGGTGACGACCAGCTCCAGCTTGTCGCTGTCGAAGTCGGCCGATCCCTTGACCCCGGTGAAGCCGCCCGGCAGGTCAAAGCCCAGGTTGATGGTCACGTTCATGGTCAATTGACCGTTTTGAATCTTGAACGAGCCGGTGCCGATCGAGGTCTCGCTGCCCTGGTACTTGCGGGCGAGCTTGATGTTGGCCTGGATGTAGAAGTCGAAGATGTCGAAGGCGCCGAAGAGTCCGTCGTCGAAGTCGCCCATCACCCCGTTGGGTCCCGCGCCGCCGAGCACGATGCTGCCGATCAGCGGGATGCCGCTGAGCAGCGGGTAGTCCTTCATGTAGAACTCGGCTGCGAACTTGGGGCCGCCGCCGGCCTTCTTGCCCATCTCGATGCGGATCCTCAGCGAGAAGGCGTTGAGGATCGGCAGGTCCAAGATGATCCCCAGCCGCACGAAGATGCCGGCCTCGGCGGACGCTGAGAAGGGGATCGCCAGCTTGAAGAAGACCGGCGTCTCGTTGGCCAGGCCCTTGATGTAGCCGTAGCCGATCCGCTTGCCGTGATGCTTGGTTCCCGACAGCAGGCGGCTGTTGTGGACGACGCGAGCGGCCGTCGAATACCCGTTTTTGTCGTAGTCGAACTCGTAACGCGCCAGCAGATTGGGATCCGACTGGAAGCCGGCCGGCAGGATGCGGGAGCTGGCGCAGATCTCGTCCGTGGTCCGAGCCACCTTCCAGATCCGCACATCGTCGACCCACGTGAAGCTGCCGCGTCCGATCTCCAGGTTGGCCGTGGTCGAGCCACCAGAACCCGTGTAGGAGAGGTAGGTGGACGACTGCAGCTCGACCTCTTTGGCGTCTACCAGCACCCGGACCGTGGTGCCGTCCGGCTCCTCGTCGATGACCACGGCGATGTGCGCAGCGACCCCGCTCGGAACCACGCCGTACTTGGTCGTGTACTGCTTGGGCGCCCCGTTCTTCTTCAGCTTGACGCGGACGCGACCCTTGCCGCCCTCGGGCGCGCCGATCGACACCTCGTAGCCGTCGCCGGCGCTCGGCATCTTCTTGAACAGCCGAAAGGCGTTGTAGTTGGCGACCCAGTTGCCCTTGACCCAGGCCTCGAGCGTGCCGTCGTTCGGCAGGCTCAGCGTCGAGTGGTGGTTGACCTTGACGTAGTTGCCGTTGGGCCTGAACGCCTTTTGGTACGGATCGCCGTTGACCGAGAGGCCCCACAGCTCGATCGGGTCCAGCAGCCCGTCCAGCATCAGCCCCTTGGGTCCCAGATAGCCCTGCAGCTGAACGGCCTTGTCGTTGACCACGGCGTCCAACAGCAGCGAGAAGCCCGGGTGATATTGCACGCCCCCGCCCGCCGGCGGTGGAGGCCACACGGTGCTCTTGGTGCCGATCTTGAACTCCAGCGTCTTGATCTGGAACGCGTCCTCGCTGATCGGGATGTTGGGGAACGACTGGGTCGGCGCCACAGACGACAGCCCGCTGACCGCAAACGCGGTATCCAGCAGCAGGCTTATGAATGTGTTCAGGTCCAGGTTCTTGATCTTGAGGTTGGCCAGCACCGTTGTGTCGGTGATGTCGTAGAAGAAGCCGCCGGAGAGCGTGAGCACGTTTGCCGCGCACTCCACGCTGGCGCAGGTTCCGCCGCACTCGCACGGCTCGGTCGTGCCGGCGGGCCAGCTGCCGGATTTCAACTGGTAGAAGCTGGTCTGCACGCCGCCGCTGATGGGCGCCGGCGGGATGGAGTAGGTCAGTCCCAACTCAAAAGCGGCGTTCTCGATGGCGAAGCCGCCCAGCTTGAAGGGCTCGATCCACATGCCGACCAGCGTGGCGCCCAGCTTCCACTGGGCCAACTCCACCGCAATGTGCGCGGATGCGTTGACCGTCGTGGGCGCCGGAACGGCGGCGGATGCCTCGGGTTCGATAGTCATGGTGCCGTCAAAGAACAGGCTGGAGTCGCCCCCGTTGATCTCGGCCCCGAACACCAGCGAGGCCAGCGTGGCGTCATCGATGCCGGCGAAGTCGTCCTCGGGCGTGATGATGGGCACGTCGATAGGCACGATCGCCTCGATCGTGAAGTTGGTCAGGGAGTGGACGGCGATCTTCAGCAGCACCGGACCGTCGTTGCCGGGCAGGTCGAGGGGGAGCGCGGCGGTCGTCAAAAGCGTGAAGCCGCTGTCGATACTGACCGCGCTGCCGCTGCACTGCACGGTGGCGGCCACAGTGGACGCGGCGACACAGATGGCGGTGTCCAGCTCGCCGAAGCCAGGCAGATCCAGCGTGCCGTCCAGTGTCCCGGTGAAGGTCACGCCGCCTGTGCCGCCCACCTGGCCGCCGCCCGTCACAGACAGGGTCACGTCGTTGCCGAAGATGTTCAGCGGGATGTCGCCTGACAGGGTGACGTCGGTCGTCTCCGCGTCGAAGTCGATCGCCACGGTCACGGCCGGGTTCTCTATAGAGAAGACATCGACCCCGAGCGCCGATAGCGGCTTGTACGCGCCCGACCAGGCGCCGGTCAGCGTCAGGGTGTCGTCGTCGTATACGCCGGTCACTGTCAGCGGACCAAACGTCTTGCCGCCCAGCTTGAAGGTGATCGCGCCGGTGACGCTGGCCGACCAGTCTCCGTTGGAGTCGACGGCGCCCGTCAGCGTGCCCGTAATGGTGGGTCCATCGGCGCCGAAGGGCGTGAGCGTGCCGAGATCCGTGACCGCCTCCACCTCCCACTGGCCGTCCGAATACTCAAACGTGCCCTCCAGGTCGAAGTTCACGGGCCCGAACGAGATGTCATCGACCAGCAGCGTGACGATCAGCGCCCCGACCGACGAGAACTCCACGCGCACCTTGGCGCCGCTGATTCCCAGCACGCTTGTCGCCAGCGACTTCTCCAAGAAGCCGGTCACGTTGCCGTTCGGCTGAATAACCAGCCCGCCGGTGAAGGTGAGCACCCCGAACGGCCCGCCCAGCACCAGCTGTCCGCCGCCGATGTTCAAAGATCCCGACCACGCCGAGCCGGAGTAGGTGAGCGTGCCGTCAAAGGTCTGAATCGTAAACGAGCTGTGCGGCTTCCACGGCCCGCTGCCGGGCGCCAGGCCCAGGCTCAGCGTAAACCCGCCGCTGCTCACCACCCCCGACAGCGCCAGGGTGCCGCCCAACAGCGAAATCTGCCCCGAGAAGGTGACCTGGCCGGCCTCGTCGATGTTGAGCTGCGCCGCCGAGATCGCCCCGATACTTGCGAGCAGGTCCTCCAGGTCCAGCGTCAGGCTCCACGCGTCCACGATGTTCTTGCTCAGCGTCCCGGTGAAGCTCAGGTCCTTGCCGGCCAGAGTGACGTCGCCGTCCACAGCGATCAGCAGGTCCGTCGCCGGGTCGTACACGTTGTCGGTCGTCGAGTTGACGCACACCTCGACGTCCAGCCCAAAGCTCAAGCCTGAGTAGCTCAGCGGCGGCTGCGACGTGCTGGACAGACACCCGAAGATCTTGTCGCCGCCGTCGTGGATCTGCAGCGTGCCTGCCAGCCCGACATCGCCCAGAATCGGCGCGGTCATCGTGCTGTTCACCGACAGCGTGATCGACCAGATCCCGGCCTCGTCACGGTCCAGCGTCCCGGACACCTGCTCGATGGTGACGCCTGCCAAAGGCGTCCACGGCGCTGTCGACTGCAGCGCCAGGTCGGTGATGTCCCCGTCGGCCCAGCCGCCCGAGACGGCGAGCTGCAGCGCTCCGTCCCCGCTGCCGATCGCCAGCTGTCCGGACAAGGCCACGCTGATGTCGCCCGCGTCGGGCACGACGATCTCGAACTTCAGATTCTGTATCGCCAGCCCGGAGATCGGCTCCCATGCGTCGCCCTGCAGCGTCAGCGTGACCGTCGTGTCCCCGCCGTCCACCCAGGTCCCGCCAACTCCGAAGACCAGGGTCTGCCCGCTGATCACCAGCGTCTTCTGCCCGCTGAACGCGATATTGGTCAGCGCGCTGTCCACAAACTGCGCCTCGACGCTGAGGCTGTCCGACGGCTGGTCGAAGTTGAAGCCGCCAATCCCGTCCAGCTGCGCCATCAGCGTGCCGGAGATCGCCCCACCGGCGGCGAAGGTCAGCTCCCCGCTGAAGTCCAGCACCCCGAGGGACCCGAGCTCCATCGTGGTCGCCACATCCAGCGTGCCCGACCACGTCCCGCCCTGCCGCTTCAGGGTCCCCTGCGCGACGGTGATGACCATCGAGTCGATCGGCTGCCACTGCGTCCCCGGCTTGAGCCCGGCGGCCAGCGTCATGTCCCCGTCCGAGTAGCTGCCGGAGACCAGCAGCGTGGGCCCCCCGGCGACCGCGAACTCCCCCAGCAGCGTGACCGAGGCCTCGCCCCCGCTGGGCTTCACGATGGTCAGCACCACGTTGTTGAGGGTGACGCCACCCAGGTTCAGCGCACCCTGCACCTGCAAGGTCAGCTTGGTTACGGGCTTGAGCGACAGCTGCCCCACAAAGGCCACGTCCGAGCCGCCGATGAGCACGTTGCCCGACACGCCGATGGTCGCCAGCTCGCACGCCGAGTCCAGGCAGACGCTGAACGAGAGGTCGGACAGCGGCAGGCCGATGTCCAGCGTGGCGTCCGTAATCGTGGACAGGCACACCCCGGCCTTCGACCACTCCCCGGCGACCTCGAACGTCCCGATCTCCGGCAGCTCGGCGGTCGCGGACGCCTGAAGCGACGTCACCTTGCCGCCCTGAACACACCCGGTGACGTCCACCTCGCAGATGCCGACTCCGCCACAGATCGAGCTCAGCGACACCGTCTCGTCGTAGCACCCGTCTCCGAGCTCGATCGGCAGCTCGATCGGCGCCAGCGCGGAGCAGAGCTCAACGGATTCCGGCTCGCAGGTCGCGCCGTTCAGCCCGTAACACAGCCCGTCGTAGCAGGAGTCGAACCAGGTACACGGATCGTCGTCGTCACAGACGGTGCCGTCCGCAAGGGCGTCGGCTTCGCACTCGCCGGTCACCGCGTTGCATGACACCGGCTCGCAGGAGCTGAACGCGACAGGGCAGGGCTTTGAGGCGCCCACGCACAGACCGTCCGCGCAGGTGTCATCCACCGTGCACGGATCCGAGTCGTCGCACACGCTGCCGTTCGGCTGATCCGGACCGCACGAGGCGCCGCAGACGCCGTTGCCCGAGACCTCGCAACCGGCCTCGACACCGCTCTGCAACCAGTGCGACGGCTGCCCGGAAGCGGCGTGTCCCACACCGACCAGCAGCGCGTTGGCATCTTTGTCGGCAGCGGAGAGCTCCGTAGCGCCGTGTACGCGCACGACGTGAGGCCCGTCCTGGATCAGCTGGAACACCACGCGCATGACGGCGCTGCTGCCCACCGGGCTGCCCGCGGCGCCGATCCAGGAATCCGAGAGAGCCACTGAGTTGGTCATAAACGCCAGCAGGCTGAGCCGGTCCGATGGACAGGTCTCGGCCTCCTGCTGGCAGGTCTTGACGTTGTGTCCGGTCTTGAGCACAACCGGCTCGTCGAGCGCGGCTTGAGAGCAAACAACGCACTTGCTCAGGGCCGCGTCCCAAACGCCGCTCTGGCCCGCACAGAAACCCTCTGGAATGGGCAGCGCGCTGCACGACATGAGTCCCATGGGCGTGACTTTGGCCGGATCGAACGCCAGCGTCACGGTGAACGCGTGTGCCGGCTCCTGCGCCACGTCCGTGCGCGCGATGTGGATCCCGCACTCGGTGGTCTCGCCCGCATCGCCGGTCAGGTCGCAGACTACACCGCCGTCGGCGATGTCCTGCCCCGTGCAGTAGCGGTGGTCGCACTTGCCGCTCTGGCAGTCGGACGGCTCGTTGCAGAGCGAGGCGTTCGGCAGGTCGTCGAAGCATGCCGCGGACTCGCCGCCGGGGTCGCAGTGGGTGCCGGCGTCGCACCAGGCGTCCGAGGAACACACGGTGGGGCACGCCGGGATCTTTCCGTCCTGCTCGGGCAGCCCGGCGCAGTGGACGTCGGCAAAGCTGCCGCAGTCGGCAGCCACCACCGATGAGTCGCAGCCGCTGTCGTCATCGATCGTCAGCGCTGAGCAGAGGTGGTCGATGCACTCACCGACGACCCGCGTGCCCTGGCAGGTCGCCGCGTTCACGCACACAGCGGCTTCGTTGAGGTCGGGGGGACAGCTCGCCGTGACGGCGCAGCAGACCGTGTTCGGTCCCGTGCAGCAAAAGCCGTTGTCGCAGTGGCCGGACGTGCACGCCGACCCCTTGGCGCAAACCGCGCCGTTTGGCTGGGTCGGCTCGCATTGCAGGCTCGGCGCCGGGTGTCCGGGCCCGGGGGTGTCGTCGCAGAACGCGTCCGCAGCGCACGCGGAGTCGCCCGTGCAGGTGGGCGCTGCGTCGCCGTCGCCGCAGAACCCGTTGACGCATCCGCCGCCGTCGCAGGCGGTGTCTTTGGCGCAAGGCTCCCCTTCCGCACCGACGGGCTTGCACTGGTTGGATGCCGCTGGGTCACCAGGCTTTGCCACGTCGTCGCAGTAGCCTTTTTCGCCGCAGTCCGCGTCCGTCGCACACGCTCCCGCCGGGATGTCTGCGCAAAACGAGTTGACGCAGAATCCCGATTGGCACGCATCGTCCACGGTGCACGGTTTGCCGGCGATCAGCGTCGCGACGCACGACGTGTCAGTGTCCGTGGGGCAATAGCTGCCGTCAGGACAGTCGCTCGTCGTCGAGCACGTCGAAGGGATCGGTACGCAGGTGCCAAGACAAAGCTCGTCAGCAGCGCACAGTGGGCCGCCGACCTCTTCATCGATCAGGTTGTCGCAGTCGTTATCCACGCCGTCGCACTTTTCCACGACCTGCGACGACACGGCCTGCAGCGCCTCGATCAGGGCGCTGTAATCATCCGCCTGGTAGTAGCAGACCTCGTCCTCGCCACAGTCGGACTGGGTCGGGTGGCCGCCCGCCAGCGCCATGGCATTGAGCGTCTCGGCGTCGACCTGATCGCCAAAGCCGACCACGAACGTGTCCACGCCGGCATCTTTCAGCGCCTGCACCCGGGCGACCAGATCGACGCGGTGCTGGTCGGATTGGTCGGGATCGATGCCGTTTGTGTCCGGGATGCAGTCGGGGACATTATCGTAGTCCCCTGACTTGCAGCAGTCCTGGACGCCGTCGGTCAGCATGACGACGAAGCGGCGCCGCTCATCGTCCGCCAATCCAGGCTGGGTTGCGACCGCGTCGAGCGCCTGCACCATGGGGGTGTCATCGTCGAACGACGGGCCGCCCCACGACGAGATAGTGGTTCCGGTCGGGTGGACCAGCTGGCAGATCTCACCACCGCTGCTGTCGCCGATCGGCACCTGGGCCGCGTCGGAGATGTCGCAAGCGGCGCCGTCCAGCGCGGGGAAGGCCGTCAGGCCGAACCGGATCGACTCCGGCAGGCTGGCCATCATCAACACGATGGCGTCCACGGCGCGGTCATACTTCGTGTCGCCGCCCGCGACCCCCATGGACCCGCTGACGTCCAGCAGGAACATGAGGTTAGGCGCTTTGCATTCTGCGGGCAGGTCCTCATCCGACACACCTGCACCCCAGAGCTCGGCGCCGCACGGGTCGGCCAGCCCGGGCGAGCAGCTTACCGACAGGCTGTCGCAGGCGTCCTTGGCGGCTTTGCCGGTTGCCTTGGTCACACCTTTTGACGAGCCGCCCCACTCAAAGAACGTTGGCTTCTGGAACTCGTTGGAGCAGTGGTTCGCCACCCAGTCCTTGAAGTCATACGTCTTGGGGCCGATCTGGACCTTGCCGTTGACGTAGGCCGTGCACCAGTCCAAAAAGCACGCCTCCACCTCGACTTTGCATTTGGACTTTGACGCGCACCCGGCCAGCTTCATCGTTGTCTTGAAGCCGCCTCCATTCGCCTCGGGGCACTTCGGCGTGCCCGGCATCAGCTTCTTCTCGGTGCACGTGATCGGGAACGGGTAGCCCAGGTCGATACACAGCTGTTCGGGTCCCGGACCGTCAGGCGGGCAGACGAGCTGCGCGACCGCCTGATCGACCTGAATGATTCCGTGGCCCCACGCGTTCTTCTCGGCCATGCCGGGCTGATTCTTCAAAGCGCTTGCAATAAGTGCCTTCTCGATGTCCTCGGCGGTGGCCCACGGGCAGCTTTGCAACATCAGGGCGATGGCGCCCGTGACGACCGGGCTGGCCATGCTGGTGCCGCTGAACGCCACGTAGTCCCCCGTGGCGGCGTTGAGGTTGAAGCCGGTGCAGGTGCTCGAAGCGTTACCCGTCTTTGCGGCGCACGTCGTTGATTTGCAGCTGGGTTCGACGTCCGTGCATGTGTACGACTTGGTCGGCTTGTCGCAGACGATCGAGGTGCCCTTGTCCGTCTGCCGGCAGGTGAGGTTCGGCGCACCGGAGCAGGTCCCCGTCGGGCCGATCACCTGCTCGATGGGATCCAACTTCTGCGTGTAAGCGCTCATGGCGGACGTGATCACCGTGCCGGGCGCGGTGATGAACGGGTATTTGCCCGTCACTTTTTCCTCGCGCGTACCGCCGCGGCTGGACGACTTGGCCAGGGCGTAAGCGTTTGCTGCCGGGGCGCTGCCTCCTGTCCAGGGCTTGCACTTCTCTTGAGCAAACTTCCAGACGTCCTTCCATGTCGTGTTGCCCACATAGTTGGCGACCGAGATCACGCGACGGGCCACCGCAGGCCAGTTCACGGTCATCTTGTTGTCACCGTCGTCGTTTGCGTGTGTCAGCGCCTGGTCCAGCACACCTTTCCAGATGGGCTCGCTCAGCTCCGGCCCATAGATAAAGCCGGCGCGTCGTGCCAGCTCCATCCAAGCGTCGACGCGGATATTGAGCTCCGTCGTGCGCATCTCGAGCAACCATGGGTTGTCGAAATAATCGGCCTCGATCTCGAAGACGATCGCCTGGGACTGCCCGTCCGGGTCGAGCCCGGTCTGTGCGCGGACCTTGGCGGTGATCGCTTTGCCATCCAGCACCGGGCAGAGGACGAATGCATCGCTGAACGGCAGCTTGACCTTGGTGTCCAGCTCCTTGACGGTTCCCGGGGCCTTCTTCTTGGAGCCGGTCGTCACCCAGCCGCCGGTACCGCCCGCGGTTTTGTCGCCAGCAAAGGCCGTCTGGACCGGCTTGCATTTGCCGCCGGTGACCTCGCCGTAAAGCGGGCGGATTCGCGCTTGAATCGGGATGCCGAAGTCGTTGGTGGACCAGATCTCCAGGTGTGCCCGCTTGCCCGTGGCGTAGTCCTCGTTGGGCCAGAACACCAGGCGCGTAATACTGGTATCGATCTGCTGGCCGTAGTGGCCGTTGAGCCACTGCCCGTCGTACATCTTCTTGTCATCGTGCCGGTGGTTGATGGTGATGCCGTTGCCTTCGTTGCCCGCCGCGGCGACAAGCACACGACCCGGCATCGGCTTCTTGTCCGCGCCCACGATGATGTTGTCCATGCATTTGGCGGCCAGGGAGCGGCCGTTGCGCGGGCCCGCCATCACGCCGATGCTCATGTTCACCACGACGGCTTGCTGGGTCTTTATTCCGTAGCCGACCAGGCCGTGCGCGGCCAGGCACGCGTGGGTGCTCAAGGGGTTCATCGCGGCGTACTTCTCAGGAATCGGGCCCGTGCCTCCGAGGTCGGCGAAGGCGATCGCGGCGTCCGGGGCGATGCCGACATACGGGACGTTGGCGACGGAGCCGCCGGCTGCGATGCCGGTTACATGGGTCCCATGGTCACTGACCGGCACCGGGTGGATGCACCCCTTCGATGTGGGCTTGGCGCAGCTGCACTTGCCGTCGCTGATCGCGTCGCCTTTGCACAGCTTGTTGGTCTTGACGTTCCAGTACAGCTTGAGCCGATCGGCGAATGCAGGGTGGGTGACATCCAGCTTGTAGTCCGCAACAGCCACGAGCACGTCTTCGCCCGTCAGCGGCGTCGTGGTTCCAGGGACATAGGCGGACGGGGCGCCGACGAGGGGGCCCGCCTTATCCAGCAGCGGGTGCACGGTGACCGCACCTTCGAGAAACGACACCTCATTCCCGATTGCCAGGCCTGCGAGGTCCTGAGCAGCCAGCGTTGCGGTCAATATGTCGCCGCTGATGACCCCAACCGCGCCTCCCAGCCCTCGGATTCGAGCGGCGGTCAGTTCAGGGCTGGCGCTTTGGACGAAGCACTCCAGCTGGGGCGCCGGTTCGAGGGTTGAAGCTCTGACAAAATCGAGCTTCAGGCGAGCGTCCAGCTTCTCCCAGCCCGGGAAGCGGGCCTGCGCCGGTTGGGGGCAGATGACGAGCAGCGCGGCGGCCAGAGCGGCGCACCGGACATAGCGCTTCTTCGCATCCAATAAACCACGAACCGCTCCGAGTACGGTTTCTCCCACACGCATGTCTGCTGACGTCGCTTATCCTAGCAGAAGCGCGGGAGCGGATGTGGGGTCAGTTGGCGCACGCCGCCTGGCACTGAGCGGCGTCGATCTCGGCGCGGCGGCGGCACGGCACGGTTCCGCTGGTTTGGATGCAGCCCTGGTAAACCCGCAGGGCGGCGGCGTCACAGCGCTCCTCGCAGGTCGGGGCGGGATGTGCGGTCTCGCCCAGGCACGCCACCTCGATGCAGGCGATGTGGGTGTAGGTGTCCACCAGCGCGCAGTGTGGCGTGTGGTTGTCGCTGTCCAGGCAGCGCTCTTCGGCGCCCGTGGCGGTGGCGCCGCACTGCTGGTAGCACTGGCCGTCCACCTCTGTGATGTCGATTGGGGCCGGCTGCTCGCAGGTGCTGGCGGCGCAGATTTGTGCGGCCTGCTTGGCTACGATTCGGCAGTCGGGGCCCGAGATTGCGCCGTCATACACGCAGCTGAGATAGGCATTGAGCTCGGCGTTTTCGCATACGGCGGCGCACGTGGGCACCTTGAGCTCGGCATTGAGCCCGTCCGCGTCGATTGTCCTGTTCGTGCCGTTTGGCGCGGCCCCCGGGTCGCAGGCGAGGGTTGTGGTGGCGAGCAGGGCGATGGCCGTCAGAGTAAAGCGCTTCATTAGTGGGTCTCCTTCTACTGGTCGCGTTGTTGCGATGCCGGCCATAGGAGCAGGGAGCGTGCCAGCTTCTCTAAAAAGGTGACCGGGGGGTCTTGGTTTCATATCCGAGGGGCGGAAGGTGGTACAAAGCGGGATATGTCTATTCCAGCCGGCGAGTTTGGCGCCGCTGCGATCGTGGCCGCCTTCGCGCTCGGGGTTCTCGGCGTATCCGAGCTGCTTCGAAAGCTCGGCGCCACAAAAGAGCAGACGCGCAAGACCGCGCACGTCGGGTCGGGCCTGTTGGCGGCCGCCTTTCCATACATCTTCGGGTCGCCGTGGACGGTCACTATTATCGCCGCGGGTTTCTTTGTCGTCGTCGCGGGCAGCCGTCACTTCGGGCAGCTGCAAGGGGTGCACGGCGTCGACCGGGTCAGCTACGGCGCGCAGGCGTTTCCTGTGGTCATCGCCGTGTTGTTTTGGCTGACGCCCGGTCAGCCCGCGCTTTATGTGATCCCGATTGCGGTGCTCGCCGTCTCGGACGCGGCAGCCGCCCTGGTCGGGACTGCCTACGGCACGCGCCACTTTCGCGCGCTGGGAGAGCGTCGCAGCCTCGAGGGGTCGACCGCCTTCTTTGTCGTCACGTTCATCGTCGTGCACGTGCCGCTGCTCTTGTACAACCTGACCGACCGGGTCGACTGCGTGCTGATCGCGCTGGCCGTCGCCTTTCTGGCCACGTGCATCGAGGCCATCAGCGTGCGGGGTCTGGACAACGTCTTCATCCCTCTCGGGGTCTGGTACGCGCTGGACGGATACCTCGCCGGGCCCTCGGGCGAGATTCACGTGCGGCGCATCGTCTTTCTGGCAGGGGCCGCCATCTTCGGCATCCTCCTGAGGCGTCGGGGTTTTCTCACGCGCACCGCGGGCATTGGGTTCATGCTGATCGCCTACGCCGCCTGGGCGATGGGCGACTGGTACTGGGTGCTGCCGCTGGGCGGTGCTTTTGCCGGCGTTCTGGGCGCGGCGCTGGCGCTTCGGCGACACCAGGGGACCGCTGAGCCGCTCGGGCTATCGCATCTGTTTCAGGTCACGATCACCGGCGTGCTGGTCCTGTTCATCTTCGACCAGACACAATCTGTGCGCTGGTATCTGCCGTTTCTCGCGGCGGTTTCGGCCGGGGGGGCGGTTGCTGTGCACCGGATCACCGCCTTCTCTGACCGCCGCCCGGTTTGGGTGATTGGCGCTGCTGCCGCGCCAATCTTGCTGGCGGTGGCGTGGTCCGCATTTGAGGCGGTTGGTCTGCAGCGCGGATATGGCCCCGCGTGGGCGCTTGGCGCCGGCTTGTTGGCGGTCGGCCTGACCGTGTTGGCCGCCCCGGGTGCGGCACGCTTCAAGTGTGAGGAGTGTGAGCGCGTTACCGACGAACCCCGTCATTGCGGCGCGGTGTCCAAGCTCGTGGCGGGCCACCGTCATTGGACTGTGGCGCGCACGGGCTGGGCTGCCACGACGGTGGCGACGGTGCTGGTCGCGTTCATGTAAACTGGCCCAGCCGTGACTAGTGGTCGATGCCGCAAATTCGTTCCTACCCGCGGGCGCCGCCGCCCGCCGCC
>CAZJHX010000160.1:0-24360 GCA_964545715.1 uncultured Myxococcales bacterium
GTCGTAGCGGGTGGCCTCGGCGGTGGGCGCGGCGGCGCTGTCGTCGCCGGTCGTGTCCGCGCCCGTGTCGTCCCCGGTGGTCTCGTCTCCGGTGTCGTCTCCGGTGGTCTCAGCACCCGTGTCCGTCGTATCAGTGGTGTCTGTGCCTGTGTCGGCCGTCGCTGCTCCTTCGGGCTTGCAGATCCCCCCCACACACTGCAGATCGCAGTCACAGTCCTTGCTGGCCGTGCACGAAGCGCCCTCCACGCCCACGCCGCACTTCGATCGCGACGGGCTGCTGGAACATGCGCTGAGCACGCTGATCACGACAAAAATCAGGACCTTTCTTACAATCACTTCCCACACCTCGGCTGCTTCAGTCGGGTATGATCACCCCTGCTATGGATATACGCCACATCCTTGTTGCTACTGATTTGTCGGCCGCGGCGTCAATCGCATACGGGCACTCGGCGGCCGTCGCCCGAGCCTGGGGCGCGCGTGTCACCCTGCTGTACGTGGACGAGCTGGCCGAGGTCGGGTTTCACTCCTCCGCAGACATGCTCACGTACATCGACCAGGTCGGCGCTGTACGACAAGCGCGCCTGGCCCAGGCGGAGGCGGCGTTCGACTCCGCGGGCATCGACGTCACCGTCGTGGAGATACCGGGCCACGCGGCGACCGAGATCGATCGCTATGCCGACGACAACGCAGTCGACCTGATCGTCATCACGCGCCACGGTGACCACCGGACGGGCCCCCTGGGGTCGACCTCCCAGCGCGTAGTCCGCTCCGCCACGGTGCCCGTGCTCGTTGTCCACGAGCCCCAGGGATACGACGGAGGCGCGGTCGCGGCCCCCAGCTACCGCCGGCTGGTTGCCGCCACCGACTTCAGCGAAGACAGCACCATCGGCCTGCGTGCAGCGGTTCACTACGCCGCGCGCCTGGACGCCGCCACCCGCGTCGTCCACGTCTGGCAGAGCCCCGGATCCGCCCTGCCGCTCAACGACCCGGAGCTGCCGGCCGTCCCACACGCCATCATCGACGAGCTGCAGGCCCGCCACGAGGCGCGCTTTGCCGCGTGGCTCTCCCAGGTGGGTGAAGGGGCGCTGGATCACGCGGTGGTGCCCGGGCACTCGGCGGCTGTGGGCCTGATCGCCGCGGCCATAGACTGGCAGGCCGATCTCATCTGCGTGCCCAGCCACGGCACAGGCGCAGTCGCGTCGTTTTTGATCGGCAGCACCGTCGATCGGCTGCTGACGTTCTCCCCGCTTCCGGTCCTGGTCTTTCCGCAGGTTTGGCTCAAGACGCACGTGCAAGGCTGAGCCTGGGTTGCGTTGGTCGCTGCTGGCTTTTGCCCTGGTCGTCGCCTGCTCGGACGGCCCGCCCGAGGACTTTGTCGACCACACCGCCCCCGGCTTTGAGACCAAGCAGGCGTTTCTCGACTTCGCGGACCTGGGGCAGATCCCGGTCCAGGCCAAGTTCGTCACAACCAACTTCTACGGACCCTCGGGTGTAGCGGCCTTTCTTGATCCGCATTTCTACAAGCTGCACGACGAGTGGTACTGGTTTCGTCTGCTCAACGGGGTCGGTATCCCCGCACTGGACGTGCAGCCCGACACGCGCTTCTCGTTTCCCACCATCGAGTCGGTGTACGCCGAGCTGACCCTCATGGAAGACCTGCCGCTGGACCTGCGCTGGTTCGGCGACCGCATCGCCTCGCCGCACTTCTACGACCTGGCCCTGGGGCGCTGCTGGGAGTCCAGCAAGCCGGTCCCGTGCCCGCGCTTCTTCGGCGTCGGCTCCGTGCTGTACCTGGCGCCCAACCCCGACCGAAACACCCCCGAAGAGCTGTGGGTCTTCGAACTCGAGTACACCGACGAGCCCACCGAGGCGGAGGTCGGCCACTTCTTCACCCGTCTGGAGCCACTGCTGCCGCCCGACGTCGAGCTGCGCTGGTTGTCGCGCACGTCATCGTTTCAAGAGGCTCTGGCCGAGTTCATGGAGCGCGGCGACGGCCCGTACGCCAAGCGGGTGCTGACCTACAACGACCTCGTGACGCCCGGCGAGACCGTCGGCTACAACCCCGGCATCACCGCGGGCCACATCGTCCGCGTGCCCAAGGGCGCCCTGGGCTCTTCCGCCACGACGACCAACGACATCGTGCTGCTGGCGGACGTCCCAGACGAGCTGCCGCCGGTGGCCGGCATTGTGACCGGCGTGCCGCAGACCCCTCAAGCGCACTTCAACCTGCTGGCAATCGCGCGCGGCACGCCAAACGTCTACGTGGGCGGCTCCTACGACGACACCGTGCTCGGCAAGTGGGCCAAAGACGGCACGGCCGTGATTTTGAAGGTCGAGAAGGACAAGATCACCTGGCAGCAGATGTCCCAGGGGCAATGGCAGCTGTGGCTCAGCAAGACCAAGGCGGGCCAGGTGGACATCGAGCAGATCGACATCGCCGCCGCGCCGTACTTTCACGACCTGCTGGACGGTGACGTGACCGACGTGGAGGCGCGCGTGCCCCTGGTCGGCGGCAAGTCGGCCGGGCTGATGGCGCTGGCGGCGGATGAGACGATCCCGACCCCTTTCCAGCCGCTCTCGATCACTGTCCGCGCCTATCACGAGCACATGGCGCCGCTTCGCGCTCAGGTGGAGTCGTTGATCAGCAACCCCGAGTTCGACGGTGAGCGTCGCGCCCGCTTTCTGCTCCTGGAGGGCGAGACCGACTTCGTCGCCCATCACGAGGGCGACAGCGCCTCACTCACCTGGTTGGAGGAGTTCAAAGCGGCGCCCCACACGGCTAACTTGAAGGCCGTTCTGGCTGCCGGCGGGCTGCGCGAGATGATTCGGGATCAGCCGATCGAGCAGGCCACCCTGTCCACGATTCGAGAGCAATTGGAAGAGCGCTTTACGGCGCTGTCCCACAGTCAGGGCCTGCGGTTTCGGTCCTCGTCGACCGCCGAGGATGTCGAGGGCTTCAACGGCGCCGGGGTCTACACGTCCAAGACCGGCTTTCTCTTCGCCGAGGAGCAGGACAACGACAAGGACCGCGGCCGCACGATCCAGAAGGCGATCAAAAAGGTGTGGGCGTCGTACTGGTCGTTTGGCGCGTTCGAAGAGCGCAAAAACGGCAACGTCCCGCACCTGGACGGCAACATGGGTGTGCTGGTGCACCCGCGCTTTGACGATCCGCTGGAGGCCGCCAACGGCGTGATGCTTGTCGGCTTTGCGCGGGACCCCGAGCTGGGCGACCGGATCGAGCTGACGGTCAACGTGCAGGCCGGCGCGGTCTCGGTGACCAACCCGCCGCCGGGGCTCAACGCGCTGCCTGAGGTCGATCGGGTCAGCCGTACCGGCGACGGCGAGCTGAAAATCGAGCGCGTGCAGGCGTCTAACCAGAGCGAGGGCGACGTGTTCACCGACGAGGAGCTCACCTGGCTGTTCGATCGCATGGTGACGTTCTCCGAGGCGTGGCTCGACGCGCGCAACGTGGGGCTCACCGAGGCCGGCTCCGCACGCAGCGTCGTGTTGGACCTGGAGTTTCGCAAGATGAAGGCCGGCTGGCCCGCGGTGGCGGAGGGCGCCCCGTTTGAGCCGCGCATCGTCATCAAGCAGGTGCGTCCGCTGTCGCGCCCGATCCGCATCGCGCCGGCCGAGTATCAAAACGCGCAGGTGCCGCCCGATGTGCTGGCCACCACCGAGCGCGTGGTCCTGCGCACGTGCACCTTCTCCGCGGGCACAAAGCTGGAGCTGCTGGAGTTCTACACGGACCCCGGCGCCGCGATCATCGATAACTCGATCAAGCCGTTTGACGCCGAGGTGCGGTTCAACGACATGATCGCGACCCACGCCGAGGTGTCCGTGACCCATCCGAACACGACGGCCGACCACTGGGATATCGAGATCACGGGCGCCCCGGCCGACTGGGACGCGGAGACGCTGACGGTCGATCAGGACGGCGCCTGGACCCTGGGCACCGGCGACGAACAGCAGAGCGGAAAAGACGCGCAGTGCACGACCGCCTCGCTGGTGCTGACGCCCACCGCCTGGCTGCAGGCCCTGCTGGATCAGGAGCAGCGCTGATCTGATAAGCTGCGCCAATGCATCACCGCACGTGCATGGCACTTTTCTTCGTCGTTGGGACCGTCTGTGGCTGCGCGGACTCTGACTCCACGGCCGCAGCACCGGCTGCCGTAAAGGACGAGCCGGCCGAGGGTGGTGACAGCGCCGGTGAGAACGCAGCCGACGACGACCAGCCCACCGCCGCCCTGGACCAGCCCACTGAGCGCGCCGATGTTGAGCGCGAGCCCGAATGCCTGACTGCGCCACAAGCCGCGGGCGATCCGGTCAGCGTCACCAACGGCCCCTACCTCCAGTGGCCCACTCTGGACGGGATCACGGTCGCGTTCGAGACCTTGGAGCAGGTGCCGGGAACCGTCGCGGTCTGGCGGGAGGGAGAGCCCTGCCTGGACGCGATCGCGCAGTCCGAGCCCGCTGTCATGGACATGGCCAGCGACATCCTGATCCGCCCGGCGCCCCCCGGCTTTCAGCATGCGGCCCAGATCACCGGCCTGCAGCCGGGCACGCGCTACAACTACAAGGTCGTCATCGGTGGCACCGTGACCGACGCCTCCACCTTTCGCACGACGCCCTCGCCGGATCAGGCGTACACGGTCGGCATCTTCGGCGACAACCGCTCACACCACGACGATCACCAGAGAGTGGTCGACGCGATGGCCCTGCGCGCGCCCGATCTTCTGGTCAACACGGGCGACGCGCTGGCGTTCGGCGGCAGCCACGCGGACTGGCAGGGCTTCTTCGCCATCGAGGGCGAGCTGCTCAAAAGCACCCCGCTGATGCCCTGCTACGGCAACCACGAGGCCATCCTGGGCGAGGCCTACTGGCGCGGCTACTGGACCCTGCGCAACTCCGACCAGGACAAAGAGCTGAACTACGCCTTTCGCTACGGCAACACCCACTGGATTCAGCTGAACTCGAACATCGAGGCCGCCAAGCAGGGCGAGTGGCTCACCAAGGAGCTGAAAGCGGGCGCCGACGCCGAGTTCCTGTTTGTGATGTACCACCACCCGACCTACTCGTTCTCGAAGCACACGCCCAACAAGGCCAACCGCGAGTTTCTACACCCGCTCTGGCTCGAGCACGGCGTCGACGTGGTCTTCAACGGCCACAACCACTGCTACGAGCACTTCATCATCGACGGCCTGCACTACGTCGTAACCGGCGGCGGCGGCGCCCCGCTCTACGACATCGACAACCACATCATCCCCGGCCTGGAAGACAAGCGCGTCGCGGCCCGCAAGGCCTTCAACCTGGTCATCGGCGAGGTCGACGGCAAGCAGGCCAAGTTCACGGTCCATGACCCGGACGCCGGCGACGTCATCGACACGTTCACCATCGCCCACTAACGGCTGATGCGGCTGGACGTCTGCTTGCCGTGGTAACCGATGAGGGCCATCCAGGTGCCGCGAAACGGTCGGCCGACGAGGAGCTGGTATTGCAGACCGGCCCCGACCCTCCATTTTGGGACGGCAACGCGCACACCACCACACACTGCCCCGCTCATGCTCTGGCCCAGACGAGCACGCCCGCCGACCGTGAACGCGAGGTCCTTCTCTCCACCCCAGCCGTACATGTGAAGCTGACCTGAACGCTGCCCTGCCAGCTCCGGGACCCCGCCAGTGTACCCCCCGGTGAATCCGGTGGAGCAGGCGCCGAGCAGGGTTGCCAAAACAAGCCACCGCATGCGCAGACCCGGTTGCGCCCTCATGGCTCGGTCCGATCGGTGGTCCGTCCAGGCACCTCCGAGATTGGAATTCGGCCGTGCTTGCGCCACCCCAGCCTGCGCAGCCGCCTTTGCACGGCCGCCCCAGGTCTTGAGTTGGAGCGGCAACTGATTGTTTTTGCGGGGTCTTGTAGACATCTTGATTAGGCAGAGATCGCTCTGCTCTCGAAGAGAGTCAAGGGCTTCGGCCAGTGGACGTGGCACTGTTGCCGCCCGTCTTCGCCGCGTCCTATCCTTCTTCGAAGTAGTCGTGGTCGATGCGCGCCACCTTGAACGTCTCGTGCACAGTGACCCCCACGTCGTACTCGATCATCAGAGCGGCCAACTCCCCGCCATCGACAAGGACGATGCTGCCGGGCACCTGTCGGGCGTACTCCCTGGCGCCCTTTGAGAAGGTCGACGTAGTGATGAACACGCCCCGCGTAGCCGTCTGACCCGCCAGGGCTCCGAAGAACTTCTGGATTTCGGGGCGTCCGACCGTGCCCTGCTTCCAGCGCTTCGCTTGGATGTACACTTTCTCCAGTCCGAGGCGGTCGAGCGTGATGATGCCGTCGATGCCCTCGTCCGCGCTGGTTTGGGTGCGCTGCAGGTCCGTCGTGCTTGCGCCATAGCCCATGCTGTGCAGCACGTCGAGCACCATGGACTCGAAAAACTCGGGCGTGTTGTTGGCGATCTGGTCCAGAATCTCGCTGGCGAGGCTTGCCTTCAGTTCCGCGACGGCCTCGTGTAGCCGCTCAGTTGGGCTATGGACGGCAGGCGGATAGATCGAGCCCGCCTGGCCGCCGTCGGGATCTTCCATCCGCCACAATCGCCGACTTGTCTGCTCGTCGAAGCCGTTCGGGTGTCTCTTTAGAGCGGCGATGCCGTCCGGCGTGACTTGCCAGTAGCCTCTCTTCGCGGACTGGGTCCAGCCAGCACGCTTCAACCGGTCGTTGGCCCAGCCGATCCGATTCTTATAGACCGCCTGTTTTCCGCTGGGCAGCAGTTCACGCCGGTCCTCATCGGTGAGCCCGACGGCGTCGGCGACGGCACCGTACACGTCTCGGCTGCGTACGGGCTCGGCGGCATCGACGAGGACCCCAAGCAGCGGGTGCATAAACTCGTCATAGGTGGGGATCGGCACGGACTCTCCTGCACGGCGTTGCGGTGAGAGTACGACACCGAGACTGGCGGGACAAAGCGATCCAGGACAGCGGGTCTTCGTTCGCCCCGTCGAACATCACCCTCGCCTCAGGCTTCAAACGGCCACGACCCGACGACCTCAATCCGGTTGGAAGAAGAAAGGGTACTTTCCCACCACGCCGCTGTCCATCGAAGAACGCACGACGCGAGGCCAACGCGTGTCCCATTCGATCCCGTTCGATCCGGTTGGGTACGAGAAAAACCGGGTGCAAGATCGGGTGCGATCGTCGCCGGGCAGATGGCGGCGCGAGCTCCTTGACCCAACCCGTCACCACCGGTACGATTGATCCCAGTATGGGAGCAAAGCCATCCGCATCATCGCCCGCCGAACGTTGAAGGACTTCTGGGGCGCGGGCCACGCGGACGCCGAGGGCCCCCTGAAGGCGTGGTACGCCGAGGCGAACAGCGCCGACTGGAAGTCGATGGCCGACGTGAAGGCCCGTTACCCGCATGCAAGCGTCATCGATGCCGAGCGGGTGGTGTTCAACATCGGCGGCAACAAGTATCGGCTGGTCGTGAAGTTCTACTTTCCGGCGCAGGCCGTCTACATCAAGTTCGTGGGCACGCACGCCGAGTACGACCGTATCGACGTGTCGGCCCTTTAGGAGGAGGCCATGAGCATTCGACCCATTCGCAATGACGACGACCACGCCGCCGCTCTGCAGGCGATCGACTGCTTGTGGGGGGCGAAGCCGGGGACGGCGGAGGCCGACACGCTGGAAGTGCTGCTCACACTGATCGACGACTACGAGTCGAAGCACCACGTCATCGGTCCCCCCGACCCGATCGACGCCATCCTCTTTCGGATCGACCAACAGGGCCTCACGCGTCACGACCTGGAACCCCTCATCGGCCATCGAGGCCGGGTGTCGGAGGTGCTAAACCGCAAGCGCCCGCTTACGCTCCCGATGATCCGTCGTCTTCACAGGGTGTTGGGCATCCCCGCAGAGGTGTTGCTTGGAGAGGCTCGCGACGAGGCCGCATAAGAGCCCCGGCAGAAGCACCCATTCTAACTCCAACTGCGCTCAGGGCTGGAAGAAGAAGGGGTTCTTGTACTCGGGGATGACCTTCCAGTCGCCGTCTTCGGTCAAGGTCGGGATCACCGCGCCGCTGGGCCAGTGCAGGGTGGCCACGTCCCACAGGTCCAGGTTGTCCATGCGCACGTCCACCGCCTCGAAGACCAGCGCGCCGTACACGTAGACGCGGATGGTGGCGAAGGACTCGCCGTAGCCGTGGTCGCCCCAGTAGTGGACGCCGATGCGGTATTCGCCGGTCTCGGGGATATTCAGGTTCAGGTTTTCGGGGCCCGCGCCGTCGGTGTCGTCGCGGTCCAGGCCCGGATCGTCGTCGATCTCCGGGTTGAAGCTGCCCCAGTTCGGGTGCGCGTTGAACCAGAAGGTGTCGAACGGCTGGTCGAACCACACGTCGGGGGCGCCGTCCTCGTCCACGTCAGGGCCGGTCGCGGCGAGGTCGGCGTGGGCGAAGTGCAGGTCCAGGTCGGTGCCGGCGCTGGGGCCCTCATCGGTTTCGTCGGGGTCTGCGGGCGTGTGCCACAGCAGCTCGATGTGGACCGCCTCATCCGCGCAGACGAGCACGGTCTGCACCCACGACTTGCAGCTCTTGTTGCCCTCCTGGTCCCAGACGTCGAGCTTGAATTTGTATTCGCCCGCCACATTCGCCTCAAAGACCGGGTTGGGCACGTTGGGGTTGGGCACCAGGTGCGACACCGAGCCGGTGGGTTGCTGCACGGACCACTCCCAGGCGACCGCGTCCTCGCTCTCCTCACCAAAGAGGTGAATCAGCGTCTGCGGAATGACCTTCTCGCCCTCGGCAACCAACCCGATTGCGGTCGGGCAGGTCGCGGCGGCGCCGAGCTCAGGCAGCGGCACCTTGATTTGGGTGACCGGCGGCGGCTCGATTTTCTGGTCGAGGCCGGCGCCGGTGACGCGCACGAGACGGTTTCCCGCGTTTGTGATCAGGTGCACATGCGACATCGCCATCTCGGTGTCGACCGGCGTGAAGAGCACCTGAAAAGACATCATTTCGCCTGGCGGGATCGGGCTGTGCAGGTGGTCCGGGGGGACGACCTCAAAAGGGGTCTCGCCGGTCAGTCCGACCGAGAACACCTTCAGCGGCTCCGAGCCGGTGCTCAATAAGTGAAAGGTCTGGGCCGCGGTCTGGCCGATTGGGAGGTCTTGAAAGTGGAGGTGTTCGGTGGTCAGCGCCGAGCTGGGCTCGGTGTCCGGCGGCGTCTCGACCGTGGCGATGGCCGGCTCGGGGTTGGGGGACGTGTCAACGCAAGCGAGGACGGAGAGGGCGATAACAGCAGTAAAGAGTCTCATGCCCAATGTCACCCGCGACATCGGGCATCGTGATCACGCCTGTCGGGCGATCACCTGCACCAGGTGGGTCAGCCACAGGCTGTGGCGCGCGATGTTCTGACGCGACGTCAGCTCTTTTTCGCTCTCCGGCGCAAAGTAGCCGGTACCCAGGTTGGCGACGGGAATGCCGCGCTTCAAGAACGGGTCGACGCCCGTGCCGCCGCGAATCGGGTACGTGCGGGCGTGGGCGCCCAGAGGCTCCAGCGCCTCCACGGCCCAGGTCACCAACTCGGGGTACTTGGCCAGCTCCGGGCCCATGTTGATGTACTGCTGCTCGACGTCGACGTCGCCATCGGTCAGCTCGGACAGGCGCGCGCACAGGCGCACGTGCTCGGCGCGCGCGTCCAGACCCTCGGGGTCAAAGTCCCGCAGGCGGTAGTCCACGATCCAGTTGTCGCCGTCGCGGCGCAGCGCGTACGGGTTGGAGTAGCCCTCGCGGCCCTCGCTGTCTTCAGAGAGCAGCGGCGCCACGCCCGGGGTCTCCAAAAACACCTGCAGGTGTCGCGCGACGTGACGCAGCCCGTCCAGCTCGTCGGCGCCCACACGGTCCGTGCGCGACAGCACCTCCAAACCCGCCCCCCGCCAGCTGTGCGGCGTGATCTCGGCCTCCAGCGCAGCCAGCAGCTCAAACTCGGCCGCGTCCACGTCACCCGTCAGGATGAACGCGACGTCGGCGCTGGTCTCGGCGGTCGAGTCCGTCTCAAAGGCCACCGGATGGGCGTTGTGCGGCACGGCGCGCATGGCCCGCGCAAAGATCAGCGTCGCGTTGCGATAGCCCTCGGCCTTGGCGGTCGCTCCGTGGGATTTCACGCCGTCGATGCGCAGCGCGATGCGGCGAGTTGGGACGTCGGCCAGGTTCAGCGGCAGGCCACGCAGGGTGACGCGTGCGCGCGCCGCGTTGAAGTTCTCGGCGTTGACCTCGAACGGGGCGATGCCGTCGACCGTGTAGCCGTATCGGACGCCGCGCTCGTGCAGCACGTCGGCCAGGCCCACGACCGCGGCCATGCGACCGATCTCCTCGTCCGGGCGAAAGATCATCAGAATCTCGCCGTGCGGGATCTCAGGGTTCGCCTTCAGGACGCGCGCCAGCGTCATCAGCTCGCTCATGCCCAGCTTGTCGTCCAGCCCGATCGGCGCCAGCCCCGGGCCGTGCAGCACGTCGTCGCCCACGAAGTCGCACGTGGCGGCGTAGTTGTCGGCCGAGACCGACAGCCGGTCGTTTTCCGGGTACGCGATCGTCTCGCCGTCCCACGCCTCCACCAGCTCCAGCGCCTCGACGGCCTGCGTGCCCTCGGACGTGTCCATGTGCACCATGAACGCCACGGACGGCGCGCCCTCGGTGTTGGCCGGCACCGTGACGATCAGGTTGGCGTAATCATCCTGTGTTCCCGCATACCCCAACGACTCGAAAAAGCCGCGCAGGTGGTCGGACAGGTCGCGCTGGCCGGAGGTGCTGGGGATGGTCTGGCTCTGCTCATCGCTCTGGGAGTCGATGGCGATGACGGCGGACAGATGCTCAGTCCCCCACTGCGCCAGGACGCTCGGGCTTTCTTTCGGTGTGATCATGGCGCGCTATATACACTTTCGCGCGACGAAAGGCACCGTATAATCGGCCGCTATGAGCACCTATCATATCGAGCCCAGGTTGAAGCCGCTTCTGCAGTTCATGGAGGAGGGCATCCCCTTCAACAAGCACCTGGGCATGAAGGTCGTGCATCTGCTGGAGGGCCACGCCGTCATCATGGTGCCGCCGCAGCCGTACCTGGTCGGCGATCCCTTCCGCCCCGCGATTCACGGCGGCGTCATCTCCACGCTGATCGACGTGGCCGGCGGCGCGGCCTGCTTCACGATGATGCACGGCTTTGATGATCGCGTAAGCACCGTCGATCTGCGGGTCGACTACCTGCGCCCGGCCACCGCGGGCGTGGAGCTGTACGGCGAGGCCAAGGTCCTGCGCATGGGCAATAAGGTTGCAGTCACTCGAATGGAGCTGTTCTGCGGCGAAGAGCGCGAGACTCCGGTCGCCACCGGACAGGGCGTCTACAACGTGCTGCGACGCTCCGAGGTGACTACGTGAGGTGCGGCTTTGCGGCTCTGGTCACCCTGCTCTTGACCGCCTGCGCGACAACGGCGCCCGACAAAGAGAGCATCGAGCCGGAGACGGCGACCGGGATCCGCGATCTGCAGCCCGTCCATGCGTCCAAGCACCTGGTTGCGGCTGCCAATCCGCACGCCAGTCGCGCCGGCATCGAGATCCTGCGCGCGGGTGGGTCCGCAGCGGACGCGACCATCGCCATGGCTGTGATGATCACCATGACCGAGCCCCAGTCGTCGGGTATCGGCGGCGGCGCGTTCTTGTTGCACTTTCACAACGCCAGCGGGCAGGTCGTCGCCTACGATGGTCGCGAGACAGCGCCCGCCTCGGCGCACGGCGACATGTTTTTGAACGCCGAGGGCAAGCCGCGCACGCTGTGGGACGCCGCCGTGGGCGGGCTCAGCGTCGGTGTTCCTGGCCAGCTGCGTATGCTGGAGCTGGTCCACAAGGCGCACGGGAAGCTGCCCTGGAAGCGCCTGCTGCAGCCCGCGATCAAGGTCGCCGCCTCCGGTTTCAAGCTCTCCCCGCGCCTGCACGCGCTGTTGGGCCGCGACCCCTATCTCAAGACGATGGCCGTGGCGCGCGCGCATTACTACGACAACGCGGGCGCGCCGCTGCCGATCGGCACCATCCTGAAGAACCCCATCTACGCCGAGACCCTGCGATTGATCGCCGAGGGCGGCGCGGACGCCTTCTACAAGGGGCCGATCGCGGTGGATATCGCGGCGGCCGTGACCAACGCGTCCCGCAACGCGACCGAGATGACGCTGGAAGACATCGCCGGGTACGAGCCCAAGGCGCGCACACCGATCTGCCGGGACTACCGAGCCTACGAGATCTGCACGATGCCGCCGCCGACGTCCGGCGGGATCACGCCGCTCCAGATCCTGGGCATGCTGTCCAACTTCGACCTCAAGCCGCTGGGCGCGGAGTCCCCTGAGACGGCGCACCTCTTTGCCGAAGCCAGCCGCCTGGCGTACGCGGATCGCGGTCTGTACCTGGCGGACTCCGACTTTGTCGCCATCCCCGGCACGCTGCTCGACCCTGAGTACCTGGCCCAGCGCGCCAAGCTGATCGACCCCAAAAAGAGCATGGGCAAGGCGACCGCCGGCAGCCCTCCAGGGACGGCCGGGCTGGATTGGGGGCGTCACGAGTCGACCGAGGCGCCCTCGACAACGCACATGGTGGCGGTGGACAGCGAGGGCAACACGGCGTCGATGACGGCCAGCATCGAAGGCGCCTTCGGCTCGCACATCATGGTGCGCGGCTTTCTGCTCAACAACGAGCTGACCGACTTCTCGTTTTTGGCCGAGCGGGACGGCAAGCCCGTAGCCAACCGCGTGCAGCCCCAAAAGCGGCCGCGCAGCTCCATGTCCCCGGTCCTGGTGTTTCATCGGCGCCACAAGCCGGGAGAGCCGCGCCGCCTGCATCTGGCAGTTGGATCACCCGGCGGCAGCCGCATCATCGAGTACGTGACCTGGGCGCTGGTGCGCATGCTGGACTTCGGCGTGGGCATCCAGGACGCGCTGGGACGCCCGCACGTGGTCAACCGCAACGGCGTCACCGAGCTGGAGCGTCTCAAGGGGCAGGGACCGTGGGCGGCGCGCTTGAAGTCGGCGCTGGAGGCGCTGGGTCACACCGTCAAAGTGCGCGACCTCAACAGCGGGCTGCAGGGCTTGATGGCTGTCGAGGGCGGCTACATCGGGGCCGCCGATCCCCGCCGAGAAGGCATCGCGCTGGGCGATTGACCTTATCGGTTGCGGCCCCCACTTCGTTTCAAGGGGTATGCGGGTCGCGATGAACAGCGCCATGATGGGCATGCAGATGGCTTCTCGACGGGTTCAGTCCGTCGCCCAGCCGCCTGCGAGCCCGGTCGCGCACGCGATCACCACAGAAGGCGCGCCCCCGCCGCTGGAGCTGCCGCGGCTGGAGTCGCTGACGTCGATCTCCTCACAAACGGTAGAGCGCGTCATGGCCGTCGCCGCCTACGAGGCCAACGCCGCTGCGCTGCAGAGCGCGGATCAGATGCTGGAAGCGGCCCTCGATCTTGTGATCTGAGTCAAGTCTGACTTAAGGTAACGCCATGACAAACATTGAGTGGCGTTGGCGCGCACTACTGTGCGTGGGGCTTTCGGCTGTGTTGATTATGGCGTGTGGTGGAGACACCTCAGGCACGTCGTCGACCACCGATACTGGGACTGACACAACCGATACGGGTGGCACCGGGGATACGGGCGACACGGGGGATACCGGCGATACGGGCGGCACCACCGACACGACCGACACCGGCGGAACAACCGATACCGGCGGGGATGCGCCGTGTGCGGACGAGGCCAGCCAGGCCTGTACGGACTGCCTGGCGACCGCGACCGAGACCTGCGCGGGCGACTCCTGCTCCACGCAGGCCGCTGCGGTAGAGGCCTGCGGGAAGTCGGCGGGGTGCTATGCCGACGCCGGATCCTGCTGGATCGATGACAACAGCTGCACCTGCAAAGAGTGTTATTGGCCGCCTGCCAACGCGTGCGAGGCCGAGGGCGGCGAGTGCTACGATGTCTTCATCGCCTGGGACCAGTGCACCGTGGACCAGGGCTGCTACGTGGAAGCCGGCGTCTGCTACTTCGACGACACCACCGACGACTGCGCCGCGTGCTACGACCCGGCGGCGGCGGAGTGCACTGACACGCTGTGCAAGGACTCCTGGGACGCCAAGGCGGCGTGCGAGGACGCGGGCGCTGACGACCCGGCGATCGGGGAGTGCACCAAGGACGAGGAGTCCGACGCGTGCAACGAGTGCTACGACGCGGCCGTCACGGATTGCGAGGCCAACGCCTGCAAGGACGTGTCGGAGTGCTACGACGACTGCCTGGCGACCAATGAGTGTCTGGACGAAGAGGGCAACATCGACGAGGGCTGCGCGGACGCCAACTGCTCGTACTCGTTTGGCGAGTACGACGACTGCATCGCGGGCTGCGAGGCGATCGACCCGTGCTACGCCGAGGGCTGCGCCACCGAGTCCGATGCCTACTTCGCCTGCTCCGAGGAGAAGTGCGAGGCGCTGAACGTCTGTTACAAAGAGGACGCCTACGATCAGGCCTGCGACGAGGAGAAGTGCGCGGACAGCTACGCGACGTATCTGGACTGCGACTGTCCCGGCACGGACGCCTGTTACGCGGCCGGTACGCTGGACGAGGCCTGCGGCGAGGCCAACTGCGCTCAGCAGGGCACCGACCTCGCCAAATGCGTGGCCAGCTGCACCGAAGTGCAGGCCTGCTACTAACCGTCCTTAGAGGTTGGGGTTGAGCGTGTACGTGCCCATCACGGACGCTTGCCCCAGCACATGGCCTTCGAGCGCCGCCAGCGCGGCGGCGCCGTCGAAGGTCCCCTCCACACTGAGCCGGTCCACATCCAACGCGTAAAGCGTGAAGTGATAGTGGTGCATGATCGTGTCGTTCCAGGGCGGGCACGGGCCGTCATAGCCGAAGTAATCGCCGCCCATATCCGCGTCGCCCGAGAACCACTGGGTGTAGTTGTTGGTGCCCTGACGCACGCCCACGGGGGAATCGGGGGTCGCCCCCCGAGCGCAATAGCGCGCCTGCGGACCGGCCTTGCCTTTAGCGGTGACGCCGTCCGAGAACGCCCCCTCGGCGATGGCGCCGCTGTCGGCCGGCAGATCGACCAGCACCCAGTGGTAGAAGTCGCACCGCGGCAGGTCCGCCGGCACTTCCTTGCCCTCCTGGTTGACGTCGTCGCCGACCGTGGGGACGTCCGGGTCATGGCAGATCAGCGCCAGTGACTTCGTACCGTCCGGCAAACCGCTCCACGCCAGGTGCGGGTTCTTGTTCTGCGACATGGCCACGTGGGTGTCCGGGTCGATGACGCAAAAGGCCAGGTGTCCGGCGATCGCGCCGCCGTCCGTGATCGAGTCGCTCCAGAGCTTCATTTCGAGGGCCTCGCTGCGGCTTTGACGACGCTCATTTTGGTGATGATGACGGCGCTGACCGGCATGTTGGGCTGGCCCCGGCTCGGCTTGGTCGGCGTGTTGGCGATCTTGTCGACCACGTCCATGCCCTCGACCACTTTGCCGAAGACCGCGTAGCCGCCGCCGTACGTGTCCAGGCGCGCGTTGTCCACGTGATTGATAAAGAACTGGCTGGTCGCGCTGTCCTTGACGCCTGTGCGCGCCATGGCCAGCGTGCCGCGCTTGTTGGACAGCCCGTTGCCGGCCTCCAGCTTGATCGGCGGACGAGTGGGCTTCTTGACCACGTTCTGGTCGAAGCCGCCACCCTGGATCATGAAGCCCGGGATGATGCGGTGGAAGATCAGGCCGTTGTAAAAGCCCGCCTCGACGTAGCCGAGGAAGTTCTTGACCGAGATCGGGGCCTTAGCCGCGTCGAGCTCGATGACGATGACGCCGCGGTTGGTCTCCATCTTGACCTTCTGCGCGGACGCGGTTGTGGGCAAGACGACGATGGCAGCCAGGGCGACGAGACACAGTGTGAGGCGGTGCATATTTCAGTCAATCCTTTCCAAGGTTGGTTGAGGCCGGTGCGCCGCGGAGCATAATGGGGCAAATGGAACAGGTCAAAGCCACAATCCACCTGCTGCAGGACAGCCGCTGGGATCTCGTGACCGCCGGCGCCGTGGATGCGGCCATCTGGACGGTCGTCGTGCTGGCCGTCGCCATCCCCGCCATCGTCTATATGCGCCGCTTTCGGCTCGCTCTGGGGCTGTACGTCGCGCTGATCCTCGTGCCGCTGACCGCCATCCCGGCGGGCGTCAGAGGCTCGGTCAACGCCGCCTGCGAGTTGGTGAACACCAACGCCAAAGACCTGAAGCTGCTGCGACCGACCGGGCTCGTGCTGTTGATGCCGATCATGCAGACCTACGTCGGCGATGACGAAGCCGAGGCCGAGAAGCGCCTGGCGCCCATGGGTCGCGGCAGCCGCAACGTCGCGGTGTTTGTGGAGGACGCGAACCGCCGTCGCATCATCGACGAGCTCACCACCGAGCGCGTCGCCGAGCTGTTGGCCACTATTCGCAAAGAGGTCCGCATCCCCGAGACGCCACTACCCGCCTCGCTGGTCCAGTGGCTCCTGGACAAAGGCCAACACGCCCTGGCCCACGACCTGCCCAGCTTCCACGCCATCCTGAACACCGATCTGAAGCCGCTCGATGACGGCTCCCTGCCGCTGCGCATCGCGTCCAGGCAGGCCGGCGAGGCCTTTCTCGGCAAATACGGTCCGGCCCTGGCCGAGCGCCAGGTCGCGGAGTACCAGTGGCCGATCACCGGCAGCGCGCTGGCCGTGTTTGTGTTGCTTTTGGGGGCCGCGTTCGTCCTGCGACGGCGGCTGCTAGAAGGGGGCAGCCACGATGTCGATGCTCTTGAGGATGGGCGTGCTGTCTGACTCCTTCGCGAAGAGCAGCACCTCCACCTCCATATAGCGGCCGATCACGGCGCCGAAGGTGCTCAGGTTGACCGTGGGCAGCGCCGGCGGGAACGGCCCGAAGAACGGCGTCCACAAGGCATCCGGCAGGTCCGCTTTTTCATCCGCAACCCGCACACGCAGGTCGGCTGAGGTCCCCGGCGGCGTGTTGATCTCCAGACCGACCTGCATCCACTGAGTCGCCTGGTTGGCCCAGCCCTTGAACGTGTGGCGGTAGGAGCCCTTGGGCGCCACGATCGTCTTCTGCTGGAAGCCCGTCATGTCGCTGTACGTGTACGGTTTGGGTCCGGTCTTGGTCGTAAAGAGCACGCTCATGTCGCTGGGCTCGATGCGCGTCGCGCTGGAGTTGCTGTGGTTGATCGCCCAGACCTTGCCGTCGAAGTCCACCGCCATGCCGATGGGGAAGTGCCCGCCGCCCAGGTTGGTCGTGCCCACCACCTTCATCGAGTTGATGTCGATCTTGTGCACCTTGTCGGACTGATCGTTAGCGATGTAGACGAAGCCGTTGCCGTCCGCCGAGATTCCACGCGGGCGGTTGTTTACGCCCACTGAGGCCCAGCTCTCATTGACCGGATCAAAGCGATGCGCCGCGTGGTTGGAGCAGCAGTTGGCCAGCCAGATGCGGCCGTTCTCGTCGATGGTCATGCCGTACGGGCTGAAGGTCACGCCCGGGTGGAACGCCTTGGCGGAGCCCGTGTTCGGGTCCACCTTGACCAGCTGGTTCGTGCCGCGTCCCGCGATCCAGATCGTACCCTTCTGGTCAAACGCCAGGCCGTAGGGGTTGGTCGGAATGTTGATGGACTTCATGATCTCGCCGGTCTCGCCGTTCACCTTCCACAGGCGCTTCGTCGTCCACATCCCGGCCCAGCCGTGGTCGTCCTTGTCGACGCCCATCGCGCGCCCGACCGCGCCGCCGCCGTCCGGCTGCACCGCAAACAGGCGGCATTCGTCCGTGCCCGCCGCCAACATCTCGCCGCCGTCGATGATGCCGTTGCCGTTTGTGTCGCTGGAGGTCTCGATGGTGCCGTTGCCGTTCTGGTCGACACAGTCGTCGGGCGACAGCGCCACCTTGATGACCTGGCCGTCGCCACGGCACGCGATCCACGCGTTGCCCAGAGAGTCGACGGACGTACGCGACGGGTCGCCGCATAGGTTGTAGCGCGCCACCTCGTCGCCGGTTGCCGTATTGATCTTGGAGATCGTTCCCTCGCCACTGTTGGCGACCCAGATCATGTTCAGCTGGATGCTCGACTTATCCAGGACGATGTTGCCGTCGTCGTCCTTGCCGGCGCCGTCGAAGACCTGGTTCTCCTCCTCAAACGGCACCTCGGAGTCCGGTCCGGCGCCCATGATGCACACGTTGGAGCATCCGCCGCACGGCGCCTGGACGCCCTCGTCGATCTCCGCGTCGCAGTCGTTGTCGATCTCGTCGCAGATCTCCGCCGCGTTGGGGTGGATGTCCGGGTCGAAGTCCACGCAGTCACCGCCGCCCTTCGGGCACGAGAACGGGTTGCCGACCAGCGGCTTAAGCGCGTTGCAGTAGCCGTCACTGTCCTTGTCACAGTCCTCGTCCACGATGCCGTTGCAGCTGTTGTCCACCCCGTCGCAGATCTCCAGCCCGCCCGGGTGGATCGTCGCGTCGTTGTCGTTGCAGTCGCCGGGGTTCAGGCTCTTGTAGTCGCCGCTGGCCGCGCACAGGCACAGCGACAAGCTGGTCACGCCGTACCCGTCATCGTCGCCGTCCTTCAGATACGGTTTGCACCCGATGGCGTTGGCCTCGTCCACCACGCCGTTGCAGTTGTCGTCCACGGCGTTGCACAGCTCGGTGTGCCCCGGACCGATCTCCGGGTTGTTGTCATCGCAGTCGCCGCCGACCGGGGACGTGTACTGCTTGGTCGCATTGCACAGGCACTTGGCGTCCGCGCTCTGGCCTTTGCCGTCGCCGTCCACGTCCTTGTAGAAGAATACGCAGCCCACGCTGTTCTCGGGGTCGACGTCGCCGTCGCAGTCGTCATCCAGCGTGTTGCACACCTCGGGCTTGCCCGCGCCCACGTTGGGGTTCAGGTCGTTGCAGTCGCCGCCCGACACGGCCGTGAAGTTGCCGTCCGCGACGCACAGGCACTTGGACGACACCGAGTTGCCCAGCCCGTCCTTGTCGATGTCCTGGAAGTAGTCGGTGCACCCGATGGCGCCCTCTTCGTCCGTCTGGTTGTTGCAGTTGTTGTCGATGGCGTCGCCGCACGTCTCGGCCGCCGGCTCCTGCGCCGTGCAGCCGGCTCCCGCTGCGCCCGCGCACTCGTTGATGCCCAGGCACGTACCGAACTCGTTTTTGACCTGACACGGCTGACCGCCGGTGCCTTCATCGATCTCGCTGTCGCAGTCGTTGTCCTTGCCGTCGCAGACCTCAGGCGTCGGGATGCCCGCGCTGCACTCCGACCAGCCGCCCGGACCGTCACAGCTGCGCGTGCCCTTGCAGATGCCGAAGTTGTTCTCCTCGAAGCAGTCCTCCTCCGAGCCCAGGATGTCGTGCGAGCAGATGCACGAGCCGGTCACCGGCTGACACAGGTTCAGCTGGTCGTCGAAGGCCTTGCACACGTACCCGGTCGGGCAGGGCTCTTCCAGGCTGCAGGACCGGGCGCAGTGCGTGCCCTCGGGCGGTACGTCCACGCAGCGGGAGTCGGTGCCGCCGCAGTCGCTGTCCTTGGTGCACTCCGAGCACAGCGCCGTGAATTTGGGCACGCAGATGTAGGTGATGTCGCCGCCGAAGTTCGTGACGCCCTCACACTCCCAGTCGGTCGGACAGGAGGTGATGCAGCCCATCGTGCAGACCTTGCCGTCCGGCCCCTCGATGCAGAACCCGGTCGAGCATTGCACGTTGCTCTCGCACTCTTCGTTGAAGTCGTCCGGCAGCTCCAGATCGTCGTCGCCCGTGTCGCCCGTCGTCGTGGTCGTGCCCTCCAGGTCGGAGGTGCCGTCCGTGCCGGTCTCGGCGCCGGTGTCGTCGCCCTCGGTGCCGTTACCGTCCGCCGTGCCGCCGTGCTCGTCGTCCGAGGTGGATCCGGTCGTCGTCAAGACGTCCGTAAAGGTGTTGCCACTGTTGGGATTCTGCTCGGTGTCCGCGCACGCCGAGACGTACAAGCACACCACGAGGAAAGCGGCACAGCCGCGCCACGACACCAACAAATTTCTCATCTGACCCTCTCTCTTGCGTGCCGGGCAAAGAACCCATCCCATGCCGGACGAAAGCACGCAAAACACACCGACCAAGCGGCTTTTATATACGCGAAAAACGCTTATTGTTCAACCGGATCCATGCTCAGAACGTAGGCTGCACCCTGGTCTAGACCCAGCCCGCTGGCGTCGAATCCGCCCGCCACAATCACGGCTTTTCCGGCGATAAAGCCGGCCGTCACCCACTCGCCGATGCGCCCCGCCGCCCGGTCGGTCTCGCCGGCCAGAATCGCCACCGGAACAGGGTTCAGTCCCTGGCCCAGGTCCCACTTGTACACCGACGCGCCACCCGTCCGCTCGGGACCCGCTTTGTTGCCCAGGGGGCCACCGACCACCAGCCCGGCGCGCCCGTCCTGCATCAGGCCCGGCACCAGCCAGACGCTGCGTCCAAACTGCTCCGCCGTGGCCGTGCCCTCCACGCGAATCGACAGCGTGCCCGCCGGGTCCGCAAAGGGATATGTGTCCGTGATCGCCTCGCCGCTCACATACGGCTTCGTGGGCAGCGACGCGATGTAGCTGCCCGGGATGACCCACGCGGCGCCAAAGCTCAGCCCGTTCGTGCGTTTGTCAAAGCCCCCGACCGCCAGGTCCGGCACGCCGTCCCCGTCCACATCGTAGCCACCGTGCATCGACCATCCGGCCCTCGCGCTGCCAAATGTCGAGTTCAACACCACCCGACGCGGTGCCTTTGCGCATTTGTTGGCCGGGTCGGTCGACGGATTCCACCCATATATGACGTGGATCAGTCCCTGATTACCCGGCCCCTTGTCCTCCGCGTCCGCGCCTGCCGCGTACTCGTCGCACCCGTCGCCGTCCAGGTCGCCCAGCCCCGCCACGCTGCGGCCCAGCGCGTCGTTGGCGTTGGTTCCCCACACGATCAGGTCGGCGTCACACACGACCAGGATCTGGCCTGCCGGGTCCGGCGCCCGCCCGGCAAACACCGAAAACGACCCGCTGTTGTTGGCGTTCTCGTCCGCGTTGGGGCCGCCCACGACCACGTCCATCAGCCCGTCGCCGTTGAAGTCGAAGTTGCCCGCCACCGGCAGCGTCTGTTGGCCGGGATCGTTGCCATAATAGACGTACGCCGGCTGCTTGCTGGGCAGCGTCCCGTCCGACGTGCCGCGGTACACAAACGTGGCCCCGCCGTTGTTGAAGTTGCCGGTGCACGTGCCGCTGGCCTCATATTGGGTGTTGCCTGCGTTGGCGAAGTTGCCGGCTCGATCGTCGCTGCGCGCCACGATTGCAAAGTCGTTGGCTCCATCGCCGTCAAAGTCGCCGACCCTGGCCGCCGACCACCCGTGGAAGTCGCCGCCCGAGTGCCCGACGTGCCCGTACAGCTCCAGCGCGTGCTCGGTGTCAAACGTCCCGTCCGCCGTGCCCAGATACAGCCACGCCGCACCCGAGCTGATGTTGAGCGCTGCGGTCATGTCCGCCAGCCACGCGCCGACCACCAGGTCGTCAAAGCCGTCGCCGTTGACGTCGCCCACAACGGCCAGCCCTTCGCCGAAGCGACTGCCGCCGCCCTCGCCCGGCAGCTCCACCGGATGCAGCACCAGCTTCTTGGGATCCGGCTGCTCCGGCTCCGGCGGGTCCTCCGGCGGATCCTCGGGATCCTCCGGCTCTTCAGGCGGGGGTGGCGGGACCGGCAGCCCCCAGACCAGATACGGGCGCCCCACATGCACGCCCAGGTCGTCCGACAGGCCCGCGTGCGTCATCAACTCGGGGATACCATCGCCGTCTAGATCGCCGATGATCGACGTGGTCTGCCCAAAGCGATCGCCGCCGACCAGGCCGCCGATATGGCGCGTCTGCTCCAGCGCGGGCAGTGCGCCCTCGACACCCTGGAAGATCGAGATGCTGCCGGCGTTGACGACGCCGCCGATCGGCTCGTCGTTGAAGCTGCCGACGATGACGTCGCCAAGACCGTCGCCGGTCACGTCCTGAATCTTCACGTTCCAGCCGAAGTAGTCGTAGTTGTTGTCCCCGATCGCGCTCCAGTCCGCGCTCTCCGCCGCTTCGATCCCCTTGGCGGGCCCCAGTGCCCAGTCGCCGCCCTTCCACATGCGTACGGCGCCCCTATCGGTGCCGTTGGGCTCGTTGTGCAGCCACTGGCCGAGCGCCACCTCCGCCTTGCCGTCCCCGTCCACGTCGCCGATTGCCAGATGGCGGCCCAGGTGGCTGGAGCGATCGACCGAGTCCACCTCACCGAAGATGCGCACAGGCTCCTTGCTGACGCCGCCAAAGCTCAGCTCGCCCGGCGGCACGCCGCGATACACAAACACGATGCCGTCGTTGTTGCCGCCGGTCCCAAAGCGCCACTGGTGAGAGTGCGCCGCAAAGTCGCACAGCCCGTCGCCGTCGATATCGCCCGCTTCCAGCTGCCAGCCCAGGCGCAGGTCGTTGTCATAGATGAAGCTGCCGTCCTCGAGCTGCTCGACGCCCCAGACCTTCTGGTCGGCGTCGTCCAGGAACCCGTCCGGGTGCCCCAGGAAGACGTGGATGCCTCCCTGATTGCTGGCTACGGGCATGGCGTCACGATCCTCGCCCAGGATGGCGGACACGGCCAGGTCCATGGCGCCGTCTCCGTTGAAGTCGCACGCCGCCACTGAGCGGCCGAAGTGGTCAAACGCAAACGGGCCCGACAGGACGCGCACCGGGGTCTCTGTAAACCAGCCGTCCGGCGTCCCGCCGTAGATGAAGACCGCGCCGTTATCCGCCAGCCCGACGTCGGCCAGCCACGCCCCGACCGCCAGGTCGACCAGCCCGTCCCCGTCAAAGTCCGCCACCGCCAGCGACGTCCCAAAGCGGTCGCGCCGGTCGCTGCCGCCGATGACGCGCACCGGGTCGGGCTCCAAGCCGTCCGGCGTGCCGCGATATACATACACCGCGCCGCTGTCTACGCCGGCGATGTCGGACTCCCACAGCGCCAGGACCGCGTCCGGGAAGCCGTCGCCGTCGATGTCGCCAGGGGCCACGATGCGCACATGCGCCGAGTTGTCGCCCGTCCGGTCGAAGTCGACCTGCTGGGATCGGCTGGTCGTGACGGTCAGCTGGCTGGTCATGCCCGTGAACTTGTCGGTGACGGCGACGATCGCTGTGCCCGGCTCACCCGCGATCAGCAGATTGTTCTCCGACGTGACCGCCGGGCTGTCCGCAAGCAGCTCCCAATGACCGCTGCCGCCCTGGATCTTGGGCTGAAAGGTCGAGCCCTCGGGCATGCCGATGATCGCCGGCGTCGGGATCAGCGTGGCGCCCTCGGCTACCGTCACTTTGGCGTCCACCTGCTCGCCGGTGCCGACGTCGGTGATGCGGATCTCGGTGGCGCCCAGCTCTTCCGGCGCCGTGTAGGTGCCTGCCTCGTCCAGGGTGCCCAGCATGCCCTCTTTGAACGCGAACTCGAAGTTGCCCGAGCCGCCCTCGACCGCAAACGTGAACTGGCTCGTGGGCGACAGCGTCACGTCGGTCGGCGCCACGTCCATCGGCGCAACGACGTTGGCCACCGCGGTGATCACGTCCGCGCAGCCGCTGTCGGTCAGCTGAATCAGGTCGGCGGTGGGAAATACGTCGCCGGACAGGTACGCGCCCGACTTGGCGTTGACGAGGGCGTCGGATTGGTTGTCCACCAACTCAAAGTGGTAGGCGCCGGTCCCGCCCACACCCTTGAAGGTCAGCAGGTCCAGCGGCAGCACGAACGCCTCGGGCGGATCGAGCGCCAGCGGCGTCTCACACGGCAGCGTGGCCGGGTCGATCTCGGGTCCCTCATCGATCGGTGGCGGTCCCTCATCGACCGGTGGCGGTCCCTCATCGACCGGTGGCGGTCCCTCATCGACCGGTGGCGGTCCCTCATCGATCGGAGGTGGCCCCTCGTCTACAGGCGGCGGTCCCTCGTCGGTTGGCGGCGGCCCCTCGTCGGGCGGCGGTCCCTCGTCTGTGGGGACTGGCCCTTCGTCTGTGGGCGTGGGCCCCTCGTCCGGCGTTTCGCCCTCGTCAGGGGTCACAGGACCGTTGTCGGGCTCGCCCGTGGCGCCGTCCGCCGTCGTGTCCGGGCAGCCGGCCAGCAACAGGGCGATAGCGACGATCATACACGCGGCGAGCGATCCTGCTCTAGTGGTTCGGCACGGATATTTCGAGACGCTGCCGGACCAGCGCACCCGCCAGCTGCGTTGGGTCGCTTCGCTCTCGCTCGACGGGCCTCCAGCCCGCCTTCGCTCGCCCGCCTTGCTGGCGGGCGCGCTGGCCGCGGCA
>CAZJHX010000161.1:0-23906 GCA_964545715.1 uncultured Myxococcales bacterium
GTTCTATATTCAGGGTGGGGGCGGCTGCAGCTCCTACGAGGACTGCCGCGCGCGTTATTGCGGCGACCAGGGCATCTACGACGGCTCCAAGATGAGCTCCCGCTTTACCCCGGAGTCGATCGGCGGCCGGGGCATCATGGCGGACTCCGAGGACAATCCCGCCCAGGACGCCAACCAGGTTTACGTCTACTACTGCAGCTCGGACAGCTGGGTGGGACGCAAATCGAGCGCCGTGCTGACCAGCGCGGACGGCGTCGATGAGATGTCGATGCATTTCCGCGGGCACAGCATCCTGGAGGCCATGGTCGACACGCTGATGACCGCATCAGCCGCGAGCGACGACGGCATCGAGACGCTGCCCAACCTGGCCGACGCCACCGCCGTGCTGTGGACCGGCGTGTCAGCGGGAAGCAACGGCGCCACGCAGCACATGGACTGGTTCGCGGCCAAGTTCGATCCCGAGCAGACGCGCGTCGCCGGCGTTTTTGACGCGGGCTTCGGCCCCGAGTTCTCCGAGTACGAGCCGGACGTCGGCGACGCCTTCACGGCCTACTCCGAGGCGCGGTGGAGCACCGTCTGGACGCCCCACTTCGACGCTTTTGTCGACGAGTCCTGTGCCGCGCATCCCGCCAACCAGGGCGACAACGCCTATCAATGCGGCAGCTCGATCAACCTGAAGCTGAACCACATCACCACACCCTTCTTCCAGCGTCTGGATATACGCGACTCCGTCGGCTCGCAGGGCCCCATCTCGCTGGGCGCGACCATGGGCCAGTACGCCCACGGATCGATCGCCACCCTGACCGCGCTGACGTCGATCACGACCACGGCGCTGGAGGCGGATCAGATCACGGTGACGCCGGGCGTGTACGGCCCCAACTGCAAGCAGCACGTCGCGATCACAAACAACAAGTTCTTCATGCAGACGACGGTCGATGACGACGACGGCGTTCCGCAGAGCTTTGCCAGCGCGCTGGATGCCTGGCTGGCCGGCGAGACGGTCTTCGCCGTGGACGAGCAGCCCGCGGCCACTTCCACGTGCGCGGCGACAACCGAGGACAAGAGCTAGATCTCTCAGCCCGTGATCGCGTCCTGGATCCGCGCCTCTTCGACCGGCAGGCCGAACTTTCGGGCGGACTCCAGCGCCGCGTCCAGGTCCGGTTGGCCGTCCTCGCCCAGCGCGGCCTTGGATCGGCCCGTGAGGTGTTGCAGTGCTGGGACAAGTCGCCCAGCGTGCGCCCCACAGAGCGGGGCTCCCACAGGGTTCGCGCCGCCTCAAACCCCTTCAGTTGAGCCTGGCCTGCCGCCGCGAACGTGATCGCGCCGCTGCACGCGTCGTGGGTTTGGCTGTCGCACAGAATCGTGCCCTCGGCGCGCTGCATCAAGCGCGCCGCCATATTGACTGGCGAGCCCATGATCGAATAATCGCGTCGGGACTCCGCGCCCACCGCACCGCAGAACACCCGTCCCGTCGCGAGCCCGCAGGCCATATGGACCCCCGACGCAGACACGCGCCGCATGTCCGAGTGCCTCTTGAATCTGGCGCACGGCCTTGTTCAATCGCAGCACGTCAGCGTCGTCCGACAAGTCCAGCCCGGGTAGCGCGCAGAAGAGCGCCGTCAGCGTCCGCAGCTCTCCCAGCCAGGCCTCAGCGCCGGCCTCCAGACGCCGGCGGACGACGGGCGGCAGGTACTCGATGTGCGCGTCCTTCGTGGCTGCCCGACGTGCCGGCAGCGCCCGACTCGCGGTGCCCTCTTCCGGCTGCCCGGCGACGTCCTCGGTGGCCAACACCTGGCCGGTCTCGCAGCGCTTGAGGGTTTCGGCCAGTCCGCTGAATCCGCTGCCGGCCAGGACCGCCTCGCATCGGTCTCCGAAGCCGCCCAGTCGCAGCGCAGCGAGGTCTCCGCCGGCCACAGCCACGCGCACCGACAGCGACACGTCCGCGGCTGCCTCGAACTGAAGGCCTTCGACTGCCTTGATCAGCGCGGCTCCGCAGGCCAGCGCCCGCGCTTTGGCCTGACCCGGCGTCTCCGGCAGCTCTGGCCACCAGGCGAGCAGCGCATCGCCGGCGAACCGCGCCACGTCCCCTCCGGCTTCGGTGACACACCGCAGCATGGGCTCGAAGCCCCGATTGAGGATCGCCGTGAGCGTGGCGGCGCCCTCCTGCCCGTGCATAGCCGTGATTCGCTCGGTTAGCGCGGTGAAGCCCGACACGTCCGCCATCATGACGGCACCCGCAAAGCGCACCGCGTGGCCGCTCTCGACGGACGCCGCCTCGATCAGACCGACCAGTCCGGCGGAGACAAACGATGCAGAGGTGGATTCCAAGAGGCCAGTCTAGACAGGTTGGACCTGGTGACGCCAGCCCCCTTATCGGAGCTTTATGGCGGCGCGCCGATCAGCAAGCGGCGGGTGCCCTCTCCAAAGTCCAGGTCCAGGGTCCGGTCGCCGACCGTCAGCAGCATGCGATCGTCGCCATAACGCTGTTGCAGCGTCGAGTTGTCCCACCGCTCGTGGGGTCCGATGTCGACCTCGGCGCCCGCCACCAGCATGGGTCCGCTCCAGGCCACCTCGATCAGGCCCAGCGTCGGTGACTCAAAGCGCAGCGTCTCACCCGTCTCGATCGCGGCGCCTGTGACGGCCGCTACAAATGTCGGGAAGTCGCCCGACTCCTCGGCGCTGCTCAGCTGCACGATCCAGCGGTTCTCCGCGCCCTCAGCGCGCCACTCGGCCAGGGGATCGTCCTCCGCCCACGTCGCCTGGACCTCGGACCACAGCGCCAGGTAGCCGTCGCCCTTTCGTCCGATCACCCAGCGCCCGTCTTCCACGACCTCATCGAAGCCGGCTTTGGGAAACCGCGCATGCGTGTAGTCGCCGATGACCATCGACGCCCAGTCCTCGTGCACCGGCAGCCGGCGGTACTGAAAGACGCCCACGTTTTTGTGCAGCGTGGCGCGCGGATACCAGCCGCCCGTCCACGGATCGGCAAAGGTCTGCTCGATGCTGCCGCCCGCCGCGTTCGGGTCAAGCCCGCCCGGGAAGGTGGTCAAGGCAAACGCCTCGCCGTCCAGCGTCGCCTGCCAGATCAGCGTCTGCGGTCCCCACATCCCGGGCTTGTAATCCTGGGCGCCCGCCAGCTGATAGTGCGGCGTGCGATAGACGTACGTATCGACCGCCTCCAGCGCCATGCCCTGGCTCAGCGGGCCCAGATCCTTGGCCAGCTGCACCAGCGCCGGGGTGCCAGCCATCAGCTTCAGTAGCCCGGTCAGGGACTCCGGCAGGTCCCCAAACAAGAAGCCGGCCCACATGTCGTAAGCCTCCATGACCTCCACCGTGCCGTCGATGATGTGCGGCGCCACCAACGCGGCCAGCCCTGCCCACACCACCACGTCGTCCAGGCCGTCATAGCCGATGCCGAAGGCCGGCCCCGCCGCCGTCGTAAAGCTGTCGCGCTGGCGGTGCTCGTGCTGCAGACGCACGGTCTCGGCCAGCGTCTCCAACAGGGGAGGCGGCGCGTAGCTGCTGGTCGCCTGAAACGACGCCGAAAAGTTGGTCGGCGAGTGCATCTCGCCCAGGCCCAGCACGATCCACGCCCAATCCCCGGTGCTGTCGGTCAGGCCGTTCAGAAACTTGTTGGGGTACGTGCGGCCGTGCGTGGTGGCGAAAAAGCCCTTGAACATGTTGTAGGCGAGGTCCAGCGCCAGGACGTCCAGTACCATCGCGGCCTGGGTGCGCAGCGCTTCCTCCTCGGCAAAGTCGACCAGATTGAGCAGCGCCGGGATGTCCTCGTTGAAGTAGACGTTGGAGTGCCACTCCGAGAAGCCGAACCGCCCGCGCAGCGCCATCCAGCGCTTCAGCCTGGGCGTGGCGTGGGCGACGTGCTCCGCGCCGGTCATGCCGGAGTTCTCAAACGCCTTGTCCGGCCACCGCTGACCCGCCAGCAGCTCGGCGCTGTGGAACAGGATCTGATGGTTCTCGGTCCAGTAGGCCATCTTGTCGTCGCCCGGCTCGTCTACCCAATACCGAAACGCCAGCAGCGCCTTCTCGATGGCCGCCCGCCGATCCGCTCCCAGGGCGCCCGTTTCGTCGTCCAGATACAGCAGCCGCACCAGCGCCGCCGCGCGAAAATCAGCGGTGTCCTCGCGTGCATCCAGCTTGGCGATGGCCGCGTCGATCTGCTCGTTGTTGAGCTCGCTCATCCCCTCGGCCACTCGACAGGTCTGGCCGTACACGCTGCCCTTGCCGGGACCCGTGGCCGCCAGACACGCATCGAGATACTCGTCGCGCCGCTCATCGAGCCCTGCTGTCCCCTCGATGGGCACCGCCTCCAGCCCCTCGGTCGGGTCCACCACCAGGTCTGGTAGCCCCGAAAGCTCGGTCAGCGCCAGCAGCACGGCGCCCAGCCCATAGCTGATGTCGTCGTCCACGATGACCTGCAGGTAATAGTCCAGCTTGCCGACGCTGGTGGGCCCCGAGATCCCGGTCACGACCGGCCAGCCCAGCGGTCCGGTTACGATCTTCGACCGAACGCCCGCCAGCCCCGTCCGAATGACCGGCAGCACCTCATCGCCCAAAAAGCCGTAGCGATAGCCGCGCGCCAACCCGGCGATAAACAGCGCCGACGCGCTGGTCTCCAGATAGCCCTCGCCCGGGCGGTTCAGCACGGTCCACCACAGCCCGCTGTCGGCGTCCTGGGCGTCGATGATCGCGCCCACCAGCTTGTGAAACGCGGCCTCGATCTCGGGCGCCTTCTCCGCCCGGTTGCGGCGCACGCGCAGATGGTCGGCCCCCGCCGCCGCGATCCAGCCGTTGGCGCGGCCCCAGTAGATGCCGTCCGTCTGTTCAAAGATCGAGTAGATCGAGTGCGTGTAAAAGCCGGACTCCGCCTGCAGCAGGTCGGTGAAGATGGCGAACTGCTCGGCATAGGCGTCCAGCGGCTTCGCGTCCTGGCGATGCTCGCCCAGCCCGGTCAGCACATTGCCGAACATGAACAGCGAGTCTGCCCACAGCGCCACCCCGAACAGGTCGTTGGTGCCCAGATGGTTCAGCCCGCCCTCGGGCGTGCGCAGCGCGTCGCTCTCTAGATAATTCAGCGCGTCCTGCACCACCTGCTGCAGCTCGGGACGGTCATCCCCATCCGCGATCAGCGCCACCGCCACCGCCGTGGGCGCGCACGTATCGCTGGACCAGATCTCATAGCCCTCGCCGATGTGGTGGTCGATCCAGGCGCGATAGAACGCCTGATATCGTTCGTCCCCGGTGACCCGATACAGCTGCACCAGGCCCAGCATCATGACCGCCTCGCCCCAGTCCCAGTGCAGCTTCTCGGGGTCCTGCTGCGCCAGGATCCCATCTCCGATTCCGCGCGCCAGAACCACCAGCTCGGAGGCGGGATCGCGCTTCTCAGCAAAACACGCCGCGTCGGGCGGCTGTGTCTCGCTGCACCAGTCGTACGGCGCCGGCTCCAGCGGCGGCTCGTCGCCGGTATCGGTCGTCGCGTCCGCGGCCTCGACCGGCGGCGGCGTCTCGTCGTCGTCCCCGCACCCCGAAAAGGGCAGGGCGGTGGTCAGCAGCAGGATCAACAACGCTTTGACGGGCATCGGCACCGGTCCAGGGTACATCGGCTACACTGCACGGGTGAAGCAGGCCCTGACCACCGTCGCCATCGCCCTGGCCACCGCCGTTTTTGCCTCGGTGGTGATCCTCGTGGGGCTCACCGGGGACTTCGAGGTCGCCGGCTTGGGCGCGCTGTTGCCCGTCTACCTGCTGCCTTCCATCCTTGGCTACGCCTTCTTCGACTATCGCGCACCCCATAAGAAGACGCGCCACGTGGCGTACCTCCTGCCGTTGGCGCTGCTGCTCGTGTGGCTGGTCGTCGGGGCGTACCTCGACGCGCAAAAGGAATACAGCGACGGCTCCGGCGACATGGCGCTGCTCGCGGCGGCGGGGCTCGTCGTCTCCGGCGGTGTCGCCTACGCGATGATGATCGCGCTCACCAAGCGATAGTCACCCCTCTGAGCGCCATCAGACTCGTGGTCGGGCCACGCGTGCGACCGCCCGGCGCCGGGGTACGCTGGGCTTGTGTTGGAATGGACGGAACAGTTGTTTGGGACCGGCGACCCGGAGATCGACGACCACCATCGCGAGCTCTTCGACGCTATAAACGCCTTGATGGCGGCCTGTGATCGCAACGCGGGGCACGAGGAGGTCGACGGCCTCATCGCGTTTCTCACCGGGTGGGTCGACGTGCACTTCGAGACGGAGGAGCGCCTCATGGCGGCCGTTCACTGCCCCGTCGCCGCGGTTAACGCCGCGGAGCATCGCCAGTTTCGTGAGGCGCTCGCGGAGATACGCTCCGCCCACGAGCGTGAGGGCAGCACGCCAGCGCTTGCGGCTCAGATGCAGCGCTGGCTGGTGGAGTGGATGACCCAGCACATTCAGCTCGTCGACCGCCAGCTCTTCGGGCTGACCTGACCTCTACGGCGCTGTCGCCGGCTCCACCACCTCGTAGTTTGCGGTCTCCAGGGTCGCCGCCGCCGGATCGTCGCCGTCCGCAAAGTCGCTGACCGCGAACGGGATGCGCTCCAGATCGTCGTTCAGCGCCTCCATCACCACGGCCCAGCGCCGCACGCCGCCCGGCAGCTCATCGAGCCCCGCAAGGGCTGCCACCTGCGCGTCGGACAGGTCCAGCCGCGCCGTGTGCACGTCCTCGGCCGAGAAGCTGAAGCCGCCCGCGTTGTCGACCAGGATGGCCCCGTGCGACCGCAGCGCGCCGAGGAACATGCGGGTGATCGGCGCCAGCGTCTGCTCGTCGATCACCAGCCCGTCCTCGTCCAGCACCTGCGCCTTGAGCCGCAGCCGCTGCCCCGCAGCCAGCGCCGTCGGGTCGGTGTTGATGAAGTCGGTTTCAGTCGTGGACGTCGGCCACATCCAATCATTGGGCGACGGCTGCTGCGGGTTGCCGCTGGTGCTGCGCAGACCGGGGATCGCCAGGGCCAGCGCGTGTGCGATGGCGCCGGACTCGACGTCCTCAGGCACGATCAGGCCCGCCAACAGCGGGGTGCCTGCCGCGCGCGCGCTGGACATGTCGTCGTCGTTGACACCCAGCGAGCCCACGTTGAACCGCTCTACGGCGCCGGCCTCCAGGATCATGTCGCCCGTGATGCCCCCGCCGTCGCTGTTGCACGCGCCCTGTCGCGAGGTCGTGGCCGACCAGAAATCCCACTCGGTGGCCGAGCCGGCGTCAAAGAGCACCACGTGCCCGTCCGCATCCAGCGACTGCGGCCCCGCCGGTCGAACGGGACCGTCCGATCCCGCGACGGTCAGCGGGTCCCCCAGCGCGTCGATCGGCAGCTTGTGACTGCCCCAGGAGAGCTCGCCGTAGTAGTCGCAGATCGTGATCGACGTCGTGGCCGGCCCGGTCGCGTAGATCGGGATCGAATAGTCGTCATAGCTGACGTCCGCAAACGGCCAGGTGGTCGACGGTGGGCCGGCCGGGATCTGGGTGGAGACATCACCGAGCAGCACGCGATACGTCGTCAAAATCTGCGCATCACTCTCCGGCAGGACCGTCGCCTGGTCCGCGCGCTGATTCCAGGCGCTGTCGGGCGAAAAGAGCGGCAACGGCAGCGTAAAGGTGCGGCCAAGCGGATCGTCGTTGGGCGCCGCTTTGCTGGGCTCGGCGGGCTCGGCTGGTGGTGTCGGCTCGGCCGGGTCCGTGGCGGCGCAAGCCAGTGCGGACGTCAAAGTTATCGCGATCGCCCATCGGTAAAGCATGGAGTCCTCCGTTGTCGTGCGCAGGTCCTTTGCAGCCGCGGTGCCATGTCCTTAACTAACTGAAGTTATTTAGAATAGCGCGAGATGCGGTGCGGGGAGTTGTGCGCCTGGCGTGACGCGAAAGTGATCGCGGTCACGTGGTGCGAAACCCCAGATCGTCGGCAAGCGCGACGCCGTCAAAGTCGGCTGCGCGAAACGGCAGGTCCAGGTGGGGCCCGCTCGTCGGCGGCGTTGGGTAGAGCAGCCTCCCGGGCTCTTCGGTCTTGAATCGCGTCGGGTAGATCGTCGCCTCCAAGACCAGCTCAGCCGCGCGAATCGCCGGGTCTTCGATAGTCGCCAGCGCGCGTCGCCTGGAGTCGTCCTGCAGGTCGTTCAGCAGCCGATCGAGCGCGGTCGGATCCGGCGACGCCCCGTCTGAGAATGCCTCCGACGTATCGCCCGCCGGCGTCGGTCGGGGCGCGTTGTGATGACGCCACAGGGACGTCCCGCCGGGCGGCGCAAACGGGTCCACGAGCACGCCGCCCAGGATCACGTTGTAGTGCACGTGCGGCGCAACCCATGGAAACGAGACGACCGCGTCGATGCCCGAGTAGCCCGTCAGCGCGACCGGCTGGCCACGCCCCACGACGTCACCCACACGCACCAACGGGCGGGCCAGGTGGTTGTGGCTGGTCAGCAGGCCGCCGCCGTGATCCAGGCACAGCTTGAGCCCGCCTCGATTCCACTCGCGCCGAATCGAGGCCACCCGCCCCGGCGCCGCGGCGACCGTCACCGTGCCGGGCGGGACCACAAAGTCCGTGCCGTTGTGGCTGTTGTATGTCAGCGAGCGCCCGCGAAAGTCGTGTACCTGGGTCACCCGCACCGACCAGCCGTCGCCGGCGGGGGTCTGGGTGTGATTGAACAGGTTGGCGATCGGGACCGTGCGCCCACAGACCCGGCGCCCCAGCCACGTCGGCACCGCCAGCCGTGGGGTGAACACGCGCAGGCTGCTCGGTCCAAAGCGGGACGGCGGCACGAGCGGGTCTCCGGTGAGCGCCACCTTGGCCTGAGCCAGCGTGGCGCGCAGGGGGGTGATGCCCAGCACCTCCGCAACAGTGAGTCGCGAGTGCATCACCCGATCCAGCGCGCTACGTCCAGGCGGTCGCCGTCGCGCGCGGTGACCAGGACGTACCCCGGGGCCGCGCCGTTCTTCACAAACGTGGCGCCAAGGGTGTCCTCGTCGATCTGCAGCGAGCCGCCGACCGCGCGCCACTCCAGCGTGGCGCCGTCCGGAAGCGCCGCAACCAGGCGCGTGGGCTCGGACGACTTCACGTGCGCCGACCGTGGACGCAGCGTCACCCGAAACGCCCGGTCCAGCGGCAGCGCGGCCAGGTCAGGCGCCCGGGACGGCGAGGTCGTGTCCATCGCCGCGTCCGGCGGCGGCGGGTCGACCGGCGGGCCGATGTCCTGCGTCTTGCTGTCCTCCTCGGCGTCGGCCGGCTCATCGATATCGTCCGCCTCGTCCGCATCCTCCTGCACCACATCGGGGGGCAGCGGATCGGCGACCATGATGTCGTCCTCTTCGTCGGCGTCCTCATCCACCACATCCGCCTCCACCACATCCGGCGGCAGCGGATCGGCGACCATGATGTCCTCGTCGTCCCCGGCGTCCTCCCCGATCACATCGTCGGGCAGCGGATCGGCCACCATCACGTCGTCAGGCAGCGGATCGGCCACCATGACGTCCTCGGAGAACACGTCCGGCGGCGGGGGATCCACCACCATGGTGTCCGGCGGCAGCGGGTCGACCACAGACGTCTGCCCGCAGCCCTGGGCGGCGGTGGCCATCGTCGCGGCGGCCGCCAGCATGGCGACGGTCTTCTTGGCGGTCTGCGCCGGCGATCTCGGGTTCAGCACGCGCGGGGCCAGCCTGGTGCCCAGGCGGTCCATCGTACGCCGCATCGACTCCAGCGCAGACCAGTAGTGCGCGTCCTGCGCCGCGACGTCTTGAGCCAGCGCCCGGGTGAAGCGCAGCACCTGGTCTGTGGTCGGGTTGGATGCCACGAAGTCCCGCGCGCGGGTCAGTCCGGCAAGCGTGTCCTCACCCAACCCGCGCACCAGGTTCTGGGTCTTGTCATGCATCGTGCGCACGCGTCGCCCGCCGTGGAAGTGGGTGAGGATCGCAGCCAGGTACCCGACGCCGCTTGCCAGGTTGGCCACGCTCTGCGGCCCGAAGTTACGCCCGCCGTAGACGATCGCGCAGATGCGGAAGAGCAGCTCGGCCCGCGGGTCCGCGATGGTGTAGGTCATGCCCTCCAGCCCGCCGCGCAGGCGATCCTGGTCGCGCAGGCTCTTCTCTAGCCACGAGCCGGGATAGACCTCCGCGCGACAGAAGTTCCACGGGAAGTCGCACGCGTCGCGCAAAAACGCGATGTTGTCGCTGACGTCCTGCAGCGTGGTGTCCGGCTCGAAGAGCAGCACGTTGAAGCAGGCGTAGATCCCCGCCTCCCGCAGCAGGCGCAGGCTCTCCCGGCATTTGGCCACGGTGGTGTCGCGTCCGAGGTGGTTCAGGCCGTTTTGGGAGCCGTTCTCGATGCCCACGTACATGCGCAGTACGCCGATCTCTCTCGCCTGTCGCAGCAGGTCGGCGCTCAGGCTGTCGGGCCGGCACTTGGCCACGATGCCGATCTGCCCGGCGCCGCGGTCGTCCAGCTCGGCGCGCATGGCGCGTAGTCGGGAGAGCGTGCGAGCCGGCTTGGGCAGAAACAGGTTCTCGTCGTGAAAGCAGAAGATGCGGGCTTTGCGCTCGAAGTACTCGGCCGCCATCTCGGCGCCAACCGCGCGCGGATCACGCAGGCGCACGCGCGCGCCCTGGCGACCGCGGTGGTAGGTGTGAATCGAGCAGTATGTGCAGTGCTGCCAGCAGCCGCGGCTGCTCAGAATGGGCACGAAGCCCAGCCCGGCGTGCTGAGCCGGCCGGCCGTCGCGTGCCGGTGAGGACAGCGAGTCGAGATTGGCGACGGCACGGCGGGCCGGCGTGGCCCCGGGACGGCCCTCGGGCAGCCGAAAGGCCAGCCCCTCGATCTGGGACAGTCGCTTTGCCAGCGCCGGGGTGGTCACTCGCGCGGACCCGGGTGCGGCGTCGCCACGGAGCCCGCCGCCTTCAGCCTGCAGCGCGTTGGCCAGCTCCACGACCGTCTCTTCGCCGTCGTGGCGCACGATGAGATCGACCTCTGGATAGCGCTCCAGAATCTGGCCGGAGCGCGCCGTCGGGATATGGCCGCCCCAGACGATGGGCGTCGCGATGCCGGCCTCGCGGACACGTTTGACCAGCCCGGCGAAGTCGATCAGGCGGTGCTGAAACGCGACGCTGATGCCGATGAGATCGGGCTCGTCTGCGGCAAGCTGCTCGATGAGTCGCTCGCGGTCCCGGTCGGAGTCGTAGCCCAGAATACGCACGTCGTGGCCCGCCTGACGCAGCGGCGGCGCCAGGTAGCGTAGAGCCAGATTCTCCTCGAGCACAGCACCGAGCAACGCGACGTACATGGGGCCTCCCTGATGTCTTGGTGTTCCAAAAGGGTACCGCCGCGCCGGGGCCGCGATCCTGACCCGCGTCAGAGGTTCGGCTGACTCGGCCGGGTATGTGCAGAATTGAGTGTACAGTGTACATACTACCGCCGATAAACAGCAGAGGGAGACTCCCCGTGAAGCTCTACAGGCTCTCGTGTGCCCTGATTATGTGTGCCTCGCTCACCGTGCCCGCCGACTCCGAAGCGATCACGCTGGGTGACCTGGATTTCGGGGTCGACGCGTTCGGCCGGTCTCCGCATCTCTCCGTCGGACCCCACGGCGACGCACTTTACGTCCTGCGGCACCTCGTGGCGGTGGATGGCGGGCCGCGACTGCGAGTCAGCGCCGACAACTTTCAGACTGTGACACCGCTCACCACACTGGGGCCCGGCGCATGGACCAGCACGGTGGACGATCCGGGCTCGCTCAGAGTCCGCTTTGACGGACAGCTGGACAACGACACGAACGGTGACGGTCACGGGGTCGTCGCCCTGACGGTGACGATCACAAACCTGCGCAGTACACCGATGACAGTGTCTCATGTGGTCCACGCCGACCTGGACATCGCGGGTACTCCCGGCGGCGATACGGGTGTCCACATCGGGGCTGTCGCGGACCGGATCGAGCAGTCGGAGGGCGCGCAGCACTACGAGCTTGCGGGCACGCGGCCCGCCGGCGCCTGGATGGTCGGTCCGTACCCCACAGTGGTCAACCTGCTGGGCGACGGCGGCACGTCCCTGCCGGACGCCTCGTCACCTTTTGGCCCGGCCGACGTCGAGGCGGCGCTGGAGTACGATCTGCAGCTGGATCCGGGCGCGTCGGTGGCCGTGGAGTTGGTGCTGACCAGCGGCTCTGAAGAGCCAGGCGGCGGTGGCGATGACGGAGGCGGCGATGACGGCGGTGGCACCGGAGAGTGCGCGGGCTCGACGCCGCTGCTGCCGGACCTGACGGTGTGGGCTGACGAGGGCCGGGGCTACCTGTACGGCAGTCGCCTGGACACGGACAGCCAGCCGGGCCGAAAGTTGCTGCGCTTCTCGACCGCGACCAACAACGAGGGCGACGGTCCGCTGGACGTGCGCGCGGGGCCGGCGGATCCCGACGGCGGGCACACCGTGGAGCAGCGGGTCTTTCACACCGACGGCTGCGTGGAGGACCAGGAGGTCGGTCACTTTCACGGCGACGATGGTCACCTGCACTTCGATGGCTGGGCCAAGTACCGGCTGCGAGCCGTGACCGACGGCGGCGGCGTGGGCGAGGTGGTCGCAGACGCGCAAAAACAGAGCTTCTGCCTGATGGACGTGACCCCGTACGACACGTCGCTGCCCGGCGCGCCCTCGCAGGCCACCTACAACTCGTGTGGGCTGGACCAGGGCATCTCGGTCGGCTGGACCGACGTCTACAGCGCCAGCCTGGAGAACCAGTGGATCGACGTCACCGATGTAGAGCCGTGCGACTACTGGCTGGAGATCGAGGTCGACCCCGACCAGCGCCTGCGCGAGACGGATGAGACCAACAACATCGCCCGCGTTATTGTGGATCTGGGCGACGACTGTGGCTCGGGGGACCCGCCGCCGCCCGATGACGACCCGCCGCCGCCGGATGACGATCCGCCGCCGCCCGATGACGATCCGCCGCCGCCCGATGACGATCCGCCGCCGCCCGATGACGATCCGCCGTCAGGTGACTGCGTCGTGGACGAGGACTGCAGCGACGGGCGCTTCTGCAGCGGCGCGGAGACGTGCAACAGCGGGGTCTGCACACCCGGCACATGGCCATGCGGGGCCGACTGGTGCCTGGAGTTTTTCGACATCTGCGCAGAGTGCCTGTTCGACGACGAGTGCCCGAGCGGTCAGTGCATCGACCTGTCCTGTGGGGGCCAGCCGGACCCCGATCCTGAGCCCGAGCCCGAGCCCGAGCCGGAGCCCGAGCCCGAGCCTGAGCCCGAACCCGAGCCCGAGCCGGTCTGGGTCGGCGATCTGGAGGTCCTGTCTTCCACCAGATGCGGCGGCTGCCATGGTCCTGGCGGGTTTGCGCACCCGCTGTACACGTACGCCCAGTGGGTCGATGAGTTCGACGCGATCATGGGCACCGTTCAAGCGGGCACCATGCCTCCGAGCGGGCCGCTGTCCGACGACGACGCGCTGCGGTTGACCGCCTGGGCCGACGCCGGCTTCCCGACCGGAGGCGTCGTCTTCTCGGTGGACGTGGAGCCGATCTCAGAAGAGCGCTGCGGCGGGTGTCACGGCCCCAACGCCTTCGCGCACCCGATCCACACCTACGTTCAGTGGGTGGATGAGTTCGACGCGATCATGGCGGCCATCGACGGCGGCACGATGCCTCCCAATGGCTCGATGACGGCGGACGAGATCGACACGCTCAATGACTGGGCTTCGTCGGGGTTTGCGCCCTGATCAGGCCGCGCTGGGCTCTGGCGTTGCCCGGATCCAGCCTCAGTGCGCCGTCAAAGGCCGCCTCAGCCTCCGTATGTCGTCCCAGTCGCATCAGCGCGCCACCGAGATTGATGCGCGTCCGCGGCGAGGCGGGGTCGAGCGCGATCGACGCCTCGAGTACCTGTACCGCCTCCGCGGATCGTCCCAGCTTGTGAAGCAGCACGCCCAGGTTGTTGTGTGCCACCACCGAGCGCGGGTCCAGCGCGATCGCCGCGCGGAAGCGGTCGACGGCGTCCTTCGTGCGGCCCTGTCGTACCAGCGCCACGCCGTCGCTGAGCTTCTCACGGGCGGCCCGAGGGGCCCGCGTGCTGCCGGGTGGATCCAACGACGCGAGCAGGTGTCGCGCCTTCAGATCGCCGGGCTCACGCGCCAGAACAACGGCGAGCTGACTGCGCGTCTCGGCGGTGTCGCCCGCGACATGGTGCAGTGACGCCAGGCGCCGATGCAGCGCGGTCGAGGTCAGGAGCCCCCAGGACTGCACGCGCTGGAAGTGGTGCAGCGCAGTCGCCTGATCGTCTGTGCTCTCGGTGGCTGTACCGTGACCGATCCGGTCGAAAGCCCGCTGGCCCGCGTACTCGTGGTAGCGAATCACAGCGCTGTGAGCCACCAGTCCTGCCACCAGCACCAGCATCGCCGCTGTCACCCGGCCCGCCCGCGTGAGACTCCCATGTCGGTTGAGCCGCAGGTGGCCCAGGCGCACGCGGCGTCCACGTACGAGCTTGGCGCCGACGACGGCCAGGTACGCGGTCATCATGGCCATGCCCAGCGCCAGCAGCAGCGGGATGGCGTCGTAGAGCCCGCGGAAGATCACAAAGAAGACCAGCACGCCGGCGCCCAGCGCGGCGTCCTCGGCCACCGTAAAGTCGTAGCGCGTCGGTTTGGCTCGCTTGTGCGCGATCGGATGCGGGCGGGCATAGCCAAAAGAGAGCACGCCGTTGGGACAGGCGCTGACGCAGTCCAGGTCCTTGAGGCACGCCGGGCTCACGATGCGGCCGTACTCCCGAACCTCGTCGTGTACGCGCACCCGAGAGTCGCAGACCGACGTGCACTTGCCGCATTGGGTGCAGTCGTCGGCCTTGGCCAGGATCCGACCGGGCGCGACGCGATCTACGATGTTGAACAGCGCCCCCCAGGGGCAGCCGTAGGTGCAAAAGCCGCGCGAGCCGAGCACGTAGACGATGGCAAAGCCGCAGATCAAAAACGTGGCCATGGTGACCTCGGCGCCCGGCAGGTTTCGCCAGAAGTCGTCCGTGACAAACGAGCCCCACCCCTGCGCGTCGGTCAGGGTCACAAACTTCGGGGCGGCGTGTCCGTGCCACAGACGGGTCACCTGAGGCCACACGAACAGGTAGAGCATCACGCCCAGCGGCACGAACAGCAGCACCCGCGAGCGCACCTGTTTGGGCTTGATGTGCAGCTTCTTCAGCATCCAGGCGCACAGATCCTGCAGCGCGACGACGTGGCACGCCCACGAGCAGAAGAAGCGGCCGAAGATCAGCACGGACAGCACCACCAGCGTCATGAAGATCGTGCCGGCGGTGATCACGCCGAGATGAACGGTGTGCAGCACCTCGTTCAGGTCCAGCGGGGCCAGGGTGCGTCCGGCGACCAGCCAGTGCGCGATGTGGCCCGCGATAAGCAGATGCACCCCGATCAGGGTGGCGACGCGTCGCTTGGCGTAGTTCATGCCCGGTAAATCGGGCGTCTCGGACTCGTTAAATGGAGCTGTTTCGGCGATCAGCGTAGACGCTGATCCGGGTCAGGAACTACTGAAGCTGCATCATCATGTACAGGGTCTGCAGGTTGCAGCCCGTGCAGTAGTACTCCGGATCTTCGGGCACCGCCGGACCGCCGTTCATCCAGTGATGGACGATGCGCCCGTGGTCGTCCAGCAGGTGCGTCGCCACGAAATCCAGTACCAGCTCCAGCTCGTCCAGCCACGCGACCTCGCCGGTTGCGGTGTGAGCGAGCCACAGGCCGAGCATCAGGTAGTTCTGGCTGGACAGGGTCGTGTAGTTGGGGTCGGTCGCGCCCATGTATTCGGCGCTGTAGGGCGAGTGATAGTTGTCGCCGTCAGGGTCCTTCAGGGGCTGGATCCCGGCGAACAGCGTGCGGATCTTCTCGATGTGCTGCGGGTCCGGATCCAGCTGATAGGCCCGCCCGTACGCCAGCATCATCGTGATGTTGGGGTACAGCATCAGGCGTGTGTCGTCGGGGGCAAACCGCAGCGCGCCAAGCTGCTCGTCAAAGGCGATCTCCCACACGTGCTTCAGGATGTCTCGGGCCCGCTGCAGGTGATGCTCGCGGTCGTGATCCGGATGCGCCAGCGCGTGCTCCAGGTGCAGCAGCGCCATAAACGACGAGATCGCCGTGGGCCCGTACGTGTTGGCGGCAAACGCGCCGACGTCCATCTCCAGGTAGTCGCCCAGCCCAACGGTCAGGCTGTCCAGCGTGATCATGAGCGTGTCGGCCGCCTCGTGGTACCGCTCGTCGTCCAGGTATAGCCCGGCCTCAAACAGCCCCAGCAGCGACATGGCCACCGTCTCCAGCTGCTCGACGGCCCCCAGCGTGTCGGCGATCGCGTCCTCCACGACCACCAGATTGCGCTCCAGCGCCGCAACTGCGCGGTCCTTGTGCGCCACATCCTGGGTGCGCGCCCACCAGGCCAGATCAAACGCAGGCCCATACATCGGGGCGTCGCCGTAGTGCTTGTGCCACTGCCCGTCGACAAAGATCTCCGGCGCCGCCAGCCTAGCGACCACCGCCTCCAGCATCGGCAGGTGTTTGTCGAACAGCGCGGCGCCGGGCGTCGGCTCGGTCGTGTCCGGCGCGTCCTCGATCGGCTCCGCGGTGTCGGCTGCCGCGGTGCTGCTTGTGTCCGGCTCCGGATCCACGACGCTGGTGCACCCGACCAGCAGCGCCGCCAGCGCCAACGTGGTTGCTCTCATGGTGTCTCGTCTCCTCAAAACGTCGGTGTGACCACGGTGTCGGTCCCGGGCGTCGCCACCTCGTTGTCGCCCGTCTGCCACTGCTCGTCGTCTCGCAGCAGCTTGAACTCCACCGGGCCGCCGTCCCACTCGGTGAGCAGGGCGCGCCAGCTGCCGTCGTCCAGCCGCCGCAGCGGCCAGCCGGTCTCCCAATCCACGGGCGCCGTCTGCCCGCGCAGCGCTACGAAGTGCCCGTCACCCACGTCGACGGCCGTGTCGATTCGGGTCACCTGCAGGGTCTGAGCCGTCTGCGGCCCCAGCCCGACCAGGACGCCGGGGTGGTCCGACACGGGCGGATCGGTCAGCACGAGCGCCGCGTCCACGCCGCCCAGCGCGGAGCCCCGATGAATCATGACGTGGTCGATGCGAGAAGCCGCCAGCTCCGCGGTGGCGTCGACGTATCCAAACGAGAGCAGCGCCGAGTGCGTCTCGGATCCGGGCTTGGCGTTGAAGTCGCCTGCCACGATGACGTTGGCGGACGGGTCCGCGTCCACCAGCGCCGCCATCGCGATCTCTCGCGCCTGCGCCCAGCGCGCCGCCTCGTCGTCAAAGTCAAAGTGCACCGTGCAGACGCGCGCCGCCGGGTCGCCCACGGTGCCGCACAGCGACACGCGGGTCAGCGGCCCCTGAACGGCGTGTGTGATGACCGCCGGGTCGCTGATCGGTCCTTTGGCCAGCAGCGCCAGCCCTTCCAGCGCCTCGTCCGGCGTGCCCTCCCAGGCCACGTGCGCCATGGCCCACTGTTCGGTCCACCCGGCCCCCAGCGCGTCCAGCAGCAGCGCCGTCGCCGACTCCGCCTCGGTCTTGCAGGCCTCCTGCAGCGCCAGCACAGTCACGTTCTTGCTCTCGACCAGGTCCGCCACCGCCTGCATCCGCTCAGCGTTGGTGTCGTAGGGCGTGCCCTCGGTCTTGAGACAATGCAGATTCAGCGCCAGCACGCGCTCAGGCTGCGGGTCCGGCGGTGGGTCCAGCGGCTGACCCGTCAGCACGCTCTCCAAAAGCGCCGGATCGTCGGTGATGATCCCGTCCACGCCCATGTCGATCAGCGCCTTCATCGTCTCGGCGTCGTTCACGGTCCATGGGTGCACGATTACGCCGAACTTGTGAGCCCGCTCCACGATCAGCGCGGTGGTGCTTTGATGCGGTGGCTGGGCGACCCACGCGGGCGGCTCGTAGTCCTCCAGCTCATCGGGGTCCATGGTCGCAAACAGCAGCATGTCGGCCACGCCCATGCCCGTGACCGCCTCTGGATGGCTCTCCCGCACTTCCACCAGCACCGAGTCGTCAAACGACGAGAACACGCCTCGCGCCGTCGCGCCGGCCTCGTCAAAGATCGCCATCACGTCGGCGACGATCGACGGCGTGTGCTGCTTGAACTCCACGGTAAAGCAGGCCTGCGGATGGGCCGCCAGGATCTCCTCCAGCGTCGGCACCACCAGCCCTTTGCCGCGCCACGGATGGGTCTGCCCGCCGTCCGCGCTCCATGCGTATCCGGCGTCCAGCTTTCGCAGCGCCTCAAACGTCAGGGTGTTGATGTGCCCGGCCCCGTCCGTCGTCCGATCGACGGTCTCGTCATGCAGCGCCACTATCACGCCGTCGCTGGTGGCCCACAGATCAAGCTCCAACACGTCCGCTCCGACGTCGACAGCGTGCTGATACGCCTCCAGCGTGTGCTCGGGCCGCAGCTTCTTGCCCCCGCGATGCGCCATGTTCAGCACCCCGCCCGAGAAGAAGCACCCGCCGCTGGGCCCGGGTTTGATGTCTGCGGTGTCCGGGGCGTCTTCGGTCGAGGTATCGGTCGGGGAGGCGGTGTCATCGACCGGCTGCTCGACATCCGGGACGTCATCGCCGGCGGGCGGCTGCTGCGTTGTCGCCTCGTCGTCGCCACATCCCACAACCAAAACGGTGACCACCACCACTGCCCACGCGATCTTCATCGGCGGATAATACCTGAACCGGGGGCTGCATCTCATGGGCCGATGATCGGCGGGGCGGTGCTGTGGTCCAGCAGCGTCTCAAAGAAGCGCTGCCACCGCTTGCGGGCGCGCGGATTCGACTGGCCGACGCTGTGGGGGCCGTCCACCCAGCGGCTGATTGCGGCCGTGCGCAGGCCGGCACGCGTGCGGATGTTGCCCTGCACCGGTTCTTGGACCGGCTGCATATTGCGCAGCGTGAAGGCCAGGCTGTCCGCGCCCGGCGGGGCTATCGCTGGCAGCGCTCCTGACGCGGCCAGGGCCATGGCGCCGATGTTGGGCGAGGTCGGGTCCGCGGTGCCCGACATGAAGACCAGGTGCTTGGGCGTGCCCCCGGGCGCCGGGTCGAACCAGCGGTGGGCGTAGTTCACCGGATCGGTGATGTCGCCTACCATCTGCACCAGGCTCAGCACCGGGTGGAAGCCGTCGAAGTCGTCCGGATGGATGCTCGCCAGCGCCCGCACGAGCAGCGCGAAGTCGGTGGGGTCCTTGCGCGCCAGCACCGTCTCGATGAGCACCCCGGACGTACCGTTGATCAGGCCGCCGACGACGCGCGGGTCGGTGGCAAACAGCAGCGCGCCGCTCAGGGCGCCGTGAGAGTGGCCGTAATAGGTGATCAGGTCTGGGTTCAGCCGCGCGATAGGCCAGAACGAGCCGTCCTCGATCATCCGGATCAGCGTGAAGGAGTCGATGGCCGACTGAAGGAAGCCGGTGCGTCCGGCGTTGGGGTTCAAGAAGTTGAAGCTGTGGAAGCTCTCGTCGGTGCCCTCCACCCCGCGGATTCCGTGCAGCGGCTGATCCAGGCACAGCATCGCGTAGCCCAGCTTGGCTGCGCGTGGTCCGACGACCTTTGTGCACGTGCCGTTGCCGCCGCCGGTGCCGTGTCCGTAGATCATCACCGGGTAGCCGGCCGGTGGGGGCGGCGTGCGCGGGACCAGCACGCGCACCTTGATCAGCTCATCAAGCTGCACGATGGGCGCGCCGTGCATGTCGAAGCGGATGTCCCCGTCGGTGTTGTAGGGCTTGTCGCCGGCCTGATAGTTGGGCGCGTGGTAGGTCGCCACGCGCTGCTCGTAATACGTCTTTGGCTTGCCGTCCTTTATCGTCTCCAGGTGCGGCGCATCCATGGCTTGAAGCGCGTCGTGCACCGCGATCAGGGCGTCCATCGGACGTGACGTGGTGAAGCAGGTCGCGGCCACCACCGCGGTGCGTTGGTCCTCGTCCAGCCAATCGGCCAGGGCGCTCAGGCTCGGCGCCGACTTCAGCGCCGCCACAAAGGCCGGGTTGGACTGGACAGCGCGCCCGTCGATGCCGTGCAGGTCCTCGGTCAGCACCGCGCACCACGTCGAGCCGGCGCGCATGGGAAACCCGGGGACAGGGCGGAGCATCAGCGTGTTGTCGGGCAGGTAGGGGTCTGTGCTCTGGGTGTGAAAGCGCGCGGTCAGGGGGACGCGCTCACCGCGGTGGGGGCTGTCGGGCGTCACGTTGACCAGACGGATCGAGGGCGCCGCGTCCTGCAGCGATGCCGCTGGTGTCGGGAACGTCGCCGGGTCCAGCGCCGCATCGAACTGAAAATAAACCGACCCGTTGAGCCCCCAGCCGCCCAGCGTCTGCTCCGCGACGGTGATGTACGCCGCCAGCACGTCCACGTCGTTGGGGTTGGGGAAGCCGGACAGGTTCAGCGTGCTGTTGAGCAACAGGTGCCGATCGGACGGCCACGGCGTGGCGGTCCAGTCGGTGGCGTCGGGCTCGTATCTGGGCATCGGGCCGGCCGCAGCAGCGCGCGCCGTGTCCGGGGCGTCCGGCGGCTCGGTGAGGTCCGGCGCTTCTGTCTCGGCCGGCACGTCAACAGCTGGCTGAGCATCCACAGGCGCAGCCGATCCGTCGCACCCTGCCAGCGCGAAGAGGATCGTCGCCAGGGTGCGTGGGTAGCTCAGCGGCTCATCAGCTCGTTGAGCATGCGCAGATGCTCGGCCTCGTCCTCCTGGAACTCGGCGTACAGCGCGCGAGCTCGGGAGCCGACCGGCAGCGCGCTGGCTTGCTCGGCAAAGAAGTCTCGCGCTCGCCGCTCCAGCTCCGCCGCCAGCTTCAGGATAGCCGTGCTGTCCAGCGGCGGGTCAGTGTGGCCGTACACGACGAGCGCGGCCAGGCTGACCGCGTTGCGGGTCGGCGGCTCGAGCTTGATGTGAAAGCGCCGCTCCAGCTCCGCCAGGTGCTGACCTTCGATATCGCGAAGCTGGGTGAGCAGCTTGACCGCCGCCGGGTCCGTGGTCATCTCGGCCGCTGCAGCGTAGAACGCCGCGCCGCCCAGCTCGATCTCGCACGCTCGGCGAACGGCCTGCATGGCCTGGTCGTCAAGGGTTGTGCCGGCGGGTCGTTGTTCGGTCAGCGCGCCGCCGCACGTCTCGCAGTGGCCCAATGCCACGGCGAAAGCCACGCGGTTCGTGTCGCAGGTGCCGCAGTGATAGACGGTCTGTTGCTGCGCACAGCAGATGTCGTCTTTAGAGGTGAGCGCACCGCCGCAGACGGCGCAGCCAGAAGTCGATGTGTTCGTCGTTGTCATGGGGCGGACCATAGCGTGCTTTTGTACGTCTTTTGACCGATACGCGGCCCGGTCATGACCTGAATCAACTCGGGGACAACAGTAGCGTCCCCGGCGCCGTTGGACCAGTCGGAATCGATCGCGCGGCCGGGATGTTGCCAGCCATGGGTTCGGTGGTTTGAGAAACCTGGGAGACTACAGATGAAGCGGTGCACGAGTGTACTTCTGGCGGGGCTGGTCACGCTGGCGATGACCATGACGGCAGGCGCCGATGAGGGGCCGGCGGACGTCGTCTCGTCGCGGATTAACAAAGTAACGGTTTATTCGGACAGAGCGCGGGTCACGCGCAGCGCGGATGTGGGGCTGCGGCCAGGCGTCGCGATCTTTGCCTTCAAGAAGCTGCCCGGCTGGGTGGACGATGGCTCGGTGCGCGTCGCCCTGTCAAAGGGCGCGGCAGGCCGCATCGTGGATGTCCGGGTCAAGCGGGACTACCTGGCACGCACGACGGATGCGGAGTTTGCCAAGGCCGAGGCCGCGGTACAGACCCTTGCGGCAGAGGCCGCGGCGCTCAACGACGAGCTGAAGGTGCTGGACGCCCAGGCCAAGCAGATTGCGGCCATTCGCGCGTTTTCACTGGAGAAGGTCTCCAAGGACACCGTGCTGGGCAACGTCGCCGTCGAGGGCTACGCCAAGGTGGTCGGCTTTGTCTCACGCTCCTTGCGCGAGACCGCGAAGGCCCGCCGAGAGGTGCAGGCGCGCCGTGTGAAGCTGACGCCCGAGCTGGCCGCCCGTCAACGAAAGCTCGCCGAGCTCAAAAAACTCACACAGCTCGAGGAGACCGCGGTGTTCGTGACGGTCGAGGGCGCCGGCAACGGGGCCGCGTCTATCGAGCTGACCTACATGCTGCCGGGCGCGACATGGGAGCCGACTCATGAGCTGCGCAGCGCCAAGGCCCGCCCGGACTCCGCCGAGGTGACGTCCTTTGCCGTCGTCACACAGGCCACCGGCGAGGACTGGGAGGGCGCGGAGATCGCGTTTGCCACGCAGTCGTCGCAGGAGAGCATTCGCATCCCCGAGCTGGAGGCGCTGACCCTGGGCGACACCGCCACCGCCACGCGCATCATCAAGAGCCGCATCTCGTCGTTCAACCGCGCTCAGCAGGCCTTTCAGGGCCAAAACCGCATGTGGAACAAGCTGCAGCACCGGTCGATGACCACCCGTCACGAGCAGATGTACGAGCAGAACTTCCACCTGCTGCAGACGGTGCAGACCAAGACGGTCCAGATCTTCCGCAGTCTGCAGAACCGAGGCACCACGGTGCACTTCAAGGGCCAGGGTCGCCCGACGGTCCGCGCCGACGGCCAATCGGTTCGACTGCGCATTGGCAAAAGCAAGCTGAAGGCGACTCAGAAGATCGTCGCCGCTCCCGAGCAGTCGCTGAACGCCGCGCGCACCCTGGCTATGGTCAACTCCACGCCTCAGCCGCTGCTGCCGGGCAAGGTCGCGCTGTACCAGGACGGCGCCTTCCTCGGCATGACCGACCTGGACTTCATCGCCGAGGGCGAGTCGTTTGCGCTCTTCCTCGGCGTAGCCGACCAGCTGAAGCTCACGCGCGTGCTGGACAAGAAGCACAGCTCCATCGTGCGGCGCACGCGCACGCGCATGAAGGTCTCGTATCTGGTGACGGTGGAGAACCTGTCCGACGCGCCCACGACCCTGAAGCTGGCCGATCGCGTGCCCGTCTCCCAGAACCGGGAGATCCGCATCGACCGCGTCAAGATAGAGCCGGGCGTGTCACCCGACTCCAAGGGCCTGGTCCACTGGTCCCTGGCCATGGCGCCGCGCGAGAAGCGCACCTTCCGCATCGCCTACCGCATCGAGTATCCGCCGTCGCTGGTCCTGCGCACACGGCGAGCCAGTGAGCGTCGTCGTCACCCGGCCGCGCCCGCCCCCGCCGCCGACGTTCGGCTGCACGAGAAGATCAAGAGCTTGGAGTCGATGCTTTAGCCTCGTCTCTAGCGCTTCCCTCCACCGGCCCCGTTCGGCCCTGAGGTGATGGACACGGCGGAGCCCTCCTTCCGCTCGCATGCCGGCGCGCACCAGCCCTGTTGCACCCCTTCGCCGGCCCCCTTTGGGTGAGGGGCCGGCTCCAGGACGTGACGGGCTGGCGCTCGTCGGCTCTCCGCTACCGCAGCGGCGTCCAGATGTTCGGTTCAGGGCGTGTTTTGACGGACCGTCCCTGCAACAGCCCATCCGGAGAAACAAGGCTTGACTTGCTGGGCGGCTAGGGCTAATATCTGCCTAATCAAGATGTCGAACTCCTCATCCCGCAAACGCCAACTCGCCCTCGACTTCAAGTCCTGGGGTGGGGCGCGCCAAGGCGCCGGTCGCAAGCGGCCGAAGGGGGTCCGTCGCCGCGTCGCGCACGTCATCCGGCCGGACGTTTCGGACAACGCGCCGCTGCACGTCACCCTGCGCCTGGCCGCCGGGCTGCCGTCGCTGCGCCGCGCGCGCACCTTTCGTGTCGTTCGCCGCGCCCTCGCCACGGCCTGTGCCCGGTTCGGTGTGCGCATTACCGACTGGAGCGTCATGACCAACCACCTGCACCTGATTGTGGAGGCGCCCGACA
>CAZJHX010000162.1:0-23763 GCA_964545715.1 uncultured Myxococcales bacterium
GGGGGGGGGGCGGGCGGCATGGGGGGGGGGTACTCCTTGGGGGACGTGCTGGTGGGGTAAGGGGGGGCCGCGACGCGGGCGGAGCGTGCTCGTGACCGGCGAGGCGCGTCCGGCGGGGCCACATCCAGACCGCGGCACCCGTAAAACCCGCGACGGTCGCCATAGTTGCGCTTGGTCAGGGCTGATTTCTGGACGCGGTTATGGGGCGCTCTTATGTTGGCCCCAGTGGACGAAACGCAACCCAAAGAGCTGGCGGTAAACGCCCTGCACCTGACCTGGCTGCTCGAGCGCGGTCGCGGTGGTGTGCACCCGCTCTTCGACACCCATGTGATTCGTCGCGCCGTCATGAACGCGCCCGCCGAGATGCCTGAAGAGGACGACATGCTGCCTCGGCTGCAGCGCCACATCACGGACCTGGCGGCGCTGCCGACGCTGGCCGATCAGCGCGCGTTCATCCTGTCGCTCTCCGATGGCGTGCAGGACCTGATGGTGCTGCTGTACTTTCGCTTTCTCGATCAGTTCATGCAGGGCCGCGAGCTCACGCTCCACTAGCCCGCACGGGCCTACATCTCGATGTGTTGGGACAGGTACTCGGCCGTGCGCTTGGCGATGTAGTTCAGCACGTCCAGCTCGCCCGGCGTGTACTCGCTGCCCTCGCGGTGATTCATGATCTGCAGCGCTCCGAAGACGCGGCCCTCATATTGGACCGGGGAGCACGCGACCGAGTCGATTCGGTAGCCGACCGACTTTGAGATGGAGCTCTGAAAGCGCGGGTCGTTTTCTACATCGCTGAGCGACAGGGAGACGCCGTTGACCGCGCAGAAGCCCGCCAGCCCTTTGCCCATCGGCAGGCGATAGTTGATCACCTCTTCCGCCTTGGGACCGGTCGCTGTTGCGAAGTACAGGTCGCGGCGGTTCATGTCCGCCAGCAGCAGCCACCCGGCCTCCGAGGGGATGCGCTTGACCGCCAGCTCCAGCGAGTACGTGAGCGCTTCTTCGACGGTGTCGCCGACAAAGTCGATCTCGGCCATCTCCTCGAAGACCTGGGCAAACAGCTCCTCGTGGGCGCGCTCGGTGGCCTTCAGCCGCTCTTTGATGTTGGCGCCGGGGATGCGGCCCGAGTCGCGACCGACGACGCGCAGCTGATCCTTGTCGACCTGGTTCAGGTCCAGATGCGAGATGCTGCGCCCCGGGGTGGTCGTCGGCTCGTCGAAGTACTTCTCGAGGTCCGCCTCGTTCAGCGGGTAGTCGAGCTGCTCCATAGACGGCGCGCTGGTGGTCACGTGGTGCTGGGTCACCGCCTGGAGCACCTCTGCGGTGGGGCGCTCGTTGAACTCCGGCTCCGGCACCTGGCTGGCCCACGCGGGCTCGTCCGAGTCGATGAATTGGGGGACCTGCGAGGTGTCCGCCGTCAACGACGCCGGGGCCTGGTACCCTTTCGACTCCGGCACCGTGTCCTCAGGCGCCTCCAGCATCATCTGGATCTCGCCGGTGGCGGCTGTGGGATCGACCGCCGGCAGCTCCTCCGCAGTGGGGCGATCGTACGCAGGCACCTCGCGCAGTACGAACACATGACCCTCGGCGGGCTCCATGACGTGGATGGACTTGTCGGTCTTGATGTCGCAGATCGCGCGCTTGATGATGTCCCGGTCGGCGCCGATCTCGTCCAGACCGTAACGCAGCGCCAGCATCCAGTTTTCGGCTTCGACGTCGATCGTCATGCTGACGCCGTCTTTATCCAGTGCCGGTATGTAGATGCGGTACAGCACGGGCCGACCATAACACAAGATTCCGCCGTGAGCGTCTCGCACAATCTTAAGCATTGACCCCCGCCGCACGCCTGTTTATCGTGCATCCCCGTTCGGGGCACTGGAGCGCTGTAGGACACGGTTTGAACACGAGCAATGATGGCATCGAAGCGGCGATTTCGCTGCTGGCTGGGCGCGGTCACAAGAGCTGGCGTCTGGGCCAGGCTGCGCTGGCCGCCGTTCGTGGGGATGCGGCGCCGCCATACGTCGAGCTGGTCACCGACGCGCCGGCCGCTGTCTGCGCCGAGGTGCTGGCGACCGTTCGCGAGCTCGCCGAGGGCCACGCGCTTTCCCTGGAGCCGCTGGGTGGGGTCGACCTCTCGGAGTTGCTGCTGGCACGCGGCATCACGCTGGACGCGATCGCCGTCGACACCGAGGGCAACGTCACCGACCCCACCGGGGGCCTGCGCCACCTCGATGACGGCCTGATCCGCACCCTGCGCCCGCCGGACCACGCGTTTCGCGAGCAACCGGGGCTGCTCATGCGCCTGGCACGCGTCATCGCGAGCACGGGGCTGCGCCCAAGCAGCGAGCTGCATCGCTTTGCGTGCCGCGACAACGGCAACATTCTGGACGTGACCGATCGACGGCGCGACTGGGGTGCGAACATGAACGGGCTGCTGCTGGGCCCGCACGTGGCGATGGGTCTGGAGTGGCTGGAGGCGACCGGCGTGCTGTCGCTGCTGCTGCCCGAGATCGCCGCCATGATCGGCTTCGACAAGACCTGCGCGGTGCACCACAAGGACATCTGGGACCACACCAAGATCGTCACCGGCAAGGCGGCGCCCGACCTGGTCGTGAGGTGGGCCGCGCTGTGCCACGACATCGGCAAGGTCTGGACGCGCGCGGTCAACAAGAGCGGCAAGGTGCATTTCTTCCGCCACGAGGAGCATGGCGCGCTGCTGTTCGAGGCCATCGCGCACCGCTTTGAGCTGACCGGGCCGCTGACCTTTCGCGTGCGCTACCTCATTCAGAACCACAGCCGCGTGAACCTGTATGCCGATGACTGGACCGACAGCGCAGTGCGTCGCCTTATCCGCCAGACGGAGGGCCACCTGCACGACCTGCTGACGTTCTCCAAGGCCGACTACACGACCAGGCGTGAGTCGCGCATTCGGCAGATGCAGCGCACCATGGCGGAGCTGGAGGCGCGCATCGCCCACATCCGCGCGGAGGACGCCAAGCAGCCGCCGCTGAGCAAGGGCATCGGCAACGCGATCATCGAACACTTTCAGCTGCGCCCGTCGCGCTTGATAGGCGATCTCAAGACGCTGCTGGAGAACGCCATCGACACCGGGGAGCTGCCCGAGCGCTCGGACGACGACATCTACCTGAAGTGGTTGCGGGACAGCGATGCGGCCATGGAGAAGATCACGGCTGCGCGCGGCCAGAAGCCGTAGCTACTGCGGGCTGGCGGTCCACTCGCCGTCGCCGATGGCGTCGCTGTTGGGGATCATCGGGCTCGTGCCCGTCGACTCGCCTTCCCACGTGCCGGACATCTCCAGCGGCGTGATCAGCTTGCCCTCCAGCGTGCCCTCGAAGAAGACGGTTACGATGCCGAATAGAATGACCTCGCCGTCCACCATCTTGGCTTTCAGTACGCCGGTCTCGGGGTTGTAGCCGCCCTGCAGCTTCAGCGTGAAGGGGTACTGGCCCAGCGCGGTGCCGTCCATGTCGCCGATGACGACCAGCTTGGAGTCGATGCACTGAATTTCGAAGAACATGTCGCCCGCCACCGGCAGGTCGCCGTCCGGCGGTGCGCCGGGGATCGGCACCGACGTGTTGTATGTCACCCCGCCGGTCCATAGGCCCTCCCAGGCCGACGAGATGCCCAGCGATTCGCAGTCGCCGATCGGGTTCAGCTGGCCGTCGGGCAGATCCGGCTTGGGCCCGATGTCCTTGGGCGCGGTGATCTCGCCCAGATAGTCTGCGAGCACCTCGAACGCGGCGTCGGAGGTGGGCAGATCGCCATAGTCGGGGAAGGGGCCCAGGTCCGTGGGCTGCGGTCCCTCGTCCGCGACGGCGTCCTCGATCGTCGGGGCGTCGTCGGCGACCGAGGCGTCGAGGCTATCGACCACATCCCCGTTGGCGACGCCGACGCAGACGTTGTCGTGGCACTCCAGCGGTGACTTGCAGTCGTTGGTCGTCAGGCACGACGCGCCCTCGCCCCCCTTGCGTCCGCCGGAGCTCGGGTCGCTGCTGCACGCCACCATGGTGCCTGCCAGCACGGTGCCCCCCAGCAACAGGGCGCCGATGTACTTGGCGATGGTCATAACTACGGATCCTCCACAGAGCTCACTGCCCGAACCAGGCGCGTCACCGCGTCAGGCCCGAGCGTCGGGTGAACCGGAAGCTGCAGCGCGTGGTCGTACACGTACTGAGCTGCCGGGAACTCGACCGGGCCTCCTGCCGGATCGTCGAGCGCCGCCACGTTTCGCATCGGGTGCCGGCCGACGTCAACGTTGCGAGCAAGCAACTGCGCTGCGATCGCGTCAGGCTGCTCGCTGGTGGCGACGAAGAAGTACCACGCGTGGACGTCTCCGGCGATCGGTTTCTGGCGCTGCATGTGTGCGGGCAGCGCTGCGGTGATCGCGTCGGCGATGGCGTGGCGGCGGCGCTGGGTGTCGCTGAGGTCGCGCAGCTGCTGCAGGCCGGCAGCAGCCTGGATGGGCGAGAAGGCGTTGTCCACGTGGGCGTTGATCGTGCTCGGTCGCACGAGGGTGTTGTAGGCGCCGACCACGTCACTGCCCGCTGCTTTGAGCCCGGCCAGCGCCGGGAGGCCCAGCCAGCCGAACACGTTGGGTCGGGTCACGGCGTTGAGCGCGTAGCCGGCCAGCACGCGGCGGGCCATGGCGACCGGATCGGGCAGCGGGAGCGCGTTGACGGCCTTGCGCACCCGCGCGGCCAGGGCGTCGTCGTCGGTGGCCACCATGCCGCCACCGAACGTGTTGACCGCCTTGGTGACGACAAACGAGAAGATGGCCGCGTCGCCCATCGTGCCGCAGCGTCGCCCGGCGGAGGAGGCGTCGATGGCGTGCGCGCAGTCCTCCAGCACGGCGAGCCCGTGCTTCTCTGCAAACGCGCTGACGGCTGCCATGTCGCAGGGTGCGCCGAAGATGTGCGTGGCGATGATCGCTTTGACATGGGGGCGCATGGCGGACTCCAGCAGTGCCGGGTCCAGGTTGTGCGTCTGTCGATCGACGTCGACATACACGGGCTCTGCGCCGGTGCGCCGGATGGCCGACGGGACGCTCTCGTCGGTCAACGCGGGTAGCATGACGCCGTCGCCGTGGCCGACGCCCAGGCCCTCCAGGCACAGCTTCAGCCCCAGACGGCCGGCGCCCACCGGGATGGCGTGACGGACCCCGAGGTGTCGAGTGAACGCATCCTCGAACGCGGCGACCAGCGCGGACCCTTCATCGGGGCTCAGTCGCGCGGTGCGCAACAGGTCCATCAGCTCCCCGGGATACAGGTGGATGGTTCGGCGTGGGATGCCCAGCATGCTCGCGTTGTACTAACCTCGCGCCGATCAGTCCACGGACAACCGATCCAGCACCGCGTCGGGTGGGCGCCCGGAGCCCTGAGCCGGTCTGGCCAGGTGAAAGTCCAATCGGAGGACGCCGTCGTCGGCTGCGCCTGCAGGAACGGGCAGCGTGTGCTCTGTAAACCGCTGGCTGAGCGTCACCGTGGCCACTTGCTCGCCGTCTATGTGGACGGCGAGCTCAATGGTGACGGGCGCCGGCTCGTCGACCAGTTGGTGGCCGCCGGGCGGCACGGTTCCCGCGCGAAGGCGCAGCGTCTGAATGTTGTCGGCGACTGGCAGTAGGACGCGGCTGCCCGGGATGACCCGGCGGCCCGGCGAGGCATACGCCCATGGTGGGCGAAAGCGACGGATGTAGGGGCCGTCCCCCCACCCGAAGCGGAGCTCGGCGGGAGGCGTGACGGTGGATTGTCGGGCGCGCTCGAACAAGCGCACTGAGACGTCGTGAAACGCGCGGGTCCAGACCGGCTTGAAGTCTTTGGAGACCACCGAGGTGAGGGCGTCGGACGCGCGATCGGAGAACTCTCGCCGATCGAACAGATGCTGGGTGTGATCGATGACCCAGACACGCTTGATGTGCCGGTTTTGTAGGCTGCGGGCGTAGGGTTCGAACAGCTCTGACAACACGCCCACCCAGGCAGGGCCGCCGCGCTGTTGCAGATCGTGCCAGGCCGGGGTCTGCATCAGATCGTTGATGCGCAGCCCAGCGCGCTTGTCGTCGTCCGCAAAGTAGTAGTGAAACGGGTGCTGGTAAAACGCCGCCGGGCCGACGATGACGGCGTCCCCGTCGGCGAGGTGCTCCTTGACCAGCCGTGTGGCGCCGGCGATGTCCGGCTTGTTGTCGGCGCGCAGCGTGGCGATGGTCTCCCAGCCTGAGAGCCCCAGCGAGACCACGGCGAGCGCGGCGGTGGCAAGCTTCAGCCAGCGGGGTCCGTCACGCGTGTTGAGGCACGCCCCCGCCAACAGCCAGGCGACGGGGAAGAGGAAGAGGAAGTAGCGGACGCCGAAGTACCAGCCGTCGTAGAGCGACTGGAGAAATGTGGCCCGGTTCAGGATCTCGAAGGGCACGAACCACAGCACGGGCGCGAACAGCAGCCACCTGTGGCGCAGCTTCAGTCGCGGCACATGCAGGGCGAACAGCGCTACTCCGGCGAGAGCCAGCAGGCTAAGGGAGACCGGGTAGCCGGCGACCAGACGCAGCACATCGAGCGCGTCGCCGAGCATGTCGGCGGCCGGGTGGTAGACCTGGGCCAGGCGTTGGTAGGCGGTGGAGTGGCCTCGCGACCACTGATAGGCCTGGTGAAACGCGGGCAGCCAGGGCGCGATCCCCGCCCAGGTGAAGAAGCCGGCCGCCAGTGTGCGCTGCCCAAGCGCCTGCCAGCCCGGCCCACGGCGAAGGATGCGGACGCCGAGCAACAGGAAGATCGCAAAGGTCAGGTGCAGGCCGTAATAGTGCGTGTAGACCAGGCCCCAGCTGCCGATGATCAAGCCCCACCAGGGGCGGCGCCGCGACGGGTCCGCCAGGATGCCGCGACCGCTGAGCAGCACGATGACGGCGAACAGGGTGGTGAACGTGTAGGGCGAGACGTCCTGGGAGTACCAGACGTGCACGGGCGACAGCGCGGCGAAAGCGGCGGCGGCGGCGGCGGGCATCAAGCGGCCGTCGAAGAGGGCCCAGGCCAAGCCAAAGATCAGCGGGATTGTTGCGGCCCCGGCCAGCGCGGCGGGCAGGCGGGCGACGAGCTCGCTGTTGCCGAGCGGGCGAAAGGCCAGCAGGACCAGGTGGTACAGCGGCGGGTGCGTCTGAGCCATGGCGTTGACGTCCATCAGCACCCCGGCCGGGGAGTCGTGGCCCATCCCGCTCATGAAATACGTGAACTCGTTTTGCTCGAACGGCTCCCAGCCCAGGCCCCACAGCCGCAGGATCAGGCCGAGAGTGGTCAGCGCGGCGCAAGTCAGCACCGCGCGACGTGTCCAGACGGGCGGCGCCGGATCGGCCGGCGGGAATGGGAGTCGCCGCGCCCGGCGGGAGAGCCAGGCGCCAAGCAGGATCAGCAGGCCGGCGGCGCCCAGGGCGGGCGGCAGCAGTGGGGCCAGCGCGTGCATCGATTGTGCGACCGGCCGGCCGCCGGGGATGACCGGCGGGACGTTTGAGTTGGCGAACGCGGACGTGTCGTCGGGCAGGGTGACGTCGGGTCGCAGTCGCGCCCGGGCGCCGTCGGGGCAGCTCAAGACGTCCGACGTCAGCACCGGGCGCGCGTCGGGTCCGCAGTCGTAAAACAGCACGCGCTCAAAGGTGTCGCCAAACGACCAGAAGGCGCCCTCGGCCAGGCGCGGGGACAGACGTACGGCGGGCTCCTTGTCCTGAAGGTCGCCCACGTGCACGAACGCGCCGATCGCCCGTCCGTCGGGCAGCAGCACCTCGGCGGCGGTGAGGCCGGGGTGATCCTGGGCTGCACAGGCCAACCCGACGGTTACAAGAACGGCGAACACGCTTTGAATGTGGCACAATCCCCACGCACTTCACCATGGGTAGGGCTATGAAGCGGGTTATCGTGCTTGTGTTCGCCACCTTGTTGCTTGGGTGTCCGGACTCCCCCAAGAACACCAAAAAGGGTAGCCAGTCCGACGCGGGCGACTCCGCGGACGCGACGGTCGTCGGCGATGAGGGCGATCCGATCACGCCCGATGAGGGCGATCCGCCGGCCGAGGGCTGCACCGATCAGCCGGATGGGACGACCTGCGACGACGCCAATGAGTGCACTGAGGACGATGTCTGCGAGGGTGGCACCTGCGTCGGCGGCACGACCACGATCTGCTCCGACGAGGCGGTCTGCCGCACCGGCAGCTGCGATCCCGTGGAGGGGTGTGTGTATGCGGATGCCGATGACGGGGCTGCTTGTACGCTGGGTTGTTTCAGCTCAGCGACCTGCCAGGCCGGCCAGTGCACGCCTGACGACAACAGCGGCGTGGAGTGCCCCGCGCCCGAATCACCTTGCCTGGACTCTCTGCAGTGCGACCCGCAGACGGGCGCGTGCACGGTCGAGGTCAAAAGCCCGGCCGGCTCCGCGTGCGACACCGACAGCAGCCTGTGCTCTATCGAAGAGTGCGACGGGGATGGGGCCTGCGTGGAGATCGGCCAGGAGGTGTGCGCCGACAAGCAGAAACAGAACCCGTGCTGGACCTGGAGCTGCAACCACAAGGCCGGCTGCATCCAGACGCAGTTTGTGGATGGCGCCTCCTGCAAGGACAACAACCCGTGCACGATCAACGACACCTGCCAGGTCAACGAGATCGGCCAGGAGGTCTGCCTTGGGGTGCCGGTGCCCATCGATGACGGCAACGCGTGCACCGACGACGCGTGCGTTGACGGCGAGGTCCTGCACACGCCGGTGAACGGGGTGCCGTGCGCGGCGGATGACACCTGCAGCCAGGGCGGGCTGTGCAAAGAGGGCGAGTGCGTGGGCGACGGCGCCGCGGTCAGCTGCGATGACGGCGACCCTTGCACCGACGACGCCTGCGTGACGGGCACCGGCTGCGTGTTTACGCCGATCCCGGGCTGCGGCGTGGCGTGTCCCGGTGGCTGCGACGACGGCAACCCGTGCACGGACAACGTGTGCGATGAGGCTCAGAGCAAGTGTGTGACGACCAACAACACGGCCGGCTGCAACGACGGCAACGCCTGCACAAATGGCGATGTGTGCTCAGGCGGGTCCTGCTCTTCGGGCAGCGCGGTGACGTGCGACGACGATAACGACTGCACCAAGGACAGCTGCGACACGGGCTCCGGCTGCCAGTACGTGGCGGACCCCGACGCGCCCGGGTGTGTGGCGGAGTGCACGGCTTTCACGGTGCAGTCCTGTTACACGGGCGATCCGGCGACCAAGGACGTGGGCACGTGCAAGTCCGGGCATGAACAATGCCACGCCAGCGAGCAGGTCTGGTCGGTGTGCTTCGACCAGGTGCTGCCGCTTGCGGCGGATGTGTGCGGCAACGGTCTGGACGACGACTGCAACGGTAAGATCGATGACGGCAACTGCAACAACACGCTGGGCGGCGCCGTCTGGGTGGACGGCGACAACGGCAGTGACGACAGCGGCAACGGCTCCTTCGACAACCCGTACGCCACCATGAAGAAGGGCCTGAGCGCCGGCAAGAAGCTGGTCATGGTCAAGAGCGACGCGGACGGCACCACCTACAATGAGAAGCTGAACATGGGCGGCGGCAACCACAAGACCACCGTAATGGGCTGGGGCCCGACGCTGCCGACGCTGTCCGGATCGATTCACATCGTGCATTGCTACGACTGCACGGTGCGTGACTTCATCTTGGAGTATCCCAAGACGGGCTCGTTCGAGTCCGACCCGCAGTCGGTGATCGACGCCGTCCACAACTACCGCAACACCTGGCGCAACATCGTCTTCACGGCGCCGCACGGGCTGCCCAGCGGCAAGAGCCTGGTCAAGTGCCATCACGGCTACGACAACCTGTTCATCGACGTGCGCGTGGACGACGTGGTGCTCGAGCCCGGCAACGGCTCCGCCTCGGCCTCCTACAACCTGCTGCACTGGAACGATCACGGCGCGGGCTCCCAGTTTATTCGCGCCCGCCTGGGCGACGTCTCCCTGCAGGGCGCCAAGCCGGACAGCCTCAACCTGACGTTCATCACAGCCTGGGGCTACTGCGACCAGTCCCCGGACGGGCTGACGGCCGTGCGCAGCAACCTGGTCGCCGGGCTGGACATGAGCGGCATGGCCAACAACTCCACCAGCTTCGAGGCGTTCAAGCTGGGCTGCTACCTGGTCTTCAAGGCAGCCGCCGGGTTTGTCGTGGCCAACAACACCGTGGCGGACATCACCGCGGACAACGTGAAGTTTGCGTCGCTGAACCTCACCAAGCCGATGGGCACCTGGATCACCGGCAACATCGCCGGGCCCTTCACTGCGGACAGCTCGACGGGGCTGACGTCCAACCAGGACGCCACCGTTACGTACTCCAACTTCTTTGGCGTGACGTCGCCGGCCGGCAGCAAAGCGGCGCTGGGGGCGGGGATGATCGACACGGATCCGCAGTTCACCAACGCCGGCGCCGGGGACTACACCCTGAAGCCGGGGTCACCGTGCGTTGACGCGGGTGACCCGGCGTTCAAAGACCCCGATGGGTCGACGTCTGACATGGGGGCCTTCGGCGGTCCGTTTGCGCTCCCCTGAGAACCCGGACCTGACGGTCGGCCGCAAGGCGCGTTGGTGGGAGCTTGGCCTGGCCGCCGCCACGGCGTGGGTCGTTCACGGCGCCACGCTCGGCAACTATCTGTACACGCATGACGGCTGGAACGACGTGCTGCTGGGCGAGACCGTGCTCACCGGCAGCCTGCCCTGGACCGAGAACCTGCTGCGGATACTGCCCACGCTGTCGTATGGGCTGCGCGCGGCGTTCGGCTTGAACATGGCGGTGTGGCACGCCCCCAACCTGCTCTTTCACGGGATCAACGCCGCGCTGGTGGTGGCGCTGGCGCTGCGGCTGGGGATGGCGTCGTGGCCGGCGCGCGCGGCCGGCGTCCTGTTTGCGTCGGCGCCTCTGCTGGCGCACCCGGTGGAGTGGATCGGCGGCGGCTACGACCTGTTTGCCACGGCGGGCGCGCTGGGTGCGGTGGTGGCGTTTCTCGATCGCCGCATCGCGCTCGCCTGTGCAGCCACGCTCTTTGCGGTGCTCAGCAAAGAGTCCGGGATGGCGGCGCCGCTCGTGGTCACGGTGGTGGCGGTGGCGGTGTCTTTTCCGCGCGACCTGGGCGCGATCAAGACCCTGGGGCGACGGCTGCTTCCGCTGTTTATCGTGGCCGGTGTGTGCGGCGGGATTCGGGTCGCGCAGGTGCGGTCGGCGCCGCATGACGCCATGGCGGGGCGCGCGGTGCAGGCGGATCCGGTGGGCTTCATGACGGCGGCTCCCGGCGCGGTGGGTGTCGCCGCGGTGGCTCCGGCGGTGGCCCTCCTGGAGCTGCGCGACCCCGCCAACGTCGCGCCGGTCGGCTTTGGCGCGCTGGTTCTACTCGGCCTGCTCGGCTGGTGGCGACGCGCGCGGCTGGCGGCCTGGTTGGCGCTCGCCGGTGCGGTGGCCCTGCTGCCGGTGTCGCTGATCGCCATGGACCTGCCGCAGATGGTCGACAACTCCCGCTATCTGTACCTGACGGTGGCCTTGTGCGCGCCTATTTTGCCGCTGCTCATCGGGGCCGCGCACACGGTGGAGCGGGTGGCGCTGGCTGCGCTTGTGGTGATCGGGCTGTGGGGCGGCGCCGATCGGGTGGCGGACAGCCTGGAGCAGACCGAGGCGGTAGAGGTGGTGGCCGAGGCGGTGCTGCAGGCGCCCGAGGGCTCGCGCGTGTGGGTGCTGACCAATCTGTATGACGAGGCGACCGCGCGCTTTTTGATGAGCCGCTACCTGACGATTCATCGCAAAATCCAGGCGATCTACGTCATGCGCGGCACCTGGCGGGCGTATGCGCGTCATCCGGGGGCCGGCGATGACGCCGCTCAGGCCTACTTCTCGCCGCTGCCTCAGCCGTTTGAGCCGGCGATGGTCGCGGCGACGGATCGGCTGCTGGAGCAGCGCGCGGACTCTAGAACAGTCGCTGCGGTGACCTTGAGCGGGCGCCCGGCGGGGCAGTGGTCCGACGTCGACGGTCGCTGGACCGCGGTCAAGCCGCCCGATCCGGCCGACGATCCGATCACGGTGAAAGACGGTCGCGTGCTGGAGATGCCCTTTCACCTGGGCCCGATCGCGTCGGCCGATTATGCGCCGCTGGCGACGCTGCCGATCCCCGCCGGACCGCTGACCGGCGTCGAGCTGCATCTGCGTGTGCAATCGGACGCGCGGCTGAGGTACGGCAGCGGCTATCACGAGCGCTTCGGCATCCTGTTCTGGGGCGACACGTTCGTCAGCTTTGAGCTGGAGACGGGGGGCGAGCTGCAGATCGTGACGCTGGACCTGAGCTTCGATCCCGCCGCGCTGTCATTTGATTCGGCCACGGCCGACGCGCTGGGCCTGCTGCCGCTGAACTATCCGGGCGAGGTCACCGTCGAGCGCGTGCGGGTGCGCCGATGAAGCACCTGCCCTGGCTTGTCGTGGCCGCGCTGCTGGCCGTTTGGCTCGGCTTTGAGCTGTGGCTGTTTGACGAGGCCTTCATCTTTCACGGCGATCACGAGCGGGACCTCAGCTACGCCTGGGGCCTGGTTCAGGGGCGGTGGCCTCAGTCCACGCCGTCGATCTCCCCGCTGCCGTTCGAGTTGGGCCCGCTCATCTACCTGATCCTGGCACCCGCTGTGGCGCTGTCGCCCGATCCATTCTTTGTGCGCGGCTATCTGCTGCTGCTGACCGTGGTGGCGGTGGCGCTGCTCTTCGCGTTTTTGAAGACGCGCATGCGCTGGGAGGCCGCGGCGTTCGCGTGTTTTGGCCTGCTGGCGTCCACGTTCTGCTTTGAGGCCGCTCGCCAGCTGTGGCACAGCAGCCTGCTGCCGCTGCCGACCGTCGGTTTTTTGTGGGCCACGACGCTCATGCTGGAGCAGCCCGCCAAAGCGCTGCGCCACGGGCTGGTCGCCGCCGTATGTGCAGCAGTGGCTCTTCAATTACACATGGCCGCGTGTGTGTTTACGGCGGTCTTGCTGGGTGCGGTTGTCGTCCGCCGCGGGGCCTTGGGGCTGGTTGGCACGGCGAAGGGCGTCGGGGTCTACCTGGTGGTGCTCGCGCCCATGCTGATCACCGCGGTGCGATCGCTGCAGCACGGCGCGATGGATGCGCTGGGCAGGCACGAGTCCGGCTGGTCCATGGCCAACCCGCTGCCGTTCTTTGTCGACAACGTGCATACGATCTGGGGCGACAACATCGGGCCGTGGCTGACCTGGCCGCTGGTCGCGCTGATGGCGGTGGGCGCGTGGCGCGCGTTGCGGGGGCGCGAGGCGATGCCACGACTGATGCTTGCCGTGGTGCTGGTCGGCTTTGTGGTGGAGGCCGCGCTGCTGGGCAATCAGCGGGCGCATCGCTACATGCATGCCAACATGGTCGCCGCCTTTGCGCTGGCCGGGGTCGGGCTGGACATGCTGCTGGCGCGTGTCCCCGGGCGCGGCGCGGTGGCGGCGCTGGCGGTGATCGCGGCGGTCGTCACGGTGGAGGCGGCCGTCTCCGAGGTGCCGCACGCGGGGGAGAGGGGCTGGCTGAACGCGCGCATGCAAGCCGATGTCACCCAGACCATGGCGGAGCATTTTCCGATGTCGGCCGACGACATGGAGGCGCACGTGCACGGCATCTGGTTTGGCGAGGCGATGGGCCTGGGCCACCTCGTCGCGCTGACGCCCGCGGCGGAGGACGCGCTGCCGCCGCCGCGCCACGTGATGGTGATGCCGTCGGACCTGGCGCTGCGTCCGCATGGAGACCCGGTCGGTCCGGCCTACACGGTGAAGGGCCCGGGCCGCGATGTGGTGCTGTACGGGTACACGCCTGCGTTGGATTACACCACGTTGGCGCTGCCGGATCGGCTGAAGACGCGGTGGCGGCGGGCACGTCAGGAGCGGGTGCAGGCCGGGTCGACAGAGGTCGGCGTCACGGTCCTGCGGGCGGGCGTTGTGCACGTGGTCTGGATGGCGGGTCGCAACGATCGGGATCGGTGCCCCATCGGAGGGACGGTCGACGGTAATCCGGTCCAGGCAAAGCGTCTCGAAACCCGCTACAGCGGGCTGAACATCGCGGCGCTGACGGTGCCGGCGGGCGCGCTGAAGGTGACCGTGGGGCCTTGTCGCGGCGTGCGTTTTCTGGACATCTGGTAGCTCATGGAAGCCTTACTTCTTCTCCTGAGCGACCTGCTCGACGCCAGCGGACCGGCGCTGCTCTTCCTGCTGATCCTGGTCGGCGTGTGCTTTGCGGGCGTCGTCGTCGCGGTCGTGCTCAAGGGGTCCAGGTATCGGCGTCCGGCGATCATCGCGGCCGTCATCCCGGCTGCGCTCTTCATGCTGGTGGTGGCCACGGATCTGTTCTTTCACGAGGCGCTGGTGCGGGCCGCCGTGTCCCAGGCCAACAAGCGGCCGGGGCTGAAGGTGGACTTCGAGAGCGCCAGCGGCAGCTTCATCCGGGGCACTACGACCGTGAGAGGCCTCAAGGTCGACTACATCGGCCCCGGTGGCGGCGCGGCCAGGATCGCGGTGGGGGAGGTCGCGGTGCAGTATCGCGTCTTCGACGTGCTGGACGACGCGCCCGAGCTTATCGGCGCCACGATCGACGGTCTGAAGGGGCAGTGGGTGCGCGGAGAGCAGTCGCAGGCGGTGAAGTCTGTGAAGGAGGCCCGACACTACACCCTGGGCCGACTGCACATCATGGAGAGTCGGGTGCTGCTGAACGACGCGCCCAACGGCGTGACGCTGGATGTCGCTGTGGAGACGCTGCACACCACCCCGCTGCGCAGCACGCGCGCGGTTTTTGACCTGCTGTACCGCAGCCAGGCGACGGCCTCGATCAACGGCAAGACGGTGACATTGGCGTCGGATCACGATGGGGACGGCATCCTGAGCAAGTGGGTGTTCGAGGAGCTGCCGTTGGAGCTCCTGCGGGCGCACGTCAGCTTTCCGTTCAAGTACCTGGCGGACGGCCAGATCGGGCTGACTCTGGACCAGCGCTGGGATGACGCCCAGGACGACGTGAGCGTCGACATGGACGTCGACATGTCGTTTGCCAACCTGACCCCGGCCACGAGCGGCCTGAAGTCCAAGCTGGCCTGGCGATTTCTGTCGCGCATGAGCCCCACCTTTCACCTGAAGTTCAACCTGAAGGTGGACGGCACGCAGACGGTGCTGAACGGAAGGAACATCGGCGCCGCCCTATGGAAGCCGCTGCGCCGCGGCGTGGCGTTTGCCATGGGCAACGTGCTGAAGATCCCGGTGGACGACATGGAGTTGGTGGTCGACGTGCTGAAGACGGGCGCCAAAGCCCAGATCCTGCGCCTGCTCATGCGATTTCTGGAGCGATAGCCTCCATCCCGGGCGGCCCCTTGCGGCTGCCGACCGTGGCGCCCAGCACGACCAGGGCCAAGCCCAGCACCATGGCCGGGATGCCTGCCGGAAAGTCGATGGGCACGTACTTCAGCTCGACCGTGTGTTTGCCTGCGGGCACCGGGACGCCCAGGAAGCAGCCGTCTGCGGGCAGGACGTTGGCCGGGTGCCCGTCCACGGTGGCGAACCAGCCCGGGTAGAAGGCCTCGGTGTACAGCAGCACCCCGTCGGTCTCACCGTTGATCTCAATGACCGCGTAGCCCGGCTCTGCGGTGACGACTTTGGCGGCGCTGGGCTTTCCGGTGACGCCCTGGGTCCAGGCGCCCGCGATGCCCTCGATAACCAGCGGCACATCGACGGCTGGTCCCGTGTGCTGCACCAGGCTCATCGCGTGGTCCTCGTCCGCGGCACCGCGCACCAGCCGGGCCGGGTAGAGCCGGGCGGGCGAGCGACGCTTGGCGAGACGGTGCACCACATAGCCCTCCAGCTCGAGTACGGCGGCGGGTCTGGGCTCGACGGGCATCTGGCCGTGACGCGTGGTGATCACGTGGGTGACGCCCACATGGGCGAGCAGGTCCGGGCTGTAGGTCGGGTGCTGCTGAAAGGGGTACTGCAGGGCGGCTGTGTCCCCAAAGAGGCGCCGGACGACGCGGCGCAGCGGCAGGCTGGTCTGGGCGTGCAGGTTGGCCAGCTGGTTGGCCATGCCGACGTTGGAGACGAGGCTCCACCCGGCGCGCGCGGGGTCGCCGTCGGAGCCGTACGGCCAGCCGATCGGGCCCGGGACGGCGGCCATGTAGTTGGGGTCGCCGGCGCTGATGCCCAGGACGCGGTCGACGTCGCTCAGCGGGTGCTTCAGCGGCTTCATCAGCGGGGAGACGCCGGGATCGTCAACAACCGGCAGGTAGCGGTTGCCGACCCACAGAATCGGCGCTGCTACAGCCAATGCGACGATGATGCCGCCCAACCGCGCGCGGACCAGGAGCCAGCCGGCGGTGAGCAGGGCCAGGGCCAGCAGCACCTCCATACCGTCGTTGTGCCGCAGACCGATCACAAAGCTGGTGTTGAACTCGGCGTCACGTGGAGCGACGCTGTCCAGTCCGCCCAAGATGGTCACCAGGGCCACGGCTGCCAGCACCGCGGCGGCGACGGCGGCGATGCGGGGGACGGCGCGTCTGGCGGCTGACGCGATGAGGTTGTCCACGCCGGCGCCGGCGACGATGGCGCACCCCAGCAGGGCCCAGCAGAAGGTCCGGCCGGGCGCGCGAAACGCGGACAGGCCTGGGATAGAGACCATGAGCCGGTCGATGCCGGGGATCTGCAGCAGGATCAGGTAGGTGAGCGAGGCGGCCAGCATCCCCGCGAAGACTCGCACGCCGCGGGTGCGCATGCCGGCCAGACCGGCGATGACGGCCACCACGGCAGCGGCGCCCACATACTCGGGGTACCAGAAGTCCTGAAAGCTCGGGCCGCCGAAGAAGCGCGGCATGATCAGCTCGATGAGATCGTCGGCGCCCAGCGACTCGATGTGCATGGCGCCCACGACCTCGTCCGCGCTCATGGCTTTGCGCAGGCTGACTCGCCAGAGGTGGAACGCCGCGACCAGCTGGGGGGCGTAGATCAGCCCCGCGACCGCGCCCTGGGCTACGCACAGACCACCGGCGCGCAGGCGCGTGCGACGATCGGGATGCTCCGGGGCGAACAAGGCGATGCCCAGCGCGGCGGCAAGCGTGTATCCAACAAACTGCAGGTGCCCGGCGTACATCTGCAGTGCGATGACCAGCGCCCCGAACGACCACCAGCGCAGGGACCGCTGCTCGGCCGCGCGCCACGTGATCAGCAGGATCAGAGGCATCAGCGCCAGCGCGATCAGCCCGTGGATCGCCTGGTGATAGAAGAGCAGAAACGGCGAGCAGGCATACAGCAGCGCCGCGGTCACCGCGCCGGTCGGCGAGATCGAGCCCTTGTGGGCCAACGCATATGTAGAAAACGCGGCGATGAGCGTATGCAGCCACGCCGACCAGACGATGACCCGGTCGGCGTCCATGAACAGGTGCATCAGCATGTGCAGCGGGTAGAACGTGCCGACCTGCGGGTTGGACGCCAGCGGGTAGCCCAGCAGGATGTCGGACGTCCACAGCGGCAGCTTGCCGGCAAAAAACGCCGTCCCCAGCGCGACCTGATGCGGGTGCACCTCGGTCAGGTACACATCCAGAAAGAAGACCCCTCCGAAGAGGGCCTTGGCGTAGAGCGCCGTCACCGCCAGGGTGAGCACCGCCGCAGCCCACCGGTGAGTGTGCTTCACAGCAGGCTGATTCTAAGGTTAGGTGTGCCGTGGTGAAACAAACGCTGTTCATTGTGTGCGTTCTGGCGGCGCTGCCGGCACAGGGCCTGGAGCCCGCCGAGCTGATCGGGCAGTGGCGCGGAGAGCTCGTCTTTCAGATCGCGGACGCTGAGCACTCCGTGCCGGTCACCGTGAATTTTCGCAAGGATCACATGGTCTCGCTGAGCGCCGGCAAGACCAACCGTCACATGGTTGCGTGGTCCGTGGAGGGCGCAACGGTGCGCATCAAGTCGGCGCACCTGCCGGCCAACGATGTGGTGCTGGTTGACGTCGAGGTCACTCAGTCCCGTCTGAAGGCGCGCGTGCGGCCGACCAACTCCAAGACTTCTTTTGTGTGGCTGCGCCTGGAGCGGGCGTCTCAGTAGATCCGCTCGAGCTTGGCGCCCTTGTAGTAGTGGCGCAGAATCTGCTCAAAGCTGTGACCCTCGAGCGCCATGCCGATGGCGCCTGTCTGGCACATACCGACGCCGTGCCCGAAGCCCGCGCCGGTGAACTTGAAGTTGACGGGGTGGCCGGACGGACCCGGCGTTGTGTCCAGGGCAAACAGCGACGAGCGCAGACCGCCGAAGGCCTTGCGGATGTTCAGCTCGCCGCGGATGACCACCTTGCGACCGTGGGTGCCGTGCACGCGCGCCTCGATGACACGGCCCGACACCCCACGCTTGAGCACCTCGATGCGGCGCGGCACGCCGGCGTCCAGCCCCTGCTTTTTCAGGCCGCGGCGAATCACGTCGACGGGCACCCGCTTCTCCCAGCGGAAGCTCTTGCCGGCGTACCTGTTGTTGCCGCAGTAGGAGTCGGATTTGGTGGTGACCCACTCTCGGACCCGGGCCTCTGTGGGCTCTCCGATGACGTCTTTGCCGTCCGGTCCGCCGCGCAGCGTCTCTTTGGGCGACATGATGTCCCACACATTCTCGTTGTGCTCGGTGTGGCCGCCGCAGCTGGCGCTGTAGACCGTGTCGACCAGGTTGCCCTTGTGAAACAGCATCTGCCCACGGGTGGCCGCGACGGCGCGGTCGGTGCGGTCGTCCTCTCTCTCGATGCCCTTGTAGGCCTGGCAGTGCACGTCGCTGCAGATCAGGTACGGGTCGGCCAGGTGGCGGGTGCCGATTTTGGCCAGCAGCTCAGCGCGAGCGGCGATGGCCTGCGCCTTGAGCGCGTCGGGCGGGGCGCTGGCGTAGATCTCAGAGGGCACCAGGCCGCGCAACAGCGTCTCGGCAGGCACCATGTTGGCGATGGCCAGCTTGCCGGACGCGTCTACCGTGACGTAGAGCGTGCCCCGAAAGACCCGGTTCTCGCGGCCGTGCCAGTGGAAGCCGCGCCCGAACTCCACACCCTCGACTTTGACCCCGCCGCGCGGGTTGGCGGCGGCCAGCCACAACACGTCCTTGCCACGGATCGTCGTGCGGCCGTCGGTCATGACGATGGTGCCCCGGGCACGTCGCTTCATCACGGGCATGACGTCGGTCTCGAGCTGATGCTTTGACGCCAGGCGGGTGGCCGCAGCTTCAGCGTCCGCGCGCTTGTCGTACTCCTCGCGCGTGACCAGGATTGTGCGTCGGGTGTCCATGACTTTGCCAAAGAAGCCGAAGACGCTGCCGAGCTCTCGCATCATCACGTTGACGCCGCGCTCCTTCCAGCGCTGACGGGCGGCCTGAACGGCCTTCAGCTCGTCGGCGGGATACGTCTCCAACCGCACGCGCCAGGCGGTGTGGGCCTGCGCCGAGGTCTCCAGCTTCACCGTCCAGCGGCGGTCGGTCCCGGTCACGATCTCGGTCCCGTTCGGCCCGTCGGGCAGCACTTTCAACGGGCCTTTCGTCTGCAGCCCGATCTGGTCTTGTTGATCCATGATGCCGATCGTCACGATGGGCACGTTGTGGTCGTCGAAGTGGATCTGAGTGCTGTACAGCGCGCTGGCCCGGTCTGTGGTCTGAGCCAGGGCAGTGCAGGAGGCCATCACGGCGAATACGAGGAGAGCGCGTTGGGTCATCGCTTGGAAGCTTGCGCGCGCCCGCGTGTGCAGGCAAAAAAAACGCCCAACTGCACCACAATGTCACGTGTTTGGGTCGGTGGCTTTTTTGCGTTACTCTTGCGACCTGGACACGGGCCCGCACCGTGAGAGAGGCAGTACAGGTTTGGCGCGACAGCGCTACAAGGTAGTCAAGAAGATCGACGCCGGCGGTATGGCGGAGATCTTCGTCGCGAGCGCCCAATCCGTGGGTGGGATCGAGAAGACCGTCGCGATCAAGCGCGTCCTGCCGAGCCTCACGAAGAACAAGCGGTTTGTGAACATGTTCCTGGACGAGGCGCGCCTCTCGATGGTCCTGACGCACGCCAACATCGTGCAGGTCTTTGACGTCGGGCGGGCGGACGACACCTACTACATCGTCATGGAGTACGTGGACGGGTATAACCTGCGCCGCGTCTTCCAGCGCATGAGCGAGCAGGGCTTCCGCATCCCGGTGCCGCTGGCGGCGTATCTGCTGATGGAGGTGTGCAAGGGGCTGGCGCACGCGCACGATCAGCGCGGCGCGGACGGGGAGCCGCTGGGCATCGTCCACCGTGACATCAGCCCACCGAACATCCTGATCAGCAAGAGCGGTGAGGTGAAGATCACCGACTTCGGGCTGGCCAAGGCCGTCACGCAGCTGGAGGTTACCGACCCCGGCATCGTGAAGGGCAAGTTCAGCTACTTGTCGCCCGAGGCGGCCAACGGCAAGACCGTGGACCACCGCGCGGACATCTTTGCGGTCGGGATTCTGCTGTGGGAGGTGCTGGCCTGCAGGCGCCTGTTCCTGGGCAAGAGCGACATGGAGACCGTCGAGCTCATCCGCAAGGCGGAGGTGCCGTCGCTGTCGCTGTTCAATCACGAGGTCTCGGACGAGTTCGAGAAGATCCTGGAGAAGGCGCTGACCCGCGACGTCAAGCATCGCTGGCACGCGGCGCGCGACCTGGGTGACGCGCTGGCCAAGTACCTGTTTGCCCACAACATGAAGGTGACCAGCTACGACCTGGCGGAGATGCTGAGCAACCTCTTCGCTGTCGAGGGCACGGCCGCGGCGCCGGCTGAGCGCATCGGGCCGCTTATCGATGAAGAGGTCCTGAACATGTCCATGCTCGGCGTGCTCGAGGACGGCAAGGACGCGCAGGGCGCACAGCCGCTCAACGATGTAGCCGTAGCCGGTAGCCGCGCCGCGACCCGCCTGTCGGTCGCCGACATCTGGCAGCAAAAGCCGATCAAGCGCCTGTCGGAGCGTGCCGACCTGGCGGACATGCTGGCGGCGTACGGCAAGCAGGCGGACGTCGCTGCCCCGGCGCTCGCCATCGAGTCCGACGACTCCAGCGCCGCGGCAGAGGGCGGCTCCAATTACGCCGTGGCCGCGGGTGTCGCGGCGGTGTTTGCCGGTCTGGTCTACTGGGTGCTCAGCGACGACAGCATCATGTCGGCGCTAAAAGGGCTTTTCTAGAAGTAGAAGGTGAAGCCGGCGCTGCCTAACAGGCCGCCTGCGCCCAATCCGAAGCCGATGTCGCCGGCCTCGACCACCGCGCCCGGTCCCGATGTCTCCAGGATGGCGCCGTCTTTCGGGACGAAGATGATCACCAGGCCGACCGCCAGGTTGATGGCAAAGCTGTCGCTGAAGAAGTACTCGACGATGAGCGGGATCTCGATGTTGAACTGCAGCGCCGCGGAGTCGACCTCGGTGGTGGTGCTTTTGGTCTGGGTGTCTATCGCTTCGCTGACGGTGACTGTCTGGCTGGAGTTCGGGGGCGTGGTCAGCAGCCCGACGTCGCCGCGGATGCCCAGCATCAGGTTGGCGTAGCGGTGTTGGACCAGGGCGTAAAAGACGCCGGCGGCAAAGAGGACCTCGGTGCTTGCGCGCTCGTTGTCGCGGTCGATGAACGAGACACCGAAGTCGACCTCAAAGGCCAGCCGTCGGGTGCCGAAGTAGCGCAGTCCGAGGCCGCTGACGCCTCCCAGGGTCTGGGTCAGGCCGACGCCGAACTTGCCGTTCATGTCTTTGGCGTGCGCGGGTGACACAGCCATAGTCGCCGCGACCAACGCGACAGTGAGGAGCAGCCTGACCATGGTTGCAAACTACCTTCCTACACAGTTGGTGGCAACCGATGGGGTGCAGGTCGTAGAATGGGCGCGTGAAGTGGTTGCGTGCGTGTGTGGTTACCGCCGTCATGGTGGGGTGTGGATCCGACCCACCCGTGCGCGATGCACCGGATCAGAGCACGCCGGACACGGTTGCGGCGGACGGTGAGCACGATGGCGAGGCGCCGCCGGACGGCCAGGTGACGCCCGATTTGCCCGACGGCGAGGACGCGGGACCGGTGCCGGGTGGCTTCGGCTGGCCGTGCGAGGCCAACGACGAGTGCGACAGTGGCTTTTGTGTGCCGGTGGACCTGCTGACGGGGGCGGCGGTGTGCACCAAGCTGTGCGTGACCGACTGTCCTGAGGGGTGGCGCTGCAAGCCGCAGTTGGTGGGTGGCGCGGACGTGACCTACATCTGCATCCCCGACACCGATGCCCTGTGCCTGCCGTGCGAGACCGACGCCGACTGCGGCTTTGGCGGCGACCTGTGCCTGGCGATCGAGGGTGGCCACTGCGGCCGCGACTGTGGGGACGAGGACAAGTGCCCCGATGGCTTTGCGTGCGTCGATATCGCGGGGCCTGACAAGAAGTCACTGGGGCTGCAGTGCGTTCCCATTCACGGCTCGTGCGACTGCGGGCCGGACGTGGATTTTCAGACGGACGCGCAGAACTGCGGCGAGTGCGGGATCGCCTGCGAGTATCCAAACGGGGTGCCGGTCTGCAACGACGGCGAGTGCTTCATGATCGGGTGCATCGACGGCTGGTTTGACTTGAACGACGAGCAGGAGGACGGGTGCGAGTATCCCTGCGTTGCCGTGGAGGGCGAGCTGGACACCCCCGATCCCGAGTACAAAGACAGCAACTGCGACGGCATCGACGGCGATGTGGACCGGGCTGTGTTTGTGGCGCCGGACGGCGTGGACGCCGGCAACACGGCCGGCACGATGGAGCTGCCGTTCAAGACCATCAAGGTGGCCATGAACTTTGCCGCCGACAATGAGGACAAAGACCAGGTGCTGGTGTCCAAGGGCACGTACATTCAGCAGATCGTCGTCGTCGGCGCCGTGAACATCTATGGCGGCTACGACCGCTCGGCGGGCTGGACGCGCGACGTGCTGACCAACCAGACCATCGTGCGGTGGGAGGCGGTCGACAAGGGCGCGATACGCACGCTGGTGGCGACCAAGATCGAGACCCCGACGGAGATCGCGGGGCTGACCATCGAGGCGGCGTCCAACCCGGCGCCCAGCGGGTCGGCCATCGCGGTGCATATCACGCATGGCTGCGAGGGCCTGACCCTGCGCGACAACCGCATCGTGGCGGGTAACGGCGGGCAGGGCGTAGAGGGCAGCCCCGGCGCGCCCGGGCAGGCGGGTGACGACGGCGCAGCAGGCGTAGAGGGTGTGGATGACTCCTGCACCCCCGAGAAGATTCTGGTGGGTGGCAAGGGCGGCAAGAACGGGTGCGAGGGCGGCGCGGCCAACGGCGGAAACGGCGGCGACGCGGGCTGGGGCGGCTCGGACAGCTGCAACCTCCTGGACACGATCGGGTGCGTCTTCAGCGGCTGTGACGGCAAAGAGGACGCCAAGAACGGCGGCAAGGGCACGCCGGCGGACGTGGGCGCCCCCGGTGGTACCGCGGGCGTCGTAGAGGGGCCGGGCCAGCCGGGGTTCGACGGCACCACGGGCGGGCCGGGCGTGGACGCCAACGGTGGGACAAACGGCGGCGTCGTCAGCCTGGACGATCTGTGGCATCCCACCGCGGCCGGTGACGGTGAGATCGGGCTGCCGGGCGGAGGCGGCGGCGGCGGCGGCGGCGGCGGAGGCAGCGACAACGGCGCCGTGGGTGATGCGGCGTCACACGGGGGCAGCGGCGGCGGCGCGGGCGCGGGGGGCTGCGGCGGCACCTGGGGCACGGGCGGTATCGGCGGCGGCGGCTCGATCGCG
>CAZJHX010000163.1:0-23586 GCA_964545715.1 uncultured Myxococcales bacterium
GGCGAGTACGGCCACTGTGAGCATTCTCACGGCATCCAACCCTCGTCGGTCAGCTCCTTGGAGACCGGCTTGCGAAACGAGAACTCGGGCAGGTGCCGATAACCCAGGTTGGGGCCCGGGAAGCCCACATAGTCCAGACCCACGCCGTTGTACGCGCCACCGTAAAACGCAGAGCGTATGGCGCGATAGGCCAGCCTGAGTAGCGGCAGCGACTCCTGAGCCTCGATCAGCAGGGGCTCGCGCTCGTTCGGCGGCAGCGCGGCAAACGGCACACCGTGGGCGGCAGTCGCCAGGCCGTCCATCAGGCCCGAGATCAGCTGAGCGTTCTCGCGAAACGGGAAGGCGCCGTCGGACAGCAGATTCATCGCGCAGGCCTCAATGGCGCCCGGCGCGGCCTCGGGATCCGTCTCGGCGCCCGGCACCACGGTCTCCAAAATCGCAGCCAGCGTCTTCTCCAGCGGCGTCTCGGCGGTCAAGCAGGCCCCCGCGAGCGGCGCGCGCGCGAAGCCCCCCGGCTCCAGCGCTCCGGCGAGCCGCGGACCCGCCACACAGCCCAGCAACACGCGCAAAGACCAATCTGATGCGGTCTCCAGAAACCGGCGTCGGCTCACGGGCTGGGTCATCGGTTGGCCACAATCCAGGCAGCGATGCGCTCGGCGTTGGCGCCGATGGTCAGCGCCGGGTTGACGCCGGTGCCGCCCGGAATCGATGAGCCGTCTGTGCAAAACAGGCCCGGATAGCCCCGCAGCTCGCCGTTGGGGGTGCACGGCGCGCGGTCGGGATCGTCACCGATCCGGCAGGTCCCCAAGGGATGCGCGTCGCCGTGCTCGAAGCCGTCATCTGCCGTGCGCAGCAGCTTGGCGCCCGTCTCATCCGCGATCTGCCGCCCAACCGACGCCACCCGATCGATATAGGCCGCCAGGTGCTCCGTCATCGGCAGGTCAAACTGAAGCATGCCGTCCGGATCGACCGTGATCTGCCCCACGCCGTCCACCAGCCCGATGGCCAGCGCCGAGATCACCCGATCCGGATAGTGGTCCTTCATGAAGCGCTTGAAGCCCATCCCCAGCGGCGCACTGGGCGCCTCCCCGTCATCGCGCACCACGTCCAGGGCGGCAAACAGCGCAGGCGGCCCCGCTCCCGCGTGGATGGTGATCCGGTGCTCCTCCCAAAAGTCGTAAGTGATCATCCCGGCGTTGTTTCGGCCCATGAACAGATGCGCGTCCGGATAGTGCTCCGGCAGCACCCACATCAGGGCCACATCGCCGTTGTTGTTGAGGTTTCGCCCCACCTCGGGGTGTAGGTCGACCAGGCTGTCGCGCGAGCGCAGCAAAATAGCCGGCGTCTCCAGCGCACTGGCCGCCAGCAACACAACGGGCGCGCCTACCTCATGGGCCAAGCCGTACTGGTCGCTGTAGTGAACGATGTACCCCCCACCCGCGCTCTGCTCGACCCGGTCAACGCGCGCGCCCGTGCGAAAGTCCGCTCCCGCGGCTTCGGCCTGCGGGATGTAGTTGTGCCCAAGGTGCTTCTTGCGACCATATGGACATCCCGCCATGCAGAAACCGCAGGAGAGGCAATCGACCATCGGGTAGTTCGCCCGGTCACAGGTGCGCCCCATCTCGTCCAGCAGCATCGCGAAGCAGCCACCGGCACGCGGCACCTCATCCCACCGGATGCGCGACACGGACATCATCTCCTCGACGGTCCGGTAGTGCGGGTCCATCGCGGCGCGGGTCACACCCTGGGGCCATACGGCGTAGCCGGCCTGATCCTGATACGCAAAGACCTCGCTGGGCGCCCGCAGCATGGCCGCCGCGTAAGTCAGCGAGCCGCCCCCGAGCCCGCGCCCATACCTGAAGAAGACCTTGAAGTCCGTGCTCTGATACGTCACGAACAGGCGGCTCTGCGCCCTAAAGCTCCAGTCCTGATGAAAGTCTTTTTCGGTCAGACGCTCGCCTTGCTCCAGCACCAATACCTGGCGTCCGGCCTCCGCCAGCCGCAGCGCCGGGATGGAGCCGCCAAAGCCCGACCCGACCACCACGGCTTCTGCTGTCTCCATGCCTTTTCTCTAGCAGAAGCAGCAGCTTGGGCGAGTCGACCGGGATCAGATCAAAGCGGCTTTCGGCGCGCCATGCGCAGGATCCCCGCCATCAACAGCAAGAGCAGCAGAACAGACGCCCCGGCTGAGCCAGGCCCAGGAGTTGTGCCGGCCGCACAGTCCGAGGATGAGTCATCCTCCGGCGGCGCAGCGGTGTCGGGCGGCGTGTCGTCGTCCGGGGGCGGATCTTCAGTGGCCGTGGGATCGTAGTCCGGATGGTCGTGCAGCATCATCAGCGTCAAGGCGACCAGCGTAGCCTCCCAAATGTGCGGCATGGCGGTGTGGTTGCGCCAATCGGTCCCGAACTCGTCGGGGATGTAGACCTCGCCCATGTGGTTGTTTTCGGTCGGGACTTCCTTGGCCAGAATCTCGATATGAGCCTCCAGGCGCTGGCGGTCGTCCTTGTTGGGACTGTCCGGCGGCAGAAGGTACGCCAGGGCCAGCGTGAGCTTGGCGTCGTAGGCCGATCCCGGCGGGTTCCGGTTCTTCAAGCTGATGTCGAGTTGGTGGAGCAGCTTAGCGATCAAAGCCTGCTTCGCCGCCTCGGTGAACTGGAATTTGGCCGGATACGCCGCCCACGACAGCGCCCCGTGGTCATCCGTCTCGATGCCGGTGTCCGTGATCCAGCGGTCGCGGATGGCCTGCTCCAGCTCCAATTGGCGGGCCTGCCAGTCTTCGGCCTTGGGGTCGTTTCTCGTCTTGGCCGCGGCCGCCGCAGCCTTCAGGCCCAGCCACACCGTGATGGCGCCATGCAGCGTCTGGGTCAGGCCCGGGTTGTCGTCCTCGTTGGCCTTGCACTGCAGGCCCGAGGCCTCGTCTTTGCACTTGGTGAGCAGGTCCGCGGCCAGCGTGATGGCCGGCCACAGCGTGTCGTCATCCGCGGTGTGCGTCGCCATCGTCCACAGCGTCAGGCCCACCTGATCGATCTCAAAGTCGATAAAGCCGCCCGGCTGGCCGTCCGCGTAGTAGTTCATGGCAAACGAGCCCGGGTGGGCCAGGTCCGGACGCAGCGCGGCATCCTGACCGGCATCCTTGCGCTGCACGTCCGCATAAAACCGATTGTGCTGGGCCACCCGGTCGTGGTGGCCGACGTCGCTCAAGAACAGATTGAAGAAGCTGCCGTCCCTGGGCCAGTCCAGGTTGTACGGAGGCTGCGAGCTCACGCTGGCCACGATGGCGCCCGTGTCCAGGTCCGTGCCCGTGCGGATGCTCAACAGCGTACGATGGATAAACGCCAGATGATCCGGGTCCGCGATATCCGGCAGGTCGGCCTCGGCCAGCCACGCGCGATCGGTCGCCTCGCGCTCGGTCTGCGCGTCCTCGAAGCTGGTCGCTCGCGCGGTCTCCAGCGCCGCCAGCGCCTCCTCCTCCGTGGCGCCAAACACGATCAGCGTCTCCACCTCCTTGGCCGCCACGCGATACGCCAGGTTTTCGGGGCCCTGCACCGCCGTATTGCCCTTGATCTCCAAATACGCGTCACCCGGCTCCAGGCCATTGTCGCGGCCGCAGTGGATCTGCTCCGGCTTCGGGTCCACCCCCACCACCAGCACCACGCCGTCGGCCTTGTCGATAAAGGCGCTGTTGTCCGCGTCCCACCGCAGCTCAGCCTCTCTCACGTCGTCGTTCATCGTCTGCGTCGTCGGCTCAAACGCCTTGTGCTCGGTCATCAGCGCCGGGTTCAGATAGCCCACGTAGGTGTGCACCTCCGGGCCCTCCAGCACGCACCGCCGCCGCAATACCGGCAGCTTGCCCTGCACCAACTCCGTGCACGTGACCTTGCGCTCGCCGTGGCTGTAGGCCCGGGTCAACACATCCACATCCTTGGCCGCGTACGTGATCTCGCGCACCCACGGGCTGTCCCGCAGCCAGCTGACGTCGCCCGTGTTGCCCACGATCACGCCGTCAAAGCCGCCGTCGTTTTCGGCCGCGCCCATAAACTGCAGCGTGTAGCCGTCCTCGCCGCCCGCCGTCTGATAGTGCATGTGCTCATTGAACGTCGGGTTGGGCCAACGCAACACCGTCAGCTCACCCAGATCGCTCCAGGCCGCCGTGATGACGCCGTTGCCAAACGCCGCGTGGATGTTCGTGGCGCCAAACAGCTCTTCGATGCCGTGATGGGTCGCATGCGCGGGCACCGCCACCAGAAGAGCGAGCGCGGTCAACAGAGAGCGTGCAGACATGATTACTCCGACGGCGGCGGGGTGAAGACGACGTCCGCCTGAGGACGCGTCGGGTCGTCGCTGGTGATGCGCAGCGTGGCCTTGTTGGGGTCCTGCGCGGCCACATCATAGCGGACCTTGATGTCGATGGTGGTGTTGGCCACGCCGGGCTTGATGACGTGCGGCAGGCCCGTCGCCGGGTCAAACGCGCCCCAATCGATGGTCACATGCGCGTTGGGCGTCGTGCCGTCCGCATTGGGACTGGTCAGCTCGATCCCGCTCACCGTCAGCGGCGCGTCGCCCACATTACGAATCGCCACCGGCACCACCGCCGCCAGCTCTGCCTTGACCACCGCCGCCCCAGCGCTGCCGACCAGCACCGTGATCACCGGGCGTGGCTCCGGCCCGGCGTCGGCCACCACATCCGGCGTGGCAAGCCCGTCCGGCTCAACGATATCGCTGGCGTAGTTGGCCTGATTCGTCACCGACGGTCCGCTCTGCTCGGCGCCGCCGCCGGCAAGAACCAACAGCAAAACCGGCAGCCGGGCGCTCGACGTCACTCCGCCGCGGCTGGCTCCGCTTCAGGCTCGGGCGCGGGCTCGGGCGCGGGCTTGTCGAGGCCGCGCGCGATCAACTGCGCCACGTCCAGGACCTTCACGTCGTCCTCTTTGTCCTTGGCCTTCAGCCCGTCGGACAGCATCGTGTGGCAGAACGGACAGGCCGTCGCGATCTCCTTGGGGTTCACGCCCAGGGCCTCTTCCACGCGATCCTCGTTGACCCGCGTGCCGATGTCCTCTTCCAGCCACATGCGCCCACCGCCGGCGCCGCAGCAGAAGCCCTTCTCCCGCGTGCGCTCCATCTCCTTGGGCTCGGCGCCCGTCACCGCCTTGATGAGCTCACGCGGGGCGTCATAGATCTGGTTGTGCCGCCCCAGATAGCAGCTGTCGTGGTACGTCACGGCACCGTTCGTCTGCGCCTTCAGCTTCAGGCGGCCATCGCGGCGCAGCTGCTCGATAAAGGTCGTGTGATGCAGCACCTCGAAGTCGCCACCAAACTGCGGATACTCGTTGGCGATGGTGTTGTAGCAGTGCGGGCAATGGCTGATGATCTTGGTGACGTTTTTGCTCTTCAGCAGCTCGATGTTGGCTTCAGCCATCGTCTGGAACAGAAACTCGTTGCCCATCCGCCGCGCCGAGTCGCCCGTGCACTGCTCGTCGTCGCCCAAAATCGCAAACTTGACGTCCGCCGCCTGAAGAATCTCCACCAACGCGCGCGCCGTCTTCTTGGCCTCGGTATCAAACGCGCCAGCACACCCGACCCAGTACAGCACCTCGTACTCGCTGGCGTCGTCGCCCACGATCGGGACGCCCATGCCCTCGCACCACTCGGTCCGGCTGTCGCGCAAGCCCCACGGATTGCCCTTGCGCTCCATGCCCTTGAAGATGCCCTTGGCCTCTTTGGGGAACTTGGACTCCATCATCACCATGTAGCGCCGCATCTCCACGATGGTGTCGATGTGCTCGATGTCGACGGGGCACTCATACACACACGCGCCGCACGTCGTGCACGCCCAGATGAACTCCTCGCTGAAGACCTCCGGCACAAACGGCCGCAGTACACCGTCCTCGTCCTTCTTGCCGTTCAACACGATGGGACCCACGCGCTCCAGCTCGCCACGCAGCTCCACCTGCAGCCCCTTGGGCGTCAGCGGCTTGCCGGTGTTGTACGCCGGGCACATCTCCTGACAGCGCCCGCACTCGGTGCACGCATAGCTGTCAAACAGCATCTTGCGATTGAACTGGTCCAGCGTGGACGCACCCAGCACGTCCTCTTCAGTCATCGTCTCGATGTCGATGTCCATCTTCTGCAGCGCCGCGCCCGACTTGTGCGTGGCGTTGCCGTTGAAGAACACGTTCATCGGTCCCGTGATCAGGTGGAAGTGCTTGCCCCGCGGCACCCAGATCAGCAGCGCCACAAAGAACAGCGCGTGCAGCCAGAAGCTGATCATGCCGATCGTCTCCTGCGTGCCCATGCTCATCGGCGCCAGCATGCCGGCAAACGCGTTGGAGATCGGAATCGAGCCGACCGGGTTCGGCGGATGCCCCTGGTTGATGAACATGCCGTTCGTGATGAAGTACGTGATGATCAGCCCGCCGATGCCGACCAGCACCACCAGCGCGTCAAACTCGCTGTGCGCCTTCACGTGCGGGTTCTTTTTGATGTAGCGCTGGTAGGTCGCCATCCCCAGCGCGACCAGCACGATGGCGCTGAAGAACTCCTGCGTGGCGCCCAAAAACGCCGTCCCGCCGATCAGCGGCAGCTTGAACGTGTGCCCGAAGAGCCCCTCGCCGATGACCTGCAGCGCCACGGTCTGCAGCACCAGAAAGCCATAGAAGAACATGACGTGCATGTAGCCGCGCCAGCTGCGCTGCAGCAGCTTCTGCTGGCCAAAGACGTTGCGAATCACCCGCTGAATGCGCGCGTCGCGGTTGTCCCAGCGGTTCACCGCCCGCCCGATCATCGCCCACTTGAAGCGCACCCGTATCGCGTCGACAAACAGGTAGAGCCCCGCGATGAGCAGAATGGCCATAACCACTGACTGAACGTTCAACTGCGCCCCCTTCGACTCTCAGACCGTTCGGGTGACCAATAGCATCTCAGCGACGCCGGGTCACCTTTGCTTTGTTGTCCAATGCCAGCCTTTGCATGGATGCCATAGCCGACTGCATTTTGGTCGCCATCGGTCGGTTGCGACGCATCAAATCGACCGCCTCCGCCGGATCCTCAGCCAGGTTGTAAAGCTCGAATCGATTGCCCGCCGCGCGCCACGTCAGCTTCCAATCGCCATCGATCAGCGCCCGCATCCCGCCGCTGTGTGGACCTCTCGGGCGCTCCGCATAGATCAAGCGCTGCGGCAGCTCCAAACCGAGCATGTCCGGCCCCCAGCTGCGCCCCTGAAGCCGGTGCGGCGGCTGCACCCCGGCCAAATCCAGCATCGTCGGCACCAGATCGATCAGCCCCACCCGCTTCTGGACGCTGCGCGGCTCCAGCCCGGGCACGTGCACGATCAGCGGCACCCTCAGCTGATCTTCGTACACCGAGAACCCGTGAAAGTGCTTCTTGTGCTCGCCAAACGCCTCGCCGTGGTCGCTGGTCACGATCACCGCCGTCCGATCCGCCGCCGGATGCGCCCTCAGCGCCCGCAGAACACGCCCGACGTGGTGGTCCGTAAACGCGATCTCATGGTCGTAGCGGTCCTTGCTGCGCTTGCCCCAGCGTTTGTCGAACCCGTCATGGAAGACGTACCACTTGTGCGGATCCAGGTAGTGCAGCCACAAGAAGAAAGGCTTCTCGGACCCCTTCAGCTGGTTCAGCTGATGAATGCCCTCGTCGCTGACCATCTTGGACGTGCTGGCGTCCTCCATGGCCTTGCCCCACTTCGTGCCCACCACCTTCCACGTATCAAAGCCCTGATACAGCCCCGACCGCTTCCGCCGCTCGAAGTACCAGTGGGTCAGCACGCCGCGGGTTTCGTAGCCCGCGTCCGCCAGCATCTCGGCCACAAACACGTTCTTGTCGTCAAAGCGAATGAAGTGGCTGTTGTCCCGATACAGCTCCGTCGGATACAGCCCCGTCAGCATCGCCGGGATCGACGCAGGCGTCATGTTGGACGGCGCGTACGCCCGCTCAAAGACCGCGCTGCGATCCGCCAGCTTCTCCAGATTGGGCGTCGTATCGCGGTCGTAGCCCATGAAGCTGCAGTGGTCCGCGCGCACCGTATCCACCGTGATCAGCACCACGTTGTACGGCCGCTTCAGCTCCGGCTTCTCGGGCTCGGGCGGCGTCTCCATCGTCACCGGTGGCGGCGTCACCGGCTGCTCGGGGGACGGCGACACCTCGATCGGCTTCTGCACCGGCGGAGGCACCGGCGCCGGCTGCGGGGTGGGCGCAGGCTCAGCGGGCGCTCCACGCAGACGCGCCTCAAACGCATCCGCATCCTCCAAAGCCACGTCCGGACCGCAGTCGTTGCCCTCGCCCGAGCCGGGAAAGGCGGTCGCGTCCGAGTCGTCGCAGTCACCATGCCCGAACAGCGCCGAGAAGCCGTCCTTATCCCGATCCGTCGCCCGCTCAGCCATCGTCAGGTACAGCCGCGCCATCCAGGCATCGCGATGCACCGCCCCATTGTCGATGCCATCGAGCGTCGCCGACCGGGCCGTCGCCGCCACCGACACGCCAAACAGCGCCGCGCACATCACTGCGAGCGCCAACACCACCGTCGGCTTGCCACGCCGCGTAAACACCTCCAGCACGGCGGTCAGGCCCAGCAGCAGCAGCAGCCCCGCATACGGCGCCAGATCCAGCGCCTCCCAGTTCTCGGCCACCGCCGTCGACCGCGCCAGCGCCGCGCCCGTCAGCCCGCCCAGCACCAGCCCCACGGACGGCAACATCCACAGCATCGGCGAGTCACCGTGCGTCGGCCAGCGCTCCGCGGCCTTCTCAACCCAGCGCTGCAGCCAACGCACCGCGCTCAGGTGCACCGCCACCGCCAGCGCGATGCCCACAAACGTGACGCCCACCAGCACCATCGCCGCCAGCGCCTGGTTGTTCAGCGCAAAGAACCGCACGTTCACCACAAACAGCGCCGCCCCTGTCCCGGCGGCGACCAGCGGTGCGCTGAACAGGGTCGCGGCTCTATGCGTTCGATGCGCGCGCAGCGGCTCGAACAGCCATGTCCACAGCGCCGGCAGCCGGTCGACCGTCGCGCCGTTCAGGATGACGCTCGCACCTGCCAATGCCCAGCCCACGAGGATCCCGACGCCCAGATGCAGGGCCACGTACAGCAGCGCGATCGCTCCGGCATGGGAGCCCTCCGGCCCCGGCAGTGTTACCGCCAGGTCACAGGCCGCCAACACCGCGGCCGCAAGCAGCCCGGCCGCGGACCACCGGAAAAGCGCGATCAACCGCTTGTTCTACAGCCCGAAGTGGGCGCGGACGGCTGCGGTCAGCAGGATCTGCTCTGCGAATCTGTTGAAGTTGGGGTAGACGACGCCAATGGCCGGACCGATTCCCAACCCGCGCATGACCTTGAAGTTGAAGCCGACGTGTACGTCCAACCCCAGGTGCTGCTCTTTGTTGCTGCCGCACAGGTTGTTCCCACAAGTAGACAGCCGGCCAAAGTAGAAGCCGAGCCCCAGGCTGCCCCACCAGCGCCCAATGCCGGCGTCGCCCGAGTACAGCGCCCGAGCGGAGATCCCCGTGAAGTCACCGACGTGATCGAAGCTGCCCACGGTCTTGCCGAACGTCGTGTCGTACGTGATGTGCGGGCCCACCGAGAGATCGCGCCACACCTTGAAATAGACGCCGCCCTCCAAATGGATCCCGGGGCTGAGGATCTCGCTCAGCTCCGAGCTCACCGGCAGCACCGTCCCGGCGCCAACCGCGTAGCCCAGTCCCATCTCCGCCTGTGCGGGCGCCGCCGTCAGCATCGCCGCCGTCACGATCACGCTCAAAGAGAGCCTATTCATGTGTGATTCCCCCGTGTCTGCTGGGTCGAACCGTAGCAGACCAACGCGCCTCAGGCCACGATCTGCGCCCGGATCTCGGCCGCCTTGGCGTCACCCAGCAATGCTGCGACGCACGCCAGGCCAAACTCCACAGCAGTCCCCGGTCCACGACTGGTGATCACCGGCCCCGACACCACGACCGCTTCTTCGCGATAGTCGGCAAAACTCTCCAGGTCGGCGCGACAGCCCGGGTGCCCCGTCAACGGCGTGCTCAGGTCCAAACCCGCCGCCGCCAGTGCCCGCGGCGCGGCGCAGATCGCCGCCGTCAAACGCCCACTCTCCAGCCGGCTGCGCAGCAGGGCCATCAGCTCGTCGCTGCCCTCGACCGCCGCGACCCCACCCAGCCCGCCGGGCAGCAGCACCAGGTCAAACTCATCACCCCACTCGGCCAGCGCGTCCGCCAGGTCGATGTCCGCCATCACGCGGATGCGGTTTCGACCCACGATCGGGTTGGCCGCGCCCACACTAGCGGTCACGACCTGGCAGCCGGCGCGTCGCAGTACGTCCACGGACGCGATGGCCTCCAGCTCCTCAAAACCTGTACCCAACGGCACCAGCACTCTCGGCTTGCTCATAGCGGCTCCTTCTTACTCTCGATCGATGATAGCGGCCCCCAGCAGCTGGATCTCAGCGGGAGCGTCATACGGCACAAAACCGACTTTCAGCGCGTTGTCCGCGCGGCGCCACACCGGGTCGAACCACAGCGGAACGTCGACGTGGTGCTCCTGCCCGTCCAGCTCAAGCTGCACGACCACAAACGTGTCGTCCTGCGGCACGCCGTTGGCCACCCAATGCAGCTCGGCGTAGCCAAACGCGTGGCGCGAATAGCGGCGATCGATGTCCCCTCGCGTGCCGCGATACGTCAGCCGCAAGCCCCAGACGTCGGGCGTGGACAAGTGCACCTCGTGGCTGATCATCAGCGGCCGGTGCGGGTATCCCCCCGGCCGATCCAGCCGATTGGCCACCCGGCAGCTCAGCGCGCCCTCTTCCGGCTCGCACGCGCCCTGAATGATCGACTCTCCCATGGTCCACCGCGCCTCCAGCGGCCGGACAGCGCCGGGCGCAACGTCCCGCGACGGCAGCTCCACCTCGGTGAGCTTGTGTCCCCCGGCCGGCCCCCGATGGCTGAGCAGAAAGACCCGATCACCCCGCTGCGGCTCGAGCACGCCGGGACCGAACGGCTCGGGCGCCACCCGCACGTAGTAGTCCTTGAAGTCGAGCCCAAACGGCAGCTCCGTATTGCGCTGCAGCGACCGCCAGCTGCCGCGCTGTACAAAGTGGAACGCAGCGCGCTTCTTCTCGCCCAGCCAGCGCGACATCAACACCCGGAACGGGCCCTCTTCATACGTATTGGCCAGCACGAAGACGTTTGCGCCCTCCTCGATGTCCGCCGCCGTCAGCGTATCCACCACCACTTTCGCGGCGGGGTCGACCTGCGTGAGCACCAACACCCCTTGCCCGGCGACCACCAGGCTGCCGGCAGCGAGCGCGCCCGCGATCCCGCGCACGACCGCGTTTGGTTTGTCTGTCAGGCCAAAGAGCGCCAGCGCCACGGCCGGGGCCGCCATCAACAGCGGCAGGTACAGGTAGCGCTGGTGCATGAGGATGTCGTCCAGCGACATTGCGGCGCCCTCTTCGCGCATCACCAGCACCGGAATCAGCAGCATCCAGCCGCTGATCACGCACAGCCACAGCGCCGGGGCTCGGAGCGGCGCGCGGCGAAGACCCAGACCGATCGCCAGCGCGCCCGCCGTGATGCCCGCCAGCGGTGCCGCGCCCCAGGACACCAGCGGCCGGAGGACGGCGCCCAGGCCCGCAAACAGTGCGGTCGGCCCGACGGCGAAGAGCGGGCCCGCCTCCACTGCGACGGTGCGCGCGGGCAACCCAGCGGCGTCGATGCTGCCCGCCATGCGGATCTGCAGCAGCCTGAGCGCGACGATGACACCGGCGACCGCTGCGTATGGCCACAGGCGCTTCACGGCCGCAGCCATGCCTTCCGCGCGCTCAAACAGCAGGACGTACAGGGCCAGGATCGGGCCCATGAAGGCGCCGGTCTCCTTGCTCATCATGGCGCCGGCCAGCAGCGCCAGCCCCCAGCGCGTACGGCGGTCGATGAACATGATCAGCGAGCCCAGCATAAAGGCGCCGGCAAAGATGTCGTACGTACCGCCGACCCACGAGACCACGTGCGGATGCAGGGGCGACAGGCCGAAGAGCAGGCCGGCCAGCAGCGCGCCCTCCCGCGGCAGCCCAAGCCGGCGGGACGCGACGACCAGCAGCACGGCGTTCAGCGCGTGCAGGAGAATGGACGGCAGGTGCCAGGCCGGCATCCACAGGTCGAACAGCGCGTAGCGGACGATCCAGCTCAGGCTGCCGAGCAGCCGCATGAGGTTCTGGTGGACCAGGTAGCTGCCGCCCTCGACCCAGGCGCTACCCTGCCCGGCCAGGACGCGCTCGGCCTCCAGCACGTAGTTCCAGGCGTCGTCGTTGTCGAGGTAGTTGTAGACCGGCGCAAAGTGCAGCAGCGCCGTGATGCCGAACACGGTAAGCAGCGCATTGCGCCAGTGTTTCTCGAGAGGGGACGGGTCTGCCACGCGGGCAGCACTGTACTAGAACAGGGGCCACCTGTGGAGGCTACGACCGCAGGAGCGGTCGCGAGGGCCCCCCGTGGGGGCCAGCGGCAGGATGCCGCGGGGGGTAACGTGCACCAACTAGAATGGAAGAAGATTCCCCAAACCACCGCACATTTCGGCCAGCTCCAGCAATGCGGGGAGGGCGCCCGCAATGTCGCCACCGCCGCCACCACCGCCGCCGCCGCCGGCCAGGCCGCCGAAGAGCTGCAGCACCGCGCCGAGCTTCTCGCCGAAGGTGGCGAGGTATTCGGGGTCACACTGGAAGTTCTCGATGCAGCCGGTCATCAGCTTGGTGATGATGTCGCCCAGGTTGCCGGCCAGCGGGATCTCGACGCCCGGCAGCGCCTGGCCCAGCAGATCGCTCACCTGCTCGCAGCTTTGGATCAGCATGGGGCTGATCGAGTCGAACAGCGACGGACAGAAGCCGCCCAGCAGCTGCAGGACAGGTTGCTCGGCGCCGCACTCTTCCACCTTGTTGCAGATGGCCGGGAAGGCCTCGAGACAGCCCTCCACGCCCGGGTCGTCGTGGTCGGTCCAGTCGGGATCGTAGTCGTCGGACGGGTCCTCCACCGGATCTTCCGGGTCGTCTACGGGGTCTTCGACCGGGTCCTCGACGGGATCGTCGACCGGGTCCTCGACGGGATCGTCGTTCGGATCCTCGACACCGGGATCGGCCAGCGGATCGTCCGCGGGCGTCGCCGCCGGGTCGACCGGATCGGCCTCGCCTGCAGCAGACGGGTCCTCGTCGATTGGGGTGAAAGTGACGTCCGCAACGGCCGCGGTGTAGTCGCCACCGCACGCCATGAGGGAAAAAGAGAGAAACAGGGGGAGCATCAATCGCATGAACAACATCCTCAGCAGCAGGCTCGATGTTAGGCGATTGCGGCCCTGCTGAACAAGCGTAAAACTTGCGGGATCATTGAGGGTCCAATATCGTCGGTCGGTGATGGTCCGCACCCTCGCAGCCTTTGTCGTCGCAGCGCTGTTGGCGTGGCCGGCAGCGGTCGACGCCAAACCGCCCGCCGGCTGGCTGAAGTACACTGTGAAGAAGGGCGACACCCTCTCGCGCATCGCCAAACGCAACAAGACTTCCGTGAAAGACCTGCGCCGGATCAACCGGCTCAAGACATCCCGCCTGCGCATCGGGCAGGTGTTGAAGGTCAAGCGCGGCACCCGCCGCCAGCTGCGTCGTCAAGCTGCGGCCGAGCGTCGCCAGACCACGCGCAAGCGGACCCGGGCGCGCCGCAACATCGGGCCGTGGGTCACGTACAAGGTCAAGCGCGGCGACTATCTGTGGCGCATCGCGGACCGCTTCGACGTGACGATCGCGGACCTGGTCCGAGCCAACAAGATGGGCAAGCGGCGCCGCCTGATGCCGGGCCAGACGCTGCTGGTCAAGCGCAAGGGCAGCCACATGCTGAAGGGCGGCGTGGTCCTGCCCAGAGGCAGCAAGGAAAAAGGCTACGTGCGGATGCGGCCCAAGCGATCGTGGGGTACGCCCGGCACGATTCGCCTGCTGCAGGAGGTCTACGCCGACTTCACGCGCCTGCACCCCACGTCGGTGCCGGGGATGGTTGCGGATCTGAGCCGCGAGGGCGGCGGTCACCTGCGCCCGCACAAGTCGCATCAGCGGGGCACGGACATCGACTTGAGCTACTACAAGGTCAACAACGAGCCCATGCGCGGCCTCGAGGTCGTCACGCCCGAGTCCATGGACGTGGTCAAGACCTGGGACCTGATTCGCCTGTTCCTGAACACAGGTCACGTCTCAGCGATCTTCATGGACTACAAGCTGCAAGGCGCACTGCACGCGCATCTGGTCGCGCTGGGATACAAAGAGAAGCTGCTGCGGCGCATCATCCAGTATCCTCGCAAGGGCCAGCGCAAGGGCATCCTTCGCGACTCTCCCGGTCATCACCACCATCTGCACGTGCGCTTCGACTGCCTGAAGGCCTCCGACAAGTGCGCACGGCCGCGCGTCGTGATGGTGCCTGAGCCGCCGAACAACCTGCTGGCCGCGGTGGACCAGGTGGTGGCCGAGCCGCTGGTCGCACCCGCGCCAAAAGTCGTGGCGCCTGAGCCTGTCGTCGTGGACGCGCCCCCCCCCCCCACCCAACCCCCCCCCCCACGGCGCCGACCAAGCCGGCGGCCCCTCCAATCGCGATCGCCCCGCGCCCCGCCGAGCGTGCGCCGGTGCGGTCTGAGGCCCGTGCGCTGACCGAGCGCGTCCTCAGCGAGTGGCGCCGCAGCGCGCTGCGTGGTCCCCCGAGAGCATGGGCCGGACAACACCACGGCCTGATGCCCGCACAGCCGCGCCGCAGTGAGCGCCCGGTTCGCATGACCCGCCTGGGCGCGACCAGCTTCTAGAACGTCTTCTAAGGCAGCTTACACGTCGTCAGATTGGGATAGCCGGCCAGCAGCCACAAGGCGCCGGGCGGCAGGTGCTTGGCGATGTCGCCGGTGGTGGCGTCGATCAGCTTGCGATTGGCGGCCTGCGTGTAGTCGGTAAAGCGACTGGTGACGTCACCCGCGGTTTTTGTGTTCATGTCCAGCATCGGCACCGGCTTGGCGCAGGACGGGTCAAAGCGCTTCAAGTCGACCCGCTTGACCTGCTTATCGGCCAGCGTGCGCCAGGCGACCGTGAGCTTGAGCGGGTCGTACACGATGTTCCATTTGGTGTAGTCGCCCTGCCGCACCTGGTCCAGCACGCCGAACGCCGCCGCTGTGTCGGCCTTTTCGCACTTGCCCGGCAGGGTCGCCGCGCGGGAGAAGCGGGCCAGCGAGCTGCGACCCTTTGCGCCGGTCGAATGCCCCTTGAGATAGTCGGCGGACTGCGCGTAGGTGTTGTTTGTCAGCGCCTTGGCGACCAGGGCGTCGCCCGCGGTGATCGCCAGCTTGCCGTTCAAGTACTCGATAGCCGCGCAGGCGCCCGATTTATCGCACGCCAGGTAGTGCACCTGGGCATAGACGCGGCTGACACGGAGCCTGGGTGCGTGCTCCACGATTTGGGCGACCGTGCTGAAGCGGTCCAGCTGATACTGAATCCACTGCAGCTCCGTCAGCGCCGGCCGCGCGTCCTGGGGCGGGTACTCCGAGCCGGTCAGCCACATGATCTCCACGACCAGCCCCGCCGTGTTCATGCCGCCGTTGGGCATCTCTCGACCGTATTGGTTGAAGGTGACGCTGGCGTATTTGGAGGTCCACTCGGCGGGCTTGTCGCCTGGGATGATCACCAGCGACTTCTTGGCCACGCCACGCTTGTTGACCAGCACCATGCCCTGACCGTGGCCCCAGTCATAGCTCTTGCCCAACAGCTTCGCATCGCCCTGCTCCAACAAGAAGGTCGTACAGGCCGAAGCGGGCGGAGCGAGCAGGCAAACCAGAAGGGCAAGGCGAAGCATGTCAGGTCCTCTCGATGGGCATTTTGGCGTCGACCACGGTCAAAGCAACGGTCCCGATCGAGACCCCTATTCCAATTCCGGCCATGAAGCGCGTCGACGCCACGACGCTGGAGCCCATCCCCAGCGCACCGAAACAGAGGAAGGCCACACCGCCCAGCGCTATCGCGGCGTACCGCGCTTGCCGGCCCTTTTTGTCAGACGCGGCCAGCCGAGCGACCATGTCGTTGTTCTCCGCCTGGACCCAGTCGTCGTCCGACGGCGTGGCCAGAAACGGCACCTCGACCACGCGCATACCCCGGTCCACGCGCTGAATCAGACCGTTGAAGCCGGGAACACCGACCGCATCCACAAAAAACGCGTCATCGGCCATGCCCCAAAACAGCAGTCCGGTCGCGGATGGCCCGTTGTTGACGACGTAGCCCGCCCGCACCCCCGCCCACAGCACCAGCCGATAGCTCCACCCGCGCACCGCCAGCAGGCCGTGATTGCCGACCAGGATCCGGCGTCTGCCGGGGGCCTGCATCTCCAGCCGATCCTCCGCCATGACGTCGAACTCTGCGATGGCCCGCTGCAGCGAGAGGTAGCGGTAGACCGCCGCGCCCGCGCCCGCCAGCAGCGACAGCAGCAGCAGCACGTACATCGGCCCACTGTCGTCCTCCTGCCCCGCCGCCATGAGCTCGTCCACCGGCGGCACGGCGGAGTCCAGCTCGCGCGCCGCGGCAAAGTGCTTGCGAGCCTGCACGGTGTCTTTTGCCGCCAGCGCCTGCTTGCCACGCGCCAGCTCGATGTCCGCCAGCATCCCGCGCACCTGAGGATCGCGCCGCTGCGGATCGATCTGCGCCGCCAGCTGCAGCGCGCCATCGACGTCGCCCGACTCCAGCAGCCGGCGCGTCCTCACGGTCATGATCGAGTTGTAGCGCTTCTTGACCGCCAGCACGTTGGGCGCCCCACGCATCGCGGCCAGCGCCATGCGGTCTGCCTCATCGTACTTCCCGGCCTCCAGCAGCGCATTTGCCCGCAGCGACTGGCACGCGGCGTACAGGGGCTGCGGCAGGATAATCTGGGGGTGAATCTGCGCCTGCGCGGCCTCGAACTGGGCCAGGCAATCGCCCTCCAACAGATGCAGCCGCTCCGCCTCGGCCACAAACCCCGCGGCGGCCCGTGTCAAAAGCACCCCCAGCAGCCGCTCGACGACCTTGTGCGGCAGCGTGGGATCGGTCGCCAGCGTGCCGGCAGTCGTCGGTCCGCGCCACGGGTAGCCTGTCGTACGCAGACGCTTTGCCGCCGCCTGCAGCCCGGCCAGGCCACTGCTCACCAACAGCGAGTTGGCAAAGGCGCGCACGCGGCGGTCCGGAGCGGCCAGCCCATCGACCACGGCGGTCGGAATGCCGTCGGTCAGCATGCGACGGCACTCCGCCAGCAACAACTTCGACCCGACCTTGCGCTCGATATGGGCGATCGCCGCCGGGCGCCGGTACAGACCCAGCACGCCGGATGCCGCACCCCATTGACCCAGACGCCCCAACACCGCCTTGGCTGTGGAGGCCGGCCATTTGTCCGCACCGGTCACCAGCGCCGAGCCCGCCACCTGCGCAAACGTGCGCACCGCGTCGACCCTGGCTGGACGCCGCCCCGCCTCGATGAGCACCTTCACCAGCGCCAGGGCCTCGCCCGCGCTCAACACGTGCGCTCCCAGCGCGAGAAGCCGCAGCGTCAGGTTGGTTTTGCCGGCGCGCGGCATCAGATGGTCCAGCGCCAGCGCCCACAGCAGCTCATCGTCCGTCTTCAGGGAGTCCAGCGATCCGACGAAGCGCTCACCCCAGCTGAGGCTCGTACTGGACAGGACTTTGGCCACGAGACCGCGATAGCGCTTGGGGCTCAGGTGCGGGGTGAGCCACAGCGCCGCCGCCACGCCCAGCGTGTGGACCTTGCCGGCGTCCGACATCTCTTGCTCGACCATGTCGGCCAGCGCGGCCGCAAACCTCTGGCTTTTGCGCAATGAGGCGATGCGCTGCCGGCGCCGAGCCTGACTGCCTTCCAGCCCACACGTCCGCAGCAGCGCGGTCAAGCCGACGACTCCGAAGCCGGGCAGCTCGTTGAAGTCCTGCACTCTGAGGCGCGCCAGGCGGTAGCCGATGACCATCGCGTCGATTCGCTCCGGCGACGCAAACGGCAGGCGCAGCGAGATGGTGCGCGCCTCACCGGCGGCCAGGGGCTTGCGCATCCGCGCCCGGACGTAGCGGACATCGCCGCGCTGAGTCACCAGAATCGTCTGGCCGGGCTCCAGCTGTGACAGCGCGGTGGCGCGCAGGTTGACCGGCTCCGCGCGTATCTGGCGACCGTCCAGCCGCACGACGCCCCACGGGATCTGCCCAAACGGCTCGATGTTGTCGTACAGGTCGGCCAGCGCGCTCTCCGCGTCGCTGGACTCGGGCGCCAGCCGGATGAGCAGGTCAACGTCCAGACATGCCGTGTTGGAGGGCGCGCGCACCTCGATTTGGACGTTGGTCCACACGCCCGCACGTTTGAGCGTGGACTGCTGGACCTGTGGCAGGTCCGCCCACGCGTGCCCGGCGGTCAGTAGGACCAGCGCCGCGATACAGCTGCGAACCATGATTACGGGAAAATCCCCCGATTCATGTAGGCCGTCGCGATCTTCTGAATCGCCACGATATATGCCGCCGAGCGCAGATCCGGCGCCCCGAACTCGTCGCGCGCTTCGATCATCTCGCCAAAGGCGTGCCGCATGGTGTCGTCAAGGCCGGACCGAACGCGGTCGATCTCGTCAGCGCCGCGCGCCAGATCTCGCCATTGGTCGGGGGTAAACCGCGTGCCGGTCATGCTCTCGATGGCGCCCATCAGCTGGCTGGCCCTGGCCTCTTCCAGGCGCTTGTCCAGGCGCCCGAAGCGGATGTGCGCCAGGTTCTTGCTCCACTCAAAGTAGGAGACGGTCACACCGCCGGCGTTGAGGTAGAGGTCGGGCAGCACGGCGATGCCGCGGGCCGTGAGGTTGTTGGCGGCGGAGGCGGTGGTCGGACCGTTGGCGGCCTCGGCGACCAGTCGCGCCTTTACGCCATCCACGTTGTCGGCCGTGATCTGATTTTCGAGCGCGGCGGGGATCAGGATGTCGCACTGGCTGGTCAGCAATGAGCGGCCATCCTCGATGTAGGTGCCGATCCCGCACCCCTTGACCCCGCCGTTGGCGCGCAGGTAGGTGGCGACGGCCTCCACGTCGAGTCCGTCATCGTCCCACAGTCCACCGTCTCGCTCGGCGATGCCCACGATCGTGCAGCCGTCCTCTCCGGACAGGAATTTGGCGGCGTGGTACCCGACGTTGCCAAGCCCCTGCACCACGATCTTCTGGTCGCAGAGCTCGCCCTTGAGGCCGCAGCGCTCGACCTCCTTCAGATGTCTGAAGAACTCTCGGATGCCGTACTGAACGCCACGACCGGTGGCCTCGTTGCGGCCTGGAATCCCGCCCTGGGTGATCGGCTTGCCGGTAACACAGGCGTTGGCGTCCATCTCCCCCGTGCTCATGGTGCCGAAGGTGTCGGCGATCCACGCCATCTCGCGCGCGCTGGTGCCCATGTCGGGCGCGGGCACGTCGATGGCAGGACCGATGAAGTTCTTCCACATCAGCTCCGCCGCGTAGCGACGGGTCACCTTCTCCAGGATTTCGGGGGGCTCCACCCGGGGATTGATCCGAACACCGCCTTTTGCACCGCCAAACGGCACGTTCACCAGGGCGCACTTCAGTGTCATGAGCGTCGCCAATGCGACGACCTCGTCCTGATCGACGTGCAGGGAGTACCGGATGCCGCCCTTGGTGGGCGTCATGTGGTGGGAGTGCTGGGCGCGATAGGCGTCGATGATCCGGTAGCCGCCGTCGACGCGCACCGGAAACTGCACACGCAGCACCGAGTCGCAAATCTTGATCTGCTCGGCGAGGCCGTCGGGGAGATCAAGATAGGCCACGGCCTGGTCGAACATTCGAAGGACGTTGTCTATGAACTTGGAGTTCTCGGGAGCCATGTGCGCGATCATACGCGCAAATCCCTTGACCTGACCACTAGTCGTCCGTTTGAATGTCGGCGCCTTAAGTAAACCCCGCGGAGCAGTAAATGAAGTTGATCCCCCGTCTCCACCGCGTATTGGCTGTCTCGGCCGCGCTTGCGTTGGCGGTCGGCCTGACTGCGTGCGCCACAGCCGGCACGCAGGACAGCGATCCGACCCCCGAAAAGGAAGACCCCACGGAAGAAGAGACGAACGGGGAGACCGACGACCCCATCGACGATCCCGTTGAGACTGCTCAACCCGCGACCTGCGAGGTCAAGCCGGTGGGCGCGATAAAGACGGACGGCGGGGACGTCATCTACCAGAACCAGACAGTGACGATCGAGGCCAGCCACGTGCGCAACAACGGCTGCGTCAACAGTGTCGACCTATCGTTTGACGTGGACGGCGGCTGCGCGCTGAACCTGACCTTTACCGAGGACCAGGGCGTTTGGGCACTGAGCGACGGCACGTTCACCGGCGACGACAAGTGCACCTTCTGGGAGGATGAGCCCACGACCTTCACGCTGGACACCACTGCAGCCAACACCGTGGCCACGCTCATCGGGCTGCCCAAGGTCGATGACAACGCGGCCGACGAGTCCTGCGCGCGCGGCGCCAGCGACATCCAGGTCGTCGGCAAGGCGTTCTTCGTGTGGGAGCACCCCACGGATGACAAGGAGAACAAGTTCTTCAACGTGAACCTGAACGGCCTGTCGCTGAACGGCGGCATCACCACCAAGGCGGTCGAAGAGGGCGCCTGTCCGGGCGCACCCGCCGCGACGTGCCAGGGTGTTGTCTGTGGTGAGGACTTCTTCGGCGCCAGCTGCGGCGGCTGCGAAGAGGGCTACAGCTGTGCGGGCGGCGCGTGCGTCGTCGGTGGCTGCCTGCCGGCCGGCGACGGAGATACGGTCGGCTTCCACATCGGTGACACCGAGTGGACCACCAGCGAGAACGAGAAGATAAACCTGCACCAGTTCTGCGAGGCCAGCGCGGTGTGGATCATCAAAAGCGCCACCTGGTGACCGGCCTGCTACCAACTCCGGTCGGAGTTCCAGAAGCTTTACGATAACTACAGCAAGAAGGGCGTTGTGTTCATCCTCCTGGTCGGCCAGGACGGCAGCGGCGCGCCGGCGACCCCGCAGGAGGCCGCCTCGTACAAGGTCAGCCACGGCTACCAGGACGGCTTCATCATCGCGGCCGACCCCAACTGGGGCAAGATGGAGAAGATCATCAAGTCCACCAGCAACGGCATCCCGAGCCACGCGATTCTCGACCAGGACCTGGTCCTGCGATTCTCGAGCTCCAGCTCGGACTTCGTGTACTCAGCTGAGACCAAGCTGATCCAGATTCTGGCCCTTCAGGGCAAATAGCCCCTCTTCCACCAACCTGACCGGACTACGGGGTGCGTCATGCGCTTACTCCTTCTCACCGCTGCAGCCGCCCTCATCGCCAGCGGCTGCGGCGCTGACTCCACGGACGACACGTCGTCGCCCGAGAACATCCCCAACACCAAGGAAGAGGTCGCTGAGCTGACGGACATCGGCAAGGCGGACTGGTCGCTGGACCCGTGCAAGCGCTGGGGATGGTACGGGGACGGCGTGTGCGACTGGTTCTGCTTCAGCCATGACACCGACTGCGATGCGCCCGCACTGTTCGCGGATCCGCGCGGGGACGCTACCCGGTTCCCGATTCTGCTGGCCCACGGCTTCGACGCCAGCCAGGAGGACGCGCTGACCAATCGGTGGGCGTTCTATCAGGTGAAGGAGACGCTGGAGGCGGACGGCCACGGCGTGTGCGCGGCCACGGTGCCGCCGTACGACTCGGTAGCGAACCGGGCGGAGCACCTGAAAGAGGCGGTGGACCAATGCCTGGCGGCCGCCGGCGTGGAGAAGCTGAACATCATCGCCCACTCCATGGGTGGTCTGGACTCGCGCTATCTGATCAGCAACATGGGCTACGGTGACCGGGTGGCGTCGCTGACCATGATCTCCACCGCGCACCAGGGCACAAACGTGGCGGACTTCATCTTGAACCTGACGCCGGGCGTTGTGGATCCCGTCGTGAACAAGCTGGCTGAGCTGTGGGGGCGCACCTTCACGGACCTGTCGGACGACGCGGACGTGCGGGCGGCGCTGGTGGCGCTGTCGGAGGCCGAGGCCCCGGCGTTCAACGCAGCCAACCCGGACGATGACCGCGTCTACTACCAGAGCTGGGCGGGAATCAGCACGGTCTTTGGCATCGAGAGCCGGTCCAAGTGGGCGGATGTCTGCGACGGCAAGCTGCACATCAGCGACGGCACGGCGGACCGCATGCACTTCACGATCAAGCCCCTGGGCCCGATCGCGGCGCACGGGCTGCAGCGCCTGGTGACCGACGGCATGGTCCCCGTGACCAGCGCCAAGTGGGGCGACTTTCAGGGCTGCATTCCCGCCGACCACATGGATGAGGTCGGCCAATATCACAACGAAGGCGCCAATGAGGACACCGGCTTCGACCACCTGCTGTGGTACCGGACAATGGCGTATGACCTGGCTGCTCAAGGCTTTTAGCGCCCTTCTGGTTGTCGCCGCGATCGGGTGCGGCGACGACGGCGACTCCACTCCTGCGCCCGAGCCGCCACACGTGCACGAGCGCGACGCCGGGTTCACCGCTGTGTGGGCCGAGTTTCTGACCGTCGATGAAGCGCGCGCGGCCTTTCCTCTGCTGCATCCGCATGGGGTGGCGCTGAACATGGCGTGGCCGTCGGTAAAAGCGGAGGACGCGGAGCTCTACGAGCTGGCGCGCGCGGGCGAGGCCGAAGGGGTGCCGGTGCGCCCATGGCTGCTGCTGCCGGAGGACGAGGGCTACTGGCCCGGATCGACCAACGCCGAGGCGTTTGCGGCGCTGGCGCGACAGGTCATGGACCGCTGGGACAGCGAGGGCCTGGAGCCGACCTGGCTGATCGTGGACATGGAGCTGCGCTTCGATCGCGCGATTGAGCTGCAGAGCAAGCTGGAGGGCGAGCTCAACGTCCTGGAGTTTGTGGAGTTCTTCAAGGCCGGGATCGATGAGACCCAGTTCGCCGCCGCAACCCAGACGTACAAAGCGCTCGTAGACGAGGCCCATGAGCGGGGCTGGAAGGTGCTGCTGACCACGCTGCCCAACGTGCTGGACGACTACGAGGACGGCGACGACACCATCCGCCAGGCGCTGGGTACGCCGATCGACGGCGTGGACTGGGATCTCATGACGTTTCAGGCGTACACGACCCTGATGAGCGGCATCTTTGCCGGGGTGCTGGAGGGCAAGACGCTGACGTCCTACATGGTCTACGACTACGCCAAGTCAGCGCAGGAGCTGTTTGGAGACAAGGCCGGGCTGGACCTGGGCCTGACCAGCGCGGGCGTCACGGACACGCCCGTGTACCAAACCGCGGCGGAGCTGACGGCGGACATCGAAGCGGGGCACGCCGCCGGGATCCCGGCCGACCGGATCAACGTCTACAACCTGGAGGGGATGCTGAACTCCAGCGCCCCCGAAGACTGGCTGAAGCCGCCCGCCGAGAGCCCTGCCGCGCCCCCCGAAGACGAAGGGACCCCGGCCATACGCCAGCTGATCAAAACGCTGGACGCGACCGGCTAGTGGTCGAGGTCGGAAATTCGTTCCTACCCGCGCGGCGACGCCGTTCGCCGC
>CAZJHX010000164.1:0-23525 GCA_964545715.1 uncultured Myxococcales bacterium
GGGAGCGCGGACGCGCAGGACAACTCCCCGACCAACAGCACCCCGGGCCAGGAGAACAGCGACACCGACCTGATCGGCGACGCGTGCGACCCGGACGACGACAACGACGGGACCGGCGACGACAAGGACTGCGAGCCCAAGAACTCGGCAGTGCATCCGGCGGCGGCGGAGATCTGCGACGGCGTGGACAACAACTGCGCGGGCGGCGTGGACGCCTCGTACCCGGACACCGACGGCGACGGCCTGGCGGACTGCGACGACGACGACGACGACAACGACGGCATCGTAGACCAGTCGGACAACTGCCCCACGGCGGCCAACCCCAACCAGGAGAACAGCGACACCGATCTGATGGGCGACGCGTGCGACAACGACGACGACAACGATCTGGACCCGGATGTGACCGACTGCGCGCCGACCGACCCGACGATCAACGCGGCCGCCATCGAGGTGTGCGACGGCGTGGACAACGACTGCGCGGACGGCGCGGACGAGGATTTCCTGGATACGGACGACGACGGCCAGGCGGACTGCGTGGACGACGACGACGATAACGACGGCGATCCCGATGTGACGGACTGTGCGCCGCTGAACCCGGCGGTCAACGCCAGCGCCACCGAGCTGTGCGCCAACGGCATCGACGACGACTGCAACCCGCAGACAAACTGCTTCAGCGTGGCTCAGGGCAACGGCGCCCCGGTCGAGGTGGTCCCCTTCGAGGGCGACAAGGGCGTGATCAGCTACTACAGCTACTCCAGCCCGTTCGGGGCCAGCTCAAACACGGGTTTTGAGGTCGCGAACCGCATCGTGCTCTACATGTACAAGGACCCGACTGACGGCAAGTTCTACATCGTGTACCTGGTCGACAAGCCGGCCGACGGCAGCGGCGGCAGCGCCACGGCCACCATCACCGGCGCATTTGGCGCGGGCGTGGTCATCATGGACGATCCAGGCGAGGGTGGGCCGGTGGTCAACGCGACCACGGGCAACGGTGTGTTGAAGTGGAACTGGGCCCCGTGCTGCAACGACGGCGCGGTGATCGGCCCGCTGACGACGCCGTTCTGCGTCAAGACCACGTTCTCCAACATCAAGACGGTGGTGGGCTTGAGCACCGTGAGCAACGGCCAGCTCGTGCATCTCGGCACGGCCAACTCGCCGGTCACGCTCTGCGCGAACCCGTAGGGGGGACTCTCAGGCGGGGATGGGCAGCGCGGGCGCGACCAGACGCTCGGCGCTCGGCGCGCGGACGCCTGTCGTGACCTTCCACCGGTAGGGCTCCAGATGGATGCAGATGCCGCCGTCCACGGGAAAATAGGCGCGCACCTTCATGTAGCGCATGGCGCCCGAGCCGCCCGGATGGAGCAGCTTCACGCCGATGAGACTGCCGATTTCGGGGCGCAGCAACGCGCGACTGCGGACGATCCACCGATCGCCGACAGCCGCCACGTGTCCGGCGTATAGCGCACCCTGCCACTCCAAAGAGACGATTCTGCTTGCTTGAAACTTCACGGGGGGACACTTACGCAACGGGTGTGCCACGAACGCCGCTGCGGCTATTCGATGCACTGCGCCGCACTGAGGCAGCCGAGCCTATGTAGCGTTTCATGTAGCGCTACATGATTATGCGGCAAAAACTGGTGTAAGGTCGCTGCCTATGAGTCCTCATATGAAGTGCAGCAACTGTGGGGCCGGGCTGTCGGTCCAGGATCCCGAAGCGACGCTGGCGACCTGCAAGTACTGCAGCGCGCAGACCCGAATCGGACCGCGGGGACTTCAAGCGCGGCTCAATGCGCTCAGGCCGCGACAGGCGGATGGTCAGCAAAGCGGCGGCAAGGGGTGCGCGATCGCGATCGTCGGGTTTGTGGCGCTGATGATCATGGGCATCTCCATGAGCGTGTTCTTTTTCATCAACAAAGCACAGGACATGACGGCCGAGACCATCGAGCAGGTGCAGAAGAACCTGCCGTTCCCGACGCCGGGTGTCAGCAACAACAACATCGTCGTGGTGGAGGCCCCGCGTCCCGATCGCGTGTACTGGTTCGGACCGGCGTGCCTGGTGGACGCCGACGGGGCGGATCCGCTCGACATCGCGACAGTCGCGCGGGTCTACGGTGCCGATGACATCTCCAGGCAGCCGACCATTCTCGACGGCGCCACGGGCAGCGTGCTCTGGAAGGGCGACAAGCTGGGCGACGACCTGACCGGCTTCTGCATGACGCAGCAGTGGTTCGGAGTGCAGACCGCCAACTTTGAGGTGCTGTTCACACCTGCGCGCCCGCCCCGCAAGGGACCGACCACACGCCTTAGCGACAGGGTCCGCAAGCTGGCGGCAAAGGACGACTGCGTCACGTTCGGAACCGCGGATCGAAAAGAGACGACGCTGTCATTGCCGGGGGGCGCCGTGAGCGACTGCGACGCCGGCAAGCCCACGCCAATCGCCGCATATAGCCGCGATCGGACCTCTCGGCGTCGATTTGAGCTGGCCGATCGCGTGATCTGGCTGACGGCCCGCCGGCGAGGCACCCCGGTGATCACGGTGCAGGCCGACCGCGGAAAGGAGCGGCTGTGGGGCGCCGAGCTGGAGTACCAGTCAACGCACCAAAACATCCGCGCGGTGCTGGCCGGTGACGCGATCGTGTTCGTGGGCGGCACCCGCAAGGCGACCAAACGCGTCCTGGTGGGCATCGCCACCGAAACCGGAGAGATCCGCTTCGAGATACCCCTGGAGAACTTCTCGACGATCCGCGCCGACCCGCTCTACAACGGCAAGGTCGTCCTCATCGGCGACACCTCGGACACCCTGTTCGCGTATGACCCAAAGACTGGAGCGCTGGCCTGGCGCTTCGGCCAATAACCACCTGCTGAAGGAGCACATCGATGACCAAAAAGACCCTGACCCTTTTGACCGCCATTCTCTTCGCCATGGCCGCCTTTGCGCCGATCGCCTCGGCCGGTGGCCCGGGACTCTCCGGCAAAAGCGTGCTGATCAAGTTCAACATCCAGAAGAACACGTCCGGCACGACCACGATCTCGATGTCGGGCAAGGTCAAAATCTCGTCCGACGCCGGGATGATGCTCGCGGCGACCAAGATCGGCCTGTACGACGGCTCCCGCCCCAAGACGGAGAGCTACAAGGCTGACGTCTTCATCCCGTGGTCAGCCGTGCTGTACGTCAAGGTGCTGTAGCGCGCCTGCGCAGGGCAAGCAGCGCCAACATCACCAGGCCCAACGCAAACGGGCTGCCGGAGCTGCCGGGGGTCGACGCGCAGCCGCCATCTTCCGCCGGAGGAGCGCCCGGAGAGTCGCCCGGGCCCGGCTCGCCGCCGGTGTCGCCCGCCGTCGTGTCCGGCCCGCCCGTGATCTCGCCGCCGGTGTCGCCGGTGTCGCCGGTGTCGTCGCCGCCCGTCGTCGTGGTGGTGTCGCCGCCGGTCGTGGTCGTGTCGTCGCCCGTGTCCGTCGTGTCGTCGCCGCCCGCGCAGGCCGGGTTCTCTGTGCCCGGAATCGCGGTGCAGGCGCCCCACTGACCCTCGCTCGTGCACGTACGCGCGTATTTGGCGCAGTCGTCCGGGGCCGTTGCGCACGCGGACTGGGTGTCGGGATCACAGGCGCAGCCGTCATCTACGATACCGTTGCAGTCGTCATCGGCGCCGGTGCAGCCCTGCTCGGCCGGAGCGCCGTCCGCGGTGCAGTCGGCCCACTTGCCTTGGATGCACAGCTGCGTGCCGCCCGCGCAGGCGCCCGCGTCGTCGCCACAGGGGCGACTGGCCGCGCAGGAGCAGCCCTCGTCAACGCTGCCGTCGCAGTCGTCGTCGGTCGTGTTGCAGGTCTCGCTGCCCGCCTTGATCGCGCCCTCGCAGCTCTGGCTGAAGGTCCCGTTCACGCACGCCAGCCAGCCGACGGTGCACACGCCCACGGCAGCGCCACAGGGCAGGAAGGTGCCCTCGTCGCATGGGCATCCCTCGTCGGCCAGGCCGTCGCAGTCATCGTCCAGGTTGTTGCCGCAGACCTCAGAGGCCGCCGGCGCGCCCGCTTTGGCGTCGCACTCCACCGCGTTATCGCCGCAGACGTAGGTGCCGAACGCGCGACACACCCCGGTTCCGGTCGCGCACGCTTTGCCCAGAATCGGCTCAAAGTCCTCATCGATCTGACCGTCGCAGTTGTCATCGATGCCGTTGCACAGCTCGTCTGAGCCGCCCTCGACGCACTCCACCCCGCCGTCCGCATCACAAGCCCATTTGCCCACGCTGCAGTCGGGATTGGGCGGGTCACACGCCTGGCCGACCTGGCTGAAGTCCTCGTCCACCATGCCGTCGCAGTCGTCGTCCACCGCGTTGCACAGCTCTACGCCGGGCTCGCCGGTCTCGACACATGTGGGCTGACCGTCCGGCCCGCACGCGATCATCCCATTCTCGCACGTGTCAGCATCGTCGCCGTCGCAGGCCTTGCCGATGTCAAAGCCCTCGTCGGTCTCGCCGTTGCAGTCGTCGTCGACCGTGTTGCAGACCTCCACGCCGCCGCACCACACAAACGTCTTCTCCAAGAAGTTGTTGGTCTCGTCCAGCTCGACCAGGTCCTCGTCGGTGTCCACCTCAAACCGCACCACGTGGGCGCCCGGCGTCTTGGCGTTGCAGACCACGGTGTCCTCTTCAGCCGTCTCGCCGGCGTCCAGCCCCGCCAACAACAGCCCGGTATCGCACTCCTCGCCATCCAGATACATCGTGATGTTGATCGACGAGAACAGGCCGGCCGCGTCCACCGTGCTGTCGTTGAGGATGGTGGCCGTAAACGTGTTCTTCTGGTCCAGCTCCAGCGGGTCCGCGCTCGCCACGATGTCGGTGATCACCAGATCGGGCGCCGTCCACGTGAACTTCTTCTCCAGGAAGTTGTTGGTCTCGTCCGCCTCGATCACGTCCTCGTCGGTGTCAACCTCAAAGCGGATCGTGTGCTCGCCCGGCGTCTCGGGGTTGCAGCTGCCCGTCCCCTCCGTGGCCTGCTTGCCGGCGCCAAGCCCCGCCAGAATCAGGCCCGTCGCGCACTCCTCACCGTCCAGGTACATCTTGATGTTGATGTTCACCAGGAGGCCAGTGCCCTGATTGCCCTGGTTCTCGATCGTGGCCGTCAGCGTGCCGTTCTCGATCTTGGGGATCTCCGGATCCAGCGTGATGTCCTTGATGACCAGGTCCGGACCGCCCTCCCACGTAAACGTCTTTGTCAGCGTGTTGTTGGTCTCATCCAGCTCCACCACCTCGGATTCGGAGTCGATGGTCACCGTGATGTCATGTGGTCCCGGTGTATCGGATCCGCACTTGGAGCTGCTCTCTTCGTTGGTCTTGCCGGCACCCAGGTCCGAGATAAAGCCATCGTCGCACTGCACGCCGTCCAGCGCGATCGTGTAGTTCGTAAAGTTGGTCAGCGGCAGATCGACGTCGTGCGGCCCGATGTTCTCAAAGACGATCGTCAGGTCGCCCTCGGTGACGTTGGGTTTTGCGGGATCGATCGTGATCGACTTCACGATCAGGTCGGGTCCCGACCACGTCAGCGACTGGGTCTTGCTGTTATTGCCCTCGTCCGCCTCGTCCACATCGCCGTCGGAGTCGATTGTAACCGTGATGTTGTGCGGCCCGGGAGACGACGCGTTGCAGTTGGTCGTCGACTCGGGGTTCGTGTCGCCTGAGTCCAGGTCATTGATCGTGCCGTCGTCACACTGATTGCCGTCCAGGGCCACGGTGTAGTTGGTGAACTCCGTAAACGACAGGTCCACGTCGTCGGGCCCGATGTTCTTGAACACGATGAGGATCTTGCCCTCACCCACTTTGGGGTTGGCGTCCTCGAAGGCGATCGACTCCACAATGAGGTCGGGCTTGGCCTGAGCGACGAATGGCAGCCCCAAGAAAACGACGAATAGCAGTGTCCGCATTGGTAGACACTACCAAACACTGACGCGTCAGTCGCGCCACCACCAATCGTAGCGTCGTGTCTCAAAGGCGAACTGCACCGTCTGGGTCAGCGGCGGCGGCTCGATCGCCGGATAGTTGGTCGCGATCTTCAGGTCCAGACCGGGCTCATCGCCGTCGGTAGTGATGTGGTATCCGCCCAGGCGAACGGGCAGCGGACGGCCGAGCAGACGCACGGTGAGCCCCGCGAAATCCTCCGACTTGTAGTCTTTGACGACAAACATTACGTAGCCGGGTTTGTGCGGCTTGGGGCCGGGATCGATGCGGATGTCGAACCGGTGCTCGTGTTCGGTTAATTGCACCGTCGGCAGCCTGGAGGTCTCCAGCTTCAAGGCCACGACAAACGTGCCCTCGTGCACCTCGGCGCGATCGAACGGCTTCACATCCAAAATCGGCGGCAACGCGGGCTCCTCGTCGACGGGCACCACCGCAAACTCCAGCTTCAACGGCTCCACGTGCGCCTGCCAGGCCACGATCTGTCCCGACACAAAGTCGTCCGCAGCCGGGCGGGTCAACCGCGCCCACAGCTGGGACGGGTGCTCAACGCGCTGCAGCGCCGGCAGGATCGCCGGTGTCCGCAGCGCGGCCTCACGCACCGCTTTGGGCTCCGGCGTCACCTCGATATCGGGGTTCACCAGCCGATACTGCCGCGGGTCGGCCGGCGCGCCCGTGTTCGCCAGCCCGATCCCGACAAACACCAGCGCCGTCGCCACCGCCGCCCACGCCACCGCCATCCGGCGCGTCCGATGCTCCATCGCAGCCGCCAAAAGCAACGGAATCGGCGGCGCGGCCATCAGGATCCAGGAGGTCTTTTCGTAGTCGATGTAGCCCTGCACCAGCAAGAAGCCGGTCAGCGGCGCCACCCACAACACGGTCGCCAGCGCCAGCTTGCGCGCCCGCCTCCACAGCGCAAAGACCCCCACCAGCACGCCCGCCGCCAGCAGCGCGCCGGCCGATCGCAAGCACGCGAGAGGCACACTGGCCATCGGCGGCAGCAGGTGCTCCTCATAGCGCACGAGGTGGTCAAAAAACGGCCAGTTCAGCGGCCGAAAGTCGAACGTCAGCCCAAAGAACGTGTGCTCGACCACCGAGCCCGGCGGCGTCGGATGAAAGAGCAGATCGCCCGTGAGCGACCAATAGGTCCACAGCCAGGGCGCCAGAGAGATCGCCGCCCCTGCCCACATCCAGCGCCGCGGCCGCAACAACATCAGCGGCAACAGCCACAGCACCACGGTCAGCCGCACCCCAAACGCGAAGCCCAGCAGCACACCCGCCGCAAACAGGCCCGCGTTGTTCGACGGCGCGCGCACGAGCAGCGCCAGCATCAGCAATCCCGCTGCCAACCCAAACGTGGTCTCGTTGACCATGTAGGCGATCACGCCGTGCACCGCGATCAGCGTGGCGATGCCGGCGACCAGCGCGATACGGCGATCATCGGTGACCCGGCGCGCCACCAGCGACGCCCCGCCGGCGATGACAAAAAAGACCAGCAGCGTCAGCAGCTCCACGACGCTGCCGCCGGCCACCGACGCGACGGCCGCAAACACGGCACCGTTGGTCGGCCGCTGATAATCCAGGATGACCCGCAGCCCGTAGCCCGGCTCCGTGGGGTGCGCAAAGACGTGGGTGACGCCGTGCAGGGTCCAGCCCGCGCCGTCCGGCTGATGCATGTACAGCGCGCACTGGTGCAGGCAGGGCTCAAAAAACTCCAGGCTGTCCGTCGCGCGCACCTCAGTAAACGGCAGCAGTACGGCTGCGGTGAGGGCCAGGGCCGCCAGGCTGATCCACTCCGACCGCCCCTTCGCCCCCGACTCGGCGTGGCGCCACGGCATGCTCAGCAGCGCGACAGCGCCGGCGACGCTGTACACAGACACCGCCGTAATCGGCACACTGAAGGCCCACATCAGGGTGAAGCAGACAGTCGGTATCACCACCAGCCCAAAGCCCACGCCATAGACCACCTGCTCGACCAGATCGGCCCGCAGCACGACCCGGCGCGCGAGAAGCCAGCCCGGCAGCACAACCCCGGCCAGCACCCCGAGGATCGCGATCATGACAGGGCCCGGCGAATGCGCTGGACCAGCTCCCCGGCCTGCGCGACCGACAGCCCCGGATGCAACGGCAGCTGCAGCGCGGTCGCCAATACAGCTTCAGTCCCCGGGTACCGGTCGCTGTTACCCGGATCCTGGCGCGGGCAGTGCTGCATCAGCTCCTCGCCGACACCGCAGTCCACACCCGCCGCCCGCAGCGCCCTGGCCGCGTGCGCCGCGTCATCGACCCGCGCCACCGCCATGTACCAGGTCCGATCGGCGCCCGGCAGGCTGCTCTGAAAACCGCATACGCCGCTCAGGGCGGACTCCAGGTGCTCGCCGGCCCGAACGCGCGCCGCCAACGTGGCGTCGTAGCGGCTCAGCTGGCGCAGGCCAAGCCGGGCCTGATACGCGGTCCACGCCAGCGACCGGGCCCGCACACTGCCTTTCATACGCTTGTACGCCGCGATCAGCCCACCGCCTGAGTCGGGCCTGTCCAGCCGCCGCGCCACGAGGGCGGTGTACGGCAGGGGGTGGCTCAGCGCCGCTTCGGCAAACGTCGCCGCGACCTTGCTGAGCAGCTGCCGGCGGCGCGCTCCATCCGCCGGATCCGCCGCGACCCGACCGCGCAGACGGCCCAGCAGCGCCGCATCATTGGACGCCACCACCGACCCGCCAAACGTGTTGACGTGCTTGGCGATCTCGAAGCTGAAGAAGCCCGCGTCGCCAAACGTGCCCACGGGCGCGCCGTCAAACGTCCCGCCCAGCGAGTGCGCGCAGTCCTCCACAACCGCCGTCCCGTTGGCGCGACACAGCGCCGTTATCGCGGCGATGTCACAGGCGGTGCCGAAGAGGTGCGTGGCGATGACGGCACGCGTCTTGTCCGAGAGCAGGCGCTCGACCTCGTCCGCCCGCAGCTGCATCGTCTCGGGATCGATGTCCGCGTACCTGGGTATGAGGCCCCGTTCACGCACCAGCTGAGGCAGCGACTCCATGGTGTAGGCCGGAAAGATCACCTCGGAGCGCCCCGAATCGCCGATGGCGTCCAGCACCTCCACCAGCGCCATGCGCCCCGAGCAGAACGCCACACAGCCGGCCACGCCCAGCCGCGCCGCCATGGCCGCTTCAAACGCGCCGATCTGGGGCCCGCGCAGCAGACTACCGGATGCCACGGCCGCGGCCAGCTCGGCCAACGCGCCGGGCGCCCGCGTGATCGACCGCCTGGGAATGGTCAGATTCAACGGACTACGGCGCCGTGATGTAGAGGGTGCTGACACACATCTCGTCGGACGTGCCCTCGCCCCACATCGTGTCGATCGGCGTCGGCTCCAGCCCGTACTTCTGGCGGCGCTCAACGGTGTTGTCGTAGATGCACTCCAACCGAATCCGGTCCTTGGGCCCCACAAAAGCGGCCTCTGCCAGCGCGTACTCACGCTGCCAGGAGAAGTCGTACGCGGGGATGCGCACCAGCACCTCGTCGTCGCCGTTTTCTCGGATGACGCGCAAGCTGATCTCGCGCCCAAGCTGGTGCATGTGTGGGAAAAACGAGTGCACGTAGACGCCCTCGGACAGGTCATCCAGGCCGTAAAGCTGCGCCGTGCCCGCCTGCTCCACGCCGGCCTCGAACTCGTGCAGCACACCGCTCTCGCCCGCCGGGATCAGCATCGTGTTGGGGCTCAGCGGCCACAGCAGGTTCAGCCAGGGCAGCACGACGCCCGGATGCTCGACGTCATCGGCCAGCGTGAAGGCCACGCGGGACAGGTCCGGCTCGGGCGGCTTCACGGCGCTGTTGTTGTAATGCACCTGAAAGATGGCGCGCGTCCCCGGCTCCACCGGCACGCCGGTCCCCTCGGGCAGCAGCACCGCCCCAAAGCCGGGCGCCCATTGGCCCAGAATCCGCGCCTGCAGTCCGGGGGCGTCGTAGCCGGGGACGGTCGGCGTCGGCCCACCGAAGCACGGATACCCGGGCGCCGGGTCCAGAGCCTCAAAGTCATCGACATCGCCTGCCTGATACGGCGGGATCAAGAACGTCACCATGTGATGCACGATCGACGCGTTGCCCGGCAGGCCTTCGAAGCCGGTCACGTACGCCGGCTTGTCCAGCGGCCACTCGATGACGAAGCACCGATAGTCGTCGGGCGCCTTCGTCGGGGCGTACGACTCCATCATCCCGATCTCCAGGTCCACGGACCCAAGCTCCGCGCGCGGCAGGTCGATCGCGACCCCTTCTGTGTCTTCGGCGCCGGCGGCAGCCCCCTGCTCAACCCAATCGCTGATCAGCGCAACGGTCGCCTCCGGTAGCGAGAAGTCGAAGCGATAGCTGTTGTGCCCGGCCTCGGCGCCCCACGGCGGCATTGTGCCCGCCTCCACCACCGATTGGATCAGCGTGGCCAGCGGCGCGGCCTGCTCGTACGTGACCAATTCGAAGGGCGCGATGCCTCCCGCCACGTGGCAGCCGGCCGAGCAGTACGCGTCCAGCACCGGCTTGACGTCACTTTTCCAGGTCACCGTCGGCTCGACGACCACCGGCCCGGCGTCCGGCGCCGCCACATCCGCGGCCGCTGGCGGCGGGTCAATGGACTCGGTCGCACAACCGACCAGCGCCAACATCCCGAGAACAATACACATCCGCATCATGACTGGGGCCACCATACACATTTTTCTACGGCTCTGCGGCGAACACGACATTGGTGTAACCACCCTTGAGCAACGCATCGAGCAGGGCGACAACGGCTGCGTACATCACCTTCTTGTCCGCGGTCACGACAACCTCGGGCTTGGGCGCGCTCTTGGCCATCAACGCGACCAGGTCCGCATAGTCGGCGGACTTCGGAGGCGTGGAGACGGTCCATGAGCGCTCGCAAAAGTGCGCGGCCGTGACCCCGGCGACCAGCGACAGGCTCACTCGCGCCTCGGTCGGACACCGAACCGGCGGATCCGGCGGTGACGCCGGCACAGCGGCGCTGCAGGAGAAGCCGAAAACCACGAACAGCATGAGCAAGAGCGGGCGCATCGCGGCGAGTATACTCGCGATCCGCCACAGGGGCCGGTAAGCTGTAGCCTCGGGTGTTGGTGCGTGCATGAGGAGTCGAAGATGCGTGTGCTTTTTTGCGCCCTGGCCCTGGCTGTTGCCGCGCCCGCGGTCGCTCAGACCCCACCCCAGCCCCTGCCGCCCCAATACGATCTGCCGCTGCGTGAAGCCGCCGAGCGCGCTCAAAAAGCTAAAGAGGACACCATCGCCCTGCGCATCCGCCTGCGCGAGCTGGCCGCCGAGATCCTGCACTACAAAGAAGACGCGTTTATCGCGGTGGTCCACTCGGACGAGCTGGGTGCCTCCTTTGCTATGCAGCGCGTTCAATACCGGCTGGACGGGCACGTGATCTACGACAGCCGGGGCGGGCCGGTCCCCGAGGCGCTCGCCGTTTTGCAGGAGTCTGTAGCGCCGGGACTGCACTCGCTGGAGATCATGATGGAGGTGCGCGGCGCCGATCCGGTCTTCGACTACACGCGCGGGTACGCGTTTCGCCTGAAAAAGACGGTCCCGCTGTACGCGACGCGCGGCTCGACCGCCCGCGTCGTGGTCGCCGGCTACCAGCAGGGCAACCCGCTGACCACTGAGATGGAAGACAAGCCGTCGATGAAGGTGAGCGTCACAGTCCGCGCAAACGGTCAGTAGCTCAGCACATGCTCCAGCGCTCGGGCGGCCTCGGCGATCAAGGCGTCGTCGGCCTGGTCCGCGGCGTAAGCGACCAGGTGCACAGCGTAGGTCGCAGCCGTATGCCTGGCGCGCCGCTGCATGGCTGCGCTGACCGCACCGTAGGCCGCCCAAAACGCCGGCCGCGCCGAGGGCCCCAGCAGGGTGTAGACCACTCCCAGATCGCGCGCCGGATCGCCGATGCACAGGTCGCCCCAATCGATGGCGGCGCATAGGCGGCCGTCGTCCGTAAACAGCAGATTGCGCGCGTGCAGATCCCCGTGCAGCAGCGCGTGCTCAGCGACGGAGCCATCATCGGGCGGCGCGTTGAGCATCGCCCGTAGCTCGGCGAGCGCGGACAAGGCGACCGCTCCTTCCAGCAACCGCGACCGCTTCAAAGCCCGCGCGGCGGCCCCGGCCATGTCGGACCGAAAGTCGTCGCGTGGAGCGCCGAGCGCGGCCGCGTCCTGCGGTGCGATGTCATGCACCGCGCGCACAAACGCGCCCAGCTCAGGCGCCACGGCAGAGCGTTGCTCCGTGGTGAGCCCCAGCCGGTCGCCTGTGACGCCGGGCAGCAGCGGATACCCTAAGAAGGCAAAAGGAAAGCGGTCCGTCGGGCGTCCGAAGTGGCTGGGCGTTGGAATCGGCAGCGGCAGTCGAGGCGCCAGGCGGGGCAACACACGCGCCTCGACGTGGATCAGCCCAACGGCAGCTTCTCGGCGCGGAAAACGAAAGACACGATCCCCGGCGCGCCACACGGTGTTGTCCCAGCCGGCCCCAAGGGGCGCCAGCTCAGCGTCCGCCAGCTCGGGAAACTGGCCGCCGATCAGCGCCCTCGCCAGCGCCTCATCGACGCCGTGAGCAGGATCCCAGGGGTTCAATCAGTACCAGGAGGGCGCGAACAACATCCCGTGCTCGCCGAACGCGACGGCCGCCGGATCATCGGCCCCGTCACTGCCCGCCACGGTGACGTCTACATAGACGTAGCGAACCTCATCGTCGCCATGTGCTCTGCGCAGCATCTCCAGAGAATAGTCGCTGACATAGGTCGCAGGCGAGCCGTGGGCCTGGACATCGTCCAACGTGGCGTCCATCGCCAGGGCGTGCCGGCGCCATGTGCTGCCGTCCAGCGAGTAGTTCAAGCCGATTCGCACGCGGGCGTTGGGCGCAAACTGGTCAAAGTAGGCCTTGGTCGCTGTCCCAAACGCGAGATCGGTGTGCTGACCGGCCGCCTGCGGCAGTTCGAAAGCCTGCGACTCATAGCTGCGCGGTGTTCCGTCCGGGCCCGAGGTCAGCGTGCGACCGCTGAACAGCCGGGCAAAGCCCTCCAGCGGCACGGTCGGCTCGTCGGACCGGCGCTCGATCGCCTCCAGAAGCTCCGCGAGTGCGGTGTGCCCGGCAGCCCGAGCCAGCGCTGCAGCCGTCTTGCCCTGGTCGTCTGCGGCGTCCCTGTCGGCGCCGGACTCCAGCAACAGCCGGACGGCATACGTCGCTCCGGCTCCCGCGCTTTGGCGCAGCAGCTCATCGGCCGGGGTTCCACGCTCGAGCGCCGCGTCGATCGCTTTCTGGGCGCGCTCGAACAGCAGCGCCTCCACCCGCTTCAGCCCCTCGACCGCAGCCAGGCTGAGCGCGGCGTCATCCGACGCGGCGGCGATGGTCAGCGCGGCCGCGGCCTTCTCACCGCCGATCTCACCCAGCGCCTGCGCGGCGGCCACACGAACATCCGAGCTCTCGTCGCCGGTCATCGCCTCGTATAGCTGGGGGGCGTCCACCCCGACAGCGCCCAGAACCTCGGCCATCGACTGGCGCACCGACGCGTCGGCGTCTCCGATGCCCAGCGGATGGCGCCTCGGGCGGGTCTTGCCGTTCGGCGCGGTCACGTTCAGCAGCACCGGCCTGATGACGCTGACATCCAGTCCGCGAGCCACCGCTTGCCGCACGGCGACAGCCAGCGCTCGAGCGCCGTTCTTGCGGATATGGCGACGCCCCAGCAGGTTGCGGCCCGGGCGCTCTTCCACCCGATCGGCGATCTTGGCCAGGGTCGCCTCCAGATCCAGATGGGCCAGCAGCCCAAGCGCGTCCGCAGCGTCAAAGCCGCCCTTTGAGGTCGCAAGCGAGTCCAGCAGCGACAGAAGCCGCTTGATCGCCGCGGGATCCGCCTGCTCCGCCAGCGCCAGCACCGCCGTCTGGCGGGCCTGGGTCGCCACGGCCGGCTCATCCCACTGGCGACAGATGAAGTCGATGAGCGCGGAGACCACGCGCGGGTCCTCTGCGGTGCGTAGCCCTTCAGCCGCCACGGCGCACTCGGCGGCGTCACCCGACACCAGTGTCGCCAGGTAGGGGTCCAGCCGACGCGCCATCAGAAGGTCGGCGGCCGCGGTCTTGATGGCGTCGTGCTCTCCATACTCGGCCAGATCCTCCAGCAGCTCCTCGTCGTCGCTGAGCTTGCTCAAGGCGGCGCGGCACACGTCCAGATCCGCATCGCCCCGAGCCACGGCAGCCAGGACCGCCCGGTTCTCGACGTTGCCGATCGCCGCGGCGCGAACGCTGGGATCGGTGTCCCGCGTCAGCACGCGCACGAGCTTCACAGGGTCCTGGAGCTCACGAACGGCTACAATGCGCACCTGCGGATCGGAGTGCCGCCACTTCGGCCGGAAATAATCAAAAAAGGCCATTTGCTGCTGCCCTCGAACGCTTTGGATTCCTACACCTCATCGTGTCGTGGCCGCTCCGGCTTGAGCCGAACGCTGCTGACGACCCTGGCGATCACCCTTCTGGGGGCGCCGACCGCGTCCGGACAACTGCTGGATCGGCACGGGGATCCGCTGCCCGCCGGCGCCACCGCACGCATGGGCTGGACCCGATTGGCGCATGGCGGCTACGTCCGCAGCATCACGTTTTCTTCAGATGGGCGGTCGATCTTTTCGACCGGCGTGGACGACACGCTGCGCGCTTGGGATGTCGGCGATGGGCGCGCGCTGTGGACGCTTGACTCAGGCTGTGGCGGCGAGTGCCTCTCGCGCGGACCCAACGACCGGCTGGCGCTGCTGTCCCACAATGAGCTTCTGTTGGTCAACGGCGCGGACGGCAAGCTCGAGAAGCGCCGTCGTGTCGGCCACAGCGCAACCCCGATGGCCTGGTCGCCCGATGGCGCCTGGTTCGCCGTGTCTCGATACAGCAAGGGCGTGGAGCTGCTCTCGGCCGCCGGCAAACCGCCCATCCGCCTGAAGACGCCCAGCCCGCTGTGGCCGGAAGTGATGCGCTTCAGCCCGGACTCCAAGACGATCGCGGTCGCGCACAGCAAGGACGTCTACGTGTTCTCTCTGAGCCGCCCCGGCGCGCCGGCCGTGCTGAAGGGTCACACCGCGGGTGTGGAGGGCGTCGCGTTTCTGCCGGACGGCAAGGTGGTCAGCGGAGGCCGCGACAAGACGATCCGGGTGTGGTCGTGGTCGCCGCCAAAGCTGCTGCGCACGTTGAAATCACCGACGCGAATGGCCTGGGGCACTGAGATCTATGGGGTGGCCGCCAGCCCGGACGGCAAGCACGTCGCAACGGGCCACGGCGACGGCGCGGTGCTTTGGTCGACCGCGGACTGGACGCCCCGCCATATTCTCAAAGGGTCGACGACGAGCGCGCTGGCGTTCTCGCCGGACAGCACACGCCTGGCCACGGGCTCCGAGGACCACTTCGTACGGATCTGGAACGTGGCGGACGGCCTGGACGTACATCCGCGACGGGAGTGGTGCCGCTGGATGAAAGACCTGCGCGTGGACGGCGACACCTTTCTGATCGGCTGTTACGACGGCTCGGTCAGGCGCCATAAGCTGTCCGACGGTGCGCCGATCGAGACCGTGGGCCACGTGATGGGCCGAGTGCGCGGCGACCCGATTCGGCGGCTGGCGGTGCTGCCTGGCGGCGCCGTGGTGGCGGCGGGCGACTACGACGGCATCCGCGTGCTGCGAAAGGGAAAGCCGGCGCGCCGAATCGGCGACCAGGAGGACCACGAGCCGGGCAACGTCTTTGTGGCCCTGCCCGGCGGCAAGCGGCTCGTGTCGGCGTACATGACCGATCTGGTCGAGTGGCGCGTCGCCGACGGCAAGGAGCTCCGACGCCGCGAGACGGGCCACAAGGACGTCATCGAGGCGATCGAAGTAGGCCCCAAGGACGGCCTGATCGCCACCGGCGATGAAGAAGGCGTGGTCAAGCTGTGGTCGATGGGCAGCTTGAAGCCTCGCGGCATGCTCATTCACGACAAGGACAAGGAAGACGACATCCGCGCACTGGCATTTGCCCCGGCGGGCGGCACGCTGGCGTCCTCGTGCGGCGACGGCTGGATTCGGCTGTGGGCGCTCCCGCGTGGACGGCAGCTCCGCGCCTGGGACCCCGACTGCTACGGCATCTCCGACCTGGCGTACAGTCCGGCGGGCGACCTTCTGGCCGCGGCGTGCGGAAAGAACTACGTCCTGTTGTTTGACCCGGCCACAAAAGCCGTCCGGCGCCGGCTGAACGGGCATCAGGCGTCGATCAGCGGCGTGGCGTTCTCGCGAGACGGCAAACGGCTGGTGTCAATTTCGAGAGACTGGACGGCCTTGATCTGGCCGATGAATTAGGGCCCGCGCCGGGGTCAGGCGGACCTACGCCGGGTCCAGCGCGGCGTGCTCGCCCGTGCCGGTGACCGCCTCGGGCGCGTCGGGCTCCTCGACGACCTCTTGTTTGTGGTGCTCGGGAAAGTCGACCCACTTGCAGTTGGCCTCGTCGACCAGGCGCAGGTTCCACCACTTCCAGGCCTGCCACGACGTGATGTGCGGCACGCGGTTGAACATCGGGACCGCGTTGTGCGCCTCTTCCAGGCGGTAGTTCGGCACCTTGGGCGCCAGATGGTGGATGTGGTGGAAGTTGATGTTGCCCGCAAACCACTGGCCGATGGGACCCAGCTTCAGGTACGAGCTGCCCTTCAGCGCGGAGTCTTCAAAGCTCCACTCGGCCTTGGGCGCCCAATACGAGCCCTCGTAGTGGTGCTGCGCGTAGAAGAGCCACAGGCCGGCGATGGCGGAGACAACGCAGATCGGCATTTGGATCAGAAAGGCGTTCCACAGACCGATGGTCGACGCGAGACCCCAGATGATGCCCGCGTAAATGAGGTTCTGCGCGTAGACGCCGCGGCGGGTCCGCCAGTCAACGCCCTTGTGGACGAAGCGAAACTCGACGATGAACAGCCACAACCCGCCGATTGTAAAGAGGATAAAGGGGTGGCGGTAGAAGCGATAGTAGGCGCGCACGTACCATGGGGAGTCGTTGAACTCCTGGAGGCCCATGCACCAGAAATATCCTGTGCCGCGCTCCTCGATCTGGCCGGAGGTCTTGTGATGACGGGCGTGATCAGCGCGCCACTGCAGGTACGGGGTATAGGCGATGACCCCTGTCCAGAAGCCCACGATGTCATTGGCCTTTTGCGATTTGAAGAAGGCGCCGTGCCCACAGTCGTGGCTGAAGATGAAGATCCGCACGACCAGTCCGGCGGTGGGGACGGACAGCAGCAACGTCAACGCGTAGGACACGTCCAGGCTGAGGTACATGAGGTACCACATGACGAAGAAGGCAACCGTCGTCGTGATGAGCTGAAAGAGCGTCTTGGCCAGGATCGGCTGCCGAAACGGCTTGACCGCATCCTGCCAGCGCGGCTCTACAGTCTCGGAGGGGGTATTAGTCGACAACGTCATGCTCCCGGCACGTGATGCATCTTAGAACGCGTTGCATCATGCCTGTACGGGGGGCCAACGTCAACAGATGTTCCAAACCAATTTACATAAGGATTACAAACGTTTACGAATCGTTTACAATGCCAGCCCATGGTTGATGCGGGTCAAAGACTGATCGCGGTACTGCTCTTGGCTGCGGCCGGGTGTGGGGACCCCGACGCGCCTGTGGCAGCCGAGGACGTGACGGTCACGCCGCCGCCAATCGAGGCGCCGGACGTACCCAAGGCGCCGCCGGTCGAGCCCGAGCTCGGCTTTCGCGACATCACGACCTGGGCCCAGGCGGACCTCACAGGACCCGGGCTGGGAGCGGCGCTGGTGGACGCCGACGGGGATGGGCTGGACGATCTCATCCTGCCGGGTCGCGCCGCATTGCGTGTGCTGCGCAACGCCGGCGGCGGCTATTTCTATCAAATCCAGGAGATCGCACACCCGGACGACGGCATCTTCGTCTACGGGTTGGACCTGACTGGGGACCGGATCACCGACCTGATCTACACCACGGGCAACCCGACCGGGCCGGTGCCGGGTCCGCGGCCGTCGCCCGATCAGCCGATCGGTGACCTGGCATTGCGCGGGCTGGGCAACGGCACATTCGAGATCATTCCGTGGCTGCTGCCGCCTCCGCCGGCGGAGCGGATCGGGTCCGTCGCCACGTTCGGCGACCTGGACGGCGACGGCACCCACAACGTGCTGCTGGCGGCGATGGGGCCCAGCCAGGGTCCGTTCGACGACAACGGCAAGCCGGAGACCGGCGCGCCGGACCGCTATCTGACCCGGCGCGGCCCGATCTATCTGGATACGACCGTCGCCGCCGGCCTGGTCGCCGAGGACCGCAGCCAGGCGGCGCTGGTTGCGGACCTGACCGCGGACGGCATCCTGGACCTGCTGGTCGGGACAAGCGGCGGACGTGACCGGCTGTACAAGGGCGACGGCAAAGGCGGCTTCACAGACGTCGCCGAGGCGGTCGGGCTCGATTGGGACACGGCTGCGATGGGGTTTGCGCTGGCGGACGTCAACGGCGACGGCCGCTTGGACCTGTACGTGACCGATCTGGACGTGTGGGGCGACAAGCTCTTCTTGCGCGAGCCTGACGACAGCTTTGTGTACGCCACCGAGGAGTCGGGGCTGAAGGGCACGGCGGACTTCACCGGCTGGGGCGTGGGCATGCACGACTTCGACAACGACGGGGACATCGACATCTTCGTGGCCAACGGCAAAGCATGTCTGGAGTGTGCGGGCGGCGACGAGCTGAACCTGCTGTACCTCAACGACGGCAAGGGTGTGTTTACGCGGTTCGAGGGCGCCGAGGGTTCGGGCCTGGCGCTGTCGGAGAAGAGCCGGGGGGCCGTCTTCTCGGACATCGACAAGGACGGCGACCTGGACGCGCTGGTCACAAACGTGGGTGCCGGCCCGACCCTGCTGCGCAACGAGCTGGGCGCGGGCAACTGGCTGCAGCTGCACTTACGTGACACGCATCTCTCACCGCCGGTCGGCGCCGTGGTCACGGCCCAGGTGGGCGACGCCACCCAGCTGCGCGTCGTCACCGGCGCTCCAAGCTACGGCGGATCCGGCACGCAGTGGGTCCACTTTGGCCTGGGCCCCTCGCAGCAGGTGGCCAAGCTCACCGTGCGCTGGCCCGACGGCGCGACCCAGACGCTGGCGGACGTGGCCGCAAACCAGTTTCTGGTCATTGAACGCGAGACCCCGGCGCCCCCGCTGTCCGGCCCGCTGACCCCCGAGACGCTGCCCGACTGCGCGACGATCTGCAGCGCGCTGGAGGCCTGTGACGCCCTGGACTATATGGACGCATCCGACCGCGCCGGGTGCGCGACCTCGTGCGCCGCAGAGCCGCCGTTTCCGTATGCCGACTTGTGCGTGACGGTGGTGACCTGCGACGAGATCACGCTGTGCGAGCAGGGTGAGGAGGGCGACCACCGCCACTGATGCCGATCGTCGGCGTCACGACCTCCACAAGTGGTGGAAAAGAGGCGGCGAAGGCTTCAGAATGGGCGTTATCTGGAGGAGGCCAGTCTTTGTTGGACGCTGTGCGGCGGGCGATCGCGCGTATCGAGGTGCGTGGACCCGGCGGCAAGATTATCTCGCGCGGGACCGGGACGTTGATCACGGAGTCGCTCGTCGTTACTGCGATGCACGTCGTGGCAAACCGGCAGTCCGACACGCTGCAGCCGGCGCCCGGGGACATCGTGCTGATCTTTCCGCACGGCGAGGTCGGGGCCGCCATCGTCGAGGATGCCTGGGACCGGCGGGAAGACTGGGCGCTGCTGAAGTGCGGTGACTCGATTCCTGCACGGCCGGTGCCGTTGGGTGAGGCGCCCACCGATCGCGAGCGATGGGAGGCGTTCGGCTTTCCGGACGCCAACCCGGACGGGATGGTGTTTGAGGGCCACGTCGCCGACACCAACGCCGCTTATCAGGGGCAGCACGCGCACCAGCTGTACAGCCTGCAGGCAGCGGGCGGAATGGGCGCGCCGGTACCCGGGCTGTCGGGCGGGCCGGTTCTGGCCGAGGGCGCCCTGTTTGGCGTGATGCGATCGTCGCTGATGCATGAGCGACGCAACGTGGCGGGGACGCTGTATGCGTGTCCGATCGGGCGCGTGGTAGAGCGGCTGGGCGATCGACTGCCGACTCCCGACCCCTATCGCGGTCTGCCCGGGCTGCCGCAGCGGGACCTGCCGGCCACGCCCTTTCGATATCTGAGCTTCTATGGGCCGGAGCACGCCGAGGTCTTTTTTGGGCGCGGGGCAGAGATCCGCCACGTCTTTGAGCAGCTGGTCGCCGAGCCTGATGCCGCACCGCCTGTCATTCTTTATTACGGGCAGTCCGGGGTGGGGAAGTCGTCGCTGCTGGCGGCGGGGCTGATCCCACGACTGCATTGGTCCCATGAGGTCGTTTATGTGCGGCGCACGCAGCGTGGCGCCACGACCGACATCCGCAGCGCGCTCGGAGGCGGGTGGAGGGCGATGGAGGCCCGGGTGGGGCGCCCGGTCGCCGTGATTATCGACCAGGTGGAAGAGGCGTACGCGCAGGCGCCGGAGTCTGCCGATCGCGAGGTGGCCGAGCTGTGCCGGTGGCTGGCAGACCAGTTCAAGGACGCGGACAAGCGCCCCGCGGGCCGGCTGATCCTGTCGTTTCGCAAGGAGTGGCTGGCCGAGCTTCGAACCGCGCTGGAGACGGCAAACGTGCCCTTTTGCGGGGAGTTTCTGCAGCGCCTGACCCGGGAGGGTGTGACCGAGGTGGTCCGCGGGCTGACCGCCACCCAACGACTGCGGCGCACCTACAAGCTGACCGTGGAGAGCGGCCTCGAGCAGACGATCGCGGACGACATGCTCGCCGACAAGGACGCGCCGGTGGCGCCGACCCTGCAGATCGTGATGACGCGGCTGTGGCGGCGCGCGACTCGGGATGGCGCCGCCCCGGAGTTGACGCGGGCGATCTACCGCGAGCTGCAGGCGGACGGCCTGTTGCTGGGTGACTTTCTGGAGCGCCAATTAGAGCGCGTGGCCGCAGCCCGACCGGACGACATCGCCACCGGCCTGGTGCTGGACATCCTGGCTACGCACACCACCGGGCTGGGCACGGCGCGCGCCATCGAGCCCGACGAGCTGGAGCGGCGCTACCGGCATATCGACCCCGCGCAATACAGGGAGCTGCTGGCTGAGCTCGGGCGAGCGTCACTGCTGATCACGACCGCCGACGGCGATACACGGCTGACCCACGACACGATCGCGCCGCACGTGCGCCAGCGCTTCGACGAGTCCGTGCTGCCCGGTCAGCGCGCGACGCGCATCCTGGCGCAGCGCGCGCAGGACTGGGTGGATCCGGAAAACGAGGGGGCCCCGCTGGGCTCACATGACCTCGGGGATGTGCAAAGCGGGCTGGCCGGTCGGCCGGCGCTCTCGGACGCGGAGCACCGCTTACTGGAGGAGAGTCGCCGGATGGCCCGCAGGCGGCGCAACGCAGGGGTGTTGGTGCGGCTGGTTCTCGCGCTGCTGGTCGTGGCCTCGGCATCACTCGGGGTGTGGGCGCTGGAGGAGAGCCGCGAGGCGATCGATAAGTCCCAAGAGGCGGCTGCCTCGGCGATGGTCGCACGCGTGGAGGCGGCTAACGCGCTGGCCTCCACTGCAAAAGCCGAGCACCTCAAGGTCGTGGCCGAAAGTCAAAAGAGCTCCGCAGAGTCGAGTGAGCGAGAGGCCAAGGCTCAGGCGACACTGGCCCTGGCGCAGCAGACCGGCCTGGAGATGGACGCGCTGGTGGACGCGGTGCAGCTCTATGACGGGTCAAAGCACCAAGGGGGCGCTACGCCGATGGTGAAGCGGGCTCTGCATGACGCTTTTGCGGCGGCCCAGCGGTCGCGTCGGCTGACGCGCTTGAGCGACGAGCCATACTCGATTACCGCCACCGACGAGCTCGTTGGAGTCGCCACGCGGGGCGGGCAGCTGCATCTCCTGCCGCTCAGGCCCCACCGCAAGGCCATCCCACCGATCACCGTCGGGGCCAAGCCGCTTGTGGCGTTTACGCAGCACGGACACCGCCTGGTCGCCTTGACCGGCCTTCAGCCGGGACACGACGAGGCCCTGGTCACGCTCTGGAACATCGACCCGCCGCGCCCTCTGACGCAGGTGAAGGCCAAGCTTACAAGGCACCAACGCGAGGATCTCGACCGTCTGCTGCCGCTGTGGGTGGGTCACGCGCCGAAACATCTCGTGGTCCCCACCGCCGACGGTGCCACCCTGATCGAGTCGGAGACCGGCCGCACGGTTACGCCGCTGCCCGGCATGAGCCACCGCTTTGTGAATGACGGCGCCCAGGTCGCGGCCGTGGTCGGCGCGCCATCCCCGCGCGGGCCGACGGTGGCGCTGCACCTGTGGAACACAGAGACCGGCGAGCTCCAGCGCCGAGGTCCGCAGCACAGCATCGCTAAAACGGTGGGCGAGGCGCTGTGCTCAAGCCAACCGCCATCCCTGCGCCGCGGCGTGGAGGCGCCGTGTCGGAGCGCGCTGACCCAGTGGCGACATGTGCCGCTGTACGACGGCGAGCACGTCCTGTCTGCGGCCAGGCTGTCCGCGGACCACGGAGGAGACGAGCTGGGCGTTGTGTGGGAAGGCAAGACGGGTAAGCCGACCCGCTGGGCCGCGTGCAAAGGGGCGCAGCTGGAGTTGGTGTGGACGACGCAGGCGTCGCTGCTCTATCGGTGCCATCCGCCGCACAAGCCGCCGGGCTGGGGCGAGATCGTCGCCATGACCTACGACACTGAGGAGGTCGCGCAAACGCTGCTGAGCGAGGCGTTTGTGGGCCACGTCTACTACGTGACGGACGGGACTGTGCTCAGCCGCGACTTGACGGGAGACGAGCTGCAGCTGCGCCGGTGGGACGGCACGCAGCTCGCGAGCGCGTCGGTCCCGGTGGAGCGCCGGGTTGTGGCGACCAACACCCCGTCGGCGGACAGCCTGGTCTATGCGGACAGCAGCGGCTGGATTCGGGTGATTCAGTCGGGCAACTTCGGCGCGCCGGCCACGTTCTGGAGCTCCGCGCACGACCCGGTGTTCTCTCGCAAGGAGATGCGCGCCGTCTCCTTTACCAATGCCGGCGTCGTGCTGTGGGACACGCTGACGTGGCGCCCGCTGCGCACTCTGCTGCAGCCCGAGAAGCCGGAAGAGGCCATGGCCGTTTTCCTGGCGAACACCGACATTGTGACCGCCGGAGCGGGCCTTCCGGTTCAGCTGTGGAGCGGCATCACCGGCGAGTTGAAGAGCACGCTGTCGTCGGAAAGCGACACCCGCCTTGCGATGGTAAACGAGGGGCTGGTTACCTGGCCGACGGCGCCGGACGCCCCGTGCGTTCACTGGAAGCCCAACCCGCTCGACGGCCACACCCTGCGCGCAAAAGTAGACTACGACTGCACCGGCGCAACCGACGACGGGCCTCCGATGCCCTCCTTCGCAGCGGCACGCAAGCGGGTCGAGGGCGAGCGCTCGGTCTGCGGACTCGGGCAGCTGCTGCATATCGCCCCCTCCCCCCTCGGTCAGGATAGTTGTCGGATTTATCGAAAGGGAGGAGCCCCATCATG
>CAZJHX010000165.1:0-23389 GCA_964545715.1 uncultured Myxococcales bacterium
GCTCTCCCTCGACGGGGCACCACCCCGCCTTCGGTCGCCCGCCTCGCCAGCCACAAAAGCGCCCGCACCAATCGGTCGGGATTTCTGGCGGCAAGGTCTAGACTAGAGCGCCGGGGACGGCTACTTCAGCGCGAATTCCATCTCGGTGTTGCCGATGCGGATGTGATCGCCGTCGCGCAGGAACTGCTTGTTGATCTTGCGGCCGTTCACCCAGGTGCCGTTGGTCGAGCCGAAGTCGGCCAGCTCGTAGCGCATCTCTTCGATCTTGATGCCGGCGTGGCGCTTTGAGACGCCCTCGTCGTAGAGCACGACGTGGTTGCCGTCGATGCTGCCGATGGTCGTGATGTCCTCCACCAGCGGGAAGGTCTCGCCTGCCAGCGGACCCGTACGCACGCGCAGCTTGCCGCGGTCGGGGCCGTCGTACTCCTGGACCTCTTCGTACTCGTCTTCGGGTTCGGGGCGGTTGGAGCGCCACGCTGCGATCTTCTTGATGAGCCAGATGAAGAAGATCAGCCCGAACAGGCTGAGGACCCCGATGCCGACCCACTTCAGGATGCTGCCCCAGTTTGTCGGGGTGTCGGGGAGCTTCAGCGCCTTGGGATAGATGCCGCTGACCTGCTCGTCATTGGGCGTGCGTGCGTCGATGCGGAACTTGACCTTCTCCTCGCTGGGCAGGCCGGGCGCCTTGACGTCGATGACGTACTGCTTCTTCAGCTGCGGCGCCAGATCGCGAATCGCGACCTCCAGGTCCTCGGGCTCGGTGATCTTGTTGTAGACGCCGTAAGTGCGCTCCGCCGCTTGGCTGAGGTAGGTCAGAAACACGTCCTCCTGCAGCATCCCGCCAAAGGAGTAGATCTTGATGCCCGCGTCGTTGGCGGTCTCGATGATCCGCTTCAGCTTGTTGTCGATCTGGCGCTTCTGCCGGTTTGTGTACTCGCCAACGCCGTCCGAGATGATCATGAGAATGCGGCGGCGAGGGAGGTCTTCCATCTCCGCCATCTTGTCGACGACCTGGTCCAGGTATTGATAGAAGTTCGGCGCCTGCGCCTTGCCCTCGTCCGTGTCCTCGTCATCCAGATCGACAATGCGCGTCTCGGGCAGCTCCTGAATGGTCTCGATCGCCCGATCCACGTTGCTCGTGAAGGGCACGATCAGGTCGTTGCCCTCCTCGTTGTAGAGCCATAACCCGCAGCGGTCGACGCGCGGCGTCAGCTCTTTGAGCAGCTCGATAATGCCCGTCTTGGAAAACGCGAAGAGGGACGGCTCACCGACGCTCTTGGGGATGAAGCCACCGTAGTTTGTAAAGATGACGCCAAGCGCCAGCGGCTCGCCCACATCCTTGAACAGCTGCAGGTCGACGCTCTCGATGATCTCCGAGTTGATCGGGTCATCATTGATATAGAAGTCGAGCTTGCTCTTCTCCTGCTCGGGGACCACCTGGTTGTTCCTGTCGATGATGTCGACATAGAACCGGATGACTCCGTCCTTCTCGTATTTGCCGAGATCGACAAAGTCGATCAGCATCTGGTCGCCCTGCCCGAGCGCAGGCGCGGCGGCAAACAAGGTGGTCCAGAAAACCAGTAGTCTCAACCGTCTGAGCATAGACGGCAGGATAGAACACAGACGGGGTGATTAGAAGTGGGGGGCTTGTAGTCGGCGTCTAGAAGAGGCTCTTGAACTTCAGCTCCGTGCGACCGATGCGAATCTTGTCGTTGTCGATCAGCTCTTCCTTGCTGCAGCGGCGGTCGTTCAAGAACGTGCCGTTGGTCGAGTCGAGGTCGATGAGCGTGAAGCGCCCGTTCTCGTGGCGAATCGCCATGTGCTTGGAGCTTAGATATGGGTCGGTCACCACGATATCGCAGTCAGCCGCCGTGCCCAGCACGTTGCGGCCCGTGACCAGCCGGAAGTCGCGCCCACGCAGCGCGCCGTTGAGACACACGACCCAGCCGACGACATCCTGCGCCCGGTCGTCGACCATGCTGCTGATGTCGATGGCCTGCGTCTTTGAGCCCGGATCGAGTTCGAAGTCCTCCTCCGGCTCCTCGACCACACGCTGCTTCTTGGTGTTTTTCTTCTTGCCGAAAAGGCCCACTTTGCTCTCCTCTCCGCCCTTCTCTTTCTTCTTCTTGCCCTTGGCCTTGGCCGCGGCCGGCTTCTCAGCCTTTGCGCCCTTCTCTTCCTTTTCGGCCTTTCCGCCCTTCTTCTTTCCCTTGGCCTTTCCCTTGGCCTTCTTTCCCGCGCCTTTGGCCTTCTCTTTGGCCTTTTTCATCGGCGCGTCGACGGCGTTGTTGAACTTGGATGAGGCCTTGCTCTTGGCGCGTGCGGTGGCGCCGTAGACCTTGGCGTTGGCCTTGGCGCGCACGTTCTCGACCCGATAGCGGACGAGGTTCTTGAAGAAGTCCATCACCATGATGCACCCACATTGTGGGCCTCAAACGGTGATCAGGCAAGTGCGTTGGCGCTCGGCAGCGTCGCTATGCGGGGTGGTAGAACCACACTTTGAACATGTTGACGTCGCGCCCGGCGGTGATCGGAACCACCTTGATCTTCAGCGTCGGCTCCGAGACATACTCGCCCGGAATGACGAACGGCCAGTTGCGCCACCGGAAGCGGCGGTCGTTGCCCGGACACACCGAGTTGCCGACCTTCTTGCCGTTGACGTACATCTCGGTCTCGTAGTCACCGTGCACGTAATCCATGCGCACGATCATGATCACGTCCCGCTTCGGCGTGCATCCGGACACCTCGAACTCGGCATAGCCGCCCTCGTACGCCACGCCGACATCCTCGACGGTGACGCCATCCGGATACTTCAGCTTCTGGCGCGTGCGATAGCGGTCGCGCGCCTGCTCGATCTTGAACTTGTGATCGCCCTCGCTCTTCTCGTCGATCAGGTCGATCATGTCGACCATCTTGAACTTGGAGCCCTCGACCTCCAGCTTCTTCTTGAAGTCCGCGCTGCGCACCTTAATCGCCTCGAAGACCTTGTCCGTGGGCGCGCCAACATCGGACGCCGGCGCTGCCGCCTGCAGCTTGTGAGCGAACAGATCCTGCAGCGACTCACAGCTCTTACGCTGGTAGCCCACGCAGTTGACCAGGTAGTCCAGGTCGTTGATGCCCTCTTTGCCCAGCCCGCGCGCGATCTCGATGTTCTTCTTGAACGCGCCGAACTCCTTGCGCGACCCAAACTGCGGGTAGTTGGCGTCGATGTCCTGAACCATCTGCCACTGCAGGCCAAAAATGACCTCAAACAGCTCCAGCAGCGTGTCCATATCCAGCATGTTCGCCCGCAGCATCATCTCCAGCGACAGCAGCGCATGCAGCACGTCGCTGGCCGTCAGAATGCGCAGATCGTGAAACAGATAGCTGTACGTGGTCTTGCCGATATCCAGCAGGTCCTTCACATCGTTCAGCGTGCTGGGGGCCAGGTTGGTCCCAACAAACCCCGCGATGGGGATAAACCGGCGATCGATCTCGTTGGCCTTGGGGTTCTTGGGATCCTTCGGCTCCGTGATCCGGCGCACACCCGGCTCCAGATAGATCCGGCACAGCTCCACCTCTTTGGTGATGTCCGGCTCGATGACCTCCACGTCCACGCGACACCGCTCCGCAATGCGCCGGTGGCCCTTGAACTCCAGGTTCTCCTTGTACGCGATGAAGTCCGTGAACTCCTCGATGTACTTCGCCACCACATACACCGTGTTCGGCAGCTTGAAGTCGCCCGGGTTGATCGGCTTGATGTCGGTCTCCGGCAGCAGGATGTCGTTGCCCTGCCCGTCGATGGCGTACCCGGCCGCGATCTCCACCGCCAGCTCGCCCTTGCCGCGCGACCCGACCTTGAACCCACCGAGATGATGCGGAATCACGCCGGGCGCGTGCATCACCCGGTTGTGAAGCTTCCGCTTCTCGATGTGGTACGTCTCAGCGGCGTTCCAATCCTGCTCGGTGGTCATGAACCCCCGGAAGAAATTGATGCGCTTGAAAGCCGCGAGTTTTTGCTCTGGCATTCTTCAGCCCCTCACTTCGTCTTCTTGGGCTTTGGTGAGCCCTTTTTCTTGGCTTTGGCCTTCGGTTTCGCCTTGGCGGCTTTCGCTTTTGGCGCAGCCTTCGCCTTCGTCTCTTTCTTCTCTTTCTTCTCTTTCTTCGCTTTCGTCTCTTTTGCCTTCGCCGGTTTCTTCACCGGGACGGGCTCCGGCCTGGCCGGCTTCTCCGCGGCGGGCATTACCGGCTCCGTCAGCGGCTCTTCCTCATCCTCGTCGTAGCGCAGATCCGCCACACCCAGCGCAGAAACGCCGATCTGGAAGAACGCCTGCGGCCGCGCCTTGTCCTCTTCCGTCTTGAACTGCAGGAAGTAGGTCGCGTGCGCCGGCTTCTCCATCTTGATGATGTTGTGCACTTTGACCACCATCTCTTCGGTGATCTCGTCCGACGCGACCGGGATGTGCACCATGAAGCAGTGATCCAGCTGGATGGGCGGCAGGATGATCGTGTCCTCCGCCACCGTCGACGAGATCCCGATTCGGAAGCCCGCATACGGCCACGCGTTCTCTTGGATGCTCGGCCGCTTGCCCAGGAAGATCTCCAGCACCTCGCGCATCGCCCGCTTCGTGCCCCGATAGCGATACATCTCCGCGGCGGCGCGGATCATCTTGCGCTTCTTGACGTCGGGCCAGTCCACGTCCAGCGTCAGCGCCACCCACGAGGCCAGCCAGTTCAAGAAGTGCTGCGGCGTCTCACGCGGATCGTAGTAGCGGTGCCCGTCGTCCAGATGCGACGTCAGCGACTCCAGAGTGTGTTGGAAGATCCACAGGTACTCGCGCAAAAACGCGTTGCCGAGCCCCGCATCCACCTGAAAGACCTGCGGCAGAAAGCGCAGGTAGCTCTGCTTGGCCACGCTCAGCAGGACCTCGGTCGTGCTGTCGACCAGCTGCCCCTTCATCGGGTGCTGGTTGACGATGTGATCCACATCCTCGTAGCTCTCGACAAACCGCAGCGTCCCCTCGGCGAACCCGAGGTTGGTCAGCATGATCTGTGCGTCCCGGTAGTGCAGCCCAACGAGGTCGGGCATGACCAGCTTCTTCCGGACGCGCTCGCGAATGGCTCGGCTCACACTATCTTCTCGTGTGCCTTCTCCGTGATCTCGACATTGACCAGGTACGGAAGCTCGTCCTCCATCACCCGGATCTGCTCGACCTCGACCTTTTTATCCTCATCGTAGATGCGGATCTTGCTGACGAAGTCGACACCCTCGACCTCCTCCACCACGTGGTAGAGGTCCACCTTGAACACGTTGCGTCCAAACGGCCAGCCGCGACCGTCCTTGCCCCCTCGAAGCGGGTGGCAGAAGAACCGCAGCCGATCGCCGATCTCGCGCTTGATTCGGTCGCCTGACCCCGACGAGCGCCGCATGATCTCCACGATCACGCTCAGCTCGCGATATCGCGGCTTCAGCACGTGCAGCTTCGTCGTCAATAGCTTGCGCTCGTCCAGGTACTGGCCCACGCGCCGCACCAACTCGGTCGTCGGGACCGGCTTGGCCATGAAATCAGGATGGTTCTCCGCCACCTTCGGCACGACTACCACCGCGACCTGGCCCTCGGCGTTGTAGCCCGGGATGCAGTTCACGCGGGCCACGCTGTTGCTCGCCTGGATCGCCAGCGCCTCAAAGTCCTCTTTGGTCACCGCCCGACCACGGCTCTTGAGCATGGCCGGCCCGCGCAGCTTGATCTCGTCCACGCTCTCCAGGTCCGCGCCACCCATCGCCGGGAAAGCGTTGGTCACCGAGTCGACATAGCTCATCGACCGCTTCATGACCTCGACGGAGTTGGCAGGCACGTTGCCGTTGCTGCCGCCGCCCACTTTGTAGGAGATCGCCCGCACGTTCCGGTCGCCCTTGGGCGGAATCTTGCCGCGAATACCATCACCGAACCGGATCTCGCCGGTCGTGATGTCCTTCACGTAATGCCGGCATTTGTGGTCTGACTCGTACAGGCTCTCGACCTCATGCCACAGCACGAAGTAGCCCTCGCCTTCCGGCAGCTCCCGGAAGGCGTCCGGCCCCTCTTCGGAGCGAACCTGCTCGATCTCCGCGTCCGTCGGGCGCTCCTGCTCGATCACCATGATCATCTGGCCCGGCAGCACCGGCCCGCGATTGAAGTACCACGACTGATTCGGCGTGCCCTGGCTCGAGCCCAGCGTCGTCTCTGGATAGGTCACGTAGTTCGACGCGTACACCGAGTTCAGCAGGATACGGTCACACACCGGCGGCTCGTCGTACCCGCCCATCTCCAGGCGCGCCCGGATCCAGAACAGGTTGTCCCCATAGCGGCGCGTCTTCCGCTGCACCTTGGGACCGACAAAGTGCACAAACCCGCAGCTGCGAAAGTTGTCCGTGTCGTCCTTGGGCAGCAGGAGCGCCCACTCTTTGCCGTTCCAGTACTCCCACACGATCGCCTGCTCGGCGTATCCGTCCTGCCGCTCTCCGACATGGACCTTGCGCATGCGCTGGCCGCCCTCGATCGCGCTCGTGTCCAGGATGTTGAAATAGATCGAGCACTGCTCGTTGGGGAATGCCGCGTCAAACCCCATGTACAGGGTCGGGTTCTCTTCGGGCACCGGCTGAAAGACCTGGAAGGGCTTGTACTCGGCCGACGCCATCTTCGAGAAGTCGGTGAACTGGAAGTCGTTGTACGTCACCACCGTCTTCAGCGGCGCGTCCGACTCAGAGAACTTCAGCGCCAGGTTCTTGAGCGACGGCGGCCGCAGCGGGTGCTCGTCCTTGTAGACCCAGCGCTCATCGACCAGCTCGTAGCTGCCCTTCTCGCCGAAGCCGCCCTTCAAGATCTGCGCTCGGATCCAGAAGTGCTCCTTGCCGTTCACGTCCGCCGGGCGCATGTCGTCCGGTCGCGCAAACCCCAGCGATCCGTTCTTGGTAAACGCCGCGGTCCCGTCCTTGAAGTCGTGCGGGTTCTCTTTTTCCTTCTTCTTGCCCTTGGGCGGCTCGTAGCCCGGCCCGCAGCGACCCAGTGGGCGCCACCGCTTGCCGTTGAAGTACTGCCACTCGATAAGCAGATCATCCGACGCCGCCGGCTTCTCCACGATGCTGGGATCGGTCAGGTCGATCTCCACCGAGATCCGTGTGTTCGGCTGGCTGAAGATCTCGTCGCTGGCGATATACAAGAAGTTGTCGATCGTCGGCTCGTCGCCCAGCAGCTTGAAGTTGCGGTCCAGGTCCTGCAGCAGGAACGCGTCACCCTGCGGGTTGAAGTAGACCAGGTGAGGCTCAACGCCTTCGCCCAGTACCTCGATGCGCGCAAAGATCAGGTCGACCTGCGTCTCATCGTAGGTCTCCGGGACCTCGGTGAGGCGCCCCCGAATCCAGAACGACTCGACCTCGTTCACCTCGGTCTTGTCAAAGTTGCTGGGCCCCAGGAAGGCGGCTTCGTCGTACGCCGTGTCGACGCCCGCGTGCAGCAGCTCTTTCCAGCGCTCGCCGTTCCAATACTCCCACTCCAGCATCTGCGGGAAGGAGCGCTCGCCGCCGGCCGGCCGGTCAAACTTCAGCGTCAAAATCGCGGACTCGCTGAAGTTTTCGAGGCGCTCGTCGCCCAGGTAGAGGTACCGGGCCACCGAGCTGACGCCCTCGAACACCTGAAACGGTTGGCGCCCGTCGGTGTACGCGGTCACGTCGCTGTACTGATCGTGATACTGGCTGACGGCGCGCGAGATCTTGTTGTTGATGAGCACGACATCGCGCTCGGTCTCAAAGGTCATCGCCTTGCGGTCGCCGGTCGGCCGGGTCGCCGCTTGCGTGCTGGCCGGCACCGTCACCATGTCCGTTCGCTCGTTGATTCCAAACGTCAGCACGGTGCGTGCGGGCTGCGGCGGCTGCCGCTGGATGCCCATAAGGTCCAGGAACGCCAGGTAGTTCTTCTCCGGCACCTTGTTGAGCCGGTAGATGATCATCTCCGCCATCCAGGCGAACAGCTCGATCAGCGTGATGCCCGGGTCAGAGCGGTTGAAGTTGGTCCATTCGGGGCAGTACTGCGGAATGAGGCGGATGGCCTCATCCACAATGTCCCGATACGTGCGGTCGTCCAGGTTCGGACTGGGGATCATAGATCCTGCTCCCGTCGTAGGTAGAAGGGATACACCATGTTGTTGATCGAGTTGTCGTGAATCAGCTTGTAGCGGATGTCCAGCATCAACACGTTCTCGTTGTTGAAGTCGGGCGTCGATCGAATCGCGATGTCTCGGATCCGCGGCTCCAACTTCACCAGCGCCCGCTCCGCGTAATAGGACACGCGCGAGGCCGTATTCGGGTTGTTCGGATGAAAGATGTAGTCGTGAAGCTTGCTGCCGAAGAGCGGCTCCATCACCCGCTCACCCAACGCCGTACCCAGGATCAGCTTGATGCTCTCTTCGATGTTTTCGTCATAGCTGGACATGGCGATACCGCCATTGCTCCCGATTCGCACCGGAAAGGACCAACCAACGCCGAGGAAGTTCTTCTTGGCCATTTAGTACTTAGGCGCCCTCACGCGAGCCGACCTTCGAAGAACTTGTGACAGCCGTCACACTCGAGGCGGACCTTGACGTCGGGCTCGACGTGCGCGGTCAACACGCCGTCGGTGCAGAACGGGCACTTGTGGCCTTCGGGCCGCCCGTTGATCACCTCTTCCAGAATGTCTTGAAGCGCAGACAACGCGTCAATGTCGTAGTCGCTCACGGCTGCTGTTTTGACCCCACGATTAGGCCAGCAATCTTATAGGACTGCCTACCCTTGTCAACAGCGTACGGAGGGCCATTGGGCCCCGAATTATTTGGCCGGTTTTGCGGCGTTGGAGCACCACTTGAAAGTGGTGATGTACGGACTGCCGGAGGAGGCTGAAATGGTGTGGGTGGCCTCGGTCACCAGGAACTTGCCGTTCACGCGGTCGGGGAAGTCGGCGAACTCGACGACGCAGCCCGGCACGATCTCCGGCCAGCCCATGCACTCGCACTCGCCGGTCATGTAGCGAAGGCTGAAAGAGTCGAAGAGCCCCTGGGCGATCTTCTCGGCCTCTTCCTTGTCCTCGCAGAACTCCATGACGCGCTCGTAGATCGACCCACCGCCGCCCCAGTGGGCTTTGCCGGCGGCCTCCCAGCCGTACTCGAAGCCGCTGTTGGAGGACTTGCAGTCGATCTCTGGCGAGCAGGACTCGATCTCGCCCACAAAGGCCTTCTTCTCTTTCGTATCCCAGCCGTGAACGCGCACTTTCGCGTATTGCGGGAAGGTGCTGATGGCGAAGCGCGATCGGAAGTGACGCAGCGGGTTGGCGCCCTGCGCCTTGGACAGATAGACCGTGCCGACCGGATTTTGTTTTGCGTCCAGCTTGCGGAAGGAGATCTTCTTGTCGTCCTGCTGCCCGGAGTCGCTGGCGCGCGCCAGGTTGGACCCGGCCCACTTGATAAAGTCGTAGTCGGTGGTCATCGCCTTGGGGATGTACCGGCTCTTGAACTCCGTGGAGTCGACCTGATCGGCGCTCAGTCCGTCGGACTTGCAGCCCTCCTCGGCCTTGGAGTCCTTGATCACGTCGGTGACGAGATCCGAGATGACCTGGTCTTTGGTGATGCCGTCGCCCCACGTCCGCGCAGAAAAACCCCGCGTCAGCCGGTGGGAGTGGTCATAACCGCGCAGCGTGACGAACGAGCCGCTCTCCGACTCGAAGTCGACCTCGCTGTACACGATCTCGCCTTTGAAGATCGTCGTCTTGGGGTCGTTGCCGTAGCCAACGCCCAGCTCGATCGAGGCGCCCTCTTTCAACCAGTCAAAGACCGTGAGCTTGCCCTCGCGCGAGCCCATGAACTGCAGCGAGAACGCGTCGGGCGCATCCAGCCGCTGATCGATGGACATCGAGGTCACGAACGAGCCGTTCTTGATCTTCCAGGTGTCGGTGTTGGTCGCCTTGATCTCCTCCTGGCCGTCGATTTTGACGAGGAGGTTGCAGACTTCTGTATTTCTTGGCTTTGCCATTCGGGCTCCTCAGGCGACCTAGGAAAGGATGGGCGGAACGATGAGCTTCATGCCGGGCTGAATCGCCAGCGGGTCGTCGATCTCGTTGGCGTTCGCGATCCGTCGCCACTCGCCCGGGTTGTCGTACTCGACCGCCGCGATGTCGGCCAGCGTGTCACCGCGCTTCACCACATGCAGCTTGGCGTGGTCGGGCGAGTGCTGCTCTTCCGCATCCTCGGGCCGCGGGCCCGTGTCCAGCGTCATGTTGACCTTGGCGCGACACGGTGTCCCGTCGTTCAGGAACATGGTGTACTCGGTGTCCAGGCTCGCCAGCCAGCAGGTCAGGCGACGGTTGCCGCTGAACGACTCCGTGAACTTGCCCCAGGTGAAGACCAACTGACACGGCGCGTGCTTGCCCGGGTCGTAGCTGAGCATCTTCTCCAGCTTCTCGATGTACTCCTCGTACACGTTCTTGCTGGGCTTCTCTTCGTAGGTGTCGAAGATCAGGTTGTTGATGACCAGCTTGCTGTCTTTCAACGGCACGGCGCCCTGACGAGGACGCGTCCCCTCGGTACCGCCCGACGAGGTCTGGGTCGTCGACTGGTAGCGGTTGATCTTGATGGTCTCGGGGTTGAACTGGAAGACGAGCTTCAGTCCGTTGTACTCCGCGGCCATCTCGTCTTCGACTTCGAGCTCCGCTTTGGTCAGCTGACCACCGACGAACATGTCGATGCCGGAGGTCATCGCGCCTGTTAGTGTTCCAAAGCTCATCGTCGATACTCCTCTTGCCTGATGCTAACGCTGCTGCTGGTCTCTTCTTTATAACTCATTTGCTTGTTCATACGGTCCTGCCGTGGCGGTCGCGATCGAGCTGCCAACGCCGCCCAAGCCGCCGTGCGATCTGTGACGCCAGGGCGTCGTAGTTGATCTTCTTGGCCTCGTGTTTGCTGTCGCCACCCGGGCCGACCGCCTCGCCGCCGCCGCCACCGCGTCCGCCGCCGACAGCTTCACCCTCGGGTTTGAGCTGCGCCTGCTGCGCCACGATCTTGACCGCCGGTGCGACCATCGCCATGTCTGTCGGCGCGACCGACGTAGGCCGCACCATCGTGTTGGCGAGCATGCCCAGGTCTGCCGTGTCCGGCGCCGCACGCGTCGCCCCGGTGTCGACCAGGCTCCAGTCGACCGACTGCATCTGATCGGGGGCTCGGCCGCCGCGGTCACGAGCGCTCGAGATGCGCGCATATGCTTCACGCGCCGCGCCAACCCGTCGCTCCAGCCGCTCGACCCGCTGGTCGCTCAGCGGCACCCGGCGCGGTGACGCGTCGCCACCACCCCAGCCCGACTGCTGCAGCATCTCCAGCGTCTCCGCCGGCCAGCTGTCCACGCCCGGGAAGACCTCCTGGCCCGCGCCGTCCGGCACGTTGGCCGCCGCCAGCTGTGCCAGCTGACGCAGCACACCCGCATCCAGACCGGCAAACGCGCCGTTGGCCCGGTCGAGCACGCCATGGACCATGTCCAGACCGCCGCCCAGGAACTGCAGGATGTTGCGCGAGGTCGGCAGCGAGCGGATGACCTGCTCGAAGCCCGCCGCGCCCAGCGACGCAAAACCGCGAACGCCGTCCGCAGTTGGGGCCGAAGACGAGGTGCCGCGTGTGTCCGACGTGCGCAACGCGCCGCCGATCGGGCCGCGGTCCGCCATGCCCGCGCCAGCTCCGCCGGCCGAGCCGACGTCCAGCGCCGCGCGATCGGTGAGAGCCTGCAGCAGCGGTGCTGACAGTGCGTCCAATCCGGACGTGGAGCCCGGCATCCCCGGCAGCCCACTGCCGCGCGCCGTACGCTTGCCGCGTGTCGAAGCGGTCGACGCCTCCCACGGAGCCGCGGCGCCGCTCATGCGATCCGCGAGACCCGGCTCGTTGGCTACGGCCATGAGAGGCAGTGCATCGCCGTCCCAGCCCATCGCTGCGCCATCGCTCAGCGAGGTGGTGGCCACGCGTCCGCCGCTCAGCGACGTCGCCACCGCGCCCGCGACGCGGTCCACGAAGGACTCGATGTCAGGAGCGGTCGTGACCAGGCTCGCATCCAGCGCTCCGGCAGGTCCGGCCGCTGCCGCTGCCGCTGCCGAAGTCTGCGCGTCTGTTGTGGCTTGCTGACCCGCCGCGCTGCGCGCCTCGACAGCCTGCGCCATCGCGGTCGTACGCTCTGCCAGCGACGCCTTTCGTCGGGCCTCAACCCGCTTTGCCCGCTGCTCGGCCCGCGCCGCACGCGCTGCCGTGGTCGGGGCGCCCGTGGCGGTCGCTCTTCGCGCTGCGGCCGTCGCGCCGGCGGCCACCGACGGCTTGCCTGCCGTGCCGGTCGACGCCTGAATCGCCAGCAGCTCACCCATCTCGGCCCCGTAGGCCAGGGCGCTCATGCGCGAGGCGTCGGAGTCACCGCGCTGCTGCAGCATGGTGCGCAGCATGTCCGCGGCACCGGTCTGCAGCATGCGCGACGGCGCGAAGTCGCCCCAGTACGCGTCCTGCTCGACCGTGAGCTCGGAGCCGCCCAGGGCGGCGTTGCCCGTCAGACGCGAGACCACCTGGGCCAGGCGCTGCGACAGCTGAGTTGCCGCCTCGGCTCCGGCGCCCGCGCCGACCGCGCCTTCGGTGACCGCGCGAACGATCTCGGCGTCGGAGAGGGTACCCGCTGTGGTGGAAACCGCTGCATCGGCGTGGCTGGTGGCGATATCCGTCGCCCCGTCGCGCAGGAGACTGCCGGCTGTGGCGGCCCCACCCGCGGCGGCCGGACGCCCGGCAGCGCTCTCGTCAAGGACGCGCAGCAGCTCTGGCGTGTCGACGCCAAGTGCCGCCAGCTGATGCAGGATTGCGGTGCGTGCGCCCGGCGCGGTCGGATCCGACACCGTCGCCAGCCGGGCCAGCAGACCCGCCGTGTCTGTGCCACCGGCGGTCATGCCGACCGCAGAGCGACCCTGGCGCGCCAGCATCTCGCGGACCATCGGGGGCAGCATCGCCAGCTCGGCCTCAGTAGCCGACGAGACCAGCGCCGCAGCTGAGCGGCTCGCACCGGCCGGCACGTCCACGCGCGCGGTCACAGCGCCGCTGTCCATCGGGCTGATCGCCAGCGCCGGGAAGCCGCTCTCGACCTGGCTTGCGCCGGTGATGACCGACTTGCTCTGACCGGTCACGATGCCGTCCGAGGACAGACCGGCCAGGCGTGCTGCCTGCTGCTGCGCCTCACCGCTCATCGCGACGCCCGCGAGCGCCGCCACCTGCGCACCCATGCGTGCGGCGCCTGCGGGCCGCATCGTGGCGGCGCGCTCGGCCGCTTTGGTTGCGGGCACGGACCGGACGACTCGGCCGTCGCGGACCTCGACGTGACCACCGGCCACGTCTGTGGGCGCACCCTGGTCGACGTCACCGCGCAGGAACGCGGTCTCGGCGTCGTAGCTGAACTGATAGAAGAGCGGGTCTGACGCGCTGATCGCGACGCCCGGGACCTGCAGCCCCTCGGTGCCCGCGGCCAGGGCGGCCTGCACCTGAGATGCCAGCGCGGGGGTGAAGCCCTCACCGACACGCTGCGTAGTGAGCCGGCTGACGATCCCGTCGGCCGTACGCAGGACTGAGCGTGGCGGACCTGCGATGCCGGCGGTCGCCGCGGCGTGTGCCTGCGGACCGTCGGTCGGGATGGCGATGCCGCGTCCGCCGATGATGCCGGCGGCGGTCGCCTCGGCGGTCGTGAGACCAGCGGCGCGGGCCACCTGGGTCAGCGTGAAGCCGCCTGCCTGAGCCGCACTGGTCAACTGAGCGAAGCGCTCGGCGCGGGCGGACGGTGTCAGCGATGTGTCGCCCATCGCGGTCAGGGTCGCCTGGAACTGCGACCGTAGCGTCTGCGAGACCTGGGTGCCGGCACTGGCCTCGGTGGCCAACGCCGCGTCGATCTGCGTGCGCGTCTCGGGAGTCAGGGTCTCGTCGCCGGCGGCGACCAGCGCCGCGTCCAGTTCGAAGCGAGCGGAGGTGGTGAGCGCGTCGCCGCTCATGCGGGACATCGCCGCGCGAAGCTGCGCACGCGAGGACGCGGTCAACGCGCCGCCGGATGCCAGGCTCTGGCGCAGCTGAGACACGGCGAGCGTGGTGAGCTCCACCGAGCTGGCCGACGACATCGCGCCGGAAGCGGCTTTCAGCGCCCCGAGCAGCTGCTCGCGTCCGGCGCCGGTCAGTGACCCGGCCCGAAGCTGAGCGGCTAGAGTTGGTCGCGTCGTGGCGGGCGCTGCGGCCAGCGTGCGGGTGGCTACGCTGTCGAAAGAGGCTGGACCGGGCTGAGCCGCGGTCTGTGCGGTCGTCGCGTCGAAGCGTCCCGGTGTCTGACGAGCGCCGATGACCGGCAGCGGGGCACCGGAGACTGCGGCCTGCGCAGCCTGGCCGGGGGCAGTCCGCTGAGCGGCTGTGGTCAGGGTCTGGGTCTGGGTCTGGGTCTGCTTTTGAGCGACGCTGGTGCGCTGCAGTGCGGCGGCCAGGCGGGCGGCCGAGCTGAGCGGCATGCTCACCGAGCTCAGCGCTGCGCTGACACCACTGGACATCTTCTTGGCGCGTGCTGCCCGACGGGACGTCGGCTGCTTGAGTCCGGCTTCGGCCGGAGCGGCGGCCTCCTCGGCCAGCTGCAGGTAGAGCACCGGATCGTCCATCGGGATGCCCAGCGAGCCGTAGCCCTGCCGGACCTCGCCCGAGATCGTGACGGGAGCCTCGACCGGACGGACCAGCTGGCCCGCACCCTCGCTGCCGGCCAGCTGTGACGCGGCGAACATCTCGGGGCCGGTGGAGGTGACGCCGATACGCGCCTGACCTCGGCCCAGCATGCCGGTGAAGTGCGATGCGCCGATGGCTGCGGTGGACCCGCCTGCCAGCGACGGCGCCTGCAGCGCAGCAAACGCCGCGGCCTCGGGAGAGTTGAAGACAAACGCGCCCGCGGCGGCGCCTGCGATCGAGGCCGCGCTGAGGGCGGCGGCGTGCTGCGTGGACATGGCGCTGTCACGGCGCGCGGTTGCGAGGCGTGCGGCCGGCACGAGCGTGTCCAGACGCATCGACGGGGTCGTGGCCTGGCCGCCGATGAGGCTGGTCAGGTCGGTCCGGCGGGCTGCGCCGGGCAGCTGTGCGCCGGCGATTTCCGTGGCGCCGGCGATTTCCGCGGCGCGGGTGAGCGGTGCGGCAGCGGCGGACAGCGCGGTGAAGCGGCTGCCCGAAGACGCCATGCCCGCCTGAACGGAGTCACCGCGTACGGCAGCGCTGATACCGGAAGGACGCTGAGCGCTGGAGCGCGCGCGCTGAACCACCCCGGCAGCGGGGGCCGTCGCTTGCTGAGCGGCGGCGAAGCGAGCGACTGTTCTTGCGAGCGTGGCGGGATCCATCCCGGCAAGCTCGGCCACAGGGGCCACGACCGGACCCACGGCGCCGAGCGCGCCGGCGCTGGCCACGACCGATCGAGCGGATGCTGCGTCGGTGCCCGGCGCGCGCCCCGGGCGCCGGGGCCCCCGGGCGGCCCGGGCGCGGGGGTTGGCCACGACCGTTCGAGCGGATGCGGGGGGGGTGCGGGTCGCGGTCCCGGCGATGGTGGCCGCAGCGTCGACGGTGGGCGTACTGAATGCGCTGGGCGTCGCGGCAGCCCGTGCTGCCTGAGCCGCCAGTGCCGGGGCCGGCATGGCGCGCGCGATCAACTGCGCTGTCGCCGTGCGGCTGTCGACCTTCTTGCCTTTGCGCTTAGGCGACGCCGTCTCAACGGCTGCGTCCAGGATCGGCGAGCCCTCGTCGGGAGACTCGATCCAGGTGTGTTCGGCCGCATCGTAAAGCAGCTCGTGGTAACCGATCGTGGGCTCGGCATCGGCCGCGGCGGCCTCCGCCTGGGTGGGACCGTTCAGCGAGACGATTCGCAGCGCCCGATCCATGCGGGCTGACGAGAAGACGCCGCCGATGCGCGGCCCAGTGGAGCCACCCGCAGCGGCGCCACCGGACACGGCGGTCGCGGAGGGGCCGGCGATGTCGCCGAACGCGGCTTGAGCGATCTGCATCGCGCCCGTGAGCGCGGGCAGCTGGCGGCCGGAGATGCTGAGGCCGTCCAGCAGGATCTGTGTTTGGGATGCACCGAGAACCCGATCTCCCGGCACGGTATCGGGGGCGGCGCCTGTGGCGTGCTGTGCGGCAAGCGCCAGATCGGCGTCGGCGCCCGACGGCTGCCAGGTGTCGCCCAGGAGCATCGGCATCGCGTCTGCGTCCAGAGCGTCGAAGCTCATGGGAGCCCACACCGGCGAGGTGCCGGCGATCGTTGGCTGGCCGACGGCCGGACCGGTCAGACGCTCGTTGCGCGTCAGCATGTTGGCGGCGCGCGCCATGGCGGCCCGGCGTGCGGGGCGGGTGACCGACAGCATGCGGCCCGCGTTGCGCTGAGGCCGGGTCAGCAGTGTGGTGCCGGCGCGGCCCATGGAGGCCGGGTAGGCGTTGGCGTATGCGGGATCCGCGTAGGTCTCTGCGGCGGAAGGGAGATCCGCCAGCCCCTGATCCACGACACCCCGATCCACCCCGGCCCCATCCACCAGAGAGCGCGAGGTCTGGAGCAGCTCGCCGAGTGGGTGGGATGTGGCCAACTGACCGGCGCGCGTGTGGCGTGCGCGTGCCTGGGCGGCCCGTGCGGCACGGGAGCGAGGTGCTCGCGCGGCCGCTTTCTTGTCGCGCGCAAACATGCTGCCGCGGCGTCGTTCCTGGATCTCCTCGCGGAACTCCTGGTCCTCGAAGTAGTCGTCGTCGTCGAGGACGAGACTCTCGAACTCTCCGAAATCAAAGAAGCCATAGCCGACGTGTGGCGCCCAGTCGGCCATGCGCATCGCGCCACCCCGCATGGTGACGTCCGGCAGCTCAAACGCGTGGAGCGGGTCATCCGACAGGTATTTGTCGGTGAGGGACGCGTTCAACCCTTCGAACGTCGCGGAGTTATAGGTAGAGCTCAGCAGGCAGTCGAACTTCGACTCAACGACATCCGCGGTCATCTGCTCCCAGGCGTCGATGATGGCCATCTCGTTCTCAGCAAGCGCGATTTCGCCTTTGCCGAGGAACGATTGAGCCAGCTCTGCTACCCGGTGTTCGTCGTAAGTTTTTGTTGTTTCGACCACTATTGCCTCGCCTGCCTAAACCAAATTCTCCTGCCCGAGAACGCCCGCGTCTTAGACGCTGGCGCCCGCGTTGGCCATCGCGCCCATGGCAGTGGACGCGGCACCCATAGCGGCCGAGTGCAGCAGCTGCTCCAGCGGGCTGCCCGGGTGGAACTGCATGAAGTCGTAGCGGAACGTGATGGACTCAAGCGCCATCTCGTTCTGCTTGGTGTTGAAGCTCGGGCCCGACCACTCCTGCACGAAGCAGTTGTAGAAGCTGAGCCGGCCGATCTCGCCGCCCATCAGGCCGCTGGCGCCGCCGCGCTGCAGCACCACAACGTGCACGATGCTGCGGATGATCGGCATGTTGGGATCGAAGGTCGTGTTCATCATGTCGAACAGGAAGCTCTCCTTGCCGACAAAACCACGCTTGAGGACCAGCGGCTCGTAAGACGCGCGACCCAGGAGGTGCTGCTGGTGGTTGTTCACCCCGCCCTCTTTGATCTCGTCCACGCGCATGGACCATTTGATCCCGCTCGCCTCGGTGAACATGCCCATCGAGATGCTGTCGATCTCGATCATGTAGTTAAACTGAACCGACGGGTCTCGACGTGACGAGAACAGACCGCCCATGAGCTTGGACATCCCGTAGAGGGCTGTCGTCCGCGCGGTCGCTTTCGCCATGTTCGCTGCTATTTTTGCTCCAGACATATTGTTGTCTCCCTTTGGCTCGTTGTGAGAGCCGTCAATTCAAAAACTAAGCGGCAGGTCCAAACTCTGCGGTCTCTTCGGCGATTCTGAAGAGAATGAACTCAGCCGGTCGAACCGGCGCCACACCGACCTCGACCACCACCATGCCGGCGTCCCGGACCTCTGGTGGGTTTGTTTCACCGTCGCACTTGACGTAGTAAGCCTCTTCCGGCGAGCGACCTTTGAAGTAGCCGGCCTTCCAGAGCTTCTGCAGAAAGTGAGACACTGCGAACGTGATCGCCTTCCAGAGCCGAGGCTCGTTGGGCTCGAAGACAACCCACTGCAGGTTGACCTCCATAGAACGGATGATCGAGGTGATGGTGCGTCGCACGTTGATGTAGCGCGTCATCGGATCCGACGACACGGTGCGGGCGCCCCACACGCGCATGCCGCGCTTGGCAAACGAGCGGATGCAGTTGATGCCGTGGCTGTTGAGGTAGCCGATGTCCTTGTCGCCCAGCAGCACCGAGAGGTCGAGTATGCCCTCGATCTCTTCGTTTGCCGGGGCGCGGTGCACGCCGACGGCCTTGTCGCAGCGGGCGTAGATGCCGGCCACGTGACCGGACGCGGGCACCTCGACGCGGTCGCCGGTCGGGCTGTCGACCACGACCCACGGGTAGTAGAACGCCGCATATGCCGAGTCGAAGAGCAGGCGCCACTGCAGCGCATGCAGGCGCTCTTTGTGGTTGGGGAAGTCCAGCACGGCGAAGCGGTTCTTGAGTCGCTCGCACTGCGTGACCATCGCCTGCTGCACGACCTCGACGTCCTTCATGGTCCGGAAACCGTCGCTGTGCTCCAGGCACCAGAACAGGTCGGGCACCACAAGCAGGTCGATGGCCTCGGCCGCCTCGAGCGCCGCGACGCCGTAGCGCTCCTGCGGGCCGATGTTCATGCCGATGAAGTCGTCCGGCGTGACGTTGAAGACGCCGTCGGTGCCGCCCTTCAGCAGCTCGGGCTCGGTCGCGACCGGATACCGCGCGTGAAGCTCGGAGTCGTTGCGCATGTCGAGCACGCGAATGAGCTCGGACTGCGCGTTGATGATACGCGCGAAGTAGTTGTCCGAGTTGGGGGCAAAGCTGAGCTCGCGGTAGACCTCTTTGTGGGTCAGCGTCGAGACCTCGACTTCGAACTCCAGCGGCTCCACGTAGGTGGGCGCGCCGGACTTGAAGTGCCGCTCGATGGGCTCATCGATGCGCCAGTGGATGTTCTTGCCGTCCAGCTCGGTGACGGTGCGGTAGTCGATGACGTCGTCGTCGTAGATCTTGACGACGGTGCCGCGCTGGAAGCCGTGGGTGGAGCGAATCGTGGCCGCCACATCACCATCGTGCATGTCCAGGGTCAGGAACGTTTGAACGCGCGCCTCCGGCCGCCGCACCTGGATGCTGACGTCGTTGCCCCACATGCCCTCGTTCAGCGCCTCGACCAGGATGGTCAGCTTGCCGTTCTCGTCGCGAAGCCGGGCCTCGGCCTTCTTGGCGATCTCGCCGCGGCCGCGGTCCTGAAGGTGACAGACGCGTAGGACGTAGCACTCCTCGCCGCCGTTATCGAAGAACCCCTGAACGGAGCTCTCGAGGTAGGTGTCGAAGGGCAGCTCGCCGAAGATCTGGCGGAAGTGCTCGGGAGCGCGCAGCCGGACCGGCGTGTTCGTCGGACCTTTCTGCGTCAGCCCCACGAAGCCGGCGATGCCGGTGTTCACCATGTCGATCGGCGTGTAACGCCTCTCGTTGGAGGTGGTGGGGTATATGCCTGGCGGTCTAACCGAGATCATCTCTCTCCCATGTCTTCAGGCACCACTGGGGCCTCAGGTCCCGGGACAACAGTCCCTGGCAAAAACCTGATCGTGCTACTGCTCGCGCTAGCCCCTGTGGGTCACCCGGACGGTCCATGGTCAGTGCAATAACCATGACAACTTTTGAGCAGAGTTGGGGACAACGGCATGCGCCGGTCGCGGCGAGGCCGGGCCAGCCCGCGCTCAGGCACCTTGCCCGTAGCACCACTATGGGCGTCGGCACCTTCCCACGGTCTGGCCGCGGCCTCACCACGCCGACGCTGTGCCGTTGTCCCCAACTCTGCTCTGTGAAGCGCACCCACCGGATGCGCGGTGACGAGTTTAGCAGGTTTTGGGGTGGGTTTGGGGGTGCATCAGGCGATGCGCTCAGCGGCGGGTCTTGTTGATCTCTTTATTGATTTCCGAGATCTGATTGACCCAGATCTGGCGCTCGCGGTGCTCCATGTGGAGGCAATCATCGATGCCCCAATGGAAGTGGTAGGCGATGTACGCTACCTCCTGGTAGATGCGCTCCAGGGGGTAGCTTATGATTCCCCCAGATCACCCCCCAGGTCTACTTCGTGCTTCGCTTTACACTCGGGGCACTGGACGCTGATTTTGGACGTCCCGTCCTCGTTGATTCGGCGATAGTAGTCCTGGAGGTAGGCCAGGTCAGCGCTGTACAGATCCTCGATCACCGAAGGGTTGATCGACTTCAGGCTACCGAGCTTGGTGATCACTCGCGCGAGGAGAATGATCACCAGGTACGCTCGGTTGTTCTGAACGCGGTAGTCCTGCAGAGGCAGAATCTCGTCCTTCGCCGTCGCCAGACGCATGACGCCCTTTTGATGGACGTTGCCGTCTTTGTCGACGTAGCCACGCGGAAGCGTGAACTCGAACTCGGTCTGAAATGCCATGAACTAGTACTCCGCTCTGCTCTTTATCGGGGGAATCGGGGGTCGCCCCCCGAGCAAAACTACTCAGAGACGTCGCCGCCGGTCGGCATCTGACCGATCCGGAAGATGACGAACTCGGCCGGTTTCACGGGGCACATGCCGATCTCGACGATCAGCTGGCCGGCGTCGATAACCTCGGGCGGGTTGGTCTCCTCGTCGCACTTGACGTAGAAGGCCTCCTCCGGGGTCTGGCCGAAGAGCGCGCCCTGCCGCCACAGGCGGAGAAGGAACGCCGAGATGTCACGCGTGATGCGCTTCCACAGGCGGTGATCGTTCGGCTCGAAGACGACCCATTGGGTCCCGAGCTCGATCGACTGCTCCACCATGTTGAAGAGACGACGCACGTTGACGTACCGCCAGCTGGCGTCGCTGGAGATGGTACGCGCGCCCCACACCCGGATGCCGCGGTTCGGGAACTCGCGGATGCAGTTGATCCCTTTCGGGTTCAAGATGTCCTGCTCACCCTTGGTGATGTTGTACTTGAGACCGAGCGCGCCACGGACCAGCTCGTTCGCCGGCGCCTTGTGCACACCGCGCTCGCCGTCGGAGCGGGCGTAGATGCCGGCCATGTAGCCACTCGGGGGCTGGTAGATGTTGCCGCGGATCGGGTCGTAGACCTCGATCCAGGGGAAGTAATACCCACCGTACTTCGAGTCGCGGGGCTTCGGCAGTTTGTCGACGCCGCCCTTCTCGATCGTCTCGGGGCTGTCCAGGATCGCGAAGCGATACCGCATGTTCTCGCAGTGCGAGAGGACGGCGTCCTGGATGGCCGGGTCCGTCTGGCCGGGGGAGCAGACGATGTTGATCTCGTCCACGTCCTCAAATGCCTTCAGGCCGGTACGCGTGCCGGGACCGTTATCGGTACCGATGTAGAGCGCGGCTTTGGAGGCAGGCTTGGCGCCCTTCTTGCCCTCGCCCTCTTTGGCGTCGTCCATGGTGCCGACGTTCAATACGAACGCGCGACCGCCACCATTGTTGAAGAAGCCATAGACCGAGTGCGCGAGGAACTCGGAGTTTTGGAAATCTCCGAAGTGCTTCGTGTACTGGGACCAGTTGGTGATGAAAATCGGCTCGTTGACAGGACCGATGTTGCACTCACCGATGAACGCGACCGTGCTGGTCCCGACCATCTCGAGCGGCTTGGTCCCCCGGTCGACCTCCTCGACGTAGACACCCGGGGACAGGTACGAAGTAGCCATCCTTAATTCTCCTCTTCCTACTCGGCGGCACGGGCTTCCACCCGCACCGATTAACAGCCCACGTTATAAGACCTCTGACTCACACGCCCTGGCACCAGGGGACTCATCAACGAATTGAAAAGTCCTTTCCGATGACGCGACGTGCCTCCGCTGACTTCCGCTCGGATTCGATCCGGAAGCGTACGAAGTAATAGATCGAAGGTCTCAGTTCCTCGTTCAGGCTTCGCCAAAACGACAAGGTGTCGTTGAAGTCCGCCTGTAAGTTGGGATAAATATTGATCTTGTCGTCCGGAAACCAGGAGTCGCCCTTGAGCAGATCCTGAGTCATGACCGGATGCTCCAACAGTGTCTTGATCGCCAGGCCCAGCAGCAGGTTCTCCTCGTTGGGAGAGTTGCCCCACACCGAGATGATGAAGTGGGCGAACAGGTAAACCGGCGCGTCCTGGTAGTACTCGACGATGTTGCCTTCCCGGTCGTAGGAAGACACCAGCGTGTCGGTCCGCTCCTTGTACCCGGGGTGAAAACCCACGTGATACATGTAGCAGCTGACCGTCGGCATGTTCTTGATGTTGTCTTTCTTGGGGCGGTCCGTACTCACCGTGACGGTGGTGAACCCAGTTGTCTTGAACGAGTCCTTGAGCAGCTCTTTGAGCGTCTCGTTGATGTCTTTGATGACCTCGAACTGACTCATCGGCCCTCATGGGATATCGAAGTCCGACCCCTTTCCAACGCAGGCAACGGTTTAACAGCCAAAAAGAGGTAGCATGCGCGTTTTTCAGTGTCAAACGGACCCCTATTCAGGGGGCGCCAACGTGTCGGTGCCGGGGCGAACGGTGCCGCCGCTGGCCCCGGTGGTGAGCTCCAGGGTGTAGACGCTGGCGCCGCGCTTGGCCACGACCTCCAGGTAAAACTCCCCTTCTCTCATCTTCATGTTGGGCCAGTTGTCGCGCATCTTGCCGCGCTCGTGTTTGAGCTCGAAGATGGCGCCGCCGAACTGGTCTTTGACACGAATCAACGCGTCGACGCTGGGGTCGTCCCAGTACGCGTCCAACGTGACCTTCATCTCGGCTGGAATGTTGAACTTCTTCCAGTCGGTGTGGTCGCCGTCGTCGGCCGAGACGTGGTCGTCGTGGGTGGTGTTCAGCAAGACCTCTTTGGCCTTGCCGCGGACGTGATCGCCGCCGGACTTCTCATCCATGACGCCGAAGCAGCCACAGGTAAAAACGCTGATAAGCACTCCGACGACGATCTTCCGCATGTTCAAGCTCCGTACTACTCGGCCGCCGGGCACCACTCGGGATCGGGCTCGCCCTTCGAGTCCGTGAACCCGGGATCCGGCTCCTCGCAGATGCCGTCGACGTCCAGGCCCTGGCCCGCCTTGCCGCTGTCGCCGAGCTTCAGCGAGACGAGGCGGAAGGAGACGTTGCTGAACGTGTCAGCAGCCGGGGGCTCCTGGCAACCCTCGTGGTTGTCGTCCATGCCGTCGCCGTCGCCCGTGTCGCCACCGCCGGTGTCGCCGCCGGTGTCCGTGGTGTCGTCGCCGGTGTCCGTGGTGTCGTCGCCGGTATCCGTGGTGTCGTCGCCGGTGTCCGT
>CAZJHX010000166.1:0-23151 GCA_964545715.1 uncultured Myxococcales bacterium
ACGTAATCCTGGCCGGCGGCCCGGAGGGGGCCCGCCTGACCGTATTGGTCGGCGCCTGTGAGGACGAGACCCCATCGACCGGGCAGTGCGCAGGCGACGACCTGCTCCTGGGCGAGGGCCCGTGGTTGGAGCGCGCCGCCGGCGGCGAGGCCGGCCTGGATGATGACCCGGTCCTGGCTGAGTTGGTCACGCACGCCCCGTCTTGGGTCTTGGAGCGCAAGCCATCGGCGGAGCGCTTGGGGCTTCTGCCCGGACAAAGCGACGAGGTGGTGGAGCTTGCGGCGTTCACGCTGTCGGGCGACATGCGCGGCGAGAAGCCCTGGGTGGAGGTGCGCATCACGCCGACGGACGCCGGCACTCTGACCACGCTGCAGAACCGGGTCGACATCTGGCGCAGCGACGCGGATCGACGCCAGGAGCTTGCCAGCCGCGCGAAGGCCTCGATGGCGTCGGACGCCGAGGTGCTGACGCTGCTGAGCAGCGTGCTGGACCTGACCGACCAGCGACTGGACCGCCTGGAGCCGGGCCCCAGCGACAGCAAGCCCCTCCCGCCCCTAAGACAACGCGAAAAAGAGCTGCGAGAGAAGCTGCGGGCGCGCCTGGCGTCGCTCGGAGAGCACACCGAGAAGGCGCCGCCGGACGAGAGCCTGGTCGGCAAGCTGGGCGCGGACAAGATCGATGCCTGGCGCACGACAATCGAGAACGGCGAGAGCCTCGTGCTGCGGATCGAGCTTGCGGCGCCCCAGGGCGTGAGTGCATTCTTACGCCTATTGCCATGACAACACGACATCTCATTGTTGTGGGTCTGATGACCCTGTCCTGCTCCAGTGCGCCTTCGACCGGCGGCGATCCCGCAAAAAAGGACGTGCCGATGTCCACCGAGGTCGCAGCGCCTACGGACGTCCAGGAGACGCCTGACGTCAGCGAAGACACGGCCGTCCCTGATGAAGGCCCAGCCGAAGAGCTGCCGTCGCCGCAGGACGACGGACCGCCGCCGCCGGATACCGATGAAACATGCACGTGCATCCCGACCGATCACTGCGACGAGAACGGGGCGTGCGTCGACGACGTGTGCACCCAGGGCGCCACGACGTGCGCGTCTCTGGAGCAGATCAGCATCTGCAACGAGGACGGCTCCGCCTTTGAGCTGATCGACTGCGACGAGAACACCGCGTGTTACCTGGGCGAGTGCGTCGCGCAGAAGTGCGATCCGGGTGGCCCCGCGGTCTGCGAGGACGGTCAGATCAAGGTCTGCAACGGCCTGGGCACCGAGTACAACCTCATCCCATGCCCGGGGGGTACGGCCTGCAAAGACGGTGAGTGCGTGCCGATCGAGCCCAACGTCATCTTGCTGGTGGACACCTCGGGGTCGATGAACTGGGTCAACGAAGCGGGCGGCATGCCGGACGAGTGCGAGGGCGACGACTGCGTACCGTGGACCTGGCCGATGTGCGACGACCCGGAGAGTCCCGTGACGCGGCTGGGCAAGGCCAAGAAAGCGCTGCAGGGCGTGCTGACCTCAGACGCCGCCGCAGACGCACGTATGGCGCTGATGCGCTTTCCGCAGCTGTTGAACATCCTGGGCGGCGGCGCGGCCCCGACCTGCGCGGGCGCGGGGCTCAAGGGCTTCGGCAAGATCTTCCAAGAGCAGCATGCGCTCGAATACGAGCAGGTCCAGCCTGAGAAGCTGGGCTCGATCATGCCGGTACCGTTCCCGGCGACGCAGCAGACGGACAAGTCGTCGCTGCTGGAGTGGATCGACTTCTCACAGGTGTACGACATCGGCGACAAGGACTGCATCCTGGCCACCGTGTGCGACGGCGAGCCCGGCAACAAGTGGTGCGTGGGCAATAAGTGCGCGGCGCTGGTCGAGCCCGAGCTCTTCGCGACCGGCCAGACCCCCATTGGCCGCACGCTCTTTTACGCCGGTGAGTACCTGCGCCACGCCGTGGTCGCCCAGGGGCGCGACTGCGCCGCCGACGCCGACTGCGCCTCACCGCACTACACATGCCTCGAGGGCAAGTGCCACGATCCCTATCGCGCCTGCCGCCCCAACGTGATCGTGCTGCTGTCAGACGGCGCCGAGTCCTTCGATACGTTCGCGGAGAAGTTCTTTCACCCGTTCATCCAAGCCAAGCGCCTGCATTACGGGCTGGGCTGCAGCAGCGACGCGGACTGTCTGAGCGGCGCCACCTGCGTCGGCGGAGCGTGCACGGCCCCGGACGAGCTGCCCGACGCGGTCTGCCACTTGACGGACGTGCCCTGCACCAAGAACCAGGAGTGCTTCGAGTACAAGTACAAGTGCGGACCGGCGCAGACGTGCTCCGGCAAATGCGACCAGACGGGCCTGACGTGGACCGACTCCGACGAGGGCGCAGAGGTCCTGCGAGACGCAGCCGGCGACCCGATCGCCGTGACGATCCACGTCGTAGACGCCTCATCGGCGCTGGTCGGCAGCAAGACCATCGCGACGCTGGGCGGCGGTAAGCACCTGCCGGTGGACCTGGACGATCCGCAATCGATCATCGACGTCTTTTTGCCGCTGCTGGACGTCAAAGCGGCCGTCGAGGGCTGCGGCCCCTGAGCCCACCCCTCGGGTATCAACCCCAACGTTGCATAGTTGGCATGCGCCATGGGCCCAGAACCCGGCACTGCGGCGCCGTCGGGCTCCTTCTAAGGGCACCACCCTGAGTGCGTCGCCCGATACCCTTCGGCGGCGCCGCAGCACCACGTTCTGGCCCCCTGGCACGATGCCAACTACGCAACGTTGGGGTCAACCCTCGCTGTTGCTGTGGTGCAACACTCATCCAAAAATGTGTGCGCTTCTACGACACATGTCGAACATCTCTGACGAGCCCCCAGCGCAGTAAGCCGTTCAGAATCCTGGCACGCGTCTTGTACTGATAGCGGGCCAGGAGGTGCAACGATGTTCGAGACCCTGAAAAAGTTCCTGGCTGCTTACGGAGCGCGACGAGCCGCAGAGTTCAAGAGCGTGCTCGGAGTGGACCTCGCCTCAAACGACAACGTTCTCTTGGTAAACCCCAAACTGACGCCGCAGGGCGTCGGAGACCTCGCCTAATGTCACGCCTGATTTCACAGCGTGCAGAATGTGTGGGAGCAGGTTATCGCTGCTCGCTGCTGCCCCTTCCAGGGCCCTGACGGCGCCGGCCACCGCTTCCCCACTTCTCGCTTCCTTAAATCGCTGCAAACGAGCCCGCTGCTGCTCACCGATCAACGGTGACAGCCGGGCCAACTCGGGCTCCGGATCATCGGGGTTCTCAAAGCGATTCACGCCCACAATCACCTGATCTTCGGCCTCGACCTCGCGCTGATAGCGATACGCTGAGTCCTGAATCTCCTTTTGCGGAAAGCCCAGCTCGATGGCTCGCACCATGCCGCCCAGATCGTCGATGCGCTTGATGTAGTCGCGCGCGCCGGCCTCGATGCGGTCGGTCAGCGCCTCGATCGCGTAGCTGCCGCCCAGCGGGTCCACAAAGTCCGCCACGCCGGACTCGTGTGCGATGACCTGCTGCGTGCGCAATGCCAGCTCGGCCGCCGACTCGGTGGGCAGTGAGAGCGCTTCATCCCGCGAGTTGGTGTGCAGGCTCTGAGTGCCGCCAAGGACCGCCGCGAGCGCCTGAATCGCGACACGCACCACGTTGTTGTCGACCTGTTGCGCCGTCAGCGTCGAGCCGCCGGTCTGCGTGTGAAAGCGCAGCGCCATCGAGCGTGGGTCTTTCGCTCCGAACCGATCGCGCATGATCGAGGCCCAGACACGTCGCGCCGCACGAAACTTGGCCACCTCTTCCAAAAAGCCGTTGTGCACGTTGAAGAAGAACGCCAGCCGGCGCGCAAACGCGTCCACATGCAGCCCGGCGTCGATGGCCGCCTGCACGTACGCGATGCCGTCCGCCAGCGTAAACGCCACCTCCTGCACCGCGTCCGAGCCGGCCTCACGAATGTGATAGCCGCTGATCGAGATGGTGTTCCACTTGGGCATCCGCTCGTTGCAAAACGCGAACACGTCCGTGATCACGCGCAGGCTCTGGGCCGGCGGATAGATGTAGGTGCCGCGCGCGATGTACTCCTTGAGCACGTCGTTTTGGATGGTGCCGCGCAGGTTCGCCAGGTCCACGCCCTGCTCTTCGCCGACCGCCGCATACAGGCACAGCAGCACGGGAGCCGTGGCGTTGATCGTCATCGAGGTGGTCACGTCACCGAGCGGGATCCCGGCCAGCAGCACGCGCATGTCATCCAGCGTATCGATGGCGACCCCGGTCCGCCCGACCTCGCCGTGCGCCATGGCGTGGTCGCTGTCGTAGCCCATCTGGGTGGGCAGGTCGAACGCCACACTGAGCCCCGTCTGACCGCGCGACAACAGAAACTTGTACCGCTCGTTGGACTCTTTGGCGGTCCCGAAGCCCGCGTATTGGCGCATCGTCCAGAAGCGCCCGCGATACATCGTGGACTGCACGCCACGCGTGTACGGCGGCTCACCCGGAAAGCCCAGACGCTCGCCGTAGTCGCCCGGGTCGGTCTCGGGCAGAAACAGGTCGCCCAGCTCCTCCTGCGAGCTGGTGTAGAACGTCTCCTTGCGCCGCGGAAAGCGGGCCAGGGTCTTGTTCAGCGTCGTCTCCTGCCAGCGCTTGTACTCGTCCTTCAGTGACACAGGCCTACTCCAAATCGATCAGGGGCTGACCACCCTCGACCGCGTCGCCAACCGCTACCCTCACCGCCAGGACCACGCCGTCGCGCGGGCTCTTGACGTCGTTCTCCATCTTCATCGCCTCGACGACCAGCAGACGCTGCCCCTTCACGACCGCGTCGCCCTCCGCAACGTCGATGGCCACGACTTTGCCGGGCATGGCCACGCTCACCGCGCCGCCGCCGTCCGCGTCACCGCCAACGCCCAGCCAGGTGTCGCGCTCGTCCACCACGACCAGCTCATGGGACTCGGTGCCGCGCAGAATCTCGTACGTGCCGTCGGCCCCCAGCGCATCGATCAGCTCCACCTGGCCGTCTCGATTCACCAGCAGACGGTCGCCCGAGAGATCCGCCATGCTCAGCCGAATCGGCTGCTCGTCGACCAGCACCTCGACCGCGTCGCCGTCATCGGAGACGATCTCCACCAGCAGCGGCTCGTCGCGCCCCGTCAGTCTGACTTGAAATCGCATCAGCCCTCCCACGCACGAATCGCGTTGGTGCGCGCCGCAGTCGCCCAGCGGCTGGTCGTCTCAGCCGGCCCGGCCGCAGTCGCCCCGGGTCGTGTCCGCGTGTGTTTAACCGCCGCGATCGCCGCCAGCAGCGCCGCGTCACCGTCCACCACCTCCGGCTCCGGCAGCGGCATCAGCGTCCCGATGATGTCGGTCGCATAGCGCCCCTCGACAAACGCCTCAGCCTCCAGCACCACGTCCAGCAGCGCCCGATTGGTTCGGATGCCCCCAACGCGCAGCTCCCGCAGCGCCGCCTTCATGCGGCCGATGGCGACCGCGCGATCCGGCGCCCAGGTGATGAGCTTGGCCACCATCGGGTCGTAGTGCGGGGTCACCTCGTCTCCCTCCTCCACGCCGCTGTCCACGCGCACGCCGGGCCCGATCGGCAGGCGGTAACGGGTCAGCAGCCCGGGCGACGGACGGAAGTTCTCAAACGGGTCCTCAGCGTACAGCCGGCACTCGATAGCGTGCCCGGTCGGCTTCAGATCCGCCTGGGAAAACGCCAGCGGCTCTCCCGCCGCCACGAGCAGCTGCTGGTGCACCAGATCGATGCCCGTGATCTCCTCGGTGATCGCGTGCTCCACCTGCAGCCGCGTGTTCATCTCCAAGAAGTAAAAGTTCTCTTCCTGGTCGACCAGGAACTCGACCGTACCGGCGCCCTCGTAGCCGATCGCCAGCGCCGCCTGTACCGCCACCGCCCCCATGCTGCGCCGCGTCTCATCACTTAGATTAGCTGCCGGCGCCTCTTCGATGACCTTCTGATGACGCCGCTGCACCGAGCACTCACGCTCAAACAGGTGCACGGCGTTGCCATGGGTGTCGGCCAGCACCTGGATCTCGATATGCCGTGGCCGAATGATCGCCCGCTCCAGATACACAGAGCCGTCACCAAACGCCGCCACCGCTTCACGAGAGCACGCGTCAAACGCGTCTACAAAGCCCGCCTCGGCCTCGACCAGGCGCATGCCCTTGCCGCCGCCGCCCGCCGCCGCTTTCAGCAGCACGGGAAAGCCGATCTCGCGCGCGACCGGGAGCGCCTCGAGGCCGGTCGGTATCGCCTCGGTGTTGCCCGGCACGATCGGTACGCCCGCGGCCTCCATGCGCTGCCGGGCCGTCGTCTTGATGCCCATGGCGCGGATCGCCTCGGACGGCGGGCCGATCATCGTGATCCCGGCCTCGTCGCATGCGGCGCGCAGCGTCTCGCTCTCAGACAAGAAGCCGTAGCCCGGATGGATGGCCTCCGCCCCGGTCTCCACCGCGGCCGCGATGATCTTGTCCACCCGCAGGTAGGACTCGCTCGACGCCGCCGGACCCAGCACGCGGACCTCGTCCGCCATGCGCACATGGAGCGCCCGGGCATCCGCCTCGGAGCACACCGCTACCGCCTCGATACCGAGCTCACGCAGGGCGCGGATCACCCGGCACGCGATCTCTCCTCGATTGGCGACCAGCACCTTAGAAAACATGCCGTCGCTTGTACTATCAGGTCATCTGGGTTGTCTACTGACCGGACGCTTCCCAGGTCCCGTCTCCGGACGCGTCCAGCACCGTTTTGTCGGTGTTTGTGCCCGACCACTCGCCGTTGAACTTCACGCCGTCGTACTCCCCCTCGAGATCGCCTTCGAAGGCGATGGGCAGGAAGAAGAACAGCTTGACCTCGCCCTCGACGAGCTTGGCTTTGATCGTCTTGGTCGCCGGGTTGTAGGCGCCCTGGATCTTCAACGTAAACGGCTGGCCCTCGCCAAAGCCGCTCATGTCGCCCCAGACGACCAGCTTGGCGCCCAGGCAGCCGATCTCGAAGGCCATGGTGCCCTCGACGCTGACGTTGCCCCACGTCGACGTGATGTCGCCGTCGAAGGTGCCGCTCCAGCTGACCGGCAGGTCGAGCGCCTCGCAGTCCTGTGAGATGTCGCCGTTGAGGAAGCCGCCCGGATCGGTCTGTCCGTTGTCCAGGGGCGGCGGCCCGGCGTCGGGAGGCGCCGGCACGTCCTGGGGTCCCGCCACATCCTGCGGCGCCGCGACATCCGGCGCGCCGGCGTCGATCGGAGCAGGCCCCTGCGCGTCCGCGGTCTCGCTTTTCGGGTCGGGGGGTCCGGAGTCATACGAGTACACGTCCACAGGGGCGGAGTTATCGGGCGCAAAGAGCGCCGAGTCCTCGCCCCCTCGGGGGGTGGTCATTTCGGTACTACATCCGGAAAACATCATTGCGACAGGAGCAACAACAACAACTACAGCAGCAGCAAGAACAGCAGATCGCACAGGGAGCCTCCTCCGCTACCAGAACGGTCGTTCTGGTAGTCCGCTGCCGACCATAAACGACTCGTTTTGCCAGCGCAACGAATTAATGACGACCCGGTCATGGTACAAAGATATCGCCCCTGGGATTGAAGCCGCCAGTGGTGCTCAATCCGCCGATCGCGAGCACACTTCCGTCGGGCAGAACGGTACTGCGACAGCGCGCGCGTGACACCGAAAGGAAGGCCGTGCTGACCAGCTCCCAGCGCCCGTCGACCGCCTCCAGAATGTCCGCCGTGAGCGACGCCGCATCCAGCCCACCGATGACGATCACGCGACCGTCGGCCAGCTGCTCTGCGCTCGCCCCCGCCCGCGCGACCGAGAGGGAGGCCTGCGCGTGCATGCCGCCCGCCCGGCTGATCGTGTGAACAGCGTCGGAACCGCCTCCCAGAACCAGCGCGGTCGCCGGCCCCACAGGCAGCAGCGTCGGGGTCGCCACGGGCTGACCTTCGACCACCTGCCCGTCCAGCCACTCGCCGAACAGCGTGGCGTGCCCGCCTACGACCAGCACGTCCTCGCCCAGCGCCACCGCGGCGGGCCGGTCGCGGGAGATCGTGAGCGCCGGCCCTTCGATCAGCTGTCCGATTGGTGGCGCCGGTGTCGGCGTGTTCACCGCCTATGAGCATCCATGAGTCGTTGCCCAGTGCGGCGACACCGGGTGACGCGACCGCGGGGGCGGAGCCTGTGACGACCGTCTTCCACGCCAGAGCGCCCGGCCGCAGGGCTTCGATCTCCTCGCGCTGACCCGCGGCCACGAGCATGGTGCCGTCCTGTGTGACCATTGCGACGGGGCCCCGGCGGCCGGCGGCCAGAGGCGGCGCGTCCGTGATCTCGGTGAGATAGGGGTCAACCCTCTCGACGGTGTCTGTGCTGATGTCACCGACCGTGCCGCCAATGACATACACGGCGTCTCCGGGCACCTGCGCCAAGGCAAAATCGACGCGCCCGCGCGTGAGCGGCTGCCGCGACAAGGAGAAGCCGGCCGTAGGGCGTGCGACGACCTGCAGGATGATGTCGCTGCCCGATGCGAAGAGCACGGGCGGACTCTGACCGCGCGAGGTCACCTTCTCGGACTCGTCCAAGCCCTCCAGAAACAGCTGATGCACAGCGTCGTCAGCCGACACGTTGAAGCCGACATCGATCGGCGCACCAGGCTCGATCGGGAAGGTGCGCGAGGCGCCGCCGTCCACGCGCAGACGGATGAAGCTGGCGCCGAAAAGCGGGTTGCTGTCGGGCGGGTTCAGGATCTCCAGCTGGATCGATCCGGGCTCGGACTCGGCACCGCAGGCGACAAGCGAGACCGACAACAGAACAACAACAGCACAGCGGGTCAGCACGCGCGCATATTACGGGCTTGGGTGTCCTCGACGCCAGACATTCCAGCCGGTATAGTCCGCGCGGTTCTCACGCGCGCGTAGCCTCGCGTGACTTCGGAGGAGACAAAAATGGGACACGGGCACGGCCCCAAGCAACGCATCGGACCCGCGCTTCTGCTGGTTGCAGCGGTCGGATACATCGGCGGCATGATGACGCGACCGGCCGACGTCGAGCCGGAGCCGGATCGACCGATCGCAGGCCCGGGCTACACCGAGGCGCTACCCGCTAAAGGGCCTGCGGACGCGGCGGTCGTGATCGTTGAGGTCGCCGACTACAAGTGCCGGTTCTGCGGCATCCGCAACGGCCTGGTCAAGCGCCTGATGGCCGAGCACCGCGACGTGCGCTTCGTGTTCAAGCACTTCCCGTTCGTCAGCCCGACCGCCAGCCTGCAGGCGGCGATCGCATCCATGGCCGCCAATCGCCAGAACAAGTTCTGGGAGTACACCGACCAGCTCTTCCTGAACCAGACCGACCCGGCCGGATGGACCGACGAGCGCCTGGCGGCATACGCCGAGACCCTGGGCCTGGACGCGGAGAAGTTTGCGGCCGACATGAAAGACCCGCTGCTGGAGGCGTACGTAACCACCGACAAGACCGCGGCCGAGCAGCTGCAGGTGCGGGCGACGCCGACGCTGCTGGTCAACGGCAAGCTGATCCCCAACGACGCCACGCCGGACACGGTCCGCATGATGGTGCGGGACGCGGCGGCGCAGGTGCAGGCCGTGCTCGACAGCGGCGAAGCCACGACAGTTCAAGACGCGCGCGCCATCGCGGCATCGCGCAACCACCCGCTGGGCAGTCAGTACGCCCGGCTGTACATGGAAAACGACGTTAGAGGTCTGTAATAGATGGCGAGAGCCCGTAAACCGATCAACGCCCCCGCGCGGGGCATGAGCCCGGAGCTGAAGTCGATAGCCCTCATCGCGGTGGTCGCGCTGGTCGGCTTCGGCATGTGGTGGTCGTCCAAAAAGGACGACGGCGCCAAAGAGAAAGCGGCCGCCGAGGGCGCTGCCGGAGCCGGGGCGTACGCCGTGTCGATCCCGGGGTATGGCGCTGAGGAGCCCCACGCGGTTCTGGTGAAGTTCACGGACTTCCAATGACCCTTCTGCACGAAGGTCGGTCCGACCATCAAAGAAGCTCAGAAGGCGTTTGGCGACAAAGTGCGCGTCGAGTACCGCCAGTTCCCGCTCAGCTTCCACAAATACGCTGAGACCTCCGCCGTCGCCTCGTTCGCAGCGCAGAGGCAGGGCAAGTTCTTCGAGTTCGTCGACAAGCTGTACGCCAACTTGAAGGACCAGGACGCCAAGGCGCTGGAGGGCTTTGCCAAGGACATCGGGATGGACGTCGCCCAGTTCCAGGCGGACGTGAAAGACCCGGAGCTGCTGCGCGCAGTGCGCATGGAGGCCAAGGCCGGCGGGCGTGTGGGCGTCAGCGGCACCCCGTCCATGTTCCTGAACGGCGCCAAGCTGGAGGCGCGGGATGTTCCGTCGATGAAGACGGCGATCGAAAAGGAGCTGGCTGAGGTCGACACACTGATCAAGGCCGGCGACTCCGTGGCCGATGCGCGACGCAAGCGCATTCTGGCGGCCAAAGGCGGGGTGGTCTTCTACGACTACGTGGTGCAGCGCAAGCCCATCGAGGTGGACCTGACGCCGCCCAAGCCCGCGCCCAAGACGCCGAAAAAGGCGGCCCCGGTCGACAAGACGGTGTACCAGGCGGAGATCTTCCCCGGCGACCCGATGAAGGGTCCGGCCGACGCGCTGGTGACCATCGTGGAGTGCACGGACTTCCAATGACCGTTCTGCGGCAAGGTCGGTCCGGCCTTGAAAAAGATACACGAGACGTGGCCCAAGGACGTGCGCGTCGTGCTGCACAACCGCCCGCTGGAGTTCCACAAACGCGCCAAGCCGGCGGCGATCGCGGCCATGGCTGCCCATCGGCAGGGCCGGTTCTGGCAGTACCACGACAAGCTCTTCGAGGTGAAAAAGTTCGAGGACCCCGACCTGGAGAACATGGCGCAGGATCTGGGACTGAACATGGTGCAGTTCAAGGCGGATATTGCCGATCCCGCCATCGCCGCCCACGTCGACAAGCAGGACAAGGCGTGCGTCAAGGTCACCGCCAGCGGCACGCCGGCCTTCTTCGTCAACGGGCGCAAGCTCAGCGGCGCCAAGCCGTTTGAGGACTTCAAGACGGTCATCGAGGAGGAGCTGGTCAAGGCCAAGGGCGAGATCGCCAAGGGCGTGTCGCGCGCGGACATCTACAGCCACATGCTGTCGCTGGGTAAAAAGGCGACCGGGGGCGGCAGCCAGCTGGACAAGGCGGTGCAGCGCTTCAACAACGAGGGCTCTCCGGCCGATGGACCGGCGACGGCTGCGGCGACGTTGGTGATCTTCAGCGACTTCCAATGACCGTTCTGCGCCCGGGTGGTCGACCCGGCTCATGAGGCAGTCAAGCGCTTGAAGGGGCAGCTGCGGGTGGTCTTCCGCCAGTTCCCGCTGACCTCGATTCACCCCAACGCGCGTCCAGCCGGCATCGCCAGCCTGGCCGCGCACAAGCAAGGCAAGTTCTGGCCGTACCACGACCGGCTCTTCAAGAACATGAAGCGGCTGGGTCCGGCGGACCTGGTCACGTGGGCCAAGGTCGAGGGCCTGGACATTCCGCGCTTTGAAGCGGACCTGAAGGACCCGGGCATCCTGCGGCAGATGCAGCTGGACAACCAGGACGCGGTGCGCGCCGGTGTGCGGGGCACGCCAAGCATGTTCCTGAACGGACGGCGCCTGAAGAGCGCGTTGACCAGCGCAGACGCCATCGTCGACCTGGTGAACACGGAGATCCTGGGCAAGAAATGACCCGCCTTGCGGCCCGACTGATGTGCCTCGCCGCGGCCTTTGCGCTGCTTGCGCTGGGTCCCGGCTGCAAGAAGGAACACTGCGACAAACTGGTAGCGCTGGCGTGCGATCACGTCGCCGATAAGGACGACAGCATAGAGCGCTGCGAACGGCTCAAAGAGCAGGCCGAGACGGTCGAGGACGAGGAGTGCCTCAAGATCATGAAGCTGCTCAAGGAGAGCGGCAAAATCCAGTCCGAGACCCGGTAGGCGGCCCTCCGCCCCGGCTGTTTTGGGGGCTGGCTGCTTACTCGCTGCTGGGCGCGGTCTTTTTGGCCGCATCGGCCGGCGGTGGCGCGTCTGAGGATGCGGAAGCCCAGTTTCGTCAAAAGGAGCTGGAGGCGCTGATCCGGTTCATCGAGGGCGCGCCGCTGCTGCTGCCCGAGGAGCAATCCGCCACCGATGATCAGGTCGAGGGACGCAATGAGGCCCTGCGCCTGTACGCGGACGCTGCGGCAGAAATCGCGAGTGACGCTGATACGCCGGCGCAATATCGCGAGCAGGCCGCGGCGGTGTGGCTGATCTTCCGAGACCCCGACACAACGACCGACCTGACGGCGCTGCTGCCTCCGCCTGAGGAGCAGACTGCGCTGGCGCATTGGGTCACGGCCGCCGGGGACGGGGAGGGGTTGGACGCCGAGTCGCTGGCGGGGCTGCGTGACGTCGAGATGAGCGCCTGGCTGCGCAGCCGGCTGAGCGCGTATGCGTCCGCGCCGGACAAGGCCCTGCAGGCGGACAGCACGCACGCGCACGCCGAGAAGCCGTACCTGGAGCGGGCGTTTTCGCTGTTCAGCGTGTACTTCCTGGCGTTTGTGACCGGCTGCGTGCTGATGGTCTTCGTGGGGCTGCGCTGGCGCAGGCTGCAGACCATGGGGCTGGTCAACGCGCCGGCACCCGGCTGGGGCGACTCGGCATGGGTCGGGTGGTTTGTACTGATGGCGTGGTTTTCGGTGTCCTTCACGTCCCAGATGGTGGTGGGCGGCGTGATCTCCATCTTCGGCCTGGACGGCGGCTCGGCTGCTATCGGCCTGCTAGTGCAGGTGGGCGCGGGCGTGTTCGCCATCTGGCTGCTGATGGGCCTGTCGACCGGCGAGCGGACGTGGCAGAAGGCGATCGGCGACCTGCGCGTGGGACTGGAGCCCTTCAGAAACCGTGTCAGCACCGCGATCCTGTGGGCGCTGGCGGGCTTCGCCGTGGCGGTGCCGGTGGTCTACGGCTCGGTGGTGTTCGTGTCACTGCTGCCGATCGAGTCCGAGCTGGTCTCCAACCCCGCGCTGCCCGAGTTGGTGAACCCGAAAGGCCCGATCAGCCAGCTGCTGCTGTCCGTGTCAGTGGTCGTGGCGGCGCCGATCTTTGAAGAGATCGTGTTTCGGGGCGTCCTGTACCGGCAGCTGCGCGGACGGCTGGGGCTGCCGGGCGCAACCCTGCTGAGCGCGGCTGTGTTCGCGGCGGTTCACTTCAGCGTCACCAGCTTCATGCCCTTGTTTGCGCTGGGCGCGCTGCTGGCCGTGATCGCAGAGCGCTCGGGGGGCCTGCTACCCTCGATGCTCGTGCACGCGCTCTGGAACGGTGGCACCATCTTGATAGCAACGACGTTCTACGGAGCTTGATGGCCTATCCCACCGAAGTCCTGTTCACGCGCGCCGAGCCTGGCGCCGGTGGCGTGCGCGTCACGTGGGAGGCGCCGGTGGCGGTGGCGGTGGTGGAGTACACGTTGTACCGCTCGGATCAGGACATCGCACCGGAGCAGACCGAGCGCTTTTACGAGGGCGCGTTTGTCGACAGCGTAACGCGCTCGGTGCTGGCGCCTGACCAGGAGAGCGCGGTCGATCGCCCGGCGACGTGTGCGGCGTGGTATCTGGTGCAGGCCCGCGACGCGGCGGCCAACCTGCACGCGGTTGCGATCAGCGTCGCCGCGCTGGACGCCGAGGAGTCGATGTACGACTCGCCGCCGCGTCTGGTGTTTCGAGACGACGACAAAGCAGCGGAGGTGTCGACGCGCATGATGGCAAGCTCACTGGCGAAGAACGTGGAGGGCAGCTGATGCAGCCGGGTGTGTTTTCCACACGAGAGCGGGAGATCCTCGGCGCCCTGGGCGATGCCGTCATCCCGGCCGGGAAGCACGTCACCGCCGGCGGCAACCCGCGCACGCTGGACCGCTTCGAGGCGTTTCTAAACGACATCGATCCGCGCGCAATCCACGGGTTTCGCGCGGCGTTATGGGCGATCGAGTCCGCATCGACGGCCCGGTACTTCAAGCCCTTCTCAAAGCTGCCGGCGGACCGACGCATTCAGGTGCTGGAGCAGTGGCAGACCGGAAACACGGCGCGACGGCTGGCCGTGCGGGGGCTGACCGCGCCGTTGAAGCTGATTCACTTCAACGATCCGGAGCTGTTCGAGGCGCTCGACTGCCGGTATCGGCCAGAGAAGGCGGGCAAGGAGAAGGCGCGTTGGCGCCGCCAGATCCTCACCGGAGACGATCTCGATCCGTCGGACGACGTACTGGAGTGCGATGTGCTGGTGGTCGGCACGGGCGCTGGCGGCGCGGTGGTCGCAAAAGAGCTGGCTGAGCGCGGCCACGCGGTGCTGATGGTGGAAGAGGGCGGCCACTTCGACCGCAAAGACTTCACGCAAACCGATCGGATCGCGCTGCAGTCCAACATGTTTCGCAACAACGGGGCGCTGGCCACGTTGGGCAACGCGGTGATCCCGCTGCCGGTCGGCAAGACGGTGGGCGGCACCACCACCGTCAATAGCGGCACCTGCTTTCGCACACCGGACAAAGTGCTGAACCACTGGGGCGACGCGCTGGGGCTGACCGGCCTCTCACCCGAGGAGATGGGACCGCGGCTGGACAAGGTCGAGCAGACCATCGGGGTGGAAGAGGCGCGCTGGCGCGATCTGGGCAAAGTGGCGGAGGTGATCCGTGACGGCTGCGAGGCGCTCGGATACAGCCACCACCCGCTGCGCCGAAACGCGCCGGACTGCGACGGTCAGGGCGTGTGCTGCTTCGGCTGCCCGACAGACGCCAAGCGCAGCACCAACGTGTCCTATGTGCCGCTGGCGCTGAAGGCCCACGCGACGTGCCTGATCAAGTGCCGCATCACGCGCATCGTGGTGAAGGGCGGGCGCGCGGTCGGGGCGCAGGGCACGCTGCTGTTGGAGGACGGGACCAGGCGCGGTCTCAGAATCAACGCACGTGCGGTCGTGCTAGCGTGCGGCAGCGTCTATACACCGATGCTGCTGCTCAAGAACGACCTATGCAATCAGTGGGACCAGGTGGGGCGGCATCTGACGATTCACCCGGCCCTGGGCGTGAGCGCGGCCTTCGACAAGGAGATCCGCGGCTGGGAGGGCATCCCGCAGGGTTATTGCGTGGACCACTTCAAGCATGAGGGCATCCTGTACGAGGGCGCGTTCGTGCCGCTGGAGTTTGCGGCGATGGCGCTGCCGATGGTGGGCCCCTCGTTCACCGAAGCGATGGACGCCTACAACAAGCTCGCCATCTTCGGCTTCATGATCAGCGACTCCAACACCGGACGCGTACGCCGCGGCGTAGCGGATCGGCCGCTGATCACATACATGCTCACCCGACACGACATCGATCGCTTTCAGCGCGGCGCGGGCATACTGGGCGACATCTACTTCGCCGCCGGCGCCAAGAAGATCTACGCGCCCATCGCGGGGTTTGAAGTTATCGAGAGCCGCGAGGAGCTGGAGCGGCTGAAGACCGCCAGGCTGCACGGCTGGGACCTGGAGCTGTCGGCCTACCACCCGCTGGGCACGTGCCGGATCGGTGTCGACCCGCGCACAAGCGTGACCGACGGCAACCACGAGTCGTTTGAAGTGCAGGATCTCTACGTGGTGGACGGCTCGTCCGTCCCAAGCGCGCTCGGCGTCAACCCGCAGGTGACGATTATGGCGCTGGCGACCCGGTTCGCGGAGCAGCTGCACGAGCGGTTGTAATGAACGTGCTCATCTCGCCACGTCGCTCGCTGCTGTTCGGCCCGCTCTTCATGGCTATGGGCGTGTTGGGCGTGGCCGTGGGTGGCTGGAGCCTCGTGCAGGCGGGGGATGCGGCGGTGCTCACGCGTGTGGTCTCGTCCGTGCTGCCCGCGCTGTTTGGGGCCCTGCTATTCGCCGGGGGTCGGATGATCGCCGCACAGCGAGGCGGCGTGGGCGTGGAGGACGAGGCATACGTGCTGGTCGGCGACTCCGCTCCTGACCGGATTCGGGTGCCGCTGGACCGCTGCCGCAGCATAATGGCGTTGCGGCTGGACGAGCGCTGGGGTGAGCAGCTGCACACGCGCTGGGTGTGCGAGGCGCTGGTGACGGACGCGCCGCGCGTGCTGTTGGGCGAGTCGGACGACGAGCACGGGCTGAAGCATGTGGCCCACAACATCGCGTCGGCCGGTGGCTTGGGGGCGCCGCTTTTGGAGCCGCCGGCGGACAGCCCACCCAGCCGGCCGGAAGGCCCGCCGCCACCGACGGTGACCATCACGAAAGACCAGCTGGACGTGCTCGTGGGGCTGGGCGGCAACCTGGCGTCGACGCTGCTGGTCGGCGGCATCTCCATGCTGGTCGTCGGCGTGATCCTGATGCTGGACATCGCCAACAACAACGTCTTCGGCTTTCTGTTCGGCCCGCTGCTGGCGATTCTGGGCGTGATTCTGGCGGCTGTGCCGGTGGCCAAGAGGCGCCTGACCGAGCACCTGCGGGTGAAGGGCGCCACGCTGTACCACAACTACGAGGCCTTCGGCTTCAGCTGGGGCCATCGCGAGTTCCCGCTTGTGACCGGATGCTACGTGCGGGTTCGGCAGCGCGGCTTGCAGGGGGCCAATCTGGAGGTCGTCTCGGACGGACGGATCCTCCACGTGGCCGGCGGTGTGCACAATCGTACACCGCTCGGCCCGGCCGGACTATTCTGGACAGGGCAGTTTCTCAGCTGGTTGATCGCTGAGGTGGGAGAGCCGCAGGCAAAGGCCCCGGCTGTGGAGACCGATCAGGAGGGGAACGAACCCTCGCAGGACTCCATGCAGAACTCGTAGCAGGACTCCTCGCCCATACACTCGGACTCGCACGCGTCCTCACAGTTGAACTCGTCGCCGGTGCCGCCCTCGTCGGTCTCGCCGGTCTCGCCGGTCTCGTCCGGGTCCGGCAGGTCGGTCTCGGCGCCGGTGTCCTCGCCGATACACTCGGCAGCGCAGGCGGCCAGACAGGCGGAGTCCTCGTCGCACTGAGCGGTGCACTGCTCGGCGCACTCGGCGGGCATGCCGGTCTCGTCCGGGTCCGGCAGGTCCGTGTCGACGCCGGTCTCGCCCGGATCCTCGTCATCCGGGTTCCACCAGTCGTCGTCGCCTTCCTCGTCACCGAAGAAGCCCTCGTCGCCCTCGAAGAAGCAGTACTCGCTGGCCTCCTCCTCTTCGCACTCGTCCTCGCTGAACCACTCGTCGTCGTCGGGCCAGCAGATCTCGCCCTCTTCGTCGAAGTTGCAGAAGTCGTCGTCCTCGAAGAAGTCCCAGGCGCTCTCGTCGTCCTCGTCGAACCAGTCGATCTCGACGTCCATCCAGTCCTCGTCGGCCCAGTCGTCCACGCCGTCACCGTCGTCGTCGGTGTCGAACCAGTCGGAGGTGCCGTCACCGTCCATGTCGACGTAGAAGAAGATGCTGACCTCTACCGCGTCGTCACCGATGATGATGTCCATGCCCTCGACGAGGACGGTGATCTCGCCGAGATCCGCGTCGCTCGAGAAGTTGCCGCCCGGTACCTCAAAGGTGCCGTTGGCCCCGTCGGCGGCGTCAGCCTTGCCCGGTGCTGCACCGGCCGTCTCGTTGCGCACAAAGCGCAGACGCTTGGTCACGCCGCCGGTCTTGACGCTGATGACCGCAGAGTCGTTCTTGGGCAGGTTGATCGAGAACTTCTTGGTCTTGGGGTCCAGCACGCCCTTGATGGTCTTGCCGCTGCTGGTCTTGGCGCCAACCGCGGTGTCTCCCGAGGCGTCCTTGAGGGTGCCGGTAATCGTACGTACCTGACCTTTCTTGATGTTGCCGCCGCCGCCGGTCGCGCTGTCGCCACCGTCGCCGCTACCACCACCACGGCCGCCGCCGCCACCGGCGCAACCGATCATCGCAAGCGCGGCTGCCGTGATCACCGCTTTCATCCACATCTGTCGCATCTACAGGTTCCTCCCAGAACGTCAGTCCGAATCCGCACGTCCCGCGCGAGCGGGCGTGAGTCAAGCCATTAACGACTAGCGCGTCACTTTATTCGCCAAGGCGCCAAATAGTGTCGCGCTGGAGCGCACGCCCCTCGTTTTGAAGCTTGACGAGGTGGGCCAGAGTGGAGCGCTCAGCCAACCACAAAATGGCGGAGGCGACGTCGGTATACGCGCGCTTTGTAATCTCGCTGAGAGGGCCCGGTCCGGCGGCGAGCGCCTCGAGGATGCGGGCCTCGCGCCACAGGCGGTGAGACCGATAACCGTCGAGCCGGCCGTGCGGGTCATCGATGAAGGCGCCGTGGGCCGGGTACATGCCGACGGGATCGAGTGTCTTGAGGCGCGTGAGGCTGTCCAGATACAGCGCCATGTCGCCCTCTGAGGGCTCGACGACGATGGTGCCGATGCTGGCCACCATGTCGCCGGCGACGACCAGGCGGGAGCGGCGGTTCCACAGGCACAGGTGGCCTGGAGCGTGGCCGGGTGTGAAGACCGCTGTCCACTCGCCGATAGCCTCGCCGTCGGCGAGTTGGCGGTCGACGTCGAACGGGACGAGCCCGGCGGTGATCTCGTGGGCCCAGATCGGCAGGCCGATACGCTGACGGAGCTGATCGGCGCCGCCGGTATGGTCACCGTGGTGATGGGTGAGGAAGATGGCGGCGGCCGGTCCGTATCGTCCGACCCACCTATCGTAGACCGCGGCGGCGCGATCGAGCTCCTCAGGGTACGGCGAGCCGGGGTCGACCAGGACGGTGTCGCGCCCGTGACCGACGAAGTACAGGTTGGTGTGCGTGGCCGGCGGCAGCGTGGGGGTTCGCAGCGGAATGGTCCGCACGCCGTAAGCAGGCTCGGCGCCGCCGATACCGTCCGCGTCGAAGGCGTGGCGCGCGGCGGGATCCAGGAGGAGCTCACCGCGGCGCCAGGCGTCCAGCACGTCGGAGGCGGCACCCCAGATCACCTCTGTGGCGGGCGCGTCGTCCTGCAGAACCACGACCGACTCAAAGCGCTGGGCAAAGCCCTCGGGGGTTGTGTAGCGGCAGAGCTCGACCTCGTCCGATTCATCGGAGGCGGCGGCGGCCGGCGGCAGGCTCCACCAGCGCCCTTCGACGCGCCAGGCGACACCCTTATCACCACGATGCAGGGCCAGACGCCGCAGTACTGCGGGACGGGACGGGATCGTGTGGCTCTTGATCGCGTCCATCAGGGGCGCGGGGATTTCGGACATGCGGCCGACCATAGCATCGAGACCCTGAGATCGAGCAAGGAGAGGCTTTCCGAACGCCTGTTTTGACGGTGGACAAAAACGCCTCTCTGTGGTACCGTATCGCGTCTGTGTTGACTGGATTCGTTTGCAAAAACGGAAACATAGGCGCGCTGGGATGTTCGTGCTGAAGTTGTAGAAGCTGGAGTTGTTGTTGATGCAGGCCCGCCAAATCTCCCTCATCGTGCGATCGCTGTGTGTCGTCGCGCTGCTTGCAGCGTGTTCCGACGAAGGCGCCAAAGTCTTAGAAGATCCGTCCTTCACGGCCGACGTGACGAGCTCCGTGGACGGCAACGCATACTCCAAGGACGGCGGGATGAACCCCGGCGGTACTTTGGGCGACGGTGCGACCCCGGGTCCGGGCGCGTGCACGCCGGACTGCTTCGGCAAATCGTGCGGCGATGACGGCTGCGGCGGCAGCTGCGGAGAGTGCCTGGACGGGTACCATTGCGCGGCGAACGATCTGTGCATCAGCGACGACTGCAAGGCCAACTGCGCGGGCAAGGTTTGTGGCGACGACGGCTGCGGCGGCTCCTGCGGCACGTGCCAGGCGGGCATGGAGTGCGCGGCCGAGGGCTACTGCACATCCGAGCCTTGCCAGGGCAACTGCATCAACAAAGAGTGCGGGGACGACGGCTGCGGCCAGAGCTGCGGAACGTGCGGCGCGGATCTGCAGTGCTCGCAGGCCGGCAAATGCGTGGCCGAGGACTGTGAGGCCAAGTGCTTTGGCAAGCAGTGCGGCGCGGACGGCTGTGGTGGTCAGTGCGGCAAATGCGCACCCGGTGAGACGTGTGATGCGGCCTTCCAGTGCGTGCCGGCGGTGGCGGGCTGCGGTGGCGTACCGGAGACGGGGACCTGCGAGGGCAACACGGTCAAGTGGTGCTTCAACAACAACATCTACACGCTGAACTGCGACCCCAACGCCGGCCTGGTGTGTGGGTGGAACGAGACCCAAAACAAGTTTGACTGCATCGCGGGCGACTGCCAGCCCAACTGCATCGGCAAGGCCTGCGGACCGGATGGCTGCGGCGGCAAATGCGGCTTCTGTCCGGGCGGTGAGAGCTGCACCCCGGCGGGCAAGTGTCAGGCCAACTGTGTAGCCAGCTGCGCGGGCAAGCAGTGCGGGCCCAACGGCTGCGGCGGCTCCTGCGGGACGTGTCCCAACGGTCAGGTCTGCGGTGGCGACGGTGCGTGCAAAGCGGGCAACTGCGTGCCGAACTGTCTGGCCAAGAACTGTGGTCCGGATGGGTGCGGCGGCAAGTGCGGCATCTGCCCGGCGGGCGAGAGTTGCGCGGCGACCGGCACGTGCAAGGCGGGCGGCTGTACACCGGATTGCGTGGGCAAGCAGTGCGGCGCGAACGGGTGCGGCGGGTCGTGCGGCAACTGCCCCAACGGCGGCATCTGCGGGCCCGGCTTCAAGTGCCAGGACGGTCCGTGTCAGCCGAATTGCGGCGGCAAGCAGTGTGGCGACAACGGGTGCGGCGGGCTGTGCGGGTCATGCCCGAACGGTCAGTCGTGCTCACCGCAGGGCGCGTGTCAGGCGGGTGGCTGCACGCCGGATTGCGCGGGCAAGCAGTGCGGCCCGGACGGGTGCGGCGGCAAGTGCGGCGTGTGCGGCGCGGGGCTCAACTGCGCCGCGGGGCTCTGCAAGGACGGTCGGGGCTGGGTGGCGGACTGCGCGGGCAAGGATTGCGGGCCGGACGGGTGCGGCGGCAAGTGCGGCATCTGCGGGGCCGGGACCAGCTGCAGCGCGGCGGGCCTGTGCCAGCCGGGTGAGGGCGGTGGCGGCGCGTGTGGCGACATCGACTTCACGGGCGTGTGCGACGGCGACACGCTGACGTATTGCGCGGGTGAGAGCCTGGTGGTGATCGACTGCGCAGCGGACGGGCTGACGTGCGGATATGAGAAAGAGAACGAGTGGTTCGACTGCGTGGAGCCGGGCTCCTGCAAGCCGGAGTGCGACGGCAAGCAGTGCGGCGACGACGGGTGCGGATCGATATGCGGCAAGTGTGATGACGGTGTGACCTGCACCGAGTCCGGGAAGTGCCTGGAGGCCGGTGGCGAGTGCGGCGACATCACGTTTGTGGGCGAGTGCGACGGCGACCTGCTGAAGTATTGCGCGACGGGCGCGCTGAAGGTGGTCGATTGCGCTGCGGAGAACAAGACGTGTGCGTTTGACGAGGACGCGCAGTGGTTCGAGTGCGTCGAGGGCGGCGGCTGTACGCCGAACTGCGTGGGCAAGAACCCGGGCGACGACAACGGCTGCGGTGGTGTCTGTGGCGACGGCCCGGTCGAGGGCTGCGGCGACGTGGATCTCAAGGGCAAGTGCGACGGCGCGACGCTGCAGTATTGTGCGGGCGGCGAGCTGAAGACGGTGGACTGCGCGGCGGACGGCAAGACGTGCGGCTATGACGCCCAGTCCGACTGGTACGCGTGCGTGGACGGTGATGGGCCGTGCGTGCCGGCGTGCCAGGGCAAAGCCGAGGGCGACGCGGACGGCTGCGGCGGGCTGTGTCCGGGCGGCGGCGGCGGTGAGTGCGGTGACGTGAGCGCCGTTGGCGTGTGCGAGGGCAACACGCTGAAGTACTGCAGCGGCGGGCAGATCAAATCGTTCGATTGCACCGAGTTTGAAAAGACGTGCGGGTTTGATGACCAGTTCGACTGGTTCGACTGCCTGGACGGTGACGGACCGTGCACGCCGGACTGCGTGGGCAAAAACGAAGGCGACGCGGATGGCTGTGGTGGCCTGTGTGGCGGTGAGCCGCCGGTCGAGGGCTGCGGCGACATCGACTACAAGGGCCTGTGCGAGGGCACGACGCTGAAGTATTGCTCAGGCGGCCAGCTCAAAGAGGTGGACTGCGCGGCGCAGAGCAAGGTGTGTGCGTTCAACGAGCAGTTTGAGTGGTTTGACTGTGTGGAGGGCGACCAGCCCCCGTGCGTGCCGGACTGCGCGGACAAGAACCCGGGCGACGCCGATGGCTGCGGCGGGCTGTGCGGTGGCGACGGCGGCAGCTGCGGGGACATCACGACCAAGGGCGAGTGCGACGGCACCACGCTGAAGTACTGCTCGGGCGGCGAATTGAAGACGTTTGAGTGCACCGATTTCGGCAAGGTCTGCGCGTTTGACGAGCAGTTCGATTGGTTCGACTGCGTCGAGGGTGACGGTCCGTGCGTGCCTGACTGCGCCGGCAAGGCCGAGGGTGACGCGGATGGCTGCGGCGGGACGTGCGCGGGCCCGGGCGGCGGCGAGTGTGGTGACATCACGACCAAGGGCGTGTGCGAGGGCGACCTGCTGAAGTACTGCTCCGGCGGCACGTTGAAAGAGTACAACTGCGCGGAGTTGAACAAGACCTGCGCGTACGATGAGCAGTTCGACTGGTTCGATTGCATCGAGGGCGATGCGCCGTGCGTGCCTGACTGCGTGGGCAAGAACGCGGGCGACCCGGACGGCTGTGGCAGCACGTGTACCGGCGCGCCACCCGAGGGCTGCGGCGACGTGACGGTCAAAGGCAAGTGCGACGGTACGGTCCTGTCCTATTGCTCCAACGGCAACCCGATCACCACGGACTGCGCGGACAACGGCAAGATCTGCGGCTATGACGAGCAGTTCGACTGGTTCGACTGTGTGGAAGAGGGCGGCGTCTGCACGCCGGACTGCACGGGCAAGACGTGTGGAACAGACGGCTGTGGCGGCTCATGCGGCAGCTGCAACGACGGGCTGACGTGCCAGGCCGGCAACTGTGTCGATCCGGCGGGCGCGTGCGGCGGCGTGACGACCAAGGGCGAGTGCGACGGCACGACGCTGAACTACTGCTCGGGCGGCGAGCTGAAGACGTATGACTGTACCGAGTTCAGCAAGGTGTGCGGCTACGACGACCAGTTCGACTGGTTTGACTGCATC
>CAZJHX010000167.1:0-23086 GCA_964545715.1 uncultured Myxococcales bacterium
GTCGAACTTTCTCCAGCTGGGGACGCCCCGGCCCTGCCACGCCCCGCCGTTGCAGCAGCGCCCGCTTTCACACACGCCGCAGACGCCGCCGCACCCGTTGCCGCCGCATTGTTTGCCCTGGCACTGAGGCTCGCACGGAGGCTGGGCACACTGGCCGCCGATACACTCGACGTTGGCCTGGCACAGCCCGCACACGCCGCCGCAGCCGTTGTCGCCGCACACCGCGCTCTGGCCGTCGGGGGTCACGCACTGGGGCACGCACCCGACCATGCACTGGCCACCCTCGCAGATCGTCCCGGCCGGGCAGTCGCCGCAGGTGCCGCCGCAGCCGTCATCCCCGCACTCCAGGTTGGCGCACTCGGGGGTGCAGATCGGGCCATCGTCGGGCGGGGGCGGTCCGTCGTCGGGCGTCGGTGGCTTAGTGTCGGGCGACGGCGGCACATCCGGATCCACCGGCACGATGTCCAGCGACGGCCCGCCGCCGTCCGGACTCTCGACATCCGTCAGCGGCGGGGCCACGTCCTGGCCGGCCACGGTATCCGGAAAATCGACGATGACCGGCGGTGCTCCGTCGGCGGGATCTTCGCTGCACCCGTCCAACACAGCGACGACGAGGAGGGCCGACACGACAAGCTTCAATGCGCGCATGGCGGCACTTTATCATTTTCGGGAAGCTTACCGGCGGCCCAAACCGTTGGGGCTTTGATGCGACACAACCATCCCGCCCTGCTGACTGTCGGCGTCTTGCTGCTGGCAGCCACCGCCTCGGCCAATCCGGTGTGCATGAGGAGCCCGCCGCCGGACGGCGTCTACGGCTTCGGGCCCGACCGCGCGCTGTGCCAGGAGTCCGGGGACGCCGCGCTGTGCGACTTTCATATGCTGGACACGCGCTTGTACGTGGTCGACGGCTGCATCGCCAGCAGCGCGGGTGACGCCGGGCGCGGCCGCCTGAACCTGCCGCCGCACGAGGCGGTGGACGCGCGCGATCGCCTGGTCGTCAGCTGGAGCGACGGCGCGCACATCCCTGCCGGCTGGACGCTGACGTATACGCACGAGGGCGACGGCATCATCGCAGTGCAACCGGCCCGCCGCTCATCCACCGGAAAGCTGGCCCATGGCGCCTCCTTCGAACTGGACACCCTGGCCCGCTGGCGCCATCTGGGCCCCTCGTTTGTCATCAAGCGCCTGCGCACCGGCCCCACCGCCGCCTCGCGCGCCGCCCTCTCACGACTGGTGATGCTGGAGGCCGCCCACTGGTCCTGCGAGATCCTCAGCGAGGTGCTGGACGGCAAACACGGAGACCGCGCCCGCCTCTATGCCGCCGGCCGCGTGAGCAACCCGTGCTTGCGTCCCGCGCTGGAGCGCGCCGTTCACACACCGGCGGCGGGTCAGGCCGTGCAAAGCCTGGTCAGATTGGGCGCCGAGCTCGAGGAGGTCGTCGAGTATCTGGCGCACACGGTCGAGGCCGGCGACTACGACGGCGTCTTCGCCACGGTAAAGTGGTTGCGCGAGCACGGGTGGAAGCCGTCCGAAAAGGTCCGCGACGCCATGTTCGCCATCGTGTGGACCGGCAACGACGGCGCCAGAACCATGGCGCGCCACGTGCTGCACGACCTGTACGGCACCGCCGCGCACGTGGACTGGATGATGGCGCAGGTACTGGCGCGCGTGCCGGACCGCTCCCCGGCCGACTGCAAAGCGCGGGGGGCGCTGTTGCGGCTGTCCCGGATGCGCGCCAAGCTGGTCCAGCTGCAAGCCGACGCGCTGGCGCCCACGTTCAAGACCCTGCTGCAGCCGGGTATCTGCGCGTCCGCACGCCATCTGGCGATGCTGTATCTCAGCGACCAGCTGGAGCGCTCATGGACAGCTCCCGACGCCGCATGGACGCTCTACGGCCACCACCTGGCCAGGGACCCCAGCGCCATCGTGCGCAACGTGGCGCGCTTCAGGTTTCGGGGAGAGATGGCCTGCGATGCGACGCCGAAGGGCTCCAGCGCGCGCGTGGCCGTGATCAAGGTATTGAAGGACCGCCGCTGCGGGCGAAAGTAGCGGGGATCAGCAGGGCTGGTCGGTGATGTAGACCGACACCACCGTGGGCGCCGACATGGTGTCGCCGTCACCGACGACAAGCAGAAACTTCACCGTCGTGTTGAGGTTGTCCGGCGCCGTGAACTTGGGCGTGGGCTGGCCTTTGTCGTACGTGATAACCATCGGGCCGCCGATCTGCGTCCAGTAGAACGTCAGGTCGTCGCCGTCCGCGTCAAACGAGTCGCTGCCGTTCAGCTCGACCAGCGCCTTGGGCGCCGCGCACTGAACGGCGCTCCCCACGGCCACAGGCGCGTTGTTCTTCACGGTGTAGATGACCTCGGCGGGCTGGCTGACCACCTCGCCGTCGCTGACGATCAACTCAAAGCGCAGGGTGCCCTTTACGGAGGGCGCGGTGAACGTCACCTTGGCCGTACTGTCGTTGCCCAGGAAGACCTTCTCACCGGCCAGCTGGGTCCACTGATAGCTGAGGGAATCGCCATCGAGGTCGCTGGAGGCGGTTCCGTCCAGGGTCACCAGGTCGCCGCCGCTGATGGTCAGGTCGGCGGATGTGACGGCGATCGGAACGTGGTTGGGGACCAGGACCTCCACAGAGTCGGCGGTCTCGGCGCCGTCCTCGTCGGTCACGGTCAACTCGAAGCGCAGCAGCTGCTTCTGAATCGGGGCGGTGAAGGTGGTCGTCGGGGCGTTGTTGTCGGTCAGCGCGACCGGCGCACCTTCCAGCTGCGTCCACTGGAACGTCACAGGCTCGCCGTTGGGATCGGTGCCCGTACCGGCCAGGGTGACGACGGTGCCGCCGACCACGGTCTGGTTCGGTCCGGCATCCACGACGGGCGCCGCGTTGCCGACGATGACGTCGACAGTGGCGGGCTCCGACCAGACATAGCCGTCGTGCACGCGCAGCTCAAAGGTCAGCGTCTGGGCCTTGGCGGGGGCGAGGAACGCCAGCGTCGGCGCCGAGTTGTTGAGGTCTTTGATGGGCTCACCGTCGATCTGGGTCCAGTGATACGTGATCGGGTCCCCGTCTCCATCCTCGGAGCCGGTGCCGTCCAGCGCGACGGGCTCGCCGGGCTGAACCTGCTGGGCCACGCCGGCGTGGGCGACAGGCTGGGTGTTGTTGACGGTGATGACCACGATGTCGGCGGCGCTGGAGGCCTCGCCGTCGTCGACGACCAGCTCAAAGACGATGGAGCTCTTGAGGGCGCCCGTCACAAACTTGGGCGCGACCACGTCGTACGCCGACAAGATGACGGGCGTGCCGTCGATCTGGGTCCACGTGTATGTCAGGGCGTCGCCGTCCGCGTCGCTGGACTCAGAGCCGTTCAACGTCACTTTGGTGTCGACGTCGACCGACTGATCGGCTCCGGCATCGGCCACCGGCGCGTTGTTGGCCACGGTCACGGCCACGATGTCCAGCTTGGACACGGCCTGGCCGTCACTGACGGTCAGCTCGAAGCGAAGCACGGCCTTGGACAGCGGCGCGGTGAAAGTCGGCTTGGCGGCGGCGGTGTCGTCCAGCGCCACGATCGGACCGTCGGCCTGCGCCCAATGGAAGGTGAGCAGGTCGTTGTCCAGGTCGCTGGAGAAGGTGCCGTCCAACGTGGCGACGCTGCCGCCCGTGACGAGCTGATTGGGCCCGGCGTCGGCCACAGGTGCGTGGTTGGCGACCTCGACGATCATCGTGTCCGGCTCAGAGGTGATGTAGCCGTCGTGAACGACCACCTGGAACTTGAACTTCTGCGCGGCGACGGGCGCCATAAACGACGGGCTGGCGGTCTCGGAGTACTTCATCAGCACCGGCGTGCCATCGACCTGGGTCCAGGTGTAGGTGAGCGCGTCGCCGTCGACGTCGCTGGACTCGCTTGCGTCCAGGACCACGGTCTTGCCGCCGGTGACGAGCTGGTCGTCACCCGCGTCGGCGATCGGCGCGGCGTTGCCGACCAGCACCAGCACATGGTCCGGCGACGGCGAGCACAGGTCGTCCTGGTCGCAGACCGTCAACTCAAAGCCCAGGCTGGCTGTGAAGTTGGGCGCCACAAAGGTCGGCGCAGCGGTGTCACCGTCGAAGAGCGAGACGGTCGGACCGTAGATCTGGATCCAGTGATAGCCGACCAGCCCCTCGAGATCGAAGGACTTGCTGCCGTCCAACGTCACGATGCTACCCAGCTTGGCAGCCTGATCGGCGCCCGCGTGCGCGACCGGGATGTTGTTTTTGACGGACACGATGACCTCGGCGCCCTCGGACTGGGCCTCCCCGTCACCGACGACGACGCGGAACGCGAGCACCGACTGCATCATCGGCGCGATAAATGTGGGGCTCACGGTGTCGGCGCCCGTCAGCTGCACGTCGGGACCGCTCAGCTGCGTCCACTCGTACGTGAGGGTGTCGCCGTCGACATCGGCGGACTTCTCGGCGGTCAGACTGACAACGGCGCCGCCGTCGACGCTCTGGGCCTTGCCGGCGTCCACGGTCGGCGGCGTGTTGGCCACGGTGATGGTGATGAAGGAGGGGTCACCGATGACGTGGCCATCGCTGGCGGTCACGCGCAATGTGATGTCGCCCTTGGTCTGCGGAGCCTTGAAGCTGGCCACGCCGGCGGTGTTCTGCGCGTGAATGATGACGTCGGGGCCTGAGACCTGGGTCCAGCTGACCGCGACCGGATCGCCGTCGAGGTCGTAGCTCTCGGGCGCGAGCTCAACCTCGTCGCCGGGCGCCACAGTCTGCTCCGCGCCGGCGTAGACGACGGGCTTGTTGTTCTCGATATAGACGACGACCTGATCCGACTCGACCTCGTCGATGCCGTCCGAGACCGTCAGCTTGAAGCCGTAGTAGCCGCGCTTGCCGTCAGCCAGAACGGACGGCATAGCAAAATGCGGGTTGGACAGCGTCAGGGGCGCGCCGCTGACCTGCTCCCAGGCCCACGTCAGCGGGTGGTCGTCCGGATCGGTCGTGGCGCTGGCGTCCAGCAGCACGGACTCGCCGCCCTGCAGCTTGTACGGGCCACCGACGACGATCTCCGGCTTGTTGTTGTCGACAAGCACGTTGACCCAGACCTTGTGGTCCAGCTTGGTCTCGCCGTCATCGATGGTCACCATGAACGTCAGCTTGGCGCGCTCCATCGGCGTCTCGAAGCTGGGCTTGGCGCTGGTGGGATCGTCCAGTGTGACGGGGACGCCGCCTTTCTGGGTCCACAGGTAGGTGACCTTGTCGAACTCGCTGTACTCCGCCGGTGCGCTGAGCGTCACGGTCTTGCCGGCCACGACTTTCGCGTCGATGAACGTGGGCGCGGGCGGGTCTTCGAGCGGCGGTTTGGGCGCCTCGTCGGGCGTGCAGGAGGCCCCCAAGAGGGCCAGGACCACCGTGATGCTTCCAATACAGACTGTTCGTGTGTTCATAGCACATACGAGATCGGTCTGTTCCGGCGGCTTCTTAAGCCCTAAGAGCGGCTACTCTCCCACAATGGTCATGCCGCCCGGGTAGCCGTAGCTGACTGCGTTATTGTAACCATAAGCACTTAGTGAGAATGGGGCGTCGCCCTCGACGGCGTGGATGCCCGGCTCCAGCTTGACGTAGGCATACTCCCAGCCGGCGGCGGCAAACGTCTTCCAGGCCGCGCTGACCGGAGCGCCGTCCACGGTGATCGGTGTGCCAGGTGTGCGCACGATCGTCACCCAGTTTGTGTTGTAGTTGGGTGGCACCATCAGCGCGTAATAGTCGCGGAAGCGGGGCACCGGCACGGCCAGGATCTGGCTGGGATCGCCGATGAAGTCCTCGGTCGCCTCCTGACTGACCAGATACTGCGCCACCTGGATTTTGCCGTCGGCTTTGATCTCAAACGAGTCGGACGTGATCACCTCGACCCACTCGCCCTTCTGCGACAGGACGACGTTGTCAGCGCCTGGCTGCGGCGGGTCGGTGGTGATCGTGACGTTGACCTCAGCCGCCTGGATGCGCCAGTAGTCCGGCTCGGTGCCGCGCGGCTTGGCTTTGACCGCCAGATAATGCGTGTCCAGGATATTGATCGGCAGCAGCTGCTCCTCCAGGTGATCGGCGCAGCAGCCCTCGTCCACAACGGCCTCCTCGTGGCCGGAGAACACGGCGATGGGTTTGTCGGCCCAGACGCGGCTGCCCGAGAGGTCCATCTTGTCGAAGAGGCCCGACGGCTCGGCCTCCAGGTTCAGCACTTCGCCCTTGTGCAGCGTGACGGTCTGCACGCCGCCCGCGGGGAGCTCGGCCACGCCGTCACCCGCTTTGATCGGGGCGGACACCTGAAAGCTGACCTGCGTGTCGTCGTAGGGGGCGACCACAGTGAAGTAGCCCGCCTGGTTGGGGGGCGTCGGGAAGCCCGGGATCTCGACCAGCCCCAATGGAGACGTCGGCCAGGTCAGCACGACGTAATCGTCGCCGAGCAGAGGCTCGGGGAGCAGCAGAGACGCATCGTTGGAGAAGTTGTTGTCCCATGGGTTGAACTGGTGAACCAGGACCGGGCGGGAGCTCTTGAGCCGGATACCCAACTTGGTCACGCCGGTCCCGGGCACGTTCATCACCGGCATCTCGACGACCACCGACTGGTTGCCGGGCACGGTGGTCTCGGGCAGCGCGCCCCATCCCTCTGGCATCTCGTACGTCACCGTGGCGTCCAGCTCGGCGGGGTTGGAGATGACCAGCGCGTGCGGCAGGTCCTCTGGCGTCGGGTTCAGCGTGAAGTCGGGGTAGTTCGGCAGGTCGACGCTCCAGAAGACGCAGCCGACGTAGCTGCCCAGCTTGGGATCGATGGCGCAGCTGGCGCCGCACTTGCCGTCGTCACAGTACTCTTTGTCCGGGCAGGACACGGGGTCGCTGAAGGCGGTGCCCGAGTCGTTGCAGATCTTGGTGCCGGAGACGCCGTGGCAGATCGTCTTGCCGGGCTCGCAGATCTGGGGCGGCCCGCCATCGGTGCCGCTGTCCCCGGTGTCGGTGCCGGAGGTGCCCGTGTCGCCGGTACCGCCCGTATCGCCGGTATCGCCGGAGGTGTCGGTACCACCGGTGTCCGTCGTGCCAGTGGTGTCCGTGGTGTCGGTTCCAACATCCTCACCGACCCCGGTCGTGTCGGTGGAATCCCCGGTTCCGAAAGCACTGGAGGCGTCGGCGTTCTTCTTGCCGCCGTCGCGCGAATCGTTGGGACAACCGGGGCTCAGCAGGAGCAGGAACAACAGCGCAAGTACCCAGCTCTTAGACATCATGGCGGCGAAGCGTACCATAGGGCGCATGTTGGGCATCCTCCTGTTGAGCGCAGCCTTGATCACGACCACGCCGCCACCCAAGCCGCGGTCGTTCCAAGCGCTCATGAACGACGCCATCGCCGCGCGCGAGGCCGGCGAGTTGAAGCGCACGGTCGCGCTGCTGCGCCAGGCGTACAAGCTCAAGCAGGATCCCGCGATTCAAAACAACCTGGGCAAGGTGCTCACGGAGCTGGGGCGCTACAAGGAGGCGGTCGTTGCGTATCGCATGGTCGCTGACGACCCCCAGGCCGACCCCAACCTGCGCGCGCTGGATGCGGGGCGACTGGCGGCGCTGACGCCCAAGCTGGAGCGCGCCTGGGTGATGATCAAGAAGCGCCCGTACGATGCGGTGGTGCTGATCGACGGGGCGCAGCCGGAGAACGAGGCCGAGGAGATCGGGCTCACGGGGGCGGTCCATACGTTCGAGTTTCGGGAGCTGGGCGGCGCGGACTCGGTGCTGCGGTGGTGGAAGCTGCCCATGGGCATGCGCGTCAACGTCGAGGAGGACCTCCGCACGGCAAAGGCCAACGACGCGACCCTGTTGCTGGCGGACGTACACCCCAGGCTGACGGCGCTGGAGCTGAACGGCTATCGCATCGAGACCTGGCCGCGCACAACCGACTCGGTGCGCGTCAAGGCGGGCAAATACACGATCAAGGCGGTGTTTCTCACCGGCGACCAGGTCACGCTCAACGCGGAGCTGGAGCCGGGTGAGCGTGCCGAGCTGGCCGACGTGCTGACGCGCGTGAAGCGCAAAGAGGTGGACGTGAACACCGGGGCGGGGCCGTGGGGCTACATCACGGCGGGCGCGGGCCTGGCGCTGACGGGCGTGGGCATCTACATGCTGACCAGCGCGCTGGCCGATCGGGACGAGCTGGAGACGGCGACGACCCCGGGCGCGGACGGCTTCGTGCGCGGGATCTCGTATACGGACGCGCGCCAACAGCTGGACGACGCCGGCTCAAATGCCACGATCGGGATCGCGCTGACGGGCATCGGTGGGGCCGCCGTCATCAGCGGCATCACCTGGGTCGTGGTGGAGACGATGAGCGTGACGGCCCGCAGTGGGCGGATCAAGATGTCGTTTACGCCCAACGGCGTGTTCATCGGGGGGCGCTTTTGAGGGCTGCCGCCGCTATCGCGCTGGCCGTGTGCACCTCGGTGTACGGCTGCGCCTTCGATCTCGACCTGGAGGAGAAGCTGTGGACCTGCACGGCCGCCACGGACTGCCCCGCGCACAACATCTGCGTCGGGGGCGTGTGCCGCAGCGAGTTTCTGCCGGATGCGGGCGGCTCGACCGGGATGGACATCCCGGCGCCCAGCGATGCCGACGACGTGATCAAGGATGCGCCGCCACCTAAGGACCCGGGCCCTGATCCGGGCGACCTTGGTGACTCGACCGATCTGCCGGACAGCCCGCCGCCCGACACGCCGGACGTACCCGAAGACATACCTGAGGACGTGCCGGACCTGGCGGATCCGTGTGACACCGACCCGGCGCCTCCGCACACGCTGGCGACGGCCCCCACGTCGCCCTCGCAGCAGCTGGAGGGCGTTGTCCTGACCGGCGTGGGGCCGCCTTGCGCGACAATCACGGTGCACGAAGGCGGCGGCTGTACGGGCGAGGTGCTGGGGCTGGGCGACGCGGATGATGCCGGCGCCTTCAGCGTCGAGGTAAAGGTCAAGGCGCAGACGACAACCACGCTGTCCGCCAGCGCGCAGGTCGGCGACGATCCGCCGCAGTGCAGCGCTGAGACGGTGGACTACGAGCACGATGAGGTGGCGCCGGCGGCCCCTGAGCTGCTCAGCGTGACGCCGGCGGGACCGACCAAGGTCGTCAAGCCGACGCTGACCCTGTCGGCGGAGCAGGGGTCCACGGTCTCGGTGTTTCTGGGAGCGGGCGGCGCGCCGGAGAACCTGGTGGGGTCGGGTGTAGTGACCGGCGCGCAGGTGCTGATCGACGCCACAGTGTCGCCCAACGAGCTGGTGACCTTTAGCGCGACGGCCCAGGACCCGGCGGGTAATGTCTCCGAGTGCGCTGAGCCTGCGACACAGTACCTGGCCGACACCCTGCCTCCGGTCTTTGGCGGCAAGCCGATCGCCGTCGCGCAGTCGGAGAGCACCATCGCTGTGACGCTGCCGACGGCAACCGACAATCAGCCCGGCGAGATCGCGGTGGGGGTGTGCGCAAAGAGTGTGGCGGACGCCTGCCTGGACAAGTTTGAGAGCAACGCGACCGCGGACGGGGACACGTACAGCGACGACGCGCTGACGCCGGGCCAGGCGCGCTTTTACGTGCTTCAGGCGACCGACGCCGCAGGCAACACGGCGCTGTCGGCGCAGGTCGGCGCCAAGAGCATGAGCGAGCAGACCGTGATCAGCGTCGCGGTCGGGTCAGAGCACACGTGCGCGCTCACGGGCCAGGGCACGGTGTGGTGCTGGGGCAAGACCGACAGCGGAGAGTGCGGCGTCGTGCCTGCGGAGGGCTCGGTCGGGACCACGCCGCCGACGCCGGTAGACGACATCGAGGACGTCATCGCCGTCACCGCGGGCAAGCTGCACACCTGCGCGCTGCGGATAGACGGCAGCGTGCTGTGCTGGGGCAGCAACGGCGCCGGCCAGCTGTCGGCGGACCCCAACGGCGCCTTGAAGGTGACCGGCACACCACAGGAGATCACGTCGGTGGATTCGGCTGTGGGTGTGGGCGCCGGCTTTCAGCACACCTGCGCCACGCTGGCCGATGGCGCGGTCGCTTGTTGGGGACGCAACAAGGAGCTGCAGCTGGGCGCCAACCCGACCCCGGCCTGGGCGGTGGTGGAGGCGACCTCGGTGGCGCCGGTGGTGCACCTGGGGGTGGGCAAGAACCACAACTGCGTGGTGCACGGTAACGGGACGACGTCCTGCTGGGGCAGCAACAGCGCAGCGCAGCTGAGCGTCTCGACGGCGACCAAGCCCAAGTCGCTGGAGCCGGTTGGCGTGGTCACGGACGTCTTCGATACGCCGCTGACGGGCGTGATCGCCGTGACGGGCGGCGAGAAACACAACTGCGCGCTGCGGGCCAACGGGTCGGCCCACTGCTGGGGCAGCAACATCGAAAACCAGTTGGGCGAAAAGGACAAGCCGGGAGGCATCAACCCGCTGGGGGTCACCGTGGACGGCTTCTCGGGCGGGCTGACGATCGCGGCCGGCGGCCAGGTGTCGTGCGCGGCCTTTGCGGACGGCGCGGGCACATGCTGGGGCAACCCGGAGCTGGGCGAAAACGGGCTGGGCGTGGACGAGGCGCAGGGCTTTGTGGACGTGCTGTGGGCCGTCCCGACAGACATCGTGGCGGTGGCAACGGCCAAGCACACGTGCGCGGTAACCAGTGGCGGAGAGACCTGGTGCTGGGGCGGCAACGCGTTTGGACAGGCCACCGGCTCACCCAGCTCCGAGAAGTTTGTGCCGCTGCCGATCTCGGGGCCGGTCGCGGTCGCGGGCGCGACGGCTGTATCGGCTGGGCATGCGCACACCTGCGGCTTGATCGCGGACGGGCAGGTGCGCTGTTGGGGCCTGGGCGCCGAGGGGCAGCTTGGCCAGGGCGATGCCAGCTCGGCGACGGCGATCGACGCCATCGGCATGGGCAGCGTCCGCGCGTTGTCAGCCGGCGGCGCTCACACGTGCACGTTGGGTGGCGACGGCCTTGTCCGGTGTGTGGGCGCCAACACGACTGGGCAGCTGGGCTCCGGAACGACCGACCCCGAAGCATCGCCGCAGATCGCGGTCGGCGTAGGGGCGGCGATCGCGGTGGCGGCGGGCGCGACTCACACCTGCGCTATCGACCAGGACGGCGCGGTGTGGTGCTGGGGCCAAAACGATGACGGGCAGCTGGGCGTGACCGCGAGCGAGCCCAAGCCCGTGCCGCTGTTGAACGGCGTGGCCGGCGCGTCGGCGCTGGCATCGGGCTTCGGCCACACCTGCGCGCTGCAGGCCACGGGCGCGGCCAAATGCTGGGGCCGCAACACCGATGAGCAGCTGGGCGACGCCGGCGGCTCCGGACCGATCACGGTCTCGCTGTCGGGCTCACCGCTTAAAGCGCTGGCGACCGGCGAGGGACACACGTGCGCGCTGACCCACATCGGCGAGGTCGTCTGCTGGGGCCGCAGCGCGGACGGCCAGACCGGCGTAAAGTCCGCTCAGCCGCTGCCACCCGACAGCCTGGCGGGCCCGTCGCTGACCGCCCGAGGCATCGCCGCCGGCGCCGACCACACGTGCGCCATCCGCCACAACGGCACCGTCAGCTGCTGGGGTGTGGGCTTCGGTGCGACCCCGGGCGCGGTGGAAGACATCCCGGTGTTGAGCCCGTCGAAGGCGATTGCGGCCGGGGACGGCACCACCTGCTCGCTGAGCGGCGCCGGAGCGATCACGTGCCTGGGCGAAAACGACGAGGGGCAGCTCGGCTACGGTAAGTACGGCAGCGACGGGGACCCGGTACTGAACATCCCCTAGGTGTTCCGAGCAGTCGATCGGTGCGTCCAAGGCCACGCTGCGAGCGCCGAAAAACCGATGCCCGACCGCCTGGTGGCCAGCCATTCCGGCCGTGACGCTTTTTCGCGGAGTACGGTCCCCCCGCTCGATCACGGGCGCGACCCGACCCCGTGGGAACACCGTCCCCTGCGTCTTCTGTTGCTGACCAGCCCCCCTGCCGCATCTTGCTGCCTTGACAGCACTGGGAATGATGCTATGACTACAGCATGCGTACGACGGTCACCATCGATGCCGACACCGAGGCGATCCTGAAGGAGGAGGTCGCCCGAACGGGCCTGTCCTTCAAAGAGGTGTTGAACCGCGCGATTCGGCAAGCCCTCGGGCCGGCACCGTCGGATGTCCGCGTCGAGCCGCTGTTCGCGGCCCCATTTCCTTCCGGGCTCGGGAGCTTCAACAGACTGCCCGACGAGTGGGACGACGAGGACACTCTACGTGAATTGGGAGCATGATTCTCCCGGACCTCAACCTACTGCTGTACGCCTACAATCCCCACGCGCCACAGCACAAACTTGCGTGTGCTTGGTGGCAAGACGCGCTGAACGGGCCGGAGCTGATCGCGCTTCCGCACGAGGTCACCTCCGGATTCGTACGAATCGCCACGAATCGGCGCCTCGGCGACGCGGCCGTTCCGCTGGCGCAGGCGAGGTCCGTAGTCGATGGCTGGCTGATCCTCCCGCACATCCGCTGTCCCGTTCCGAGCGCCGGCCATTTTGGCCGTGTGATGGACCTGATGGATCGTGCGATGGCAACGGGAGCCGTCCTTTCGGACGCAATTCTGGCAGCCTACGCCATCGAGCACCGCGCTCGCCTGTGTTCGAACGACGCCGACTTCGCTCGCTTTGATGGCCTGCGCTGGGAGAACCCGCTGCTGGGCGCATGACCCAGCGACAGCGTCCACTGCCGGACCCGCTGTTCGAACGACTCGGGCGGCATCCGATCATTACCGTCGCCGATCGTAGCCTCGCTCCGAGATCAGGCTGAGGTTCTGTCGCACCGAGATGTGGTCCAGCGCCGGATTGCATCGGACCAGCGAGCACGCGTCCGCAAGATCCTTCTCCCGCCCCTCGCGGTAGGACAATACCTTCATGGCGAGCAGCTCCTCGGCTCGGGCGATTCTCGTCACCTGTCCATCCTCAATACTCGTCTTCTGAGCAAGGTCAGGCACTTCCGGCCTCCGCGCTCGCTTGATATCTCCCGTCTCCGCGGCCAGGATCCCGCGGCCATGCTCACCTTCCCCCGGCTCTACGTCGCCATCGTCATCCTCCTGGTGCGGGCCGTTCGCGTCCTCGCGAAATCACGTACCGATCTCGTCCTCGAGAACCTCGCCCTTCGGCAGCAGGTCACTGCGTTGAAACGCGAGCGACCGCACCCGCATCTCGACGACACCGACCGCGGCTTCTGGGTCGCAAGTCCGTGAGTCCTGGTCGGGCTGGCTCGATCGGGTGGTCGGGGGGAATGGAGACGCCGGCGTGCACGCCGAAGTCGTCATGGCGGGCGCACGGTGGGACGTGACGGGCGCGCGATGGAGGTGGCCTGGGTCGGCGGATGGTTTGGGCGGGTGCGGATGCGCAGTCGCGTAGCAAGGCGCCGTCGGGGCCGACGGGCTGTACGCTGCGGCGGGCGCATAGGCCCCGGACGCGGGCCGCTAAGCGTCTTACGAGCGCCGCGAGCTCGGTCTGTGTGGGGGGTGGATGTGGGGAGAACGAGACGGCCAGCGAGTGCGCGCGTTCGCAGAACACGCCGTACCTGGCGGGTCGCGTGCCAGTGTTGTGGCTGAGCAAATACCGTCAGTTAGCGGTGAGAGGAGTCTCACCGGGGTCTCAAAGTGGGACTCCAGTCTCGAAAGTGGGAGCCGCTGAGACCGTGAGGGACGCCGGGGCGGCGGGTGTTAGGGGGGCTCTTAGCCCCCGCGCACTCAGGACGCGGTCTTTTTACTCTCGGACAAGATCGCCGCGTTCTTCCTGGCCGGACCGCGGCTCATCGCCCAGTGGGCAAACCCAGGCATGTGACGGCCCATCCAGGCGCCGAAGACCCCGTGCCACGTAAAGACGTATTCGCGCTTGCGCGCGGTGATCGCGCCGACCATGACCCGCGCCGCCTTGTCGGTAGGCCACATCAGGTTTTTGGGGCGCTTGTCGGGGCGGGTGCCGTCAAAGGCGCCGGCGTTGTCGACCTGCGCGATCTCGCTCTCCACAAAGCCCGGGTACAGGGTCGTGGCGCTGACGCCGGTGCCCGCAAGCTCGGCCGCCAGAGTCTGGCCGATGGCGCGGACGGCGTACTTGCTGGCGTTGTAGGCGGCATAACCGGGCGCGGCCAGCTGACCGGCGACGCTGCTGACAAAGGCCATGCGTCCGCCGGTCTTGTGCAGCTCGGGCAGCGCGTGGTGGGCCGTCATGGCGGCGCCGACCACGTTGACGTCCAGCTGCCGGCGCCACTCTTCAGCGGTGATGTTGGCGACGCGTCCGCCAACGGCGAAGCCCGCGTTGGCGACGGCCACGTCCAGCCGACCGAGCTCGGCGACGATGGTGGCCACCGCGTCCTTGAGGGTCTGGTCGTCCGTGACGTCGCAGGGCACGGCCAGCGCGCGGCGGCCCATGCCCTGGACCTCTTCCACCAGCGCGTCCAGGCGATCCCGGCGGCGACCTGAAGCGGCGATAGCGGCGCCCTGCGAGGCAAATTGCAGCGCCATGGCGCGACCGATGCCGCTGCCTGCGCCGGTAATCCAAACGACCTTATCTGCGTACGTCATGCGGCCGATCTACCGCGTCCGGCGCGGATTCGGAAGCGCTACCAGACCGGGACGGTCGACTTCTGCGGCCTGGGCCGGGTCGGACGGCGACGCACCGGACGACGGCGGCGCTTGCGGGGCGTGACCTTGGGCTGCTGGGGTTCGGGCGCCTCCGACTCCAGCGAGCGGGGCTCGGCCTGAACGGCGTCCTCAGCGGTGCGCGCCTCCGGCTTCGGCAGCTCGGGTCGGGCGACCGGTACCGGCGGTGGCTGCACAATAGGCTTTCGAGGCGCGGTCGACGGCTCCGGCAGCGCCACCCTGGCCGGTGCCGGCGTGGACGGCTGGTCGAAGGGCGCCAACTCGAACGTGTCCACGGCGCTGCGGGTGCGCGCCTGCGGTGCGGTGGAGGACAGCGCCCACCACAGCCCGGTCACGGCAACGACGACAATGGCCGCCGTTGCGACCCAGCGCCAGCCGGAGTGGCGGATGACGGCGGCACGCTCGATCTCAAACGTCAGGGACGGCGTCGCGGCAGGCTTGGCCTCGATCTGGTCCTCGATGACGGTGCCGACGTACGGCGACGTCACGTGGACCACGCGGGTCGCCTCGATCGCTCCGTCCAGCGCCATACGAAACTCATGGGCGTCGACCGGGCGATGGTCAGGCGCTTTGGCCAGGCCCCACTCGATGGCCTCGGCCAGCTCCAGCCGGACCCAGGGCGCCTCCAGATGCAGCGGCGGCACCGGCTTCTTGCAGTGCGCCAGCATGATCTGCATCGACGAGTCGCCGTCGAACGGCGGCCGCCCGCTGAGCATCTCGTACATCAGCACGCCGACCGAGTAGATGTCGCTGCGGCCGTCGACCTCTTCGTCCTTGGCCTGCTCGGGGCTCATGTACATCGGCGTACCGCACACCATCCCGGCGCCCGTCAGCGACTCGGCCCCGTCGAACTGCCGCAGCTTGGCGATGCCGAAGTCCAATACGCGCACGTGCTCGCGCCCGCGAGAGTCCGTGCTGACAAACACGTTCTCGGGCTTGAGATCCCGGTGCACGATGCCGCGCTCATGAGCGTGCTCCAGCGCGTCCAGCAGCTGGTTGACAAGGCGCATGGTGCGCTCGACGGTCAGCGACCCCTCGTCGTGCAGCAGCTGGGCGAGGTCACGCCCCTCCAGCAGCTCCATGGCCAGGTACAGCTCACCGGACTCGCTCTGCCCAAAGTCGTGCAGCGTGATGATGCCGGGGTGATTCAGGGCCGCCGCAGCCCGCGCCTCCTGGAGGAAGCGCTTGACCAGCTTCTCATCCGCCGAGATCTCGCGTGTGAGCAGCTTGACCGCCACCTGGCGCTCCATCGAGTGCTGCATAGCGCGGTACACCGAGCCCATGCCGCCGCGCCCGACGACCTCCAGCAGGGTGTAGCGCCCGTCGATGGTCGTACCGACGCGCTCTTCCACGGCGTCCTTCACCGTGAGCAGCTTTCGCCCGTCCGCCGGGCAATGCGTGGCGTCCGTATCGAACGCCGCTTGGCACTTCGGACAGATCCGTCGCGGCAAGAGAGACACCCCCTGAATCAGCCATGCTAAGGGCGAGGTCCAGCCGCGTAAAAAAAACAGCTACTCCTGGAGCACAGCCAGGCGCTCGACTTCGCCGTCGGCGCCGGTCAGCAACAGCACTGGCGGCAGCCGCTGCTTCGGACACGCCGCCAGCCACACGGTCTCGCCGCGGTCGGTCACGCCGCGCTTGTCCACGTACGCGCAGGCGCAGCGCCAGCCCATGAAGTCGCGCGCGCCGGCGGGCGTCCGCAGCAGCGTGACGGGCCCATCTTCGAGCGCGATGCCGGGCAGCCGCGGGCTCTCTTGGCCGGGGCGGCACTTGATAGCGGCACCGTGGCGCCGATCATCGATCGACTTTGGATAGGCGCCCAGCGCGCCGACGATGCGCGTCAGCTCAGCGCCCATCGTCGTCGGCGTCATCTCCAATTGCAGCGACGCAACCCAGCCGCGAGCAACGTCCGCGCCGTCGCGTGACGGAATCGGGTTCGCGGCCAAAAACACCTGAAACTGGATGAGGGCGGCGTTGTGGGCCAGCGCTGCGACCGCGCCTGCCGAGGCAGTGGCGGGCACGTGGCGGCGGGCGGCCGCCTGGGCGACACGAGCCTCGCCTGAGTCACCCAGATAAAACGCCGCGCACGCCGACGCAGCAGCGATAACAAACGGGTCGCCCCCGCGCCGCGCGGCCTCCTTCAATAAACTGCGCGCCTCCTTCAGCGCTCGGGTCGCGGCGGCCACCCGGGCGGGCGTCGGCGCGCGAACACCGACCTTGCGAGGCTCGTCTGACAACGTGGTGTGGGCCGGAAAGAGCGGCCGGCAGCGCAGGCGGGAGGCATCCAGCGGTAGCCGGGCGGGCGCCAACCAGGGGGCCGCCGACGCCGCTGACTTGATGCGCATGAGAGCGCGCGCGACCGTCAGCTCGGGCAGCGGCACCCGGCCCACGCGAGCCTCCTTGTCCAGCGCGTCCAGCATGCGCACGCCGCGCGACTCATCCAGCCCGAAGCTGAGCATGATCGCGGTCTGATAGCGGGCCTCCCACCCGTCGAACCCGGCAAGCGCCTTCAGGAGCGCGCCGCGGCGCTTCGACCGGGCCCTTGCCGACACCCGCCCCTCGATGCGGAGAAACGCGTCGACCACATCGCGGCTCGCCAGCGATCGGGCCGAAAAGCCGGCGGTAGTCATGAAGAACGCAGCGCGCAAATCGGCCAGGGCCTCGCGGGAGCCTTTGCGTGGAATCAGAGCGCCCTCCACCGTCAGATCATCGATCCGGTGGCCGAGCTCGTGGCCGAAGACAAACGCCAGCAGCGCCTTGGGATAGTGGCCGCCCGCGACCCTGTCGACCAGCGCATGAGTCACATAAACCGTGGGCGGCGCACCCGGACAAATACGCGCAGTGGGACCAAACCGAGCGGCCGCAAGCACAGCCAGGCGCGTCGTGCGGCCCGTCATCGCCCGGACCGGCGCCTCCACGCGATCGAACACCGCCTGCACGTCGGGCGCGTCGATTCGCTGCGCCGCCGCCAGGTCCGCGCACCGCGGGCCCGCCGCTCCGGTCACGGGAAAAACAACCAAGATCAGGGCGCTGGCCAGCAGATGCCGCATCAAACGGCATCGTATACCATCGTGGGTCTGTTGAATGAGCGCCGCCGTGACTGATGCCGATCTCGCCGCCTTGCGGGGCCGCCTGGTTGGACGAGCCATCCAGTTGACTGGACGCCGCTTCGTTGGAGCGGGCTTTCCCACGCCCGACGATCTGGCGCAGACCGTTGTACAGAAGCTGCTGCAATCCTACGACAGCGCCGACGTTCGCTCCTGGGCCCCGGCGCGGCTTTACGGCGTGGCATATCGCGCGCTGCACAATCTGGTCATCGACGAGATCCGGCGGATGCGGGAGGTGCTGGCCCCGAGCGCGCAGCCGCCGCCCGAGCCCGCCGAGCGGCGCCCCGGTCCTGAGCAGGCGGCCCTGCGCGCCGAGCGCCGGTCGATCATGGAGCGGTGCCTTGAGACCTTGAAGGAGGCGGCGCGTGACTTCTTGCGACGCTCGTTTGAGCTGGGCAGCGCTGTGAAAGCGCAGAGCGAGGGCGGCTGGCCTCCGGGCGGCGGCAGCAACGCGTGTCACGTGCGTCGCCGCCTGATCCGTCGCGTGCAGGCGTGTGTCGAGGAGCAGCAGTGACCGGCGACACCCATCCCGACACGCACGAAGAGGCGCTGCTGGCGTACGCGCTCGGCGATCCGGATGCAGGCTCCGAGCCCGACACGATCGCCCAGCTGCAGGCCTGCGCGCAGTGCGTCACCTACGGCTACCAGCTGCTGGCGGACCTGCCGGACATCGCGCGCGCGCCGGTGGACACGTCCCGCCTGGAGGCCGCGCTGGGCGCCGCCCTGGAGGCGCTGGGTCAGGCGGACGCACCGGACGCGGCCATCGCCGAGGTGGTTCCGCTGCGATCTCGCCGTTGGGCGCGAACCTGGGTGCCGCTGGCCCTGGCCGCGGCGCTGGCTTTCGGCATCTGGTACGGACGGCGCGGCCCGGCCCCGGCCCCCGACGAGGAGGAGGCGTGGGTCGCCGAGGCGCGGCCATTGTCGCCGGAGCCGGTGCTGCTGTTGGAGGAGACGCGCGCCGGCCTGAAGCCCGATGGGCTGTCGTTTACCGGGGAGTCCACGCAGTGGACGTTTCTGGCCGGCTATACGCTCGGGGTGCTGTCCGACCTGGCGCTCAGCGACGGCGCGGCGGATCGGGACGAGGCGGCGCTGCGCGGCGTGCTGGCGGAGCGCGGCCTGCCGGTCGAGGTCGGCACCGATCCCGCGATGGCCTGCGATGGGCTCGGGGACGACTACCGAAACCCCTGCCGCATGGGCGTCCTGGCCTACCGGCTGTGCCGCGACATGCGGGAGGACGGGGCAACAGCCCAGGTGCTGCGCTCGCCCGCCGCGCGCCGGCTGCTGACAAATCTCGACGCGCTGGTGGGGCCGCAGATGCGGCCGATCGCGGTCGGCCTATCCAACAAGGTGCGCGCAGACCAGCCTCCGGACGCGACCGAGGCCGAGGTCTGGACCGCGCTGGTCCGGTCCCTGTTGCGCTAAACGGGTACCCTGGGCCACCATGACGCGCATGACCGACGCCGTGATATCCGTAATCGGGCTGGGGTATGTCGGCCTGCCGGTCGCCGTCGCATTTGCGCGCCGTGGGCGGGTGATCGGCTTCGACCTCAAGACCCAGCGCATCGCCGAGCTCAAAGCGGGGCTGGACCGCAACCTGGAGGTCAGCGCCGAGGAGCTGGCGGACGCGACGCTGGAGCTGACGACCGATCCCGCCGCGCTCAAGGCCGCCACCTTTCACATCGTGACGGTGCCCACGCCTATTACACCGGCCAACCAGCCCGACCTGTCCAAGCTGCGCCAGGCCTCGGAGACCGTCGGCGCCGCCTTGAAGCCCGGCGATATCGTCGTGGTGGAGTCGACGGTGTATACCGGCGCCCCCCAGGAGGTGGTCGGTGAAGAGGCCCGTCGCCTCCCGCTCATCGACGACGACCTGTTGCGTTCGTTGCACCTCGTGCCGGGTGTGCAGGCGGACGACTACAGCGCCCGCTTCGCGCTGCGGGGCGGTGAACGGGACGAGGTGGAGGTCGTCCTGGACGGGGTGCCGGTGTTTGATCCCTTCCACCTGCAGGACTACGGCGGCGCCATCTCGAGCATCGATCTCGGCCTGGTGGAGACCGCCCGCCTGCTCGCGGACGGCTTCCCGGCTCGGTACGGCGACCGCACAGGCGGAGTGCTGGAGGTGACCACCCGGAGCGGCCGCGCGGGACACTCGGCGGTGGCCGGCTTCGACCTGCTCAACGCACACGCTCAGGCGCTTGGCCCCCTTGGGGATGGTGACTACCTCGTCTCTCTGCGACGGGGATACATCGACCTGTTCCTGGAGGCCTGGGCGGCGGACGTCGGCTTCCGGCCCTCCTACTGGGACGCCTTCGCCAAGGTCTCCCAGGACCTCGGAGCCCGGGACACGGTGACGGTACAGGGGCTCTGGGCCACGGACACCAACACCATCACCCGCGACGCGCCCAAGCCCGATCTGGCATCGCGCTACACCAACGGCACCGCGTGGGCCCGCTGGGAGCGCCGCCTGCCCCGGGGCGCGCGAGTGACGGGAGCGCTGGCGTGGGGTCAGGCCGAGCGAGACCGCCAGGAGGGCAGCTGGGGCTGGGACCGGCGCCAGGTGCGGCAGCTGCTGGGCCAACAGGAGTGGCGGGTAGCGCTCGGCCCCAGAGCAGGACTGCTCAGCTGGGGGGCGCGCCTGCGATGGAGCGAAGGCGACTACGACTACCGCCTGGATCGCGCCACCGATCTGACCCACGCGGTGACCCGCGAGCTTGTGGCCGACACCCGGGTGTACGGCGCGCAGACCAGCCTCTTCGTGCAACATGACGCGCAGCCGCTGCCGTGGTTGCGGACTACGTTGGGGGTGCGAGCGAGCCACCTGCAGGGCGTCGACAGCTTCAGCCCGGCCCCGCGGGTCGCCGTGGCCGTGCTGCCCGTCCGGCGCCTCACGCTGCGGGCAGCGTGGGGGCTGTACTACCAGCCGGTCCTGCCCCACGACCTGCCCGTACACGCGGGCGTCACTACCCTGCAGCTGCCGGAGATGGCGGAGCACCGCGTGGCCGGGGCGCTGTGGCGACCTGGACCCTGGCTTCACTTGCGGGCGGAGACGTACTGGCGCACGTCGAGGCGGCTCGTGGGCTACGTGCCCGATCTCGGCAAGGAGGAGCGGGTGTTCACCCGCCCCGACGAAGCCGTAGCCCGGGGGGTCGAGGTAGAGGCCCGGGGCTTCCCGCTAGGTGGGCGGCTCGGGTGGCTCGTGGGCTACAGCCTGGCTCGGGCCGACGAGTGGGCCAGCGGCGGCCCCCACAACCCGCGCTCTTCGGACGTGCGGCACGCCCTGACAGCCGGGTTGGACGCGGATCTGGGCCGACTGGGACGACTGAGTGTTGCCTACCGGTACCACAGCGGGCTCCCCTACACGCCAGCGGCGGGCCTGGGCACGCCAGCGCCGGGGCAGCCCCCACAGGTGATCTACGGAGCGGCCAACTCGGCCCGCCTGCCGGCGTTCCACAGTCTGGACGCCCGCCTGACACGAGAGTGGCTGTGGCCAGGTTGGGCGCTGCGTGGCTACCTGCAGGTGGTCAACGCCACGCTCAGGGCCAACGTGGAGGAGGTCGTCAACGACGTCGTCGGCGGACCCGACGGGACCTGGCAGATCAGGACGACGCGGGGGGAGTACTTCCCCATCCTACCCACCCTCGGCGCCGAGGTACAGTGGTAGGCGCGACCGGAATCTGGCGCCACGGGGCGTCGCTCGTCTAGACTTGGCGCACTTTCGCGCCGCCCCGAGCGCGACAGAGGGAGGCAAGTCGCATGAGCGTGCAGTACCACATCGAGCTTGGCCCCGGCGACCCCGGGCGCTACGTGTTTCTACCAGGCGATCCCGGGCGGGTGGAGCGCATCGCCCAGGCGCTCGACGATCCCCGGCCCTTTGCGCAGCACCGTGAGTACTGCACCTGGGTCGGGGAGCTCGAAGGAGAGCGAGTCTCCGTTGTGTCCACCGGGATTGGCGGACCCTCCGCGGCCATCGCGGTGCAGGAGCTGGCCAGGGTGGGCGCCACGACCTTCATTCGCCTGGGTACCTGCGGGCTGCTGCAGCCGGCGCCCATGGCACCGGGCGATCTCATCGTCCCCACGGGATCTGTACGAGGCGGCGCGACAGCGCTGGCCTACGTTCCCGAGAGCTACCCCGCGGTGGCCGACCCGCAGGTGCACCAGGCGATGATGGCGGCCGCTGCCGACCTGGGGCTGAGACACCACTCCGGGATCATCCAGTGCAAGGACGCGTTCTACCTGGAGGAGGGGGACTGCCTGCCGGACTCGGCCGGCGCGAACGCCCGCTGGGAGACGTGGCGCCGGGCCAACGTGCTCGCCACGGAGATGGAGAGCGATACGCTCTTCGTGCTCGGCACGATCTACGGTCTGCGGGCGGGATCCCTGCTGCTGGGGCTGGGTGGCAAGTTCGATCCCAACGACTCGACGGCGATGACCGCCGCCGCCAAGCGGGTCGATGATCTCATCCGCTGCGGCGTCGAAGGCATGCGGCGGCTCGTGATAGCCGACAAGCAGGCCGCCCAGGCGGGCACCCCCGCCTCCACCCTGATCCCGCCCAACCCTCCCCTCAAGCCCTAACAAACGCGCCGTCGCGAGCCGCTCCGGGCGCTTCGCCAGTGGACGAAGGTTGGTCGATGCGCCCGGAAGCGCACTTGCGGTGCGTTGAGGAGCGGAGCGACTGCTCCGAGTCCGCTGGCGGAGATGCGGCCGCGGGGCGCAGCAGGCGAGTTTCTCCGCACTCTGCTGCGCCTTGCGCGCGGATCAGCGCTCGTAGGTGGGGAAGTTGGCCCGTCCCGGTTCCAGGATGCCAGCGTAGGCGTCGAGGTTGCGATCCGCCAGGTGGTCGAACACCTGGCGCTGGCGCGATCCGTAGGTCACCGACACGAGGGGATCCGGCTCCAGGCGGGCGCTGACGATCTCCTCGCAGCCGCGAGCGAGCGCCACCACCTGCGCGATGGGGCTGACGATCATGGAGTGCCCGAAGTAGGTGGCGCCCCCTGCGTCGGCCCCGACGGCGTTGGCCGCCACCACGTAGACATGGTTGTCGTAGGCGCGCGCCTTGTTGGTCATCTCCCAGATCTCGAAGGACCGCAGCAGGGCCGACGGGCGAACGATGATGTGGGCGCCCTGGAGTGCGCAGGCCCGCGACAGCTCCGGGAAGTCACCGTCGTAGCAGAGGATCATTCCCACGTTGCCTAGTCGCGTCGGGACCACCACGGCCTTGTCCCCGGCGGTGGACCAACCACCCCGCTCCAAGCGCTCGGTGGGGAACAGGTGGGTCTTGCGGTACACGCCCAGCACGGCCCCGCTGTCGTCGAGCACGCCG
>CAZJHX010000168.1:0-1300 GCA_964545715.1 uncultured Myxococcales bacterium
GGATTCTGAGGGGTAGGCGGTGTTGGATAGGGGTGGGTCTTCCTCGGTCTTGGCGTCGCCGGTGTCCGTCGCGTCGGTGGTGGTTGTATCGCCGGCCGGTGTAGCATCGTCACCGCAGGACGCGCACCCGAACAGCAGAGCGAGAATGAGTGTGGATCGCAGAATCATGTTGCACCCTCCAGGAGCCGCCCGGTGAGGCGCGCGCATCTTAGCAACAAGCAGGGGATCCGACTACTACAACAGGCCCTGACAGGCTCTGTGTGGCTCGACGACGACTCGCAGATCATCGATCGGGACGATTGGTTTCAGGTGTCCACGCCGTCCACGTCGGTCCCCAACAAGAACCTCATTTACCGCGCCGTCATGGACGAGCGCGACGCAGACGCCCGGATAGTCGAGACCCTTGCGCCATATCGAGCGCGCGCCTCATCGGTGCGCTGGGTGACCGGTCCGGCCTCGCGTCCGGCCGATCTCGGAGCACGGCTGCTGGCCCACGGGTTGATCCGCGACGCGGACTCGGTCGCCATGTTCGCCGACGTGCACACGCTGGAGCTCGCGCCCAGCCCCGGGGTGACCGTCGAGCGTCTTGGCCACCGGAACCTGGACCACTTCTGCGAGACCTGGGCTCGCGGCTGGGAGCAGCCGAGCAGCGCGGCAGACGGCATCCGGCGGGAGATGATCCGCGTGTTGTCCGGCGTCGCCGGCGGCGTCAGCGCCTATCTGGCCCGGATCGACGGAGCCCCGGCCGGCACAGCAATCTTGAAGACGGTGCCCGGCTCAGGGCTGCTGCAGGGCGCCAGCGTCGACCCCGAATACCGCAGCTGCGGGGTCTTTCGCAGCCTGATCCAGCAGCGGATGGCAGACGCCCGGGCCGCGGGCATGGACTTCGTCACAATTCTGGCCGACGCGGACACCTCGGCGCCGATCTGCGAGGCGCTGGGCTTTGTAGCGGCGTGCCGCTTCGAGTACTACGGTCTTAAGCCATGACCACGACAAAACTGGCAATGATCACCGTCATCTGTGCGCTGCTGGCGGCCTGCCGCTGAAGTCCCGCCTGGTGACGTTCGCAACCGAGACGGTGCAGCGCTACGACCCGGCCGTCGTCACGCATGTGTTCATCGGCAACGAGACCGACCAGTTTCTACGGCAGAACCCGGACCATCAGGCCGGCTTCATCAGCTTGATGGACGCGCTGGGAGGCGCCGTGGCGCCGATCGACAAGCGCGCACGCCTGGGCACCATCTTCACGTTTACCGCCGATCACCCCGGCTACAACGACCTGGCCAAGAAGGTGGCGCCG
>CAZJHX010000168.1:1400-23015 GCA_964545715.1 uncultured Myxococcales bacterium
CCGCTGGGGTCAGAGGCACAACAAAAGAAGTTCACGGACAACCTGGTCACGTACCTCAAGGCGAACAGCGAGGAGCCCAAGGAGGCGTTCGACGCCTGGGTCGGCGCCGAGTGAGTCCGCCCTTTACGGCGTGACGATGCCCGACTCTTCGAAGGGCACCAGCTTGTACGCCTTGAAGCTGTACTTCACGACGCCGCTGACCGACTCGATCGTGTCGCCCAGCTTGGGCTTGTAGCTCAGGCCAAAGTCGACCGTCGAGATGATCAGACCGTCGCTGACCGTGAACTCGCCCCAGCACTCGTCGACGCAGTCCGGGTCATCGTTGGTCGGCAGGTGCGAGATGTCCTCAACCGTCAGCTTGTCGACTTTGACGTAGACCGACTCGTACTTCTCGCCGTCGTCCTTCAAGTCCGCCGCCGTGAGCTGCAGCGCTGCCGGAGCCGTGCCCGGGCCCGTGACCGTCAGCGACTTGGCGTCGAACTCGGTCAGGCAATAGAACTCTTTGACGTCACCCGCGATCTCGACCATGTCGCCCATTTTGGGTGCGTCGTTGTCGTTGACGTTGAAGAGCACGAGCATCCCCTGCCAGGCAGCGGCCTCGGCGCCCGCCAGGTAAAACGCGGACAAGCCGCTGGTCTCGGAGACCGTGTAGACCGGCGACAGCACAACGCCGGACGTCTTGATCCCGGTCTGGGTCGTCTGCGGCTGGGGCGCCTCCTCGTTCGTGCAGTCCGCCGAGCTGGCGTCGCTCTGGATCGCGTCGATGCCCTTCTCGACGTCCGGCAGGCCCTCAAAGCCCTCGTAGTCGCCCTCGTCGCGCGGCTGGATCTTGTAGGCGCCGAAGCTGTAGTCGACGATGCCGGTGATCGAGGTGAACTTGTCGCCGACGGCCGGCGGGAAGTCGGGGTACTGCGGCTTGAACTTGCCGCCGGTGCCCAGGCAGCCGCCCGAGAGGGTGTACTCGTACTGACCCACCTCTGTGATCTCAACGCCGCTGACCTTGACCAGCGTGCCCTCGTAGGGCTCAGCGGTGGAGGCGGAGACCAGATCGGCACAGGAGACCTCGGTAGCCGCAAACGTGCCGGCGTCGCCGACCTTCGTGACCTTGCTGGCCCGGAACTGGCTGTGGCAGTAGAACTCCATGTACTCGCCCTCGGCGTCGACGATGTCGCCCGCCTTGAGGTCCAGCCCTTTGGACGCCTCGATGGCGATCGCGATCGACTTGTTGGGCCCGTCACCCTCCGAGACGTAGTAGCCGTCCAGAGCGGGGGAGGTGTCCGAGCCCTTGAAGGCCACGAACTTGGGCGAGATAACCGTCGCGCCCTTGATCACGAGACCCGCGCGCACGTTCTCGATGCTGCTCTCGTCGCAGCCGCCCGACTTGGGATCGGTCTGCAATGCCTCGATCGTCGTCTGGGTCAGGTCGCCGGTGGTGGTGCCGCCGGTGTCGGTGGTGACATCGCCGGTGTCGCCCGTGTCCGTGGTGCCGCCAGTGTCGCCTGTGCCGCCTGTGTCGCCCGTCGTCGTGGTGTCGCTGGTATCGTCGTTACCGTCGCCGGTCGACGAGGTGCCGCCCCGAGTCCCGCACCCAAGCGCCATCGCGGCCAACCCTAAAACCACTACACTCCGCATCAGCCATGCCTTCATTTCGCCGCTCCTTAGAAAAAAGTGTTCCGGATAATGTCTGATCCGGCCTCGATCTCAATCAGTTTTTCCTGCCCGCTGTCGATTACGTACAGCTTGCCGTCGGTGCCGACCGGCAGAAGCCGCCGCGGGATGCCCATCCCGTCGATGAATCGGGGACCGAACGAGCTGTCCACCTGAAACTGCCAGCGCACGTCCAGCTCGGTGGGCGCGGGCCACAGCTTGTCGTCGTCCTCTTCGGCGTTGCAGCCGGGGAAGATGCTCAACTCAAACGCGTGGTTCTTAAACGATGTCCCCTGGTAGGCCGTCGCCGCATCGGAGTCCAACAGCGGGCACTCCAGCAGCGGATCGGTCGTCGCCGGCGTCCACTCGTGCGCGCGCGACACAAAGTCCGTGGCGTCGGTGTCCTCGACGCACGTGCCGTCGACCGCCGCGCTCCAGCGATGCAGATAGCCGCTGACCGAGCCGCTGACCCGAAAGGTGCCTTGAGGCACGCGAACGTCGTACGAGACAGCGCCGCCGAAGCAGGCCTCTGACATCGCAGGCACGATCTTGCGGCAGCGGCCAAAGACGCACTCTTCGTCGTCCGCGGCGCAGCCCGGCTCGGGGCCGATCGAGCACTCGTGCTTGTCCTTGCTGGTCGGATCCTCCAGCCGCTCGAGCATCACGCCGTCGCCCTCTACCAGCGTCAGGCGTCGCTCGGTGACCGCGGCGATCTCATACATGAAGGCGCTCCCACCCTTGAGCTTTTCGCACTCGGCAGCGTCGGACTCCACCACAGTGTGCACGACCAGCTGGTCGCCGGGCTCCACGCCACTGCTGCAAAACACGCGCTCGGGCGTCATGAACTGTTTCGTGTGCGGGTCATACGCGCCGATCTTCAGCCGCCGCTCTATAAGAGCGCCGCCATGTGTCAGCTGCCAGACCTCGCTGTGGGCGACGCGCGGCTCGTCCTGGTTGACGTCGATGCCATAACGCAGCGTCTTCTCGCCGACGACCTTCTCGCGAATGAACTCGCCAAACGACGGGCGATCCGCGTGCCGGTTGCCGCCCAGCACGATCTCTGTGTCGCCCAGGAACAACCGCGGGTCCGGAACGATGGAGCTGACCTCGCCCGAGTCACCGTCGCGGAATCGGTGCACCAGCTCGGCGGACTCCCCGCGATCCTCGACGTCGAGCACCTCCACGCCACCGTGCGCGCTGGCCACATACGCGCGCAGGCGCCCGTCTTTTGTCTCGCTGTCCTTCTCCAGCAGCGCCCTCGCAAACGCCACGTCCGTCGGGACACCGATCAGCTTCAAGCCGAAGCGGCCCAGCCGCCGGAACAGCCGGTTGGCCCCGGGCGCGCCGTCCGCGTTGATGTCGATGCGGTCGCCGGTCTGGGCGTCGATCGCCACCAGCAGCGTATCGCGCTGATTCAGCGCATAAACCAGCTTGTCGTCCGGTGACAGCGCCACCTGCGTCAGGACTGGAGGTCGCGCCCAAGACTCCAGCGGCGACGTGGGCCCCTGGCAGCCCGGCGCGTCCGGGAAGTCGGTCAGCCCGTCGCCATCGTCATCCACGCCGTTGGCGCACTGCGGCAGGTCGGCGTCATCGGGCAGCACGATCCCGGCCGGATCCTCGACCCCGTCCGGGCGAGCCGCCTCCAGGCCGTCCGCGTTATACCGGCAGCCGAAGTCGGCCGCATCCGCCAGCCCGTCGCCGTTGTTGTCGATGTCGTCACTGCACTCGGGCGCGATCGGCACAACGCTGGTCTCGGTCGCCGTGTCCAGGTCCACAATCGAGAGCCAGGCGACATCCGCGTGACCCACATACAGGGTCTTGCCGTCCGACGTGATCGCCAAGTCGAACGGGCTGCCGCCGTCCAGCGCGATCAAGGTGAGCCCGGCCGCGTCCAGATTGCCGAACTCCGCGGTCTCGATGCGCGCCACGGCGCCCTGGTCGGGTAGCGCCACAAATAGCGCATCCCCCGCGTCGACCACAGCGGACGGACGCCCCGGAAGGGCCTGCACAACCACAGAGCCGCCCAGCTCAACGGCCGCTTTGGCGTGCTCCATGCGGACCAGCTCTTCGGCCGCCATGTTGGCGACGTACACGTACTTTCCATCCGCTGCGCGCGTAATGGCCACCGGACGGCCGCCCAACAGCACGGGTGTCGTGCCGGGGATGAAGCTGTCGTGGTCCTCGAAGTCGCCGCTGGCCAGCCCCACGCGAGTGATGCCGCCGGTCTCCGAGTTCAGGACGTAGCCCACGCACGGCTCGGTCGCGGGGCCGTCGCAGATGACCGCCATGTCGACCGGGCGCTGCAGATGCAGCGTGATCTTGGGCAGCTCAGGCGTGCAGGCGGCCAGGACCAGTGAGATGACGATGAGGCGTGCCTTCATGGAATCCTCGCGATCTCCTGGTGATAGAACGGGCTCGCCGGGTCCAGCTCGATGACCGAGACCGCGCCTTCTTCAAACAGCGTGACGTACGCGCGCAGCAGCCGCGGCTCGGCGCGGTCGACGATCGTGATGTCAAACGGCGCGTCACCCGTCTTGATGATGGCGGCGACCTGGTTGCGCCTGGGGTCCACGACAGCCACTTTGTCCGCGCTGAAGAGCGTCACGTAGACCAGCTCGGTGCCGTCCGCGGCGCTCTTTGCGACAGCGACCCCCGCCGGGGAGTCACCGACTGCGATGCTGTCGACCAGCTTGTCCGCCGCGCTGCCGCCCGCGTCCAGGGTCGTGTCGACCACCAGCAGCGACGGCGGCGTGCGATAGGCGGCGTACAGGCGCGTGCCGTCCTGGTTGAACGCGATACCGCGCCCGAAGTCGCGCCCCAGCGTGGGGTTGATGACCGACAGCGCGCGTGTGGCGACTACCGACAGCGGCTTCTCCGGGTCGGACCCATCCAGCAGCTTGTCCGCCTTGCTGACCACGACCCGGTCGATGCCCGCCAGCAGCTTTGTGGTGGCGTAGGCGTTGCGGCTGACCGGATGAACCGCGACCTCGTAGGAGCCTGCCTCCAGCGTCGCGTGCTGCTGAAATGTCGGCTGGCCGATCTCGTCCAGGTCGAAGATGGACATCTTGCCCTCGAACGACGCGGTCATCAGTCGCGGCGGCTCACTCGCCGTCCCCGCCACGACCACAGCGCCGAATGGGTCGCCGCCGGCCGTCTCTTCACCCTCGTCGTCGCCAAAGACGAACTTGCCGCTGCAGACCTGCGCGCGCCCCTCTTTGCCGGGGTCATCCGTGCACTTCAGCGACGGCTGGTTGTCGCCCACGCGGTTCACCTTGATCCACGTGACCGTGTTGTCCTCGCGCGCCGTCATGTACAGACCCATCGCCCGATCGCCGTCCTCGTTTGGCATGACCGCCAGCTTGCCGCCGAAGCTGCGCGTCTGGACGCTGGCGCCCTCGACGACCTGGTGGGTGTCGATGTCGAGCACCACGATGTTGCCGCCCAGAAACGCCAGATCGAAGTTGGAGTTGGCCACGTACAGGTGCCGCTGGTCCGGATCGGCCGCGATGCCCACCGGGAAGCGCAGGTCGCTGGTCGGGTGGTCCTCGCCCTCGAACTGCTTGCAGCCCAGAGCGAAGGTCGCCGCCAGCGCGATGATGAGAAGCCGTCGCATCGGCAGAAGCTTACTCAGGAGCCCCACGTGCCTCAAATGTCGCCATCCTTGAGCGCGGCGTGCGCTGCAGCCATCCGCGCGACCGGCACGCGGTACGGGGAGCAGGAGACGTAATCCAGACCTGCGCCGTGGCAGAACGCCACCGACGCCGGGTCGCCACCGTGCTCACCGCAGATGCCGACCTTCAGGTCCGAGCGCACGCTGCGTCCCTTCTGAGTCGCCAGCTCGACCAGCTGCCCCACGGCGGGGTCGATGGTCGCGAACGGGTCGGCCGCCAAGATGCCCGCCTTGATGTAGTCCGGCAGGAACTTGCCGGCGTCGTCGCGGCTCAAGCCAAAGGTGGTCTGCGTCAGGTCGTTGGTGCCGAAGCTGAAGAAGTCGGCGTGCTGCCCGACTTCATCAGCGGTCAGGGCGGCGCGAGGCAGCTCGATCATCGTGCCCACCAGGTAGTCGAGCTTGGCGCCGGACGCGGCGATCACGCGATCCGCCGTCTCGATGACGACCGCGCGCAAAATCCGCAGCTCTTCGGCCAGACCGACCAGGGGAATCATGATCTCCGGGACGATCGTGAAGCCCTCTTCATTCACGAGATGACACGCGGCCGAGACGATCGCCTCGGTCTGCATCTCCGCGATCTCCGGGAACGTGATCGCCAGGCGGCAGCCACGATGGCCAAGCATCGGGTTGGACTCTTGCAGCCCCTCGACACGCGCGGCGAGGACGTCGACCGACACGCCCATCTGCTCGGCGATCGGGCCCAGCTCAGCGCGGTGGTGCGGCAAAAACTCGTGCAGCGGCGGATCCAGCAGGCGAATGGTCACAGGCAGGTCCCGCATGGCGCGGAAGATGCCGATGAAGTCGTCGCGCTGCATGGGCAGGATCTTGGCCAGCGCCGCCCGGCGCTCTGTGATGTTGCTGCTGAGGATCATCTCGCGAACGGCGCGGATACGCTCCTCGTCAAAGAACATGTGCTCGGTGCGGCACAGACCGATGCCCTCGGCGCCGAAGTCGCGCGCGACCTGAGCGTCGTGCGGCGTGTCGGCGTTGGTCCGCACACCCAGACGGCGCAGCTTGTCCGCCCACTCCATGACCTGCTTGAAGTCGTCGCCCAGCTCGGGGTCGATCATCGCGACGCTGCCGTTGATGACCCAGCCCTCAGTGCCTTCCAGCGTGACCGTGTCGCCCTCGTTGAGCACCAGATCGCCGATACGCGCAGTCTTGGCCTCGGTGTCGATCTGCAGCGAGCCGACACCGGCCACACAGGTCTTGCCCATGCCGCGTGCGACGACGGCCGCGTGCGAGGTGGCGCCGCCGCGAGCGGTGACGATGCCCTCGGCCACACCCATGCCCGCGATGTCCTCGGGGCTGGTCTCGGGGCGCGCCAGGATGACGGCCTTGCCCGCCTCGGACCAGGCGACAGCGTCGTCCGCAGTGAACACCAGCTGCCCGCAGGCGGCGCCCGGGCTGGCGCCCAGGCCCTCAGCCACGATGTCCTTGTCCGCGCTGGGGTCCAGGCGGCTGTGCAGCATGGCCTCGACCTGCTCGGCCGTGACACGCTGTACGGCGGTGGTCTCGTCGATGCTGCCCTCGGCGACCATGTCGACCGCGATGCGGATGGCGGCGGCGGCTGTGCGCTTGCCGTTGCGTGTCTGCAGCATGAAGAGCCGACCTTGCTGAATCGTGAACTCCAGGTCCTGCATGTCGCGGTAGTGGCCCTCCAGCTTGTGCCGCAGCTCCTCGAGCTGGGCGTAGATCTCGGGCATGACCTGCTCCAACGTGTTGGAGCCCTCGCCGTTCAGCGGCAGCGGGGTGCGGATGCCGGCAACGACGTCCTCGCCCTGCGCATTGATGAGGTACTCGCCGAAGAAGCGCTTCTCGCCGGTACCCGGGTCGCGGGTGAACGCCACGCCGGTCGCGCAGTCATCGCCCATGTTGCCGTAGACCATGGCCTGCACGTTGACGGCGGTGCCCCACTCGTCGCTGATGCCGTTCTGGCGGCGGTACTCGATGGCGTGGTGGTTGTTCCAGCTGCCGAAGACCGCGTCGATCGCGCCCCACAGCTGCTCGGTCGGGTCCGTCGGGAACGGGCGGCCCAGCTTGCTCTGGACGATGCGCTTGTACGTGGCGACCAGCCCCTGCATGTCCTGCGCGGATAGCTCGGTGTCGACCGCGGCTCCGCGCGCCTCCTTCAGCGCGTGCAGCGCGTCCTCGAAGTGCTTGAGGTGGATGCCCAGGACGACGTCCGAGTACATCTGGATGAAGCGACGGTAGCTGTCCCACGCGAACCGGGCGCCGCCGCGGGCGAGACCCTGGACAGCCTCGTCGTTCAGCCCCAGGTTCAGGACCGTGTCCATCATCCCCGGCATCGAGACGCGACCGCCGGAGCGTACGCTGACCAGCAGGGGATCGGCGCTGTCGCCAAACCTCTTGCCCATAGCGTCCTCAAGCGCGCTCATCGCCACAGAGACCTGCTCGCGCAGGCCGTTGATGTGGCCATTGTTCTCGAAGTAGTGCACGCACGACGCAGTGTCGATCGTGAAGCCGGCCGGCACCGGCAGGCCGAGGTTGGTCATCTCGGCCAGGTTGGCGCCCTTGCCGCCAAGCTCGTTTTTCATGGAGGAGGCGCCGTCGGCGGAGCCGTTGCCAAAGAAGAAGACGTGTTTTGAGTCTGTCACTTTCGGTCCTGGATGCGGCTGAAGTCCGCAAATGAGCTGAAGTGGTCCCGAATCGCACCCAGCAGCCCGAGGCGGGCGGCTCGAAGGGCAGGATCATCGGCCATGACGAGAATGTCGTCGAAGAAGGTGTCCACGATGGGACGCAGGCGGCTGAGTGCGACGTCGACCGGCTCGGACCGCACGGCCTCAAACTCGCCTAGAAGGGTGCGCTCAGTGGGCTCGGTGAGCAGGGCGCCGTCGTAGGTGCCGCCGGCGGCGATGTCCTTGGCGATATTGGAGACCCGCTTGAACGTGGTCAGGATCGGCTCCAGCTCACCCGCCTGCCGACGGCCGGCCAGGGCCTCGATCTTGGCGTACACATCTTTGGGACGCGCCGCGCCCGTTGCGACCACCGCGTCGACCACGTCCTTGGGCAGCCGCTCGCGATACAAGAAGCGCGTGCGGTCGTCGAAGAAGTCCAGGATATCCTGGCGGCAGCCGGAGTTGATCGCGTCGCCGTAGCCCGCGATGGCGGCGTCGATCCAGGTGCCGACATCCAGCGGGATGGCGTGCTCGGTGGCCGTCAGCGTGTTCACGATCGCGATGCACTGGCGCCGCAGGGCGTACGGGTCCTTGCTGCCGGTCGGCTTCAGGCCGATCCCGAAGCAGCCGACGATGCTGTCAAAGCGATCCGCCAGGCCCACCAGCGTGCCCGTGAGCGACCCCGGGAGATCGTCGTCCGCCGATTTGGGCAGGTAGTGCTCGTAGATGCCGGTGGCGACGGCCTCGGGCTCGCCGTGCTTGCCGGCGTACTCGCGCCCCATGATGCCTTGGAGGTCGGCGAACTCGTTGACCATATGGGTCGCGAGATCGGCCTTGCACAGCAGCGCCGTGCGCTGAGCGTCCGCGTCTCCACCCACGGCCGCCACCAGGGCGACCAGCCGGTTGGACTTGTCCCGCACCGACCCCAGCTTCTTGAGCCAGATGCGCGTCTCCAAACGCGGCAGAAACTCTTCCAGCGGCTTTTTGAGGTCGGCCTCGTAGAAAAAGCGGGCGTCGGCAAGCCGGGCGCGCAGGACACGCGCGTTGTTGTGGGCCACGGCCTCAGGTGCGCTCACCTCGGTGCCGGCTGCGACCAGGAAGTTGGGCATCAGCTCACCGGCGGCATTTTCGACCGGGAAGTAGCGCTGGTGCACGCGCATGGGCGTTATGATCGCCTCGCGCGGCAGCTGAAGCAGCTCGGGCTCAAAGCTGGCCAGCAGCACGACCGGCCACTCCAGGATGTGTGTCACCTCGTCGAGCAGCGCAGCGTCGATCACCGCGACACCCCCGGCCACCTCGGCCTGGGCTTTGACGTGGGACTCGATGCGCTTGCGGCGCTCCTCCGAGGACAGGATCACGTGGCGCTCTGCCAGGCCGCTCTCCAGCTCGTCCCAGGTGGTCGCCGCAAAGGGCTCAGGCGCGTGAAAGCGATGACCGCGGCTGTGCAGCCCACTGTCCACGCCGGCGAAGCTGAACGGCACGTTGGCGCCGCCCAGCGCCGCCACCAACCAGTGAACGGGACGCACGAACGGCGTGCGCTCGCGACCCCACCGCATCGGCTTGGGCCAGTGGAGCTTGGCCAGGATCGCCGGCAGCGCCTCCGCCAGCAGCTCGGTGACTGCGCGACCGGTGACGTTGCGCCGGACCATCAGGTACTCGCCCTTGGGTCCGTCCTCTTTGTAGACCTCGTCGCCGGGCTGCAGCTTCTTGTAGAAGGCCTCCCCGGCGCGCGTCTTGTTGCCGTCCGCGTCAAACGCGATGCGCGTGGGCGGCCCCTTGTTGGTCTCCACGATGTCGGGCTGGCTGAGCGGCACAGAGTCCAGCCCCACGACCAGGCGACGCGGCGTCGAGTCGCAGCGCGCCCCGGTCACGCCCTCCAGGCCCCAGCCGGCCAGGTGCTTCTGCACGGCGGACAGCAGGCTCCTGGCCGCTTTCTGCGCCATGCGAGCCGGGATCTCCTCAGTGCCGATCTCCAGCAAAAAGGCGCCGCTCTCTCCGACCGGAGCAGCCGCCGCCTCGTCGCCCACAACGGCGTCGACCTTGCGGGTCTGAGCCTTGGCCGTAAGCGGGAAGCCGGCCTCTTTTCGGTGCTCCAGCCACGCGTCAGCACAGCGCTTGGAGATCTCGCGAACGCGCAGGATGTACGCCTGGCGCTCGGTCACCCCGATAGCGCCGCGCGCGTCCAGGATGTTGAACACGTGACTACAGCGCATGCAGTAGTCGTAGGCCGGAATGACCAGGCCCTCGTCACACAAGCGCAGGCACTCGTCCTTGTACTCCTCGAACCAGCGCAGGTGCATCTGGATGTCGGCCTGCTCGAAGTTGTGCTTGGACCACTGCACCTCTTCCGCGTGCCGGATGTCGCCGTAGGTCAGGTCGCCGACCCACGTCATGTCGTAGACGCTCTCCACGTCCTGCAGCGACATGGCGATGCGCTCCAGGCCGTACGTCATCTCGACCGCGATCGGGTCCAGATCATATCCACCGCACTGCTGGAAGTACGTGAACTGCGTGATCTCCATGCCGTCGTACCAGACCTCCCAGCCCAGTCCCCAGGCGCCCAGCGTGGGCGACTCCCAGTTGTCCTCCACAAAGCGGATGTCGTGCTGCAGCGTGTCGATGCCGATGGCCCGCAGCGACCCCAGATACAGCTCCTGCACGTCTTTGGGCGACGGCTTCAGCAGCACCTGAAACTGGTGATGGCGCTCTACCCGGTTGGGGTTTTCGCCGTACCGGCCGTCGGTCGGGCGCCGCGAGGGCTCCACGTACGCAACGCGCCAGGGCTCCGGACCCAGCGCCCGCAGATAGGTGGCGGAGTTGAACGTACCGGCGCCCTTCTCGACATCCCACGGCTGCACGATCACGCAACCCTGGGCGGCCCAGTAGTTCTGCAGAGCTAAGATGATGTCCTGAAGCGTCATGACCAGCCCCCCGCCGGTGGCCACAGATTTCTCGCGCACCTGTAGCCGCGCGTAACTATCACTTGTGCGCGCGCGAACGCAAGCGTAAGGTCCCGTGCCTTGGAGGGTTCGGGTGGTTTCAGCAACGGTAAAAAACGGCGCTCGTTTCGACATCAGGCGCGTCGCCGCCAACGACGCCCAGGTGCGCTACTGCGCCTTTATCGACCTGCCCGGCAACGTCAGCCACCGCTTTGACGTCGAGTTCGCTGTCCAAACGGGCGAGTTCCAGCCTCCCGAGGCACCCGCCAACACGCCGGCCTGGGCGACGGCCTACCTGCACACCCTGCTTCGCCAGCTGTCCCGCGCGGGGCAACGCGGCAAGTGGCCCAGAAAGGTGCGGCAGTGGAAGGCCGAGAAGCCAGCGGTTGATTAGCCTCGCCACCCGGGCGCTGCTCTGCCTCACGACCGCCACCGCGCTGGCCGCGTGCTTCGCACCCGATACCGACTCCGGTCAACCCGACGCGACCACCACGGACGCCGCCGTACCAGTCTCAGATGTCTCAGTCCCAGTCTCAGACGTGGAAGTCCCGGATGTCTCAGTCCCAGTTTCAGACGTGGGAGTCTCAGACGTGGGAGTGCCGGACGTCTCAGTCCCAGTCTCAGACGTGGGAGTCCCCGATGTCTCAGTCCCAGACGTGGGGATCGCAGACGTAGGAGGCCCAGATGTCCCAGACGTGGGCGTGCCGGATGCGCAGGAGGACGCCGGCGACACATGCCCCGTGCCGCGACCGATTCTGCTGGTGCACGGCATCAACGGGTCCAGCGCGGACTACGAGGTCATGGCGGCGCGGCTCGTCGAAGACGGGTGGCCGCAGGAGCTTGTCTTTTTGTTCGACGCGGCCGACCCGTCGTGGGGCTGCAACGTGGACAACGCGGCGGCCATCGACGAGCTGGTGGGGGCGATTTTGACGGACACCGGCTTTGACCGCATCGATTTGATCGCCCACAGCATGGGCACGCTGAGCACGCGCTACTGGCTCAAGAACCTGGCCGGGCATGAGCTGGTGAACACGTACATCACGCTGGGGGGCATGAATCATGGGCTGCTGTCGCCGTGCTTTGCGCCGGACTGGCTGGGCGTGTGCGTGTGGAGCGAGCTGTGCGAGTCGGGGCAGTTCATCGCGGAGTTGAACGCGGAGCCGGCCACGCCGGGGCAGCTGCAGTGGGTGTCGATGTACGGGACGGCGGACCCGACGGTGCCCAACGCGTCGTCGGAGCTGCCCGGGGCGCTGAACGTGGAGTTTGAGGGCGTGGAGCATGCCGGGCCCAACGGGCTGCTGGAGGCGCCGCAGGTGTACGAGAAGGTGCTCGAGGTGCTGGACCATCCGTGCTGGTGAGAAGGTGGGCGCTTTGTTTGATCAAACGTCGTTACGGTTTCAACACAACGACACCACACGAACCTTGCTCACTGGTGGGGGGTCCGATATATCCGCGTTGACATGACCGACTTCTCTGCACTTATCGTTGCGTCCGTCCCGCCGCCCGTCACGGGGCAGTCGGTGGCGACGGCGATGTTGCTGCACCGGCTCGAGGCCGACGCCATTCCGCACGAGATCGTCGATGTCGCCCGCAAGTTCCACACCGGCGCCGCCAGCTACGTGAAACGTGCGTTTGCCGTGGCCGGGCTGCCGATCAAGGCGCTGGGACAAAACCGTAAGCTGCCGCCGGGACGACGCGTGTTCTACCTGCAGCTGGGGCAGAGTCATCAGTCGTTTTTGCGCGACCTGCCGCTGCTGGAGGTGGCGCGGCGCCTGGGGCTGCCGACCGTAGTGCACGTGCACGGCGGCGGATTTCGGGCTGCGTTCGACAGCGCGCCCACAGCCCTGCAGACGGCTATGCGACGAGCGCTGCGCGAGGTGGACCGGGCCATCGTACTGTCGTCGGGCCTGCGCCCGCTCTTTGAAGGGCTGATGGACGAGCAGCGCGTGGCCGTGGTGGTCAACGGCGTGGATGCCGCGCTGGCCGAGCACGCCGCGGCGCTGCCGACGCCGAAGCCGCCCAAAGGCGGGCTCACGGTGCTGTACCTCTCCAACATCATGGAGACCAAGGGCTACGCGTACGTGCTGGAGGCCGCCAAGCTGTGCCAGGAGCGCGGGCTGCCGCACAAGTTCGTGCTGGCCGGCGGGCTGACCGAGTCTTCGACCGTGGACCCCAACGAATACATCGCCGAGCATGGGCTGCAAAACGCCGAGTTTGTGGGCCCGGCGTACGGCGACGACAAGCTGGCGCTGCTGGCGTCGGCCGACGCGTTCACGCTGCCGTCGTTTTATCCGACCGAGGGCCAGCCGATCTCGATTCTGGAGGCCATGCACTACGGGCTGCCGGTGATCACGACCACGATCGGCGGCATCTCGGACGTGATCGTGGACAGCGAGCACGGCGTGATCGTGCAGCCGCGCTCGGCCGCCGACATCGTGGACGCCGTCGAGCGGCTGGCCGCTGACAAGAAGCTTCATCGGGCCATTATCAAGCGCAACCAGCGGGACGCGCGCGAGCTGTACACCGAGCAGGCCCACGGGGCCGCCATGCTCGAGGTGCTGGACGGGGTGGCCGCCCATGTGTGATCGTGCCGGGAGTTCAGCATGAAGAGCATCCTCATCACAGGGGGCGCCGGCTACGTCGGCAGCCAATCGGTCCTGCACTTCCAATCGCTGGGTTGGCGGACGATCGTGCTCGACAACTTCGCCACCGGGCACCGCGACTTCGGCGCCATCTCGGACCGCCTGGTCGTCGGTGACGTTCGCGACCGCGACACGGTGCGGGCCATCCTGACCAGCCAGAAGGTCGACGGCATCCTGCACTGTGCGGCACGCAGCATCGTCAAAGAGTCGATGGCGCGCCCCCTGGACTATCTGGAAGAGAACATCGGCGGCGGCATCGCCCTGATTCGCGAGGCGGTAGAGGCCGGCGGCGTGCCGATCGTCTTCAGCTCGTCGGCCTCGGTATACGGCGAGCCGAAGCGCATCCCGGTGCACGAGGATGACCCCAAGGCGCCCGTCAACGCGTACGGCTTTACCAAGATGGCCATCGAGGACGCGCTGCGGTGGACCAGCCACGCCAGCGGCCTGCGGTCGGTTGCGCTGCGCTACTTCAACGCGTGCGGGGCGGATCCCCAGGCGCGCACCGGCGAGCGGCACGACCCCGAGACGCACCTGATCCCCAACACCATCCTGGCCGCGCTTCAGGGTGAGCAGCGGACCTTCCGCATCTTCGGCCGGGATTACGATACGCGCGACGGCACCGCCCTGCGCGACTACACGCACACGCTGGACATCGCACGCGCTCACGAGAAGGCCTTCCGCTATCTGTGGGACGGCGGCGAGACCACCGCCCTCAACGTCGGCACCGGCCACGGCGCAACCGTGCGCGAGATCGTCCGGGCCGCCAGCGAAGCCCTGGACGTCGAGATCCCCTTCGAGTACGCGGCGCCGCGTCCCGGCGACCCCAGCGTCCTGCTCGCGGACGCGACCCGCGCTCGTGAGGTGCTCGGCTGGGCGGCTGAGTACTCCGATATCACGACGGTCCTGCAGCACGCTGTGGCGTGGCACCGAAAGGAGCTTCTCAGCAGGGCCGCCGGCGCCGTGCGCTTCATCCCGCCGGCCAACTGAGCCAGGCAGGCGCATGAGCCGCATCGCCATCGTCACAAACATGCCGACAGGCAATCAATCGGAGCTCTTTGGCGCCCTCGCTCGCCGAAGCGACTGCGACGCCCACGTGCTGTTTCTGCGGCGCATGACGCCGGGCCGGCAGTGGACCCGCTTTCGGGAAAACAACTACCCGCACACCTTCGTGCGCGAGCTGCGCGTGCATCAGCACTTCTATCTGAACGCCGGGTTCTTCGCTGCGCTGCGACGCATCGATCCCCAGCTCATCGTCATCTGCCAGTACGCCGGCATCAGCATGCAGCTGGCCATGTACTACGCTCGGTTGCGCGGTATCCCGTGGGTGTTCTGGAGCGAGCGCCCGGGCGTCGAGCACTCCGAGTTGAAGATCTTCGAGAGCGACTCGGTGCGGCAGTTCTTTCGGTCTATCGCCATGTACCCCGTCCGCTCCTGGCCCAGCGCGGTGTGGGCGATCGGCTCGCGAGCGCAAGCGGACTATCAGGCGCAGTGCGCGGCGCCGTGCCACAACCTGCCGTACTACTCCGATCTCTCCGACCTGCTCGCCATCCCGCGAGAGCGCCGTCGCCCGGGCGCGGTCCGCTTTCTCTACTCGGGCAAACACAACCAGCGAAAGGGCGTGGACCTGATCACGCGGGTCATCGATCGCATGGCGGCCGCCGGCGCCGAGTTCAGCATCTCCTTCATGGGCGACGGCCCGCTGAAGAGCGCAGTCCTGGACCTGCAGCGCCGCTACCCTGAGATCGTTGACCACGTCGGCTTCAAAGAGATGGACGAGGTCGGCGGCGTGCTGGCAGCCCATGACGTGTTGCTGGCGCCGTCACGCTACGACGGCTGGGGGCTGGTCGTGCCGGAGGCGCTGGCCGCAGGCATGCCGGTTATCTCGACCGACGCCACCGGCTCGGCCATCGACATGATCGTGGACGACCACAACGGCCTGTTGATCAAGAGCGGCTCGGCCGAGGCGATCGAGCGGGCCGTCCGTCGTATGATCACGGCCAAGAAGCGGCTGCCCGAGCTGCGACGAAACGCTCGCAAGAGCGTGGAACCGTACCAGCACACAGTTGGCGCAGAGCGCATCGCTACGCTCGCCCGCCGAGCGCTCGAAAACGCGGCGTGAGTCCACGCTCCAAATACCCCTTGACATAAACTTTACATCGTAAAACAATAGACCCACGAGGGAGGTCTAGATGAAAGCGATGTGGCTTATCGCTGTGGCTGCGGCCATGGCATGCGTGGCCGGGTGTGTCTCTGAGGAGTCCAACCCGAGCGCCGATGCGATGCTGGGAGGCGCCGCCGGCGCGTTGGAGGAGGTCGTCTGCGAGCCCGGCGAGCGCAAGTACTGCAATCACCAGGGCACGTGCAACGCGGCCGGGACCGCGTGCGTGTGCGACAAGCCGAAGCACAACGACCCCGCCGAGCTTTGCGCGATGTGGCACCCATTTCTGCTGGAGCCGGGCCAATACTGCTCCCCCGGTGACCGGACCATGTGCAATCACCAGGGCACATGCGACGCCACCGGCCAGCTCTGTGTCTGTGACAACCCGATCAACAACAAGTCCGAAGAGCACTGCGCCAAATGGCACCCGGCCGGGGTCCCCGAGGGCGGCGTCTGCATGCCCGGCGACCGCGGTTACTGCTTCGGGCGCGGCGACTGCGATGACACGGGCATGGTCTGCGAGTGTGACGATCCCAAGCACTTCAAGTCCGAAGAGCGCTGCGAGATCAAGCACGACGTGATCGTGCCCGAGGGCCTCTTCTGCAAGCCCGGTGATCGCTACGGCTGCTCTCTGCACGGCCGGTGCAACAAGTTCGGGACGGCATGCAACTGCGACAACGACTGGTGGCAGGGCCCCACGTGCGACACGCGGCTGGACCAGTGCCCGGGCTACGGTCTGCAACCCGACTTCACGTTCAACCGGAATCCATGCTCCGGAAACGGAACGTGCATCGCGCCCGACACCTGCGAGTGCGACCCCGGCTACTCAGGCGACAACTGCGAGATCGACTGCATCGAGACGCTGGGCGGGCACGAGGTCTGCGACGGTCTGGATAACAACTGCAACGGAGAGGTGGACGAGCTCTGCGCCCCGATGCAGGCCCCACAATCGTCGCTGTTCCGGTGCAACAACTCAGCGCTGGGACCCATCGCTGCGACCGACTCGGGGCTCGTGCACATATTGGCGCGACGCACTCACACGACGGTCTTCAGCTACAACGCGACAGGCGGGCAAATCGCGCGCCGCCGGGTCCAGCTGCGCACCCCGACCATCGAACGAGCACCCAACGGGGACATCCTGATCGCCGGCTATCGCGGCGCCGGCGTCTGGGTCCAACGCCTGGACCCGACCGACCTGACGGTAAAGACCGCTATAAAGACGCCGTCCACCTATACGGCGTCGGTAGCGGCGGACGCCGATGGAGCCATCCTCATCGGTGATTTCAGCCGGCGCAACATCCATCGCGTCCTCGGCGGAACGACTCGAACGCAGCGGCAACATTTTGGCACGACCCTGGCCTACTCAGAGGTGCAGCTCAGTTCAAATACGCTCAACATCGCAGTTCAGAGTCGCATCGTTCGATCCAACGCCACGACGCTGACACCAACAGGCGTGATAGCGCTCCAAGGGACCGCAGAGGGGCTCACGCTGGACTCCGACGGCCGCATCTACGTTCTGGAGCACCGCAACACCAGCCCGCCTGACCGGATCATTCGTTATGATGCGGACGGAACAGGCCGCACCGTGCTGTACCAGAGCACCTTCATCCTGCGCGATCAGATCGAGTACGACCCGTCCGATGACAGCCTGATCGTCGGCGACTGGGGGGCGAACACGCATCACGGCTGTAGTTATCGGGCGATCGTGCGCGTGCCCGTCAACTGATCACTCGGCCGGGCAGGCCTCGGTGATGTCGTCGCAGCAGTCACCGTTTTCGACGCAGAGATCGTCGCACCAGCAGCCGCCGGGCGCCTCTTCACCGCAGCGCTCCCAGCAGGAGCTGTCGTCCGCCTCGCCACAGCTCGCGCCCGTCGGCCCGAACGGGTCCGAGCACTTCTGACCGGCGCCGCACGTCTCCAGCTGCACCCAGCAGTCCAGACCACCGACCTCCTGGCAGTCGTACGGCTGGTTGCCTTCGCACTTTGAGCCGCTGAAGAGACCGCACTCACCCAGCGGGTTGCCCAGCGACTCGCAGGTCTCCTCGGACGTGTCCAGCTGACAGTGGGCCCCGGTCGGTCCGAGCGGGTCGACGCAGACCTCGTTCTCCGCGCAGGTCGCGGTCTGAATCCAGCAGCTGACTACGCCCTTGTCCTGGCACTCGTACGGCTGGCCGTTCTCCTTGCACTCGCTGCCGCTGAACAGCCCGCACTCGCCATCGTTGAAGCCCAGGTCCGCGCACGTCGTCCCGCCGCACTTCTCTTCTTTGTCCGCGCAGCAGTCGCCGTTGTTCTCGCAGTTGCCGTCACACCAGCAGCCGCCCGCCGCCTGGCCACCGCAGTTGCCCTCACAGCTGTTGATCGGTGAGCCGTCGTCGATCTCGCACTTGGCGTCCGCCGGCCCGAACGGATCGACGCACTTCTCACCCTCGACGCACTCCGCCGACTGCACCCAGCAGTTCAGGCTGCCCTGGGCCGTGCACGCATACGGCTGGTTGTTGTCGCATTTCGTGCCGCTGAAGAGCCCACACGCGCCCAGCGAGAAGCCGAGCGCCTCGCACGTCACCTCTCCACACGCCGACACCTTGTCGGGGCAGCAGTCGCCGTTCTGGTCGCATTGATCGTCACACCAGCAGCCGCCGGGGGCCTTGCCGCCGCACGCGCCCTCGCAGCTGTTGACCGGGTTGCCCGGATCCGTGATGCACGCCGCGCCCGCCGGCCCAAACGGGTCGTCGCAGATCTGGCCCTCGCCACAAATCTCAGACTGCACCCAGCAGGTCAGCGAGCCCTTCTCCTGGCACGCGTACGGCTGGCCGCCCTCGCATTTGCTGCCGTCAAAGAAGCCGCACGAGCCCAGCTCAAAGCCCAGCGCCTCGCAGGTGACCTCGCCGCATTTCTCGACCTTGTCCGGGCAGCAGTCGCCGTTCTGGTCGCACTTGATGTCGCACCAGCAGCCGCTCGGCGCCTGACCGTCACACAGCCCCTCGCAGCTGTTGTCCGCGTTGCCGGGATCGGCCTCGCAGTGCGCGCCTGTCGGCCCCAGCGGGTCCTCGCAGATCTCCGTCGCGTCACAGACATCGGTCTGCACCCAGCACTTCAAGCTGCCCTGGTTCTGGCACTCGTACGGCTGGTTCTCCTCGCACTTGCTGCCGTTGAAGATGCCCACGCAGTTGCCCAGCGCGTGACCGAGATCCTCGCACGTCGTCTCACCGCATGCCGTCGCCTTGTCGGCGCAGCAGTCACCGCTCTGATCGCACAAGTCGTCGCACCAGCAGCCGCCCGGCGCCTGGCCGTCGCAGTTGTCCACGCAGCTGTTCAGCGGGTTGTTGGGATCCGCCTCGCAGTGCGCGCCGATGAAGCCGAGCGGATCGACGCAGATCTGCGTCGGCGAGCAGCTGTCGGACTGCACCCAGCAGGTCAGCCCCACCGTCTCCAGCGACGTGCACTCAAACGGCTGCCCGTCAGCACACTTGGACCCGCTGAATAAGCCAAAGCACGATCCCTGCGCGTGACCCAGCTTCTCGCACGTGGTCTCACCGCACGCCTCCGCCTTGTCCTGGCAGCAGTCGTCGCTCTCCTCGCAGGAGTCGTCGCACCAGCACCCGGTCTCGGCCTGCTGGCCGCAGATACCCGCGCAGCTGGCGTTGCCCACCGGCTGATCGGCTCCACACTCGGCCTCTTTGTCGGTGCAGCAGTCACCAAAGCCGGCGCAGTTGTCGTCGCACCAGCACCCCTGGGGAGTCTGCTCGCCACACAGCCCGGCGCAGCTCCCCTCGGCGGGCGGCGGCGGCGTACCGCACTTCTCGTCCTTGTCGGCGCAGCAGTCCTCGTTCAGCGCGCACAGATCGTCACACCAACAGCCCTGCGGTGTCTGCTCACCGCACAAGCCCTCGCAGCTGCCCTCGATCAGGTCCGGCGGCGTCCCGCAGGCCTCTTCTTTGTCCGCACAGCAGGTCGCCTCGGCCTCGCAGCCGTCCACGCACGAGCACCCGGCCGGGGCCTCCTCACCACAGCGGTCTACGCAGCTGTCCGGCGGCGCACCACAGCTGGCCACCTTGTCCTCGCAGCAGTTGTCGTTGGCGTGACACTCGGCGTTGCACCAGCAGCCACTCTCGGCCTGCTGCCCACAGATGCCCTGACAGCTGGCGTTGGGCTCGGGCGGCGGCGGCTCGAACTCGCCGCAATGCAGCTCTTTGTCGCCACAGCAGTTGTCGTTGGCGTGGCAGTCGTTGTTGCACCAGCAGCCACTCTCAGCCTGCTGCCCGCAAATGCCCAGACAGCTGTTGTTGTCCGGCTCCGGCGGCGGCTCAAAGTCGCCACAGAAGAGCACCTTGTCCTCGCAGCAGTTGTTGTTGGCGTGGCAGCCGTTGTCGCACCAGCATCCGGCCGGCGAGATGCCTCCACAGAAGCCCTTGCACTGATCGGCCGGCGGCGGCGGATTGAACTCCCCGCAGAACAACACCTTGTCCTCACAGCAGTTGTTGAACTCGTGACAGCCGTTGTCACAGAAGCAGCCGCTGGGCGCCTTATCCCCACAGTGCCCTTTGCAGCTGGAGTCCTCCGGACCCGGCGGCGGCTTGAACGGCCCACAGAACAGCTCTTTGTCCTCGCAGCAGTTCCCGGCGTCATGGCACTCGTTGTTGCACCAGCACCCGGCCGCCGCCTGCTTGCCGCACAGCTCCTTGCAGCTGGCCTCTTCTTCCACCGGCGGCGGCTTGAAGTCCCCACAGAAGTGCACCTTGTCACTGCAACACGTGTCGTTTTCGTGACAGCCGTTGTGGCACCAGCAGCCGTCGGGCGACTCCTTGCCGCAGAAGCCCTCACAGCCGGCCTGGGGCTGTGTCGGCGGCGGCTTGGGCGGCGCGCACCACTGAGCCTTGTCAGCGCAGCAGTTTCCGGCGGCTTCACACGCGTCTTTGCACGAGCACCCGCCCGGCGCGTTGTGACCACACTGGCCCTTGCAGCTCTTGTCGGCGGTCGTCGGCGGCGGCGGCTTGTACTTGCCGCAGACCGGCTCCTTGTCCGAACAGCAGTCCTTGCGCTCGAAGCAGGCGTTGTCACACCCACAGCCCGCGGGCGCCGTGCCGCCACAGCTCCCTTTGCAGCTGTCGGCCGGCGTCACCACGGCGTCGCCGCCGGGATTGAACGCATCTCCTGCCGGGCCACCAGGGCCGACCGGGGCCGGATCGTCATCACCACATCCGACAATGAGGAACATCGCCGGGACCAGGGTCCACACTAAACGCCTTACCATCGGGCAACTTTATCCGGTTTTGATCCGCATTTCACGTCCCGGTGACACCGTCCTCGCCTGTATGTGAAGATCACGGCCAACCAATCGTCATAGGAGAGCGGATCAAGCCCGTTCGATAAGGAGAACAAGCCATGCATCGACTGAGTGTATTGTGCTTCAGCGTCGTCTTTCTGGTGTCCCTGTCCGCATCCGCCGATGCGCCGCCGGCCTACACACCGCCCGCGCCGACGTACACCCCGACGACCGCTGCCGACGTCCAGGTCTGTGGAGAGCGCAAAAACTGTGACTTCAAGTGCAACAAGGGCGCCTGCAAGTTCCGCTGCGACGGCCACTCCACCTGCAAAGCGACGTGCGCCGGCGGCGGCTGCCGTCAGACCTGCGACGGTCAGGCGACCTGCACATTTACGTGCGCGGGCGGCAAGTGCCAGGCACAGGCAAGCGGCAAAGCGACCATGAGAACCACCTGCGCGGGCGGCGAGTGCCGTCAGGGGGCGTCCGGTATGTCCACGATGAAGGCGACCTGCTCGGGTGGCCAATGCGTGCGCGCCTGCGGCAAAAAGGCGACGTGCAAAGACACGTGCTCAGGCGGCGGCTGTAAGTAGAAGAGAAGAAAGGAGATAGAGTCCCTGGAAATGGTGTAGGACGCTCGTTCGGAAGACGGGCCGAACG
>CAZJHX010000169.1:0-22968 GCA_964545715.1 uncultured Myxococcales bacterium
TGGACTCTGCAAGACTGGTCAAATACGGAACGAACTTCCGATCTCGACAACTAGCGCCGCGATCACGACGATGGCGATGGCGATCGGGGGCACCGCCGGGGTCTTGCGTGTCGGCAGCGTCGGCGTCGGCGCGGTCGAGGTCGCAGCGGGGGTGCGCGGCTGCTCGGTGCGCGCGGCGTGCAGAGCGGCGGCAGTGCGGGCATCGGTGACGATCGCGGCGCTCGCCTCCATCGTTTCATCGGTGATCCAGGCCGGGTCCGGCACGGCCGTGGGCGTTTGCATCACGCCGGTCTCGTCCAGCGCCGCCAGATCGACCTCCATCGTCTGCAGCACGGGCGACGAGCGGATTTGGACGCGCCCCTCCAGCACGGCGTCTGCGTCCACGGCCTCTCCACGCTCGATAGCCGCCAGCACCTTGTGAACGGGTACGACCGATCCCGGACGCTCATCCGGGTTCTTGCGCAGCAGGCGCTCATGCACAATGCGCAGCGCGTCCGGCACCGGCTCGCCGTTGGGCAGCGTCGCGGGTAGCTCCGGCGGCGGCACGGACAAGTGGCGCATCATCACGCCCAGCGAGTCCTCGGCCTCAAACGGTACGTGCCCGGTCAGCATCTCGTGCAGGATGCAGCCCAGCGAGTACATGTCCGCCCGCATGTCGACCTTCTCGCCCATGATCTGCTCAGGCGCCATGTACAGCGGCGTGCCCAGCGTTGTGCCGGCCGCCGTCAGGGCAGACGCGCCGCTGTCCGAGTCCGCGCTGATCAGCTTGGCGATGCCGAAGTCCATGACCTTGACGAACTCGTCGTCATCGACCGGTCGCGTCAGAAAGATGTTCTCGGGCTTGAGGTCGCGGTGCACGATGCCTTCGCGCTCGGCCTCGCGCAGCGCTGCGGCGACCTGGCCGGCGATCTTAGCGGCCCGTCGTGGATGCAGCGCGCCCTTGCCGTCCAGCAGCTCTGCCAGCTCGCGTCCCTTCAGCAGCTCCATGGCGATAAACGGCGCGCCGGTGGCCTCGTCTACGCCGAAATCGATCACGCGCACGACGTGCGGAGACGTCAACTGGCTGGCGGCCTGCGCCTCTCGATAGAAGCGACGCAGGTGCCGGCGCTCGGTCACAAGCTGTGGGTGAAGGGTCTTCAGCGCGATCTGGCGCCCCATGCTGAGCTGGGTGGCCAGGTAGACCTTGCCCATGCCGCCTTCGCCGAGCGGTCGCTCGATACGAAACCTGTTGGCGAAGGTCTTGCCCAGGGTGGGGTCGTCGTCCTTGCGATCCAGCACGGACGCCGCGACGGTCGGCACACCGTCCTGCGGGCAGACCGCGTTCTCCATCGTCTGCTCACACAGCGGACAAAAGCGGTCTGCCTCGGTCAATCTCTCCCCTGCGCCAAATACTCGGCCAACAGGGTAACACGCCGATCCCGGCTATTTCTCGTAACAGAACTGCTGCCCTCCCAGGGGGCACACACAATCGGGATCATCAGCGTCACAATCACAGGGGATCGGGACGATGCCGACGCTGCATTTGCTGTTCTCGTGACACTGGGCGATCGGCAGGTCCGCGCAGGCGTCCGGCGGCTCGGCGCAGGAGCAGATGCCGCACCCGTTCTCGTCCGTCACGAACCCATGCTCGCAGAAGAGCGTGCACAGGATCGGCGCGCAGGCGTCGCGACACTGCAGCGCACCGCCCAGCGGGCAGACGCAGTCGGGGTCGGCGGGGTCGCAGTCGCACGGGATCGGCACGATGGTGACCTCGCAGCCGGGCGTGTTCTCACAGACGCTGGGATCGAGCTCGGCGCAGGTCTTGGGGCCGGTGTCCTTGCACTTGCAGATCTCGCAGCCGTCGGCGCCGATCTCGAAGCCGTCGGCGCAGGCGATCTCGCAGAGCACCGGCGAGCAGGCGTCAATGCACTGCAGTTGGCCGCCAAGCGGGCACGCGCAGTCGGCATCGCCTGGCGCGCAGTCACACGGAATCGGCACGATCTGGGTCTTGCAGTCGGCCCGGGTCTCGCACTCGTCGAAGTTCAGCTCGTGACAGGCCTTGGGGCCCGTGTCCGCGCACTGGCAGACGCCGCAGCCGTTCTCATCCGTGGCAAACCCGTTCTCGCAGAAGAGCTCGCACAGCACAGGCTGGCACCGAGGACCACAGGTCAGCGCGCCACCCAGCGGGCACGCACAGCCCTCGTCGCCGGGCAGGCAGTCGCACGGAATGGGCAGGATGCGCAGCTCGCACGTCGGGTCGTCCTCGCAGGTCGCGGTGTCGCGCTGCTCGCAGGTCTCGGGCTCGTTGCACTCGCACATGCCGCAGCCGTTGGCGTCGGTTTTGAAGCCGCTATCGCACTGCAGCTCGCAGGTCACCAGCGGGCAGGGGACGCATTGACGCGCGCCGCCCAGGGGACACACGCAGCCGACGTCCTCGCCGGGCATGCAGTCACAGGGAATTGGCACGATGGAGTTGCGGCAGCCGTTGGTGTCGTTGCAGACGCCGGCGTCCAGGCCGAGGCACGTCTCGGGTGTGCACACGGGCACCCTGTCGTAGCAGCAGTCGCCGTACTGCTCGCAGGCGTCGTCGCACCAGCATGGGCCGGTTCGCGATTGGCCGCCGCACGCATCGCTGCAGCTGCCCGAGTGCTGGTCCGCTTTGCCGCCTTTGATGGCGGTCCGCGTCTCGGTTGAGGAGTCCGTCACGGTCTCGTCGCCGCATCCAGCAGCCGTCCCGAGCACCATGGAAAACAAAACGATCGTGAGGGTCCTTGCCATTTGGTCTTGCCTCCGAAGTGAGTGAGAGGCCGTCGTCGCGCGCACCGGTGGGGTCCACGAGCCCGAGGCGCGCTCCCATAGAGCAAGACCTGTGCCGGGTCTGCCGACCCCAGGTATTGGGTTTAGTTGATGGGCTCCGCAATGCCGGTCAGCGGCGCCTTTGGGCGTTTCTTGCGCTTCGGCGCGGCGTTTTCGGGGGTCGTGATCCCGTTCATCTGCAGTGGTGGCGGCTCGTGCTCGACCAGGTCGGTGAATTGGGCGCGGAAGTCCGCAAGCGACAGGCCGCACGTAGCTGCAAATCGCGCCAGTTTGTGCGGATCGTCAAAGTCGTCACGACGCAGGCGGATCATATAGCGCCGCGCGATCGCGTAGCGCGTGCAGTTGATGTCGACCAGCCGCACTTTGGTCCGCCCGGTCTTCTGGTCGATCATCTCTTTGAACGGGATGGGCACGAAGCGCCCGTTTTGCATCGACACCATCGCCGCGTTGCCGCCCTCCAGGATGTGTTTGGCGGCGCAGTAGCCCAGATCGCGGGTGTACTCCATATCGAGCGGGATCGGGTCCGAGCAGCGCAGCTCGTAGCCGATGTTCTTGGCGGCGATCGTGGTCTTGATGCCGAACTCGTCCAGGCGCGTCTGCACGGCCTTCTTGAGGATCTCGCCGATGTTGACCTCGGCGATGCGCAGGTGGCCGTGGGCGTCGCGCTCAGCGGCTGCGGCCTGCTGGAGATCGTCAGGATCGATGTGCAGGACCACGCCTTCGGCGATCACGGCGACGCCATCCGGCCGACCAAAGCTCATTCGCTTGATGATGGCGCCCACCAGGGTATCCACGATGGTCTTGAGCGGGATGCGCTCCGCCGGAAACTCCTCGGGGATCAGGCTCAGCGTGGCTCCCGCCGCCTTGCCGATGCCCAGCGCCAGGTGGCCGGCCTTGCGACCCATCGAGATGACGAAATACCAGCGCGAGGTCGTCTTGGCGTCCACCATCAGATGCTTGACGATCTCCACGCCGTAGTGGCGTGCGGTCTGAAAGCCGAACGTGTCGATCTGCGGCGGCAGCATCAGGTCGTTGTCGATGGTCTTGGGCACGTGCACGACGCGGATGCGGCCCTCGGACTGCTGCTCCAGGCGCATGGCAGAGTACGCGGTGTCGTCGCCGCCGATCGTGATCAGGTAGGCCACGTTGAGGCGCAGCAGCGAAATCACCGCCTGCTCCAGCAGCTTGGGATCGACGGTCGGGTTGGCCCGGCTGATGCCGATGTGCGAGCCTCCGCGGAAGTGGATGCGGCTGATCGAGTCGATGGTCAGCGGCGTGACCCGATCGATGTTGCCCTCTTGTATCCACCGAAATCCGTCACGGATGCCGATGACCTCCATGCCTTCGAGCCGCGCTCGAATCGTGGCTGCGCCGATCACACTGTTTATTCCGGGCGCTGGGCCGCCACCGACCAGAATTGCCAGCTTCTTTTGCATCGAGAACCATCCTCTTAGCGCGCCGTCCGAGCGTGCCGTGTAAACCCAGTTTACGTAGATGCGAGGATAAAGCGAGCGCCGCCTAAATGTATGCGCCGTATATGAAAATTGGGTTTACGTGCTACTCGCGTGGCCTTGCGATCCAGAGCGGGACGCCCATCGGCTCCAGCTCGTCGCACTCGAAGCCCTCGCCGACGCACTCTCTGACCGCACTGAGGCGGCAGGAGGTTGGGTCCCAGTCCACGCCTTCGACCCGGCGCGTCGGGATGTCGATATCCGCCACGATCCGGCCGTCGGGCGCGACCAGACGCATCCCGCTCGTATAGAAGCCCGGCACGATGGCCAGCCCGGACGGGGCGATTGCCAGCGCGCCGCCGTAGTCGCTGTACGGGCGGCCGTCCTCGTATCGGATCGGCCCGGCGACGTGGTCCAGCGCACCGGACGCCTTGAAGTGCGCCAGAAACAGCGCCATGGGCGTGCCGGGATCGTCGTCCGACTCGGCCACATCGTGGCGCACCGTGACCAGCACCACATACCCGGCTTTGACCGCAGCGACACCCTCGAAGAAGAAGTCGCGCGGCGCCGGTATCCGGTCGAGAACATGAGGCGTCAGGCCCACCCGCAGGCGCTGGGTGTCCAGCACCGTATCCATACCGCCCTCGCGGACGACGATGCTGCGCTTGTCCTCAAAGATGATCGCCAGCGCTCCGTCGCGCGTCGCCAGGCCCTCCGCGCCGCCGGTGTCCCCAATCTTGCCGGAGGTCTCGACCGGCGCGCCGTCCTCCAGCGCGGAGAATGTGATCAGCGCGGGCGGTGGTCCGTCGCGGCGCCACTCGGAGTAATCACAGATCGTGGCGGCCACAGGTCTGGAGCCACGAATCGTGTTCGCCAGGCCGGATGCGTTGAACACCGACATCAGCGGGACCGTGCGTACGCTCCAGTTCCCGATGCTCGTTCCACTGCAGCTTAGTGCGCGGGGTCCGGTCCATGTGGTCTCAGCCGTGAGGGGCAGTGGCGTCGGCGCCGGTTCGATCGGCGGAGCAGGCTCCTTTTTGCAGCCCGACCCGATGCTTATCAGCAGCAACGAGGCGCAGAGCCCAACCCATGTGCGACGACCACCCAAGTTGCTCACAAGAATGCCGTTTGTTGGCTTGTGGGCGCAAGACGTCCGATATCATCGTGCTCGTGGAGCGACTACGGGGTCTCAAGACGCCGCTGCTGATCGGCGCGATCACAGTGGGCCTGCTGCTGGTGATCGAGCTCATCAGCTTGTTCATCAATATGAGCGTGGGCTACACCGAGCCGTACTTTCTGCGGCTGGGCTCCGGCGTGGGCGAGGAGGGCGGACCGCGCGCTGAGCTGGAGTATCCCCACCTGGACCCGCACCTGGGCTGGGCGCCCGCACCGGGCCAGGTCGGCGTCGCCGGGGCCAAGAACTACGGCGGCTTCTTCGTCCTGGGCGACGGGATGCGGGCCGAGGCGCTGCGCATCGTGGCGTTGGGCGGCTCGACGACCGAGGGCGGGCACGAGGGCTATCACGGCAACTGGCCGCTGCCGCTAAGGGACCTGATCGAAGCGGGCGGCCAGGAGGCGACCATCTACAACGGCGGCGTGGGGGGCTACAGCTCCAGCCAGGAGCTGATGAAGCTGGTGCGCGACGTGATGGAGCTGCGACCGCACCTGGTGATCAGCTACAGCGGCACCAACGAAGTGCAGTGGACGCCGACCGGACATCCGATGGTCAGCCGGCATCACGCCTACCTGATGGGCGAGCTGACCAACCTGGACGGCACCCTGTTGATGCCCAACACCCTCGTCGTGTTGCGGCGGCTGTTCAACATGCACGCCGTCGCGGGCGTCGAATACGGCGTGGCGACAAACATCTCGCGCGCGGCCCTGTGGGCGCGAAACATGAAGATGATGAAGGCGATCTGCGACGGCTTCGGCGTGCGCTTTCTGGCGGTACTGCAGCCCACGTCGCGCTACAAAGAGGGCTTCATGGGCGAGTTCTACACGGAGGCGATACCGTTAGCGGATGACACGGAGTACATCGCCAATCTTGTGGAAGCGCTGGGTGGCCGCGATGAGCTGTACCAGGACGAGGTGCACCTGACCAAAGACGGCAACGAGGTCATTGCCAAAGCGCTCTACAAAGAGCTGCGCGGGCGCGGCCTGCTCACAAAGGCGGCCGAGTAGAGGCTACTTGCGGTTGGAGCACAGAACGATGGCGAAGCTCATGCCGCTGATCGCCTCGTTGGCCGCGCCCTGATAGCTGACCGACGCGGCGTTGGGCGTTACCTTCGTGTAGCTGGCCTCGGTCTCGTAGGTGCTGGTGTGCGCTTTCTTGTTCAGGATGTAGACCGTCTGTCCGTCGGAGGCGCCGGAGACCGACTTGATCGACTCCGACCAGGCCTTGTCGAAGATCAGCCAGGTACCCGTGTGGCTCTCCTGGGCCCCGCCGACCGCGTTATTGACCTTGTAGCCGATATCGTGTCCACCCAGGTTATGCGTGTTGTTGGTGTCGTAGACGTAGCTTGGGTCACTGAGCGCGCCACCCTCGTCCCGCCACAGCCGATAGCCGGCGGCCTTGCAGGTGGCCACGCCCTTGGACTCGGACCAGGTCGAGTCTGGATATTTGATCGGATACCAGCGTACTTCGGCTGACTCCATCCACATCTTGGGCACGGTGCAGTCGGCGTCGCAGCTGTCGCCGCTGGTGGTGTTCCCGTCGTCACACTCCTCACCGACCTCTTTGACGCCGTTGCCGCACACAGCCGCCAGCAGAAACGGCTTCCACTGCGTGCTGGTGCGCGCATAGAAGCCGTCCACGTCGCTGCGATAGACGATTGTGCCCGGCGTGGTGATCGCCTCCATCTCGGCCGCTGAGGCCACGGTGGCGATGGCCGACACCGGCTTGTCGGTGAGGTCGTTATAGCTGCCTGACAACGCGACGGCCGCCAGCGCAGGCGTGTCGATGAGGTCGTCGTAGCTGCCGGACAGCGCTACCGCCTTCAGCTGGCCACTTAGCGCGTAGCCGTTGTTGGCCACAAAAGCGTCGACCTCCTCTTCCGTCAGCTTGGTGTCGCCCGCATCGCCGCAGCCCCACGTGCCGCCCGAATAGGCCAGGACCTGACCCTCGTCACACCCGGTCAGAAACGACGTGTGCGCCGGCGTGATGCACCCGCTGCATTGCAGCGTCGCCGCCGCCTTGGCGATTAGCGCCGCCGCGGCTGGATACAGGCGTACTCGGGACAGCGGCGGATCGTTGTCCACCTTGGCCTGCACCCACAGCTGATCGTTGTCGGCCAGAAGCTGCGCCGGTAGTGGCTTGGTCTTGCCGATGACCGCCGTAAAGATGCCGTTTGTGACCGGCACGTCGTACACCGCGTCGGCCCAGAGCGGATCGCCGCCCTCTTTGTCCGCGAACAACGACAATGTGAAGTTGTAGTTGCCGTCGACCGCGACGCCGCCGGCGCTGCCCAGCCGCCCGTGAACGAGCAGCTGATCCATGGTGAGCGCGGGCGCAGCAGGCGCCAACAGCACGGCGAGTAGGAAAGCCAGAGCGCGCATGCATCCTCCGTGGGATCAGGGAACCCACAGAGGATATCACGCTGGGATTACCGCTTGATCGAGACCGCTTCCTGCATCATCTGGTCGGCCGTCGTGATGGTTCGCGAGTTCGCCTGATAACCGCGCTGGGCGATGATCATGTTCGTGAACTCGGTGGCCAGGTCGACCGTCGACTGCTCGAGCGTGCCGCTGATCAGCTGACCGCGACCGCCGCTGTTGGCCTTGCCCATGATGACGCTGCCGCTGTCCAGGGACCCGGCGTAGAGACCGGCGCCCAGCACCTGCAGCCCGTCGTTGCTCTTGAAGCGGGCCAGGGCCACGGCGCCCAGCACGCGCTGCTCACCGTTGCTGAACGTGCCGACGATCTCGCCGTTGGCGTCGATGTTCAGGCTCTGGAAGGTGCCCGCCTGCAGCCCGTTCTGAGTCTGGTCGACCTGGCTGGACTTGGCCGCGATGTTGGTCGTGCCGGTAAAGTCCAAGCTGATCGTCTGCTCGGACAGCCCGTTGGGGGTCATCTTCAGGTCGACCTTGGGGTCGGCCATGTTGAGCTTGCCGTCCTCGTCAAACGTCATGGAGCCCGTCGCCAGCTGCTGGAAACCCTCGCCGCCGTCGATGCCTTTTTTGTCGGCCGCCACGGTGTAGGTCCAGTCGTTGGTGCCCTCGGCCTTGTCGAAGAACACGGTGACCTCGTGGCTGCGACCCAGGCTGTCGTACACGGTCATGGAGGTCTGGAACTCCGCCGCGCCCGGGTTGTCGACCAGGTCGAAGTCACCCGCCGCCGAGTCCTCCTCGGCCGCGTTGAGGTTCACGCTGATCTCGGCTTTGTCCGTCGCCTTGGGCGGCATCGGCGCGTCGTCGATCTGCAGCGCGCCCAGCGTCGAGGAGACCACACCGGACGAGTCCGACGGGTAGCCGATGAGCTTCAAGCCCGAGGCGTTGACGATGAAGCCCTCTTTGTCACGGCCGAACTGCCCGGCGCGCGTGTAGAACGTGCCCTCGGTGCCGCCGACCTCGCCCTCCATCGCAAAGAACCCCTCGCCGGCGATGGCCATATCGGTCGACACGCCCGTGCCGAGCAGCGCGCCCTGCGAGAACATCTTCTCGACGTCCGCCACGCCCACGCCGCCGCCCATGGTGCCGCCGCGACCCGACGCGCCCATCAGGCTCTGGCCCAGCATCTCCTGAAACACGGTTCGTCCGGCTTTGAAGCCCACCGTGTTGAGGTTGGCGATGTTGTCGCCGACCACGTTGATGCTCTGGCTGTTGGCCTTCATGCCGGTCAGGCCGATGTACATGCTGCGGTTGATACTCATGGTTTCTCCTCTAGTTGAAGCCTTGTCGTTTACTGTTTCTGCTTATTTGGAATCGGTGTTCGTGAACTCGCGGACGGCGTTCATGGTCACGGTCTCGCCGGTGCCCAGCACCAGGTACGGGACCTGGTCCAGGAACTTCACCGACTCCACGCGTGTGACCACCGTGCTCTCCAGGACCCCGACCTCATCGCCGTCGGCGTCCGTGGCGGTCACGTCAAACGTGTACTCGCCGTCCTCGTAATAGGTGACTGTGCCGTCCTCGGCCGTGGACTTGATGCCGTCCCACGTCAGGTCGTTGACCCCCTCTTTGCCCGTCGTCTCGATGGTGTCGATCAGGTTGCCCTTGCTGTCCTTGACCTCGACCGTGACGGTCTCGGCCTTGCGGTCCAGCTCAAAGCCCAGCTTCTCGCCCTTGCCGCCCTCGAACGCGAAGGTGTCGCCCTTGACCACCACGCCCTTGCCGATGAAGCCCGCGGCCTGCGAGTTGGCGTTGGCCATGGTGGCCAGCGCGACGTCGCCCATCGAGCGCTCCATGTTGACCAGGCGCTCCAGGCTCGTGAACTGCGCGAGCTGCGCCACGAACTCGGTCCCGTCCTGCGGGTTCAGCGGGTCCTGCTGCGAGAGCTGCGTCACGAGAAGCTTCAAAAACTCCTCCTTGCCCAGCTCCTGCTCGCGCCCCATGCCGACTGAGCCCGCGCCGCTTGCTACCGAACTGATATCCATGGTGAATCCCCTCTCTAAGCCACGTCATTGAGGCGCGTCGCGCCCGAGGATTGGTTGTCTCGAAGACGGCGTCCGAAGGCCGCAGCGTTTGCCTCTGCATTCGCTGCGGCTTCGGATCCGTTCCTCTCCGAACTCCCCTCACGATCCGATTGGCTCAAGCCCCCCTCGTCGCTTGGGTTTCCCCCTCTCACCTCGACAACCGGGTCTACATAGCCCCGGTTCGTCAACCCTTCGCGCAGCCCGGTCAACCCACTCTGAAGCAGGGCCTTGGTCTGCGTTTGCTCGGTCTCCATCACCACGTGCAGCTTGGACTGCGCCGCGTCGGAGTGCGTCGCCAGGCGGAACGAGAGCGCGATCCGTCCAAGCTGGCGTCCCATGTCCACGGTCAAGCGCTGCGTTGCGCCGCTCTTGCTCAGCTTGATCGTGTCCAGGCGGTCCAGCACCTGCTCCACGACCTGCGAAGAGTCCCGCGTGGCTGCGACCTGCTCCACCAGCGGTGTCTGGGTCGCAGAAGCCGCCTCCGCTATCGGTGTCGCCTGCGCCATCAGCGTCGCCGCGTCTGCCGACGACATGCCCTTCGAGGCGGTCGCACTCGTGGTCTTTGCGGCGTCCTTGGAGTTCACGCTGACCTGCTTCTTGGCAGGCGGGGCGCTCTTCACCGCTGCCAGACCGACGGCCGGCGCCGAGAAATACGGCACCTTGCTCAGCCGCGTCGCCGCCGCTTTCAGCGCGCTCATGGTGATCGGCGAGCCGCCGGCCCGGGCTGGCGCCGGTCGACCGCTCGGCCGTGTGCGACCCATCGGGCGCCGGGCGTTTCCACGTCGCCGCTTGGCCTGGTTGCGCGCCTGATCCTGAATCGCCTCCACGTAAGGCTGCGTGTCCTTTACGGGACCCGTCGCCGTCTTGTCCGCGCTCTGAGTCCGCTGCTGCACGGGCTCCTGCGGCGCCTCCGGTCGCTGTTTCGGGGCGTCCGGCACGCGCTTCTGGGCCATGACAGCCTGTCGTCCGGGCGCATCCAGTCGCTCAAAAGTGACCACCGGACCGGCGTGCTTCATCGGCTTGGCGCGCGGCGTCCCAGAATCAGCGACTGCGTCCCCCCAGGGCGACCGGCTGCGCAGCTGCGGATCGGCGTCCAGAGGTTGGCCCGCTCGCAGCGCAAACGCCGTCGGCGCCTTGAGTCGTCGCGTGGCCGGATCCACCGTCTGGGTCAGCGCCGCAACGATGGCGTCCTCGGTCTCCGCCTTCTTGTCGGTGCGGGCCGCGTCCTCGCCTGTGGCCGCCGCTTCGTCCATGCGCTCACGCGCCGCCAGAACGTTGGCGAACCGCTGCTCGTCGGCGTTTGCCTCGGCGCCGGGATCGGTCTCTGTGCGGCCGCGGCTCGTCTCCGTCGTGTAGCCGAATGGCGACGCCGGGACCGTCGGGCTGTTCAATGCGCTCGTCACGCTTACTCCCCCTTGCTCAGTGGCTGGGCCACCAGTTTTCTCGCCAGGCGCGCCGACACGTTGGGCGGCAGCTGCGCCATGATCAGGGCGGCCGGACGCTCCCCCAGCGTCTCCAGCACACCCACGGACACGTCATCGCTCTGCTGCGCGATGATCGGGGCCGCCGCGGCCGGCTTCATCTTCTTCAGAATCCCCGCCAGCTGTGTGATCCGCTTGCGGCGCTCCGACTCCCGCTGAACGGTCGCCTCATCCGCTTTCACGTCCGTCTGATCCAGCCGCTGGCCCACAGCCGCCTGAATCTGCTGCAGCCGCACGATCTCGGCCATCACCTGCGTCTCGAGCGCCTTCAGCGCCGCCTCGCGCGCCCGGATCTCGGCGCGGCGCTGCTCCAGCCGGTTGAGCGCACCTCGCAGCTCGGTGACCAGCAGCTCTTCCTGCGCGGAGAGCCCGCACCTGGTTCGTTTTGCCGTCGTGCGCACCGGCGCGTCCGGGGTCTCCACGATCCGCGCGCCCGTGGGTCGCAGTGCGCCCTTCATCTCCTGCGCGGCGGCCATGGAGGTCAGGCACAGCCCGACGATGAAGACACCGATAACAGTTGCCACCCTCATGAGGTTCCTCCGTGCCGCGCTGCCAGCGCCGCCAACCCGTCAAGGCTCTCGGTCATGTCTGCTCGCTTCTCGATCTCTTGTCGGCTCCACGCCTGAATCTCCGGGGCCGCGGTCAGGGCCCGGTCGTAACGCGGCGTCGTGCCCCGCTGGTACGCACCGAGCGTCGCCAGCTCCTCGACTTCCCTGTGATCGGCCAGCAGCGTTCGCATGGTCTGCGCCGCCGCTTTGTGCTCCGGCGCGGCGATCTCGCCCATCACGCGGCTCGTGCTGGCCAGCACGTCTACGGCCGGGAAGTGCCCACGGTCCGCCAGGTCGCGCGACAGCACGATGTGTCCGTCGGTGGTGGCGCGCACGGCATCGCCGATCGGGTCGCCCAGGTCGTCGCCCTCCAGCAGTGTCGTGTAGAACGCCGTGATGGACCCCTGGCCCGTGCCCGGACCCGCGCGCTCCAGCAGCCGCGGAATGATCGTGAACGCTGACGGCGGATACCCACGCGTGGCGGGCGGCTCGCCCACGGCCAGACCCAGCTCGCGCTGTGCCATGGCTACACGGCTGAGGCTGTCCATCAGCAACAGGACGCGCTTGCCCTGATCGCGGAAGTACTCGGCCATGGCCGTGGCCACGCGCGCCGCGCGGACACGCAGGGCAGGGGCGTGGTTGGACGCGGCCGCCACCACCACGGCGCGGCGCAGGCCCTCGGGGCCCAGATCGTGCTGGACGAAGCGCTTGACCTCGCGGCTGCGCTCGCCGATCAGCCCGATGATCGTCACATCGGCGTCGGTGTTTCGGCACATCATGCCCAGCAGCGTCGACTTGCCCACGCCGGCGCCGGCAAGGATCGCCATGCGCTGACCCTGGCCGCACGTGAGCATGGCGTCGATGACGCGCACGCCGACGCTGAGCGGCTTGTCCACGCACCCGCGCTCCAGTGGGTTCAAAGGCGCCGGATCCAACGGATACCGCTCGGCTCCGGCGCCGCGCGCGATCGGGCCTTTGCCGTCCAGCGGCGTGCCCCAGCCGTCCACGATGCGACCCAGCAGGCCCTCGCCGACCTCGACAAGCGGCTCCTCTGACGTGGTCTCGATGCGCGTGCCGGTCTGAATGCCGGTCACGCCGCCCAGGGGCATCAGCGACACGGTCCGGTTGCGACCCAGCGCGACGACCTCCGCCGGTACGGCGTCCGAGGCGGAGCCACCCGGCATGACCAGACGACAGACCATCCCCAGATGCGCGCCCGGCACGGCGCCCTCGACCAACAGGCCGGACACGCGCGTGACGCGACCGCTGACCCGGTAGGCCGGCGCTTTGTGCAGCACGCGCTGCAGCTCCTGGTGCGGCAACAGGCTCACGCGTCGCCCTCCGCCTCGTCGTGCCGTCCTGCCATCGCGCTGCGCACGGCCTCGGCCATGACCTCGACCGCCACGGACGGGCGCGCATCCACGGCGCCATCGGCAAACTCGATCATGCAGCCGCCGCACTCCACGCCCGGGCTGCTCATCAGCCGGATGGACAGCGGGTCTGTGCGCATGCTCACCAGCTCCGGGACCAGCCGCTCGATGGTCGCCAGGTCGTCCGGGTTGCACTTCAAGACGGCCTCTTCGGTGCGCGGCACGGCCTGCAGGGCGCGCTCCAGCACATGGCTCAGCAGCTGGGCGTCACCCGCCGCGGTCTGCCCGACGATGGCCTGCGCCACGTTGATGCCCAGCTCCACCGCCTCGGTGCGTGCGCGCTTGGAAAGGTCCTCGGCGGCTTGAGCCAGCTGCTCCAGCGCCGCTGCCAGCTGAGCCTGCACGACCTCCAGCTGCTCGGTCCACTCGGCGCGACCTGCCTCGACACCGCGGGCGTGCGCGGCCTCCAGCTCCGTGACGATCACGGCCTCGCGCTCTGCCCACGGGTCCGGTGCGACCGGCGCGGGCTCGGCCTCGGGCGCGCTCTGGGGCTCGGGCTCCGGAGTCGCGGTGACCGACGGCTCCCACTGCGCTGTCTCGTCGGCCGAGAGCAGGCGCAGGAAGCTGGCGGGCGCCACGTTGCGCTCGCTGGTAAACAGGGTGGTGACGGTGTCTTCCATGGGTTATCGCAGCGTGATCTTGCCTTCGGAGGCCAGGCGCAGCGCCACCTGGACGATCTCGTCCTGGGACATCTCCACCTGACTGACCGAAACGGGGCCCATGGCCTCGAGATCCTCGAGGATCATCGTGGCCGCGCGGCTCGACATGCATGACAGGATGTGCTCGCGCAGCGCGGTCGTGGCCGTCTTCAGGCTCAGCGTCAGGGTGCGACCGTCGATCTCTTTGAGCATGCTCTGCAGCGCTCGCGGATCCAGCGTGAGCAGGTCCTCGAAGACGAACATCTTCTTGCGGATCTCCTCGCTCAGCTGCGGGTCGGACTCGTTGAGGCCCTCGAAGATCGCCTCCTCCTGCTCGGACGACAGCGACTTCAACAGCGCGACGACCAGGTTCTGCCCGTCCAACGACATCGCCGAGCCCACGGACGCGTCCAGCTCGCGGTTTAGCGTGTCGCCGATCTCCTTGAGGAGCTCGGGCGTGACGCTGCGCATCTGCGCGACGCGGCGCACGATCTCGGGGCGCTGGTCTTCCGGCATATGCGACAGCACCTCGGCCGCCTTCTGGGTCGGCATGACCGCCAGCGCGACCGCCATGGTCTGCGGATGCTCCTTTTTGAGGACCATCGCGATCGCCTCGGAGCCGGCCGTGACTGCGGTGGACAGCGAGTCGTCCACGACCTCTTCCTCCTCCAGGCCCAGCAGGCTGCGAATGCGATCGGCGCCCAGCGCGCCCTCGGCGGCCGTGCGCACGAAGTCCTCGGCGCGCGGCACCAGCAGCGACTGGCCGTGGAAGAAGTCGGTGTACTCCTGCAGGATGCCGGTGGCCTCCTGGCCGTCGACGGTGCCCAGCTCTTTGGCCGTACGGAGCAACAGCTGGACCTCGGCCTCGCTCATCTCGCTCAGGATCTCGCCGGCCAGCTCGTTGCCGAGCATGAGCAGCGCGACGGCGGCTTTGCGGGCGCCCGCGGGGATCGGCGTCGGCGCCAACTGCTCCTCGGTGGCCTGGTCGTCGGTGTCTTTCTTTTGTGCCTGGGCCATCGTTTAGTCCTCCGTCCACATCCACGTGCGTAGGATCTCCACCGCGCGCTTGGGGTCCTCTTGGGTCGAGTTGATCGCTTTCAAGCGGAGGCGCTCGCCCAGCGAAATCACCTCGGGCTCTTCTTCTTGGGCTTCGGTGTCCGTTGGGGTGCCCTCGGGCAACGCTCCGGCGATGACGTCCGCTGCGGCCACTGCGCCCACACCTGCTGCGCCGCCGGCCAGCGCCAGCTGCGGGGCCAGGGCCTCGGCCGGCTTGACCGTCTTGAGGAAGGGCCGCAGTACGCCGAAGATCAGCGCCAGCACGCACAGCGCGATCACGCCCCAGCGCATGGCGTCGCGCACCCAGGGCGCCAGCGTGACGGCCGGCTCGACAAGGGGCGGGGCCTCGACCTGGAACTTGCGGCTGACGACAGTGATCTTGTCGCCGCGGTCCAGGTCGATGCCTGCTGCGTTGGCGGCCAGGGCTTTGATGTCACCGATGTCGGCGTCGCTCAGCTTCTGCCAGACGTTCTCGCCGTCCTCGCCCTCGATCATGATCCCGTCGACGACCACGGCCACCGACAGGCGCTCGACGCGACCGGCCGGCGTGGACGTCTTGCGCACGCTGGACTCGGTCTCGTACTGCAGCGTCTCGCGCTTGGAGGTCTTCAGGTTGCCGGCGACCTTCTTGCCGGGACCCGCGCCGCCGGGCACGTTTGCCGCCGCGCCCGCGACGCCGCCGGCCTTGGGATCGGTCGACTGCGAGCTCTCTTCGTGCCGGTTCTCGCCGATGACGACCCGCTTCTCGGGGTCAAGCTGCTTCAGCGTGGTCTCGGAGCGGCTGAAGTTCATGTCGGCGGAGACGGTGACGCGCACGTTGCCGTTCTCGACGACCGGACGCAGCACCTCGAGGATCGCGTCCTGAAGCGCCTGCTCACGCTGGCGTCGCAGCTGCACGAAGGTCTCCGGCACCATGCCGTCGTCTTTTCGCGGACGCGCCAGCAGGTTGCCGCGCTGGTCCACGATGGTGACGGACCCCGGGGTCAAGCCGACGATGCCGCTGGCGATCAGGTTGCGCATGCCGGCGATCTGAGCGCTGTCCAGCTCGGCGCCGGGCTTGAGCGTCACTTTCACGCTGGCGGACGGCTTCTTCTGGTTCTTTTTGAACAGCGACTTCTTGGGTATCGACAGGTGCACGCGCGCGGCCTCGACGGGCTCCAGGCTGCGAATCGTGCGCGCCAGCTCGCCTTCCATGGCCCGGTGATAGTTCACCTTCTCCTGGAACGCGCTCTGGCCGAAGTTGCTCTCATTGAACAGCTCCATGCCGACGCCGCCGCCGCTGCTGGCTGCCGACGTGACCGCCAGGCGCGCCTCGTGCAGCTTCTCTTCGGGCACCTCGAGGACCTCGTCGTCGCGCATCCGCACCGGGATCTTGCGCTCCTCGAGTGCGGACACGGCCTGCTTCAGGTCCTGGGGCGTCAGGCCGCGGCCAAGCGGCTTCCACTGCTGCGACGTCTCCGCGACGATAATCCACGAGAGACCGGCGACGGCCACGACAAGAATGCCGATGGTCACTGCACGCCGGGCGCCGCTCATGTCGCCCCAGATGGTCTTGAATTGGCTGGCGATCTCGTTCATCGATTACACCTGCATCCGGTTGATTTCCTGATACGCCTCGATGACCTTGCGGCCGATCTGCGTCATCAGCTTGAATGAGACGTCCGCCTTGCTCATGGCGATCATGACCTCGTGGATCGACGTCTCCTCACCTTTCAAAAACGCCTCAGCGGAGGCGTCGCTCTGCTTCATGACCTCGTTGACCGAGTCGACGTGCTCCGCCAGCGTCTCAGTGAAGCCCTCGACGGGATTGCTGTCTTTCGCAGCCTCGTTGGCCCTGGCGTTGACGGCCTCCTGCAGCTTCGAGTTGCGCAGGTAGGACGCGAGCGCCTGGTGGTTGCCGGAGGCGATTGTGAGCTTGTTCATCGCTTACCGCCCGATTTCCATGGCCTTGCTGGCCATCTGTTTGAGCGCCTGAAACGCCGTCACGTTGGCCTCGTAGGACCGCGAGGCGGTGATCATGTCGACCATCTCCTCGACAACGTTGACGTTGGGCATCTGCACCATGCCGGTCTGCGGATCGGCGTCGGGATGACCGGGATCGTGGACCTCGGGGAAGGGCGTCTGGTCGCCTTCCACACCCATGACGGCGACTTTGCGCAGGTTGGCGTCGAAGCTGTCGGCGTCGGCGCCTGTCAGCATCGCCTCGAACACGGGGTTCTGCTTGCGATAGGGACCGCCCTCGGCCGTACGCGTGGTGTTTGCGTTTGCCAGGTTGGTCGATGTCAGGTCCATCCGTGCGCGCTGGGCGTGCATGCCCGAGCTGAGGATGTCCATGGCCTTGATGAGACTCATCGGTTAACCCCCTACTGCCCCGACGCCGCGTAGCTCATCAGCGCCAGCTTGCGGCGGATGAGCTCGAGCGCGGTGTTGTAGCGAACGCTGTTCTCGGTGATGTTGGCTACCGTCTGGTCCAGGTCGACCGCGTTGCCGTCCAGGCCGCCGGGCGCGTCCTTGTCGGTCACGATCTCAGCGCTGTCGGCCATGGCCCGGTGCTGGGACGCGGCGTCGGCGCCGGTCGCCTCTTTCAAGAAGCCCTCGAAGCGCATGTCGGACGGCTTGAAGTTGGGCGTGTCGACGTTGGCCAGGTTGGACGCGAGCACGCCGGCGCGCTGGAGTCGTACGTCCAGGCTTCGCTCGAGCAGCTGCGTCGTGTTGTCGAATTCGATTCCCATTGTGTCCCCCCGGGCCCTGTGTTTCCTATGCAGCCGCGAAGCCGATGGTCGAAGACGCGACTTGGAAGCCGTCGGTGCGGTATTCGCGCAGACGGTTGCGCAGGGTGCGGATGCTGATGCCCAGCACCTCGCTCGTACGCGTGCGGTTGCCATGCTGTTTGTTCAGCGTGGACAGGATGACCTGGCGCTCGATGTCGGCCAGCGTCATGCCGTCGAACGCGTCTTCCGTGTTGCTGACGGCCAGGTGCGGCCCGATGGCGTGCACGGTGGCGTCGCGGTCGAACATCAGCGCATCGGCGTCGATGGCGGCGCCTGTGGTCAGGACCAGCGCGCGCTCCAACAGGTTGGAGAGCTCGCGGATGTTGCCGGGGAACGTATGGGCCATCAGGCGCTGCATCGCCGTGCGGCCGACGGTCACGTATGAGCGGCCCATCCGGCGGGTCAATGTCTTGACGATCGCGTCACACAGGCCCGGAAGATCGACTGTGCGCGCCCGCAGCGGCACCAACTCGATGGGGAAGACGTTGATGCGGTAGTAAAGGTCCTGGCGGAAGAGCCCGTCTGTGACCATGCCCTTCAGGTCGCGGTTGGTCGTGGCGATGATGCGCACGTCCAGATCGATGTTCTGGGTGCCGCCGACCCGGCAGACCTGACGCTCCTGGATGACGCGCAGCAGCTTGGCTTGCAGCTCCTGCGGCAGCTCGCTGACCTCGTCCAACAGCAGCGTGCCGCCCTGAGCCAGCTCGAAGGTGCCGGGCTTGCGCTCGCCGGCGCCGCTGAACGCGCCGCGCTCGTGGCCGAAGAGCTCGCTCTCCATCAGGCTGGCCGGAATGGCTGCGCAGTTGATGGCCACGAACGGGCCGTGGGCGCGCTCGCTCATGTCGTGAATCGCCCGCGCCAGGACCTCTTTACCGGTGCCGGACTAGCCGGTCAGCAGCACGGTCGTCGGTGTCAGCGCGACGCCACGGGCCAGCGCCAATACGCGCCGCATCGAGGGGTCTTCAGACGTCATCATGTGCATCGAAGTCTCCATTAGCCCTGGTTCTCTGCCGGCTGTGCGGCCGCCACTCGTTTCTCGTTCTGAAGCCACCACTGCGCGCTGGTCTCGACCGCCTTCAGGATGGGATCCATGCGCGGCAGCAGAATCTCCGCGCCGGTGTAGACGCGCGCGGCCTCCAGGTAGACGCGGGCCTCGTCGGCACGTCGCTGACCCATCAGGCAGGCGCCCGTCCACAGCATGGTCTCGGCCTGGGCCAGAATCAGTGGGCCAACGTGTTTGGCCAAGTCGTCGCAGTCGCCGGCCGCCATGGCCAGGTCGCGTGCGATGGTCGTCGGCAGCTGGCCACCAATGCCGTTGATGGTCGCGCGGGCGGCGGCCAGTCCATCGATCTCGAGTGCGCGCATGGCCACGGTTGCCACGAAGCGCTCGTCGTCCTGGCTGGTGAGCTCGGGCGCCATGGCCTTGAGCTCAGCGACGACCTCACCCATCCGGCTGCCGTTCTCCTGTGCCAGCGCCAGGCGGCCCTGCAGGCGGATGACGCCGGCGTCGCGCCGCAGCTCCGGGTAGCGCTCCAGCAGGAAGGTCAGCGTGATCGACGCGCGGTACTGGTCACCGGCCTCGTGATAGGTGTGCGCCAGATCTCTGATGAGATCGCGCTCTTCGTAGCCGAGATTCTTGTCCTCGAGCAGGTGCAGGTAGACGCGCACGGCGCGCTTGGACAGGCCGATCTCGCGCAGGGCGCGGGCGCCGATGCGGTGGATCTCGAGCCAGTGGGGCATGCGCTTGTTGTCGGTCGGGATGCGCAGGTACGTGCGGGCGGTCGAGAGCCACTTCTCCTCGACGGATGCGTCGCGGACGGCGCGCCACCGCAGCGCGTTGAGGAAGCGGCGGTCGACGAAGATGGGGCTTTGGCTGCGACGCTGGTGCAGTCCTTCGATCACGGCCAGCGCGTCATCGATCTGACGGCGCAGAAGAAGGGCGCGGGCCTCGCGGAAGGCGGCCTCGTCGGCGACGGTGCCCATGTGCGTGGCGCGGCGTACATCCGACTGGTAGAGCTCGCGCTGGAAGCCGGCGGTGAGGATGCGGCCGGTCGCCTCTTCCAGGCGCAGTCGCGCGAGGAAGACGGCGGCGGGTGTGTGGCCGGCGCTCATGACGGTCTTGAGCTGCTTGATGGCCGCCTTGTGGTTGCCGAGCTCCAGCAGGCAGTCGGCCACGCGGATGGTGGCCCAGCTGGTCAGCTCGGGATCGCCGCCGCGCAGGGACGCAAAGGTGCGGCATGCGCCATCGAGACGGCCGGATGCCAGGTCGAACTCGGCGGCGGCAAAAGCGCTGCGGCCCTCGACATCGTCTTCGATCAGGTCGGAGTAGGGCACCACGGGGACGCCTTCGCGGCCGAAGCTGAAGGGCGGCCGGCGGACCTCACCGATGCGCAGAACCCAGCGCATGGGCCGGCGCTTGTTGTACGTCTTGATGCTGAAGGCGCCGATCCCGACCTGCAGCTGAATGCCGACCAGCTTTCCGTTGCGCTTGATAGGCGTCATCGCGCGGAAGAAGCGGGCCTTGCTGGCCGAGGCCACCTGGACATTGAGCAGCGAGCGCCAGTTGCGCGGGATGCGGCGGAAACGCACCGTGATGGTGCCGTCGAGCAGGTCCGACTCAAACGTCGGGCGGTCGAAGCCGGCGCTGCGCTGGAAGACCAGGTAGCTGACCTCTTTATAGGTGTCGAGCTCATCGGCGGCCGCGGTCGGCGATGCGAGAAGGGTCGCCAGGGCCAGCGCCGCGCTCACGACGGTGGACAAGATGCGCCCGGTGGTCTTTGCAGTTCGTTCCCTCACGGTGGGCAATAACTGCAGTCGGCGTGCCAGGCTGGGCAATTCTTGCCGGTCTGAATGATTACAGTCTGTTACGGGCGTGTGGGGTGTCAGAGACCCCGACATTCGCCAGCGCCGTGACGGACGTTTGTCAGAAAAATGACAGCAAAACTAGCCGTGATGCCGGGAAGTTGGAGAATAGTGTCATCGCGTGGCCTAAAGCTGACCGGCCGAGCATCCGATCAGGTCAGTGGACGGCAATTGAGGGGTTGCTTCATTGAGCGAAGCAGTAGCAGTACTTTTCGATGAGCAGGAAATAGCACCGACTATGGCGTATACCGACCCGACCACAGGGCTCCCGATGCCAATCTTCGGGCCCGGATCGCCGATGGCGGACGTGCTCAAGCTCGCTCGCCGCGTGGCGCGCACAGACTGCAATGTCCTGGTAACAGGCGAGAGCGGCACCGGCAAAGAGGTGGTGGTCCGGGCGCTGCACGGGTGGTCGCAGCGACGGCGCGGCAAGATCGTGCCCGTCAACTGTGGCGCGATTCCGGCAAACCTGATCGAGAGCGAGCTCTTCGGCCACGCCAAGGGCGCCTTTACTGGAGCGGACCGCGCGCGCATGGGCCGCTTCGAACTGGCGAACAAGGGCTCCATCTTCCTGGACGAGATCGGTGAGCTGCCGGTGATGATGCAGGTGAAGCTGCTACGCGTCATTCAGGAGCGCCGCATCGAGCCGCTCGGATCCCATGACGGACGCGACGTCGACTTCCGGCTCATCGCGGCCACCAACGTCTCGCTGGAGGAGGCCGTGCGCAACGGGACCTTCCGAGAGGACCTGTACTTCAGGTTGAACGTGCTGCGTCTCCACCTGCCGGCCCTGCGCGAGCGCAGCATGGATGTGTCGCCGCTCGTGAAGCACTTCGTCCGGCTCTACAACCAGCGCTTGCTCACCGAGGTCATCGGCTTCACCGAGGGCGCTCTCAAGATGCTCGAGCGCCAGCGCTGGCCGGGCAATGTTCGCGAGCTGGAGAACTTCATCCAGGGCCTCATGGTGCTCGTCGGCGAAGGCTGGATCGGCGAGCCCGAGGTCGCCGAGCGCCTGGACGCCAGGCGAGCCATCGGCACCATCGCAGAAGAGCCGGTCGCGGCAGAGGGCCCAGGCGCTGTCTGGCTCGACTTCCCGGACGCCGGCATCGATCTCAACGCTCGCACCGACGCCTACGAGTCGCAGCTCATCCGCATCGCGCTGGACCGCAGCGAAGGCAACAAGACCAAGGCCGCGCGCATGCTGGGCCTAAACCGAACCACCCTCGTCGAGAAGCTCAAGCGCAAGAGCTTTTAAGCCCTAAGCTGCCGCGCCTCCTGTCCCGATAGGCAAGGCAGCACCAAGGACGGACGAATGAAGCCGGTAGAAAACATTCTGGCCAAGATCGAGGGCATGACGCTTGACGAGTTCTTAGCGGAGCATCCCGCGCCAGTGCTCGTCGTCACGCGCATTATCGGTGGACGTCTCAGTCGCTCCCCCCGCGAAAGCGGCGGGCGACGCACCACGGGCAGGACTGTGCGCTTGCGCCCGTCCACTCTCGTGCATATCGACCCCGAGCTCATCAACGACCCACAGGACGACGACATCCTCATCACGCGCCCATTGCAGCGCCAGATGTTCGTGCCCGTCCAGAAGTCGCCCGAGAGCGCCCCAAACGCCCCGATCGCGGTAGGCCGCTTCGCAGCATGCGACGTCGTAATCAACGACTACACGATCTCAAAGAAGCACGCGTGCATCACCATCGACCCCCTGCGGGGTCACTTCCGCGTGATGGACGTCGGCTCCACCAATGGTTCAGCCGTCGGTGAGAATCCCCTCGAGCCGGGCCAGGCCGTCGCCGTAATGAGCGGCCAGACCCTGACCTTTGGCCGCCTCATCTTCAAGATCTTCTCGGCGGCCGACTTCTACGCCTTCCTCAGTGGAGGCGCACGCTCCAGAGTGGTCGACGTCGCGCTCGGCTAAGAGCCGCCGCCCCAACAACTCAACACCGCCGCCCCGATTTCCGCGCGAATGAATCATCTGGGCCGAAATCGGAACGTTTGCGTCCCGATTCCCCCGCGAATGAACCATCCGGGGCGAAATCGGAACGTTTGCGTCCCGATTTCCGCGCGAATGAACCATCCGGGGCGAAATCGGAACGTTTGCGGTCCGATTCCCCCGCGAATGAATCATCCGGGGCGAAATCGGAACGTTTGCGTCCCGATTTCCGCGTCGATCAATCATCCAGGCCGAAATCGGAACGTTTGTGGTCCGATCTTCTGGTGGATCAGTCATCTGGGCCAAAATCGAGCGCTTCACCGCTCGATTTGCGCGGGGATGAATCATCGTCGGCAAAATCGAGCGCTT